>QHYE01000010.1 GCA_003224055.1 Acidobacteriota bacterium | reverse complement strand
TCCCAGATCATAATCCATAAAGCTCACCAGCCAAATGTCGTCGTGGACTTCTTTGATGCCCACGGCTTGGCCGGCGAAGACCGTGCTGAAATTGATTTTTTTCTTGCCCAGACAGATGCGGCCGCAACGCGTGACCACGATGGTTTTATCGTGGAGTGGATAGTCGATGTCCGGCAGTCCGGTGTACCCGCGCTGGGAAGGTTGGTAGACCTCCGCCGGGCACTTCATGTCCAGGGCCTCGTGAGGACGCTCGTTGTTGAAGACCTCGATGAACTTGTCGAAGCTAGCCTGCTGTTGCAGAAAATTGGCTGCCGCTGGCTTGGTGGCTTCTTTCTTCAAAGTGAGGTGCATGCGTTCATGACGGCCGTTCTGCTGGGGATGACCGGGCTTGATGCGTTCGATGCCAATGCCTAGGCGCAACCACCAAACCGCCAGCTTGCTCAAGTTGAATAAAGCGTGCGCGGAAGCGAAGGGCACGCCGTTGTCGCTGCGGATATTGGCCGGCAGGCCGCGCTCCTTAAAAAGCCGCTCAAACACGGTAAAAGCGTAGTCTTCCCGGGTAGAAGAAAGAGCCTCACAGGTGAAGAGAAAACGGCTGGCATGGTCGGTGACCGTCAGCGGATAGCAGTACTGACGATTGGCGAGCAAGAACTCGCCCTTGTAATCGGTACACCACAATTCATTGGGACGCTGGCCAACGGATAGAGCGGTTCCCTGGGCCCGACGACGCACGCGGCCGCGGCGCTCGACCAGGCCATGACGATCGAGCACCGCATGGATGGTGCTCTTGGCCGGGATGGGAATTCCGGAGAATCTGCGCAGGAGGCGCTCGCGAATCTTGCGGGCACCCCAGGTCGCGTGCTCGCGCTTCACGTTCAGGATGAAGTTTTCCACCTGGAAGGGAAGCTGATTCGCATAGCGGTAGGGCCGTCGGCTTCGGTCCGTCAACCCTTGCACCCCACACTCCTGGTAGCGACCGAAGATTTTGTAGCCGGTCTTGCGCGAGATCCCAAACTCCCTGCAGAGATCCGCCATTTCCTCGCCGGCTAGCCGGAGAGCCACGAACTGCAGCCTTTCATCCATCACCGAACACTCCTTCCAAGGCATCACTCCCTCCCAAAAAACAGGAGGAAGTGTCACCCATGTGTCCGGTACGATGTGTTACCTATGCCTCAGGCCGCTCAGCTGTACGGTCCGGAGAGATCCTTTAGAAGCTGTGAAGAAACCCCGCTGAATTTCCGTCTTGCAAAATAAAAACTCTGCCGTAAGCTCGCGGCATGAGCGAAGAAAATATCACCAACAAGCAGCCCTTGATCCGCTACGTGAACCGACAGCAGATGAGTTGGCGAGCCGTGGATGTAGAGAAACTCATTAGCGAAGACCATCCGGCGAGAGCCATTTGGACACTGGTTGGGCGCTTGGACTTGAGTCCGTTTTATCGAGCCATCGAGAGCAGCATGGAAGAAGGCGGGCGGCCAGCGTTTGATCCGCAACTGCTCATCAGTTTGTGGGTGTACGACTATAGCCAGGGGATTGGCTCGGCACGAGAGGTGGCCCGGCGCTGTGAGTATGATCCGGCGTTCCAGTGGCTGACGGGGTTAACGGAAGTGAACTACCACACCCTAGCGGATTTCCGTGTGGAAAAACAACAGGAGCTGGATGAACTGTTCACGCAGGTGTTGGCGGCGCTCAGCAAGGAAGGACTGATAACCCTGGAGCAAGTGACGCAAGACGGCACGAAGATTAAGGCGCTGGCGAGCAGCAGGAGTTATCGCCACGAGGAGACGATTCGCGAGCATCTGGAAGAGGCGCGACAGCGGGTGGCGGCGATGGGCGATCCCCGGAACGACGAGAGTAGTCCGAAGGCAAAGCAAGCGCAGGCCCGTGCGCGACGCCAGCAACAAGAGCGGCTCGAAAGTGCGCTCGAAGAGTTGCAGAAGTTGCAGGCACGCAGGGCCGGAGAAAAGGTCAAGCGTGAGGCGCGGGTGAGCACCAGTGATCCGCAAGCACGGGTGATGAAGCAGTCTGACAAGGGTTTTGCGCTCAGTTACAACGCGCAGATTTCCACGGATGCCGCGCATGGACTGATTGTGGGAGTGGCCGTGACAGCGGAGGCCAACGACTGCGAGCAGTTATTGCCAGCAGTGGATCGCCTGGAACAGCGGCTGAATAAAAGACCGCAACAGATGGTGGCCGATCGCGGCTACACCACGCGAGAGAATATCGAGAAAATGGCCGGGCGACAGATCGATTTTCTAGGGAGCATGCGGTATGTACCACGCGGAGCCAACCTACCGAACCGGTTGCCACCGAGCGCATTCCTCTATCAGCCGGAGAGGGATCGCTGTGTTTGTCCGGAGGGCAAAATTCTGCATCGGCAGAGACAACGCAAAGTGGGGCACGGGATGACTTACCACGTCTACGAAGCGCGGTTCGAGGATTGCCAAACCTGTACTCGCAAACCGGAATGTTGTCCAGACAACAAAAACCACGGCCGTTCAGTGGTGCAGCTCGAAGAAAGCCCGTTGGTGATCGCATTCCGCAAGAAAATGGCCAGTGAGGAAGCCCAGCAGAGATACCGTTGCCGGGCAAGAATCGCGGAATTTTGTCACGCATGGATCAAGACCAAGCTGGGCCTACGGCAATTCCATGTGCGGGGCCTGGTAAAGGCACAGATGGAAATGCTGTGGGCTTGCCTCACATATAACCTGCAGAACTGGATCCGCCTAAGCAAGCTCCGAGCAACACCAGTTGTCACCTGAGGGAGTAAGAAAGTAGCGAGGAGGGCCAAGACACTCGAGGTAGCAAATTAGGATTCCACGGAACTCACTAGATCTTGAGTCCCGCGCTAATCGAGGTTTCTTCACAGCTTCGTTACAGAACGTACCGGCTACATAGATACACATCTGTACGCTTCGTTAGACAATGAAGTTCCCCGGTTGTTCGAATAACACTTCACTTTTCCGATTGATGGGTTAATCAGGACTCGGGCACATTGCCGCAACGGGCATGTCGCTGGCGCCGCCCAAATAATCGATGGCTCCTATTTCTCGCTGCCCCCATCACCGAGCGGCAGCATGCACGGATGCCACAGTTCATCCTCGGCGTGGGCATCACAGAACCAATTGCTACAAGTCGGGCAGCGTACGGTCGCCGGGTAGGCGCAGGCCGCATGGCCAAGTGAGGAGCCCTGACATGACCGTTCAAGGTCCGCGCTCTCGTATTCCTCTTCTCGCATCGGACGAAACACCTCGTACCGCCATTCTACATTGGTCGGATTCTCACGGCTGAGGATATGCGCAGACCAGCCCAACGGGCCGTTGTCTCTCAGTACCATTGCTTCCAAAGGTGGCATAGGTAGGATTTCCACTGGGGGGCCTCCCGGACCGAAGGAGAAGCGTTGGAAGAGACGCCTCTTTTGGCCGAAAGGAAGCTCGCATCCCTATGAAGATGTTTGTGAATCTTTATAGCCCAGATAATCGAAGCTTCGAAGTCGCACCCACAATCGACATAAGTTGTCACGGTGCCCGAGTTGTGACGAAGAAGATTTGGCGGCCGAATCAGCAGCTTTGGGTTCGATCAATCCGTGGCAATTTCTACTCGCATGCCCGCGTCGTTCATTGTCAACCCTATACGGATGATTCCTTTGTGATCGGCATATTGCGTTGCCGTCACCAGCATCAGCCCATCTTTTGGGATTCTCCGCAGGGATGGCGCTCCATGAGTCGCAGCGGTCCTACTTTCGCGCCAGAACCTCCGCAGGTTGTGTAGCGGATGTCGGAAAGAGCGCGTCATCCACCAAGGCCAGCCCCTCCTCCACGATCTCCAGACCGTGGCGGAGTTCCTCTTCATTGATGATGAGCGGCGGGCAAACCCACAACATATTGAAGCGGCTGAAAGCGTAGAGATGCTTGCTCTTCAAGTGTTCGGCGAGCCTGGTCATCTCTGGGCTGTTGCCGTTGAACGGAGCCAAGGGTTCGCGTGTTGCTTTGTCCTTGACGAGTTCCAGGACGCTGAAGAGCCCTTTGTAGCGAACGTCGCCAACGCAGCGATATTTCTGCTTCATGGCTTCGAGGCGAGAGGCTAGATAGCGCCCCTGGCGCTCGACGTTGGCAAAGATTTTCTCTTCTTCGTAGATCTGCAGATTGGCGATGGCGGCCGCGCAACAAACGGGGTGGCCGCTGTACGTGAGTCCGCCCCAAAGCATGTTCGTCTCAAAATGCTGCGCGATGGCATCGGAAACAATCACGGCACCAAGGGGAAGGTAGCCGCTCGTCAGGCCCTTGGCGCAAGTCACGATATCCGGACGAATGCCGTAATGTTGCATAGCGAGCCATTTACCGGTTCGGGCGAATCCGCTCATGACCTCGTCGTCTACTAACAGGATGCCGTATTTGTCACAGAGCGCGCGGAGCTTGGGATAGTAGTCGTCCGGAGGAACGAGCAAGCCGTTTGACCCGGTGATGCCTTCCACGAGTATTGCCGCAATCGTGTTTGGGCCCTCCATCTGGATGATTTCTTCAATATGTGAAACGCATTCGCGATGGCATGTCTCCACCTTTTGTCCGAACGGGCAGCGATAGCAGTAGGGATCGAAGACGCGAACAATTCCCGGAACACCCGGCTCGACGGGCCAGCGCCGCGGATCGCCGGAAGCGGTCATCGAACCCATGGTGGCGCCGTGATAGGAACGATAGCGCGTAATGATTTTGTCGCGGCTTGTAAAGAGTTTCGCCATTTTCATGGCGTTTTCGTTTGCTTCAGCACCGCCCAGTGTGAAAAAGGCTTTCGCCAGGCCGGTGACCTCGGCGAGCTTTTTGCCGAGCTGGCCGCGTGGCTCTGTCGCGAAGCCCGGCCCTGCGAAGCAGAGCTCGTCGTCCTGCTTTTTGATGGCTTCCAGCATTTTGGGATGTTGGTGACCAACGTTTAAGTTGATGAGCTGCGAGCTGAAGTCCAGCCAGCGATTGTCATCACCGTCCCAGAACCAAACGCCTTGACCACGCTTCAGGTGAATCGGATTCGATGCCCCTTGAACGGACCAGGAGAACATGGTGTAGTCGCGATTTTCTTGTACTACTTTGCGAGAATCCATAAGTTGCGTGTCCTTCCTTGAATCCTGTGAGCTTTAGCGCTGCTCCAGAATCCAGTCCATCGTTTTGCACGCCAATCGATCGAGGGCCACAACGGACATTTCGAGATGCTCTTCCTTTGTGTCTTCAATCTTATTATGGCTGATGCCTTTCAGCGATTGCACGAACATCATAACGGTGGGAATGCCCGCGCGCGATACTTCGGCCGCGTCATGCAGCGGGCCCGAAGGCATGCGATGCGAAGCGCCCGAGGTTTCCCGAACGGCCTGCTCACACAGATCCAACAGGTGCGGATGAAACGGCACGGGTTCGATGTTCCAGAGGCGCGACCAGTTCACTGTACAATTCTCTTCGGCGGCGAAGCGGCGACTGGCTTCCTGGGCTTCGCGATACATCTGGGCAAGGACATTGGCATCCAGATCGCGCTGGTCCAACGTGACTTCGCAACGGCCCACGACCGCCGTGACGATTCCAGGGAACGTCTTTACACTGCCTATGGTGCAAACGGCGTCTTCGTGCTTGCTGGCGATAGTCCGGATTTCTAGTGCCAGCTTTGACGCGGCGGCGAGCGCGTCGCGTCGCGCGTTCATGGGCGTCGAACCGGAGTGCGCTTCCTGTCCGTGGAACGTGATGATGTGCCGTTCCACGCCTTTCGTGCCCAGCACAATGCCCAGTGGCAAGCCCATGCGCTCAAGCACAGGTCCTTGCTCGATGTGCAATTCGAGATATGCGGCTGCGTTCTTTTGTTCTTTCTGCGCATCGGGGAATTTGTCGATTTCCACGCCGCAACGACGCAACGCGTCTTCCAATTTCACGCCGTCGCGATCGGCGCGGCTCCGGTCTGCTTCGATGGAATGTGTTCCGGCAAATGCGGAGGAACCGAGCAAGCTGCGGCCAAAGCGTGCGCCTTCTTCATCGGCCCAATCCACGAGGCGGACGGTTAACGGAGGACGGCCGCGAAACTCAGAAGCAATACGGCGCAGCACTTCGAGGCCTGCAAGCACGTTCAGTGAACCATCGAGCCAACCGCCGTTGGGTACAGAATCGAGATGCCCGCCGATCAGCAATGATTTTTCGGATGCGCCGGGCAGTGTGACCCAATTGTTTCCTGCCGAGTCGTAGTGATGGTCAACGGGAAGTTCCTTTATCTTTGAGGCGAACCACTCACGCGCCTTCACCCAGGTGTCCGTCCAAGCCACGCGCTGCGCGCCGTTTTCGTCGCATGTAAGCGCGCGAAGTTCCTTCAATTCGGCAACCGTACGTTTGGGGTTCAGGCTCATAGGTTTGGTTAGAAATGACTCGGCTCGCGCTTCAGCATCTTGCCGCGGCCACGCTCTCCGACGAATTTTCCGTCGCGTACCTGGACTTTGCCTCGCACGGTCACGACCGAAGGGCGGCCCTCAATCTCCATTCCTTCGAAAGCATTGTAATCGTTGTTCACGTGCTGCAATTTCGCGGAGACCACGCCACGGTATTTCGGGTCGTAAACGACGAGGTCGGCATCACTGCCCACGGCAATCGTGCCCTTGCGCGGGAAAAGGCCAAAAAGTTTCGCGGCGCGCGTGCTAGCGGCGTCGACGAAGCGATCCAGATCCAGGCGCCCGCGTTTTACCCCGTGCGTATACAGCAGATTGACGCGATCCTCGATTCCCGGAATCCCGTTGGGAATATTGACGAAAGAATCTTTGCCAAGAAGTTTCTGCTCGGTGTCGAACGGGCAATGATCCGTTCCAACGGTATCGATTGAGCCGAGTGCCAGCGCATTCCACAGTACAGCTTGATTGTGGTTTGCGCGCAGCGGCGGCGACATTACGTGCTTCATGCCCTGGACCCCGGGCCTCTCAGCATACGTCTTGTCGAGCAAGAAGTGCGGCAGCACGGATTCCACATGAATCTTCACGCTTCGCGATTTCGCCTCGAGCGCCGCACGCAAAGCTTTCTCGCACGACAGATGCACCACATAGCCAGTGGCTCCTGTGTTTTCCAGAAACGTTGCGAAGTCGACCGTGCCGTCAGCTTCGACCGATGCAGGGCGGCTGGGTTCATGCCATTCGGGGCCGGTCCTCCCTTCCGCGAGCAGCTTTTGCTGCAGACGCGCTACGAGTTCCGCGTTTTCACAGTGCGCGGTGACAATGACTCCGAGGCGCTTGGCGAGCTCGAGGGTCTGATACATTTCGGCGTCATCGACGCCAAAAAAGTTTTTATATGCGAGAAAGAGTTTGAACGACGCCGTGCCGTCGGCAACAATCTGTCGCAACTGCGATTCCGTTTCCCTCACAAACTTGGTGACCGACATGTGAAAGGCATAGTCACACGCGCTCTTTCCGTCGGCCTTCGATTTCCAAAGTTGATAGCCTGCCAGCGCATCATCGTTGCGATTGGGGCAGCACATTTCAATGTAGGTTGTCGTTCCACCTATGAGCGCCGCGATGCTACCGCTCTCGTGCGTGTCTTTGGCAAAGGTCGCCATGAAAGGAAGATAGATGTGCACATGGGGATCGATGAAACCCGGAAAAACGAGTTTGCCGGTGGCGTCGATGATTTCCGCGTTCGGCGGAGCCTCAATACCTTTGCCGATGCGTGTGATAGTTTCGTTTTCGACGTAGATATCCGCCTGGACGCGCGAGCCCACCGTCACAATTTCGCCATTTCGGATCAGCAAGGCCATCTTTCACTTCCGCAACGCGTCACATCATTCTCAGTGAATATGGATTCCCATCTTCTGGCGATATTCTTGCATCTTCTCCCAGTCCTCGGTTACTTCGCGCTGCGACTCAGAGAGTTGGCCCCAGGTAACCGGTGGCCGCCCGGACGGTTCTTCAATCATGCGAATACAGTCTTCTACGGGACACACGTTATAGCAGAGGCGGCAGCCGACACAATCCTCCTCGCGCACGTAAACGCTGGGACGCGAGTTCACGGCTTCTTCCTTGCCGTTCGTCTGAATGTCATAAGACTGAGGCTGGACTACGCGGCCGTCCTTGGCGATAAGGTCGATGCATTGGTGGGCGGTGTCGTTACAGGCGACGTAGCAAAGATTGCAGCGGATGCATTTCTGCTGGTCGATTCGTGCGACAGCACGAAACGAAAGGTCAAGATGATTGAAATCGGACACGCGGTGCAGGCTGCGTCCCACCACGTCGGAGACTCTTGTGAAGCCTTTTTCGTCCATCCAGTTGGACAAGCCATCGCACAGGTCTTCCACAATGCGGAAACCATAGTGCATTACCGCGGTGCAGACCTGCAGGGTGCTGGCGCCGAGCAGCAGAAATTCCGCCGCATCGCGCCACGTAGAAATGCCTCCCATTCCCGAGATGGGCAGCTTGGAACCACCCACGACCGAATCCTTTCCAAGCGCCGCCAGCATATTTAGCGCGATGGGTTTCACGGCTGGACCGGCATAGCCTCCGTGGCCGCCCTTGCCGCCGATGTTCGGCGTGATTTCGAGAGTGTCGAGATCGACGCCGATGATGGAATTCAGCGTATTGATGAGCGAAACCGCGTTCGCGCCGGCCGCCACGGCTGCACGCGCCGGCATGGCGATGTCCGAGATATTTGGCGTGAGCTTCACGATCACCGGAATTTTGGCCACTTCCATGACCCACCGCGTGATCTGTTCGCAATACTCCGGCACCTGTCCCACGGCGCTGCCCATGCCGCGCTCGCTCATTCCGTGTGGACAGCCGTAGTTCAATTCAATCCCGTCGGCGCCGGTATCCTGAATGCGGCGAATGATGTCATGCCAGGTTTCCGGCTTGGACTCCACCATCGCCGAGACGACGACGGCACGGTCGGGCCACGCGCGTTTTACTTCCGCAATCTCGCGAAGATTCACCTCCAGCGGCCGATCGGAGATGAGCTCAACGTTATTAATGGCTACCATTTTCTGGCCGCCGTAGTGCCACGCTCCGTAGCGATTGGAAACGTTGAGCACCGGAGCGCCAATGGTTTTCCACACAGCACCGCCTCAACCTGCTTCAAACGCGCGATGCACCTGCATGCCGGAATTGCTCGGCGGTGCGGAGGCCAGCCAAAACGGATTCGGCGAGCGAATGCCCGCAAAGTTGATACTCAGATCAGCCATGCTCCACCAACCTTTCATGAATCGAATGCCCGGCCAGCTTTCCGTCTTGCACGGCCCTCACGGTGGAAGCAGCACCCCGCGCGCGGATGCAGTCTCCCCCAGCGTAAATGCCCGGCAAACTCGTTTCGAAATTCGAATTCACCTGGATAAATCCCTTTTCGGTTTTGAGTTTCAACCGGGAAGCGAGTGAGGGTTTCTGTTGCCCGATGGCCTTCACCACCTGGTCTGCGGGGAGAAAGAATTCCGATCCCGCGACAGGTTGCGGCGAGGGACGTCCAGAAGCATCCGCCGGCCCTAAACTCATTCGCAAGCACTCGAGCGAATTCACCATTCCATTTTCCGCATGGACTCGCACGGGCTGCGTCAAGAAACAGAAGCTCACGCCCTCACGCTTGATGAAGTCGTACTCGTGGGCATACGCCGTCATCTCTTTTTCCGTGCGCCGGTAGACCATCGTGACTTGGCTGGCGCCCAGGCGCTTGGCGATGGTGGCGCAATCAATCGCCGTGTTGCCGGCGCCGATCACCACGACATTGCGGCCGATAACGAGGTTGGGTGCATCCAGCTTGCTTTGCTCGATGTATTCCAGCCCATCGATGATGTACTCTTCGCCGGGAATGCCCAAGCCTGGCGTGGCACCCAGACCCACACCGAGAAACACAGCGCCAAAATTCGCTTGCAGGTCGGCCAAGGTGAAATCCGTTCCCAGTTCCTTGCCTGTCTCCAGCTTCACGCCAAGTCTTTCGACCATGGCCACTTCAGCGCGCGCCACTTCGGCTGGTTCGCGAAGGCCGATAATGCCGTATGTGGAAAGACCGCCCGCCAAATCGCGCTTTTCAAACAGCGTCACACTGTGCCCGCGTTTCGCGAGTTCGCCCGCACAGGAGAGACCCGCGGGGCCCGCGCCAATGATCGCCACTTTCTTGCCTGTGGCTTCCCCGGGTTGGAACAGGTCGGTTCCTTTGGCATAAACGAAGTCCATCGCATGTCGCTGGAGCCGGCCGATGGCGATGGGCTTGTGCTCCGTGCCAAGAACACAGGCGCCTTCGCACAATTCCTGTACCGGGCACACGCGCGCGCAGGTGGCGCCCAGCAAATTGGACTCCAGGATAGTGCGCGCGGAGCCTCGCAAGTTTTCGGTTGCAATTTTCTTGATGAACTTGGGTATGTCAATGTGTGTAGGACAGGCGTGCGTACAAGGAGCGTCGTAGCACATCAGACATCGTGCCGCTTCGACAGCGGCTTCGTTGCGTGTCATCGGCGGCAGAAGTTCGCCGAGCGCATCCGCACGCGCCGTTCTTTGCTCAATATCCGCCAACGCATCCTCCTGATCGCCAATCGCACAATAAGATGCACCGCACGAGATGAAGAAAGGTTAGAAGCGAATGCAACTTCTTTCAAGAGACATTCCGCAAGCAAAGGCTACTTCAACTCGGAGACTTGCTTCTGCATCAACAGAAAATACAACCCTCCGGAAACGACGAATCCGACAAACCACGCATAGTCGAAAAGCCAGCGCACGGCTGGAACCGCGAGGCCGATCAACGCGATCGCGACGCCCGCGACCAAGGCCAGGATAGCCTTGGGGTTGAACCCATGCAGATACTCATACGCTCCACCGCGAAGATACAAATCCTCCACGGCGAGTTGGCGGCGCCGCACCACGTAGTAATCGCAAATCATGATCCCTGCAATTGGTCCGAGCAGCGCCGAACAACCCACCAGCCAGCCAAAAATGTACGAACTGAAATCGCGAAGCAGTCTCCACGGCATCATCAAAATGCCAACCACGCCGGTAATGAGGCCGCCGGTCCGGAAGGAAATGAGATTAGGCCGCAAATTGGAGAAATCGTTGGAAGGAGACACGACGTTGGCGGCAACGTTGGTGTTCAGCGTGGCAAGAAGCAAAGCAACCAGCGCGATCAGAGCGACGAGTGGCTGATTGAATCGTCCGAGCAAGACGACCGGATCCCAGATTGCTTCGCCAAAAATCAAAGCCGATGCGGACGTGACCGCGACGCCGATGAATGAATACAACGTCATCGCTGCGGGCAATCCAAGCGCTTGTCCAACCATTTGTGCGCGTTGCGATTTGGCATAGCGCGTGAAGTCCGGAATATTGAGCGCCACGGTGGCCCAAAAACCGACCATCCCGGTCAGCGCTGGAATGAAGAAGCGCACAAGTTCCGGCGTATCATGAAACTTGCTCGGCGTGTGTAACACAGGGCCGAATCCACCCGCTTTGCGTGTAATCCAGAAAAGAAGAAGCAATCCCACCACGAGCATGAACGGCGCCCCAATCCCTTCGAGGAATTTGATCGTTTCGATCCCGCGCCAGATCACCATCATGTTGATGGCCCAGAAGAGAAAGAAGCAGATCCAGTTGCTGCCGGAAAGATTTGCTGCGCCGGGCCATACGATTCGCAACATCGAGTAGATGGCCTGCCCGCCAATCCATGCCTGGATACCGAACCAGCCACAAGCTACGAGCGCGCGCAAGATTGCAGGAATATTTGCTCCACGCACCCCAAACGATGCGCGCACGAATACGGGAAACGGGATGCCGTAACGCGTGCCCGCGTGTGCATTCAGCAGCATGGGAATCAACACAATCAGATTGCCCAGAAGAATAGTGAGTACCGCTTGAATCCAACTCATGCCGCCCGCAATCAAGCCAGACGCCAGCATGTACGTGGGAATGCAAACGCTCATGGCCACCCATAGCGACGCATAATTGTAGGTGCCCCAAGAGCGCTTGTCCGGGGGGATCGGGGCTAAATCAGGATTGTAGAGAGACGCGTCGACCCGTGTGAGTTCCATCCTCTGTCCCTGGAAAATCGGAATGAGGCGTCAGCCTATAGCAAGCGTTCCGGAAATTCCACTGTTGGAAAGGGTGACGCTAAGGGAGCGCCAAACGCCGCAGAGAAACGCGTAGCACAGAAAAAAGAGCCACCTCAGGATCCAGATCAACGGGCTAATTTCGCGATTCCCCAAACGCGGCAGCGTCAACGCCCGCAGCAGAAAGTTCTATTCTTCGCCGATGTCTTCATTCCACACGGTAGGACAAGCGCGAATATAGTCCGCAAGCAGCGAAACGCACTCCTGCGAGTCGAGATCGATCACCTGCACTCCCAAGGAACGCAACCAATCGATCCCACCCTGAAAGTTCCTGCTCTCTCCAACTACCACGGTGCCAAACCCAAACTGGCGCACCAAACCACTGCAATACCAACAGGGCGCGAGCGTCGTCACCATGATCAGCTTGCGGTAGCTTTTTTGCCGGCCTGCGTTTCGGAACGCATCTGTCTCCCCATGCACGGACGGATCTCCTTGCTGCACGCGGCGATTGTGTCCAGCGCCGATCAACTTGCCCGTCTGATTGAAAATGGCAGCACCGATGGGAATGCCGCCTTCTTTGAGGCCACGGCACGCTTCCGCAAGAGCAACCGCGAGCATGGAGTGGTAGTCCATTGTAGGAATTACGCCGCCTCCTGACTCAGGCGTGCGAAAAGATCTACGACTGTAGTCTTATACCCATTTTTATAGTCAAGCAATTGTCATCTTTGCCCGCCGGGATAGACATCTGGCCCCCACTGGAGCGCGAGAGCTCGGAGGAGAGACTGACGGCGGCGCGCACCTATCTGCGCAGGCGCTTTCCGGTTGAACTAGATTCCAGCGTCCAGCAGCGCCGAGGCATAGTAGCCTTTGCGCGCGTAGACTTTCAGCTTGTGGCCGTCTTTTTCAGCCTTGATGTCTACGGCGTGGTATCGTCCGTCCGGCTTGGAGGAAGCGGGCCTGTAGTAGACCAAATAGCGGCCGCGGAGGACTTGCTGAAGGTCGGCAAGACTTCGAGTGAGGCCGCCGAGGGAGCCAGGTGTAAAGCTGGTGCCGCCCGTCTGTTCTGACAATGTTTTCAACGCGCGATTTCCAAGCAATGGGTTGGATTCGTTGTTGGAGCCTTCCTTGGTGCTCACTGCATAGATCGCGACCTGGCCCCGCTGGGCTGCCCAGATGGCTTCTTGGAGTGAAGCACTGCTCGAGTTGTCATCGCCATCACTGATCACAACGAGAATTCGGGCAACGGGTTGTAATTCGGGACGGGCCAGCTTGTCCGCCGCGAAGGCAACCGCGTCCCACAGAGCGGTTCCACCGCCGGGTGCAAGTTGTGTAATTGCGCGAGCTGTGAGCGTTTGGTCTGGCGTGAAGTCCTGCACAAGGAACACAGAATTATTGAAGCCAATCACAAAGGAAAGGTCGCTCTTGTCCGTGACCACCGTTTCCAAAAACTTGCTGGCAGCGCCCTGTTCAAACGAAAATCGATCGATTATGGAGTTGCTCATATCGATGATGAGTCCGATACGCAAGGGAAGCTGAGTGACATTGTGGAATCCGAGGATGGTCTCCGGAGGCTGGTTGTCGTCGCGAATTTCGATGTCGGAAAGGCTGAGGTTGGTCACGGACTTTCCGTGATCGGTTGCGGCGAACAACATCGCAACCTCTTGGACTTGGAATCGGATAACTTGGTGGGCAACATCCTCGTCGGATTGCTCAGACCGCGAGTTGCCCTGTGAAGCTTGCCGGATCTGCGGCGATACCACCTCTGCATTTAGGGGAGGCAGAGCACTGGACAATGAAGGGGACGGATCAGCCGGATGCCGCTTGACCTGCGCCAGGCTGACTTTTTCTGCCTTGATCTGATCGAGAATTTGTCGAAACTGGCCGGATAAGGGCGACTTTGGATCTTCACCCAGCAAAATGTCCATCTCACCTTGCGCTTCGTTTAGGTTGTGTTGCGCTTCCCACGCCCCAGCAGCAAGCAAATGCACCAAGGCAGCGTCTTGATGCTTATGGTTATGCACGTGACGTGCGGTCGCGATCACAGCAGGATAGTCACGGTTCTTAAACTCTGCGTAAGTCAAAGCCGTGAGTACCGGAACATCAAGCGGCGCAATCGATGAGGCCTTCTTCAGGGACTCTACTGCCTCAGGGTACTGTTGAAGCTCCAACTGGGCGCATCCTAGATTCAAGTACGAGTTGGGCAGGTGGTCGTCGAGCGCGATCGCTCTTGCAAATTCGTCACGCGCCTGCTGGATCTGACCGAGATTAAGATACGCGATTCCCAGCGCGTTATGCGCTGCCACGAAACTCGGATAAATAGAGACTGCGCGCGCCAGATGATCGATGGCCCCTTGCAAGTCCTTTCGCAACAATTGCAGATAGCCTTTTCCGTATTCTTTCCGCGCGTTCCCGGGTGCTTTGAGATCCAGCTTCGATACTGAAATATCGGGAGACTCTAAGGGAGAAGCCTCTGAAGTATAGAATTGGAATATGGCGGAGTCCATCTTCGCCGTTTGTAGCGCGCTCAAACTAGTGAGGCCGCCGCCAAACTTATCGCCTTGGGACGCCACACTAAATAGTTGAGCAGCCGCAATACCGGCACCCATGAGCCAAGTAAGTCCGGCAAGGAGCAAGGCCCGCCACACTCGACGACGAAACATGGAATTTCGCCTCACAGGAGTCATATTGGGAGGAGATCAGAGAAACTTATGAAATGAAGTATAGCTCCGAATTGCTTGGCAGGACAGTCGCTTTGTAGAAATGCCTGGGCCGGTCGGGTAGCGCGATGGCGCGGAGCGGGCTTGTTGGGATAGAAATCACGTGCGTTCCCGCGTGCTTTGAGGTCCAGCTCTGATACCGAATTGTCCGGTGAGTCTATTCTCTATCCAGGGCGTCCATATTCGGCTATCTTTTGATCCTCTGGAGAGCCGCGGGCTTGGTTGACTTACCCGTTGCGGGAAGCCTAAGATGCCCCAATATGGGGGGCACCCATTTGGCCTTTGACAAACAACAAAAAAATTAACTCAGAGAGCTGCCAGCACATGAAGGTGAGATTGTCTCGCCTCGCATTTCGTATTTTTCAAAATACATATTTCCTAACTGTGGTGCTGCTTGCCCTTACTAACCTGCTGCCCGCGGCAGCAACGGCACCGCCGAACTCTGACCCATTACTGGTGGCCATCGGGGACGTCCACGGAGACTTCGACGACTTCTGCGCCATTTTGCAAAGAGTAGAGCTCATCGACGAGCAGCACCACTGGACGGGCGGCAAAGCCACCTTCGTTCAACTTGGAGATCTCATAGATCGCGGACCAAAGCCGCGCGAAGTTTTGGATTTGATGATATCGCTCGATGACCAGGCGGCGAAGGCTGGCGGCCAGGTCGTGAGCCTGTTGGGCAACCACGAAGTGATGAATCTCATGGGTGACCTTCGGTACGTCTCTGCAGGGAATTACGCAAGTTTTGTGGATAGCGAGTCCGAAAAACGCCAAACAAATGCTTTTCAGAAATACATGGCCTGGCGTAAGGATCATCCGCAGCTCTTGGCGGAACTAAACCAGCCGGTGCTACCGGAAACCGAAACGGAGTGGATGACGAGGCACCCGCTAGGATTCATCGAGCATCGCGATGCCTTTAGCCCTAACGGAATTTACGGGAAGTGGCTGCGGCAGCGGTCTGCACTGGCCAAGATTGGTGGGGTCATCTTCTTGCACGGTGGAATCAACCCTGATCTGACTTCGCTAAAACTTGATCAGATCAACGACCGCATTCGCAGCGAGATTCACCAATACGATGAGGCCCGCCAATATCTGGCGGACGAGAACGTGCTTTTGCCGTTCTTCACTCTACAAGAAGCGATTGCAGTTGCACAAGCAGAACTGATTGCTGAGCGCAAGCAGCGTACGCTGTCGAACGAGCCACGCCAATCCAGGATCGAACAATTTCTTGCACTAGGCAGCTGGCTTTGCGTACGCGAGGATGGTCCGCTTTGGTATCGCGCTTATGACCAATGGAGCGAAGAAGAGGGTGTCTCGAAGGTGGAAAAAATCCTAGGGGCTTACAACGCCACAAACATTGTCGTGGGCCACACAGTTCAAAGAACGGCCCGCATCCGACCCCGCGTCGGCGGAAAAATGATGCTCATTGATACTGGCATGCTGTCCAGCTATTACCATGGTGGTAAACCATCCGCACTGAAAATAGACGGCGACAAGAAGTTCACAGCCGTGTATTTGGACCAGCAAGTGGTGTTGCTCGAAGGGAAATCTGCGCAGTCTAGGATGAAGAAAGACCAGTGATCTCGTTAGCTATCATCAAGGATTGTTCTTCTGGTTTCTGAATTGCTTGCGATATGGTGTCGTCCTGATCATTCACAGAAACTCTCGACCGACGTGTTGCAGAAAACATTCTTAGAAGGCCGACTTGCCCCGCAAAACTCTTTTGTTTCCATATCGCTGGTGAATTCCAATCCCATCGACTCCACCAAGTTCATCTCCCCTTAGAGTCGCTGCTGAAATGGCTGGCTCGCAACGAGGATTCCCGATTTTCTGTAGATTTCGTAATTTTGTTTGTCTGGCAGTCAAGCGGCCGCGAGTGTTTTCGCAGGTCCCGCTTGAGGAACGAATTTGAAAAGTGTGGCGTTCGCGAGGATGGTAACCAGCGACGCAGCGAGCGTGGCGTTGTAGATTTCCGAGGTAATGAGTCCCGCATGGAGCGCAACCTGGGCGAGGATGAAAGAGAACTCGCCGATCTGGGTAAGCCCGATGCCGACTTTCACAGCGGTCTGCCAGGAGTAGGCGAAGATGCGCACGACACCTGTCCAGATGAGGAACTTCCCTACGAGGATAAGCCCGACAAGCAGAGCCAGCACCCGCCAACTGGCGAGCCACGTGCTTGGGTCAATGAGCATCCCCACCGTGACAAAAAACAGGGCAACGAACGCGTCGCGGATGGGAAGCGTTTGCTGCGCCATCTTGTGAGCGAACTCGGAGCTGCCAAGCAGTAGCCCCGCGAGGAAAGCCCCGAGGGCCAGCGACAAGCCGATCGCTTCCGTGATTGCGGCGATCGTCAGGCAAATCGTGAGCGTGAGCAGCAGCGAGATTTCGTCGTTGCAAGTTTTCGCGAATCGAGCGAGCAGACCAGGAATCAGCTTCCAGCCCGCGAGCACTACGGGGACAAGAAGGAGCAGCGCTTTTCCGATCTTCCACGCGACCTGACCATAGTTCGCGCCATCTGAAGCGGCAAGACCGGGCAGGATCACGGTCAGAATAATGACGGCGAGATCTTCGACGAGCGTCAGCGTGATCATCACGCGGCCGGCTTCAGTGGAGAGTTCGCCGCGGTCCATGAGCAGCCGCATCATCACCATCGTGCTGGCCACGCAGATGATGCTGCCAACCGCGATCCCCTGCAGGAGCGGCCACCCCATGAGCATTCCTGCGCCCACACCGAGCGCGATGGAGAGAAGAATTCCCAGAGGAGCGCCGGCCAGCGCCACCCACTTCACGCGAAGAAGATCAGGGATGGAGAATTCGATGCCGACCGAAAACATCAGCAAGATGACGCCGATTTCGGCCATGATTTCAAACGTATGAACGTCGTGCACGCGCAGGCCGGGAGTAAACGGACTGAGAATGAGGCCGGCGAGAACGTAGCCGAGAATTAGCGGCTGGCGCAGCCGCCACGCCAAAAGACCGCAGATGAGCGCCGCGGTAAATACCATGGCGATGTCGCGAAAAATCAGAGTGTGCGCGACCATCAGGTTTACTCCATGTCCGTTTAGCGAAATGGAAGTCTAGCATCACCGGGACGAGAAGGCGGTCAATCTCTGTGAAGATGAGAGAGAAAGGCTTGGTGCGCGCGGGTCAGGGAGCGACCGCGGAGGACGACCGTGCCGATGGTGCGGGTCGCTTGCTCATCCGCGATATGGACGTAACGGCACTGCGATTTCCGTTCGACGGCCATTTCCGGAACGATGGAAACCCCCATACCGGCGCCGACCATGCTGAGCAGACTACTGAATTGGCCGCTTTCGAAAATGACCTGGGGATGAAGGCGCGCGCGGTCGCAGGCGGCAACGGCCGTGTCTCGGAAGCAATGGCCGTCACGCAGCAGCAGGAAAGGTTCGGAGCGGAGGTCTCTCAGTGAGAGTGCGGTGCGCTTAGCGAGCCGGTGATTTTTGGGAAGCGCGGCGAAGAGGCGCTCGGTGAGCAACGGCTTTGTTTCGAATTCGTGGCCCCGGATGGGAAGCGCGAGGATGGCAACGTCGATGGCTCCCGCGCGGAGCCGATCGAGAAGTACGGGCGTGATTTCTTCAACGACGGTAAACCGAACTTGCGGGAATTTGCGCGAGAAGGATGTCAGGACGCGCGGCAGGAAATACGGGCCGACCGTGGGAATGACTCCGACCGTCACGGGGCCGCCAACGAAATCCTTGCGCTCGACGACATCGCCCTTGGCGGCTTCCAGCTCGCGAAGGACTGCGCGCGCGCGGGGAAGAAAGATCTTTCCGAGCTCGGTAAGCCGAACCGACCGGCCAAGGCGATCGAAAAGGCGGGCGCCCAGTTCCTCCTCGAGCTTGATGATCTGCTGCGAAAGCGACGGCTGAGCGACATGAGATTGCTCCGCGGCGCGGCTGAAGCTGCCGGTTTCGGCGACGGCGCAGAAGTAGCGAAGTTGATGGAGCTCCATAGGCTATGCCTATCCATCGTATCCGAACTATATATTGGATGTATAGGTCGAGGACCTCTACTCTTGCAGTTGCGATCAGAGTCGGCTCGCTTTGCGCGTCCGCTGCGATCGAACTGAGGAGGATTCATGCCGGAAGAGAAAAAGAAAATCATGACCACGGATGCGGGCCGTCCCGTGGGCGACAACCAGAATTCGCTGACCGTGGGGCCGCGCGGGCCGGTGGTCTTCGAAGATTTTCTGCTGTTCGAAAAGATGGCGCACTTCAACCGGGAGAGAATCCCGGAACGCGTGGTGCATGCCAAGGGCTCGGGCGCTCACGGGCATTTCGTCTGTACCAACGCAGAAATCACGAAGTACACCACGGCGAAACTGTTCAACGCGGTCGGCAAAAAGACCCCGACCTTCATCCGGTTTTCGACCGTCGGCGGCGAAAAGGGTTCGGCAGACACGGCGCGCGACCCACGCGGGTTTGCGCTGAAGTTTTACACGGAAGAAGGCAACTGGGACATGACCGGCAACAACACGCCGGTGTTTTTTATTCGCGACCCGCTGAAATTCGGGGATTTCATCCACACCCAGAAGCGCGACCCTCAAACCAATCTCAAATCTCCCACGATGATGTGGGATTTCTGGTCGCTCTCGCCGGAGTCGCTGCATCAGGTCACGATTCTCTTCTCCGACCGCGGAACCCCGGACGGCTACCGTCACATGAACGGCTACAGCAGCCACACGTTCAGCCTGATCAATGCGAAAAATGAACTCTTCTACGTGAAGTGGCACTGCAAGACCAAGCAAGGGATCAAGAACTTCTTTCGCGAGCAAGCCGGCGCACTTGAGGGAACCGATCCCGATTACTCTCAGCGCGATCTTTTCCATGCCATCGCGAAAGGGGACTTCCCCAAGTGGCGCGTGAGCGTTCAGATCATGCCGGAAAAAGAGGCGGAAACCTATCACATCAACCCTTTCGACCTGACGAAGGTGTGGCCGCACAAGGACTACCCGCTGCATGAGGTCGGCGAGCTGGAGTTGAACCGCAATCCGGAAAATTATTTCGCGGAAGTCGAGCAAGCCGCGTTTGAACCTCGCAATGTCGTGCCCGGCATGGGTTTTTCACCGGACAAAATGTTGCAGGCGCGATTGATTTCCTATCCCGATGCGCACCGCTACCGGCTGGGCGTCAACTACGATTCCCTTCCGGTGAACAAGCCGCAGTGCCCGTACCACACCTACAACAAAGACGGCGCGATGCGCTTTGACGGAAACGGCGGCTCGGCGGTAAGCTACGAGCCGAACAGCTTCGGCGGCCCGACGCAAGACCGGTCCTACGTCGAACGGCCGCATGCCTTGAGCGGAACCGTAGCGCGGCACGATCATCGCCTCGACAGTGATTACTATACGCAGCCGGGCAATCTCTTCCGGCTTATGCCCGCGGACGCCAGGCAGCGGCTGATCGACAATATCGTCTCCAGCCTCGGCAATGGCGTGCCGCAACGCATTCAAGAGCTGCAGCTCCAGCATTTCTACAAGGCCGATCCGGCTTATGGGAAGGGCGTGGCGAAGGGGCTGGGCCTGAATATCGAATCGGTTATCGCAAAGGCAAAACAAGCCAGCGCCGCAGACTGATTTGAGTTTTTCAGTTCTACGTAAGTCGAATTATTATAGTAGAGCGGGGCGAGTTGGTTCATTCGCCCCGTTTTCTTTCCTCCAGGCAGCCTGCGGTTGAGGTGTTCGGACGGCTTGAATTCGGTAGAATGGCGGCTCTATGGCAAAACTCACTTTTTTTGGGGCTGCAGGTTGCGTTACCGGCTCGAAATATCTTGTGGAGGCAGCCGGCAAGCGGCTGCTCGTGGATTGCGGCATCTTTCAGGGCACACAAGAGCTCCAGGACCGCAACTACAAGCCATTGCCGGTCGATCCAAAGACGATCGATTATCAGGTGCTCACCCACGCACATCTTGACCACTCCGGTTGGCTGCCGGTGCTCGTGAAATCGGGCTACCGCGGGCCGATCTACGCCAATCCCGCGACCATCGAACTGACCACCATCTTGCTGAAAGACTCCGCCCACTTGCAGGAAGAAGACCTGCTGCATGCCCGGATTCATCAGGACAGCCACCACGCGGACCCTCAGCCGCTCTATACCACGGAAGACGTTGATCCGGCTCTGAAGTTGATCAAGAGCATGCCGCGCAGCGGCGCGTTCGATATCAGCCCGGAATTTCGCATAACTTCCTATGATGCAGGGCACATTCTCGGCTCATCGAGCCTGGAGCTAACCATTACAGAGGGTGGCAAGAAAATCGTTGTGGTTTTCTCCGGCGACGTCGGCCGCTACAACCAGCCGATTCTGAAGGATCCGGCCACGCCGCCATCGAAAGCGGATGTGCTAATTTGCGAATCGACCTACGGAGACCGCGATCATCCCGAGGGCGACGCGGCGGAACTGCTGGCGCAAATTGTGAATCGCGTAGTGAAGCGCGGCGGCTCCATTGTGATTCCGTCTTTCGCCATCGGACGCACGCAGACCTTCATGTATTATTTGCGGCAGCTCGAGGATCAGCAGCGCGTTCGAATCGTGCCGGTCTACGTGGACAGCCCGATGGCCATAAGCGCGACGGATTTGTACGTCAAGCACAACGAAGACCACGACCTGGAATTCACGCGGGAAGAAGGCAGCGACGGCAAGGGCGATCCTTTGAACGTGCATGAATTCCACCTGACTCGGTCCGTCGAAGAATCTAAAGCCATCAATAACGTGAAAACCCCGTGCATCATCATTTCGGCCAGCGGGATGGTGAGCGGCGGGCGCGTATTGCATCACCTGGCGCAGCGGCTGCCCGATGCGCGCAATGCCGTCATCCTGGCGGGATTCCAAGCCGAAGGGACGCGTGGGCGCGCCCTGCAAGAGGGTGCGAAGTCGCTGAAGCTCTACGGGCAGGATGTTCCGGTGCTTGCCGAAATTATTCCGATGGGGCAATTCTCTGCCCACGCTGGAAAGAGCGAGCTGCTGCGCTGGTTGACGGCCCTCCCTGCGCCGCCCAGGCAAACCTACCTCACCCATGGCGAACCGGCGGCCGCGCAAGCTTTGCAGGCGGCCATTCAGCAAAAATTTCAATGGAAAGCAGCCGTGGCTCGGTACTTGGATACGGTGCCGATCGGAGAATAGCGACCGCCGGCCAAAGAAATATTTTCATCCGGTCAGGAAACTTATTGGGGGCTGCCCTCGTCTATACATGCAAGACCACTCGCGGGGTAGGAGGCTAACCACCACAGGGCAACCGACCGTCAGTCTCCTACCCCTAAAAAGCCCAGAAGCACCTGAAATTGCACAATTTACGCAGAATTTAGGCCCGGAATTCCAGTCTCAAACAATTCCGAGGGAACTTTTTTCCTCGCTCCACGGATTCTTGCCTTGTGGGGGACTCTATCCTGCGGCGAGGACCATCCGCTTCGTGGGCGTTTCGCGGGACATCGGCGGAATTTCCGCCAGGTCCATCCCCGCGACGAACATGGGTGTCGGCGCGACTCTTCCCCAGCGGTTCAGATCCCAGCGCGCGCGGATAAACTTCACTTCGGGACGAAGCGAGAGATCGAGGACCAGCTTCGTCGTGCCTCGATAGAACTGCTGCGGCAGTTTGAGCAGCGGCCTCTTCGGCCATACTTCCCCGTCGGCCGAACCCCAGATCGAAACGTCCAGTGATTCCTGCTCAATTTGATCGCTCACGGTAAGGCGGCAGAGAAACGTGCGAGTCGCGCTCTCGCTGATGTTGAACGAGGCGCCGTCCGCGCTGGCTTCCATGCGCGTGTCGGCGGGAATGAGCTGTAATTGCATCGGCATAGGAGTTCTCGCGACCGGATTCTAGCACAGCGTTTGCAAACTAGCGCACCCCAATGAATGGGTTTAGGCGTGGAGCCTCGAAAGGCGTTCCTCGGCAGCCGCAAGAGTCTCTTCCTTCTTGCAAAATGTGAAGCGCACTTGCGAGGCGCCGTCCTTGGCATCGTTGTAGAAGCTGGAGCCGGGAACGACGGCGACGCCGATTTTTTCGACGAGAAACTTCGCAAAGCGCACATCTTTGGAGTCCGCTGGAAAGCGAACCGGGTCCGGATCCGCGAAGCGCGCAATATCCGTCATGATGTAGTACGCGCCCCGCGGCTTAAACACCGTGAATCCCGCGCTTGTGAGAATTTTCAGCAAGCGTTCGCGCTTGGTCGAGTAAGACGCCGCGAGTTTGTCGTAGTAGCTCTGCGGAAAATGCATCGCGCTGGCGCCGGCTTGTTGCAAGGGAGCGGCCGCGCCCACTGTCAGGAAATCGTGCACCTTGCGAATCGGCTGCGTGGGCTCCGGCGGAGCCAGCACCCAGCCCACGCGCCATCCCGTCACGCTGTACGTTTTCGAGAGCCCGTTGATTACGATCGTGCGGTCGCGCATGCCGTCAATTCGCGCCATGGAGATATGTTCCGCGCCGTCGTAAAGAATGTGCTCGTAAATTTCATCGGTGATGCAGTAGGCGTTCCAGCGCACACAAAGGTCGCGGATGAATTCCAGCTCCGCCCGTGTGAAGACCTTGCCTGTCGGATTGTTCGGGGTGTTGAGAATGATGGCTTTCGTGTGCGGCCCGAACGCGGCAGTAAGCTCTCTTTCGTCGAAGGACCAATCAGGTGTGCGCAGCTTGACGAAGCGCGGCGTCGCCCCGCTCAAAATCGCATCCGGCCCGTAGTTTTCGTAAAACGGCTCGAAGACGACAACTTCGTCACCCGGATTGATGATGGCCATCATCGCGGACATCATCGCCTCCGTCGAGCCGCAGCAAATGGTGACTTCGCGCTCCGGATCGTACTTGACGCCCTGGGTGCGCTCGAACTTTTCAACGATGGCGTCGCGCAGCGGCTTGGCGCCCCAGGTGATGGCGTACTGGTTGATGTTGTCGCTGATGGCCTGTCGCGCGGCTTCCTTGATCTCTTCGGGCGCGGCAAAATCTGGAAAGCCTTGCGAGAGATTGACGGCGCCGTGTTTCAAGGCCAGGCGCGTCATTTCCCTAATGACGGATTCCGTGAATTGTTCTGCTTTCGCGGAGAGCATGCGGCGGGAAATTTGCGCCATCGTCGGGTCGGGAGAACTCATCTCACCATCTCAATCACTCGGAAGCTCCATGGCAGGCATGCGCTTCTCTGTCAGCGCGCCTGCTCGGCGGCGGCCTGTGTGGCCACGCTCGGCTGGCCGTAAATCATCCGATAGACCGCGGTGTTGCGCAAGACGACCTGCACGTACTCGCGTGTCTCGGTGAACGGAATGGATTCGACGAGTTCGGGAATCTCTTCGTAGTTTCGCTCGCCTTTCCACGCAGCGATACGGTCTTCGCCCGCGTTGTAGGCCGCAGCCGCGTACTCCGGAGCGCCCATCTGGCGCACCAGATTGGCAATGTAAACCATGCCCACGGCAAGGTTGAAGTCCGGCTCGAAAAGTTTGTCCTTGGTGTAACGAACCCTCATCTGTTTGGCAAGAAGCTTTCCGGTCTTCGGTAGAACTTGCATCAAGCCAATGGCGTTCTTGTGCGAAACGGCATCCGCTTGGAACGTCGACTCCTGCCGGATCAATCCCGCGGCAAACATGGGGTCGAAATCATTCTTCGCCGCCTCGCGGCGCAGCGCAACCTCGTAGGGAAGCGGATAAAGCGCTTTCCATGCAGACACAGGAACATCCGCAAATTTCCGCGAATCGAAATTCGGCACAATGATGCGCCCGTACGCCATGCCTGCGCCGTAGTGGCCTTGGTCGAACGCAGCTTGCGCGGCTTCGAGCAGGAAACGCGGCGAAGAGGTTGCGAAGTAAGCGTTCTTCAGTTCCTGTTCCGCAGAAGCATCGAACGCAATCGAGCGAAGCGCCTGTGCGCGCGCCCAACGGTCCTCCGTAGCAACTGGTATCGGCTCGTCAAACGAACGAAGCGCCGGCGGCGGCGGAATTTTCTCCAGAAACTCCGCGGGATTTTCTTCACCCGGACCCAGCTTGGCCAGGCGCGCTGCCGCCGCGTTGCCGAAATAAGTTTCGGGGAAGCGATCGACCGCTTTCGCGTATAAGCTGCGGGCACTCGCGGCGTTTCCCGCGCGCTCGGCATTGCGCCCCAGCCAGTAAATCGCGTCCACGGCGTTCGCGGACACTGGATACTTCAATAGAAATGCCGTCAGTCGGTCATCGGCATCGGGCTGACGATTCAAATAAGCGACCCAGGCGATGCGCCATTCGCAGTTGTAAGCGTACTTTCCACTCGGAAAGGTATCCAAGACGCGCTGATAATCAATGACGGCCGTGGTGCGGTTCAGATCCACCCAGTGGTAGTTCCCTGCCGCCATCAAGCCTTCTTCGTTCCATTTGCTTACCGGATATTTCTGCGCAAGCGTGTTGAGGGCCGTGAACATCTCGGCTTCCCGTTTATCGTTGCGGTACGCCTGGGACAATGCGTACAGCCGCTCCGCGTCCACTTCCAGGTCCGGCGTCTTCAGTGCTGCGATCAGGGAAGGCGAACCTTTCGATTGCACGCGGCATTGCGCCACGCGCAGTTGCGCGCGCTGCCGCGTGGGATTCTCGGGATCCTTGAGCATCGTCAGCAGTTTTTCAAATTCCGTGCGCGCTTCTCTCCACTTGTGCGCATCATAAAAAGCCTGAGCGCGCTGCTCCTGCATTTCTACGCCGGGATAGGGATACTCCTTTCCGAGAGCGTGCATCACCTGCGACTGCGCAGAGCCGGCGGGCTTGGCTTCGTCGGCTAACGGCGATTTGTAGAAGATAGCTTGATAGTCCTTTGCAGCGCGCGCGAGTTGATGCGCCGCCTGATACGCGCGCCCACGCTCGAGCAGCAGCCCCGGCTTCGAGGATGTCGCAGGATAGGCGTTCAGCGCATCAATCGCTTCCTGCGCGTGACCGAGCAGGACGGCCGTCGGCACAAACGCTTCGAGCAATGGCTCCCTCATCGCCGTGTTTGGATAGTCTCTCTGAATTGTTTGCAAAACTTTGTAAGCATCCGCGTACCGCCCCAGCGCGCGCTGCGTCTGCGCCGTCCAGTACAACGCGTACTCGCGCAGCAGCGTGTCGTTCTGCGCTTTGAGCAGCCATCCGAGGGATTGCGGGTTGCGGTTTTTCGAATTGTCTTCGTATCCGAGCGCCAGCGCGGCGCGCGCGCCCCAGACGATGGTCGTGTTTTTCACCGCGAACGCCGACAGCCTCTCGTACGCCCCGGGAACGCCGTTGCGCATCGCCCGCGCCAAATCCCAAAGTTCTCTTTGTGCCGCTTCATCCGCCGGCGTATCCGCCGCGACATTGGGCGCGGAGGTCTCTGGCTTGCAGCCGGTTTGGCATGGCGCAGCCTTGGGCTTTTTCGCTTTGCGCTTTTGCCGGGATGATTGCCCGAACGCGTCGGCAGCTCCGCCGAGCGATAAACTCGCAGCAAGAATCAGCGCAATCAGTGAACGCGGCATAGAAGTACAGAATAATACGGAATTTTCCGCAGAGCCAGAAAACCGCGCCGTTCGCGTGCTATTAGTGATGGCGTGCGGGCGTGGCGTACGGGTAGTCGCCGAGGGCATGCGCATCGCCATCGGCGAGGATTTCCACCATCCAGCGGTAAAAGTAGTCCACCGGGTGATCCATGATGGGTTTGAAGCGGCGGTCGTATTCTCGATGAGCTTTTTCAATGTCGTCTTTCAATCGGATGCAGAGATCTTTCTTTTCGCGGCCGAGCCGCACCTGCTCCGGTCGGAGCATTTTGATGTCCTGCATCGAAACTTTCGCCACGCGGTTGGCGCGCCGGTGCAATTCCTGTTCTTCCGGTGAAAGACGGCTGACATTGAAGTCCCCGTCCAACTCGGTTTCGCCGGCGATCGCCGCGGCGGTTGGCTCCATCGGCGGGAGCGGCCCAGGCTCGGGGTGAAGCTCGAACTCGGTTTCAACCGGCTCTTCTGCTTCTGGCTCGGAATGAACCTTCGAAGCCATGGGCACCGGCTGTGGCGGCAGCGGGCGTTGGGGCGCGGCAGGCGGTTGGGCGGCCACTTTGCCAACCAACTCGGTTATCTGCGCTTCGAACGGCGAGCGCTGGCCCGACTGCATGGATACCGTGATGAATCGCGAAAGCACTTCCAAAGAAGCAGCGAGCGCTGCAGCCGAGGTTTGCGCCCGGAGCAGCGACGGGAGCGCGTTAGTAGGCTTGTTGCTGCCGCAGGCGGCCACCACGTCATTTACGGAATGATGCAGCTCTTCCGAACTGCGCTGGATGCGCTCGAGGTTATCCCGAAGCGCGCGTGCAATCGCCTGTTCGATGGCGCTGGATTCTGGTGCCATACCGGTTTTCGGGGTACTTTTGCTCATAAATCCCCGTCTTTTCATTCTGGAAGCTAGGTGCTTTGGAGTCAACGCCCCAGCCGTACCAGTGTGCCCAATTGTTGCTTAGTTGAGACGAGCGATAGCCCGGTCTCGGAGGCAACGAGTGAAGTAATCCGATTATTTTGGGTTGATCGTTGCAGCTGGATTCTTACACTGGTAGAGCGAGCGAACGGCCTCGAAGAATGGCTTGACGCTTGAATCTACAGACAGGCTGCCTGAATAGCTCACTCCGTCCTGGGCGTCCAGATAGACATCCGTACCGTGAGTATCGTCAAACTTGAAATGCAACGGCTGTGGAGCAGGGGTGGACTTGTCGCTCAGGGACAAAAGCTTTCCGCTCTCGCAGCCATATGACTTTGCCCAGAGCGAGTCATACAAGGCTTTCGCGCTCGCCTCCGGCTCCATGTCTCCTGAATAGCTAATCCTCTCAGCGTTCCACTCCAGAATTCCAGCTCGCCCATCCCTCCCGCGGATTTAATGAGCCGCGGCGATGCCGGCGATGTTGTTGAAGCCTGGCTGGACGCTTGAGCGGGCTCGCCCGCTCCCGCCTCCGGTTTGGCGGTTGAAATGATTTGTGCCGGATGTGGCAGTTCCACCGACCCGATCATCCCCGTCCGAGTATCGCAGACAAGCACCCGAACGCGCACAGTCTCCGGCTTAGGCACAAACGAGATGGTGTGCGAAATGCCGTGTTTTCTTGAGAATTCGTACTCAGCCTCCGTGAATTTTTGATGGATAGTTTGTCGGTTGTACTGCAGAGGCAGCCCCCGCTTATTGAACATGCAGGTAGCAAGCTCCATCTGCAAGTTTCTCACTCCACCTTCAGGCGCGCCGAAGGACAAGGCGTTGGGATCAATGATCATGAAATATTTTGTCTGCCCGGGCTGATCTGGCGGCAAGGCCGTGGCTTCCAGGAGAATCGTGGTCGCCGTCAGAAAATCATTGCACGCTGCCTGAGAAAGGTGAGTATCCGTGTCCTTCGCGTCTTTGGCTGCAACCGTGGCATCCGATTCGCGCGCAAAATAGCCTTCGCGGTACGAGAGCTGTACTCCTGGCCTCGTGGTCTTGACCGAAATTTTTCGGAACTCTCCGCGCCAATCCTTGTCCGTGGGGTAGTAGGTCAGTTCATAGTAAGACGACGAGTCATCAATCGCCCGCTTCACGCATGCTGAAAGATCATTGTTGTTCAGGCAGACTTTCCCGCCCGTTTGCTCCGCGAGGTCTTGCATGGACTCCTGGCTTGAGAAGCGCACGTTGCTCTCGCGGTTCAACGTAGCTCCCTCCGAAAAAGGATTCAGCCTACCACGCGACTCAGGGTCGAAGAGCGCCTGCGTTTCCATCCCCCGTGGATCAACCGGATAAACGGCGATCTGGGCGTCTGTCAGAGCGCTCGCCACGGCCGTCATGTCGTCGCTGTAATTGCGTATTCCGCTGAATTTCGCGACCATGGTCAGGTTTGCGTCCGGCGTGATGGCCAGCGGAAACGCGGACGATAGCCAGATCAGGTTTTTCCTTCCGGGGTATCCGCTGACGTGCCGTGCAATCACGCGCAGGGCGTCGAGCGTCAGTTTTACGCGGATGTCCATGGACGAAGCGTATTGCTCTCTCTCAAAGCGCTGGAGTTGCAGCGCCCGCATCGCCAGCAGCGCGTTCGAGTTCCCGCCTCCGGTGCTGCCCTGGCTCCCTGGTTGAGGGGCCGGCGGTCCTCCCGGTATGTCGCTCTGGCCCTCCACGCCCGCCATCTGCTCCAGGAGCGAGGAATGACTGAACAGATCGTCGCGGGCGTCCTTGGCCTGCAGGTTCGTCGCTTCCAGCGTTAACGCCCGTTCCGCAGCCGCCCGCAGGAGCTTTGCATCCGTCGTGAAACTCTGGAGCAAGCTCAGGTTTCTCCCGAGCAAGAATACTGCCATGGGAACGTCGCTCGGAGCAGACGCCAGCAGCCGAACCATTTTCTGCCGCACCTGCAGCTGCGTTTTTGCGTCTGTATTCAATCCGTCCACCAGCAGGATGGTTGGCGGCGCGGACAAACTCTTCGTGGTGACCAGGTTTGTATACACGCCGGCAGGAAGTTGCAGGGACACTCTTTCTGGATCCGCAACCTTCGCCAGTACACGATCCAGCAGGCGGAAGGACGCGATTTGTTGCTGGGCCTTGCCCGTTCTCCCCTGCTCCGCAACTTGAAAATCGCCGGCTTGGAGATCCCGTATGGGATTCCCGCGGCGATCTCTCGCCACCACGTCCACCGTAATGAGGCGTGTGGTCACTTTCAATACCGCCGGGGGTTCCTGCTGGGCAGGTCGCGTTTGGACCTGATTTTTCTCCTGAGAGACTCCCGGCGCGCACAGGGGAAGGGCAATCGCTACAAAGGAGACAAATCGGATGGCTATGCGAGTCATGGGAAAATGCAGAGCTTTCATTTCAGCTTTCCTCGTCCGGGGACCTTGCCGCTCCTGCCTTTGTACCATGCCATGATATAAGAATATCGAAATTCTTGAGCACTTAATCCCATCGTCTTCCGCATCCCGGACGTAACTGCGGGACGTTCAACACTTTACCGCCCCGTTCGAATGATGCCCACAAAGTAATTGACAAGCAGTATACTTCCCTGCTATCCTTCTGCATGTTTGCTTATACTGAGCCTCCAAGTGCTTGCACTCCGCCTCGACCCTCGGTCCCGACCTTGTCGGGAAGTGCCAATCAAAATCCCCGCCGACCCTCCCGTTCTTTCCATTTTCCACTTTCCCTTTTCGATTTTCCAGTTCTCCCTAAGCTATTTAGAATCAACACTTATGAAGTCTCCCGTAAGTGTTGCAAGCAAAGAACTTGCAGGATCGCTAAGTCTTTTAGATGCAACACTTATGAAAAAACAGGGGGGGGTGTTATGGTTAACCAGCTTCTCTGGAAGTTGCGCCGTAGTGCTAAAATGGAGTTGTACCGAGGGGGCGACACGGTTTCGACGGAAGCTGTCGCGGCCCGAAGGCATGCCGGGAGCCACCTGCCCGTAACTTGGTGGAAAACTAGAAATGCCAACAACAACTTGGCACTTGCAGCTTAATTAATTAAGTTGCCGCTTCCCCGGGCTTTGCTCATGGGCCCGGTCAGAGGCGTCACACAGTGAGCTGGCCTGAGCCTTTCGGTCCGTAAGGCTCGGGCGAGAACCATCGGACTAGCCGGCCGCGTTTCTTGCTCATTCTGAGCGCGGCGGGCGAACGCGCGACAGGTCCTCACGGACCGGGTCGCACACCGAATTGAGATAAGCATGTAGGCTTCGTGTCGCAGCGCTTTTCGGACGGGGGTTCGACTCCCCCCGCCTCCAAAATTCTAACGACCTAGAAGTAGAAGCGAAGCGAAAGCTGTAAGTTGCGTTCGCCTCCACCAACGCCGCCGCCCTTTGTAGTTACTTTTCCGAAGTTTGCGTTGGTCGGGTTGAAGTTCACGCCGCCTCCGCTGCCTCCACCCCAGTTCGGGTGGTTGATGAAATTGAAAGCCTCGGCGCGGAACTGGAACCCTCTCTGCTCGTCAACTGGGAACGCTTTGAACAGTCCGAGGTTCCAGTTCTGGAAGCCCGGCTGGTGGATCAGGTCGCGGACGCGCTGCGTGTTGAAAGTCCCTGCCGTGGGCATGCTAAAGATTGAGGTTCCGTCAGGGTTTTTCGTGGCAAACCACTGGCCGCTACTGCCGAAAGTCCCGATGATCCGGGGAGTGCCGTTTACGACCCAATATTGGCCGTTGACACCGCAGCCGAAGTTTGAGTCTAGTCCCACGCCGTCATGGACACCCTTGACTACGGTGTAATCAGCGCCACCTGCCACACCGCATGGTACGCCCGTCTGGAATTGCGTGACGCCGCTGATCTGCCATCCCCCCAGAAGTTTGCCGCTCAAACTCGAATGGTTCTTGAAGAAGGGCAGGTCGTAAAGATAGTTGAATACAAGAATGTGGCGAGCATCGAACTCCGATGGGCCCCACAGCGCTTGCGGGTCGTATGTGTTTGGAACGACATCACGTTGGTTGGAGCCGTTGTCCATGCTCTTGGACAACGTGTAAGACACGCCGAACATGAGCCCGCCTGAATAACGCCGATTCCACGTCACTTGGAGTGCGTTGTACATGGAATTGGCCACATTATCAGTTTGTCGGATGGAGCCGAACCCCAAATATGGTCGCAGGGCGTCTCTAGTGACGCCCGGGTTTGCAGCCACCGTGGCCGTGGTTGGCTGGTTAATGTCCGCCTCTCGTTGCAAGTGCACGCCCCTGCGGCCTACATATCCCACGCTCACCAGCGATTTCCAGAACATCTCGCGTTCGAATGTGAAATTCCAAGCCCACGCTTCCGGTGGCTTAAACGCTTTGCTCTGGGTGGTCACCACCAGAGGAAGGTTGGCCGCGCCGCCACCACCAGGGTTATCTGCCGAGCCATTGGAAACACTGGCGTTGGGTTGGAACGGTGGATTCCCGCCCAGAAATACAGAGTCGCTCACGCCCAGGCGTGTAGTGTAGCGGCCCGCGCCAGCGCGAATTACGGTCTTGCTGTTGAGCGCATAGGCGATGCCCACGCGTGGCTGGAACTCACTCCACTGGATGTCCGAGTAATGGTCGGGAACGCCGCGGAAAAGGCTATTGTATTGCCCCGAATCGGCTTCGGGAACTCGGCCCTTGGCGGAAGCCGGGAATGCGCTCCCCGGAATGACCATGCCATTGTAAAGTTGATCGATCGTGGGTGTCCCAGTGATGAGACCGGTTTTGGGATCGATCGTCACTGCTTTGCTTTGATCGTAAAAGCGGGGGTCGAAGACGATCATGTTGCCCCAGAGCGCATGGTAAGGAACGATGATCGAATACCGGACTCCAAAGTCAATGTGCAGCTTGGGCGTGGCCTTCCAGGAGTCCTGCGCAAAACCCTCCCACATGTTGGCTCGGAAGATGGTGTACGCGCGATGGCCGATTTCCGAATAAGTATCGAAGAGCCCCAGAGCGGCATTGGCAACGGCAACCCCGGTCCCACCCGCTAAGTAGTCGGTGAACAAGAATTGTCCGTTCTGATTATTCGTGCAAGTTGGGCAAGCCTGCACGTTGATCTCGTCATTGTCGTTCTCGCCGGAACGCTCAAACAGCGCGCCGAACTTCAGCGTGTGGTTCCCTCTGATCCAGGTAAAGCTGTCAGACAGGCCATAGATGGGACCTGACGAGTGAGAGGGATAGGGTCCTCCACTCAGCCCCGAGAAGTTGGACATATTCACGGTTGGTATGCGCGTCGGAATCAGCTTCCCTTGCGGGAAGATGTAAGGATAATTGAGATTGCAAGGTACTGTAGATTGCGCGCATGCCTTGGTGCGGTCGAAAAAGTTCGCCGCGTCGACAGGTATCCTTACGATGTCCTGGCTTGCGGTGATCAGCACCTCGTTGACCTTACTCGGGCTGATGGTCCATACATAGTCCAGCGAGCCGGTCTTGTTGGGGCGATCGAAAAACTTCGGCGTGCGGTCCGTATTGCCGTCAAGCGGCTGGTACTCTAGATAGGTGTAATTCGTCGCGCGGAACCGCAGCCTGTGCTTCTCCGTCACGTTCACATCGACCGCTGCCGTATCCTTACGCTGGTCGAAAGTATGCCGCTTCGCGGCAAACCAGTTACCGCCGCCAATGAACGAAGAGAGGTTGGGAACCGGCCACGCATTCAAGATTCCGACTCCGTTTGGGCTTAGCCGGGTTGGCGGAATGATGTTGCCGGGGAAGCAGCCATTTGGGTTAAAGACAACAGGAGGGCCCGGGGAACTGACCGTGCCGCACTGCGAGGCAGAGGCCGACTGTGGATCCTTTATGTACACAGGGGTCTTTATAGTTTTGGTGGGGTCATTTGGATCCTTAATCGTGCGTGTGACATAGGGATTGTTCGGATCAAGCAGCTCGCTAAAGTCGCCAGCGCGCATTTTGGCTGACGGAACCAATAACAGGCCTGCCGACGGCAGGGTCGATCCTGATTCCACAAAGTTGTACTTAAGCCATTCCTGCCCCCAATACCAGAAAACTTTGGTCTTGTTCGTATTGAAGTGGTTGGGAATGTAGAAGGGCCCTCCGATGTTGTATCCAAACTGGTTGTAGTGGACCGGCGCGGTGAAAGCGGTTACTGGGTTCGCGTTGCGCGCCCAGGTATTCGCGTTCAAAGCCGTGTTGCGCAGGTATTCGTAGGCGGCGCCGTGGAATTGATTCGTCCCGGTCTTGGTCGTGACCCGGATCTGGGCACCGGACGAGCGCCCGTATTCAGCGGCGTAATCCGCGGTGAGAATCTGGACCTCCTGCGTGGAGTCCACATCCGCGGCGCCGAGGCTCGTTCCGTTTGAACGCGTGCGGGTGGCCGGGGCTCCGTCAAAAGTGATCAAGTTCTCCGGATTGCGGGAGCCGTTAAAATTCGCCGGACCTTGGGTGAAACCGAAGTTAAGGTTCGCGAGTGTCGTCCCCCGAGCGCCGGGCACGAGTGCGGCAAGCCAGATCGGGTTACGGCCATTCAGCTCAAGCGAGTCGATCTGCTGGCGGGTGATGAGCTGTTGCACCGTTGTTGATTCCGTCTGCAGCGTCGCAGTGGACGCCGTCACCTCTACAGTTTGTGACGCCGCGCCCACTGAGACCGTCACATCAATGCTCAGATGTCCGCTCGGGTCGAGCTTATTGTCCGTGGATTGGAACTTCTGAAAACCGGGCGCCTCTGCACTCAAGGTATACAAGCCGGGCGGGAGATTGGTGATTGTATAATAGCCCGAGTCATTCGTGACGACTTGGCGCTCGACGGCGGTATTGTTTCGGACCGTGACCTTGGCGTTGGGAACAGTTGCTCCAGACGGGTCCTTGATAAACCCCGAAATGGTTCCGAGATCCGACTGCGCAAACAACGCTCCCGAACTCGCTAGACTCATGAAAAACACCAGGGCAGCCATACGGGATGCGTTCTTCATGTTGAACTCCTTGTGATTACTTAGGATTTGGTCTTTGCCTTGCGGCCAGCGTCTGCTCTCCTTCGGTTTGGAACTATGGTGTATCGAGGACTCTGGTCCAGGGCATCTCCACCAACAGGATGGCGGGTAGCATAATCCGCAGTTTCCAAAATGACAACCACCTATTTTGCGGATAGCGGACGCTGCGCCGGACACTTACACAATCACAGTGGCTGTGACATCGGGTGTCTCACTGCGATTTAGCTGGGGCCTACCTGGCATGTACCGCGAGAAGAGGGCGTCCGGCTTTCGCCGCTTCATTGCCATCCCTGCCGATACTCTCGCTTTAAGTAGTCGTTCGCTTGCGGCACGTTGGTGACTCTCATGTTAGCGCCGTCGTAGGTGATCCTTCTTCCGGCGCGGAGCGCCACGATGCCAAGCAGCATGACCTCGGTGAGCCGCGCCGCGTACTCGAAAGGACAGGAGGCTTCGGCCTTTCCCTTGGCTACGTCCACCCAGTTCATCTCATGGGCCTCTCTCTGAATCCGCGGTAACCTCTGTGGGGGCTTCCCGAACGACTCGTGGAGCGACTTGGGCAGCAACCGAGGCTTTAGGCCGTAGGTTTCGTGAAGCAGCTTGCCTTTGCTCCCGATGAGCAGTGCGCCGCCTTCCTTTTTCAACTCTTCGTCGCCGAGCTCGTCCGGTTTTTTGGGGAGGAGACCACCGTCGTACCACGTCAGCTTTACCGGTGGCATCTTGTCACGCGCGGGAAACTCATAAAACGTGAGAGTGGCTTGCGGGTAGGAAGCGCCGTTGAAAGGTGTCGATACGGTCTCGATGCTCGTCGGCAGTCCCAGGTTAAGCGCCCACATCGTGTGGTCGATCAGGTGCGCTCCCATGTCCCCAATCGCGCCGACCCCCCAATCCACCCAGCCGCGCCAATTGAACGGCTGATAGATCGGGTGGTAGTCCACGTACGGAGCTACACCAAGAAAGAGGTTCCAAGCGAGCGTTTCTGGAAGGGGAAAATTCCCGGCAAAGGCGGCGGCGATCCGGGCATTGACGCCTCGACCGTTCCAGCGGAGAGAATCGGCTGGCTCCTTGAGTGGTTCCGGGCGCGGCACGCCCTGGGGCCAATATCCGAGGGGCCGGTTCGTCCAGATGTGCACTTCGCGGACTTCACCGATGGCGCCGGCCCGAACGTATTCGACGGCCGTGCGCCCATCATCGGAGGAATGCCCCTGATTGCCCATCTGCGTGGCGACTTTGGTTTCTTTGGCGCGGCGTGCAAGCCGGCGAGCCTCTTCGACTGACCAGCTCAGAGGCTTCTGCACGTACACGTGCTTGCCAAGATCCATGGCCGCCATGGCAATCGAAGCGTGCATGTGATCGGGGGTCGCGACCAGGACGGCGTCGATGTCTTTCTGGCCCTCCAGCATTTCGGAATAGTCGTGATAGCGCTTGGCCTTCGGCAGATGCTCGGTCTTCAACTTGATCATCCTGTCGAGCCGTTCCTGGGCTCTTACGCGATTGAATGCCACTGGCGGCTCGCCAGGAATCGGTTCTGGGCTCGGCTGGTCCATGCGTTTCTGTAAGTTCTGGATGTCGGTGTCGAGACGAGCGAATCCCTTATCGGCATAGGCCCAGTCCACGTCGCAGAGCGCGACAATGTTTTCGTTGGCCAGATTGATCAGATTGTTGCGGCCCATGCCGCCGACTCCGACACCTCCGATGTTCAGCTTGTCGCTCGGCGGAGTGAATCCACGCCCGAGCACGTGCCTCGGCACGATGGAAAACGCGGCGCCGCCCGCAGCCACGTCTGTCAGAAACTTGCGCCGAGATATTTCTTTTTTTTCGCTCATGAGCATCTCCCGTGGGCACCGACAATATCCCGCTCCGCGGGACTAGTCCAAATCCTTCTTTAGCTTCTTGGCGGGATCGGATTCAGGGAAGATGTCGTGCCGCGGTGCGGGCATCGGGACATTGCCCATGCGATCTTGCCAAAGGAACTTGTTGAGAAGGGCGGTGTCCACGGCGTCGGCACGACTGAAGTCAAGGGCCTTGCCTTCTTTCCATTCCGCGGCGTTCACTTGATAAATGAGGCCGTTGTCGCGGTTGCGATAGTCGGCGGTGAACGCGGGCTGTTGGCCGGGGCCGCTGAAAAGGGGGGTCATGACCGCGGCCCGCGAATCGTTGGCGTTCATCGGCGGGACGCCAAGGAGCGATTCGATCGTGCGGACCATATTGATCGTTGTATAGAAAGAGTGATCGACGAAAGGAGCAGGAGCGCCATCGGGTTGCGCTGCAGGCATGGGCGAGTACTTGCTGATGACGAGGGCGATGCTGCGATGCGAGTCAATATGGTCGGGACCATCCTGTGCATCATCCTCAAGAATGAGGAAAGCGGTATCGTCCCAATACGGGCTGTGGGAGACCGCGTCAACCACGCGCCCGACAGCGAGGTCATTGTCGGCGACGGACGCGGCCGGCCGGGGCAAACCTTTTTGGCCGCCAGCCGTGTGGTCAGCGGGTAACCGAAGAAGAACGAACTGAGGCATGGTGTCTTTGCCGGCTTTGCGCGCCGCGACGAACTTATTGAATTCATTCAAAAATTCATCGGCGCGAAGCTGGTCGGGGTAAGCCACCTCGAAGTCGGGAAAGAGCGGGTCAAAGTGTCCTCGCAGTTCGATTTCCGCCGCAACGTTTTTCGCCAGAACCGGAATGGCCCAGGGATAGGGACTCGGACCGCCCCGGGGATCACCAACATTTTTCTCCAGTGGCTCACCCTTGTTGATAACCGTGCGCGAGCAAACGGCTCCCTGCGCTTTGGGGGGTCCCGAGGCCGGCACGCCTGCTCCGCCCTCGGCGTTGCACCAACGGCTGACAATGTATTCGCCATAGTGGCGATACGAAATTCCGTGCTCGGCGAAATTTTTCCAAAGATAGCCGCCGGTTGGCTCGCCGGCATCGGGAACTCCATCTTCGATGGAGATGCCTCCAAGCAAGGTGCCTTCGGAATCGTAGGTGTGCTCTTGACCGCGGTAGCCGATAGGCCAGGTCTTGGCGATATAGTCGGAGATTGACGCGGAGTTGGACCAGACGTGGCCGTCACCGGAGACGTCGCCGCTGTCATAGAAATCATCGAGAATGCCGAATTGGCGAGCAAGCTTGTGCTGGTTCGGAGTGATGTCCTCGCCATACATGGTGAGCGAAGGATCGCCGTCACCGACTCCCAGATCGCCGAACACCTGATCGTAGGTGCGATTCTCCTTGATGATGTAGATGACGTGGCGGATTTTGTTTCCGCCGCCCGGGAAGACTATCCGATCGGCATTGCCGCGCAGCGCGTTAGTTTCAGAAACCTGCTGGGTATAGGCGGAAAGATTTGCCCGCAACTCAGCTGGCGGGATGCGCGCAAGCGACCCATGAATCAGCGCGGGACCGTAAGGGTATCGAGGCCGACCGTCCGACGTCTTGCCCACGGGCTTTGGATTCGGCCCGGAGCCACGCCCTTTGTTGGTGCCGATGAGCAGATCATTGGCGGTGGCGGCGACGACGGTAGGATACAACTCAGTCGGAATGAAGCCCGCGGCATGAACGACCTGGCCGGAGACAAGTTTGGTCAGGTCAAAGACGCCTACCGAGTCAGAAATCGCATTGGCGGAGAAGAGCGTTTTCTCGTCAGGAGAGAGGGCGAGGTATTCGGGATCGCTGCCGCCGTATTTTTGGCCGGGAAGTTTGGTCGAAAGGTAGAAGAGCGGCTTTCCGGAAGTAGTGTCGAGCACCGCGATTTCGTCGCGGTTGGTGAGCGCAACAAAGAGCCGCGTGTTGCTGCGATCGAGAAGAAGAGCGGTCGGGTGAGAGCCACCGGCAAGGGGCGAAGCGGGTTTGCGGAGTGCAATGAAACGCACGACGCGTCCAGTGGCCAGATCGAGCTCGGCTACGGAGGAAGCATTCCAGAGCGAGACAAAGCCGCGCTTGCCGTCGCTGGTCATGACTGCGGTGTAGGGCAGCGAGGCGGGGATGCGTCTGAACGTGGAGAGATCGAAGCGGTGAATGATTTTGCCATTGCTGGTGTTGAGCAGAAGGGCTTCGTCGGAACCATGACTCGCGACCAGCAGACGCTCTTCACCGCCACTCTTGCCGACACTCAGGCCCGCGGGGTAGGTGACGTCTTCGTGTTCGGGGCGCCGAGTTTTTCCAGCGGGGAGCTTGCTGCGCGGCGGCAATGGCAGGAATCGTTCCGGAGCAACGCGGCCATTCTCGAAGGTGTATACGGCGATGCCGTTGCCGGTGTTGCCTTTCTTCTTGCCTAGAGGATCGGTCAGCGAGGCCATGCTGGCAAAGATGTGCTTGCCGTCCAGACTAAAGGCCAGACCGATAAAATAAGTCTGGCGAGCTTCATGCGCGAGGCGATCGTCGGGAAAATCAGTGAGTTCATTGTTTTCGAGATTGAGGACCGAGAGAGACTGTTTTCGGTCCGAGGTGTAGGAGCCAAAGCCGCTGTGGAGCAGAACAGCGTACCGGTCGTCCGGCGAAAGCGCGACGGCGGTGGGAAGATTATTGACTTGGCGGGGATGGCCGGGAACTTCGGCTAAGCGCTTGCCGTTGGGAAGCTGAGTGGTATGTGGCGTATCTTGCGCATAGAGAGAAGAGGCCAAGCAGCTAAGAAAGAGAAAAAGATGAGCGCGGCAGCGCCAGGTGTCATTTTTCATGGAGAGAGTATAAAGGATTTCAGCCACAGGAATAACAAGGTGACTTGAGTAAGCACGGCAATACACTGATTCTCGTAAAATCCAGCGCACGCTTCACAGGACGGCTAAGCGATCACCAATCAATTTTGCTTGGGAAGAATTCTGAGACAAGCTCCTCGTAGTAAGGAAGAATCTCTTGGGTCTTCGGGCGCTCGCGGCCCTTGGAGTATAGGTCGTAGGCATTGAACTTCCGAACCCACTCAAACAGGCTCTCGTCGTGATCGTTCATGAGCTGCCGGTAAGCGCCGTGGCGGTGTGCGGCGTAAAAGGAATGATACCGGAGCATGTACTGGGCCTCTTCTGGCACATACTTCCGCGTTGCCTGATAGATGTATTCGTCGTGTCCAAACGAGAGGTGCACCTTGTCGAGCCCGCAGTGCGGTTTGTAAATGCCATACTCGGTCTGGTACGCAGGAATCTTGATATCGGGGTTGGCGGCAAAGAATTCCGGGAAAACCACTTGGTCGGAATACTCGCACCCGACCGGGAACGTGTCGCCCACTACTGCCCACTGCGGCTCGCCATATAAGCAGAGAACTTTCCCGAGGTCGTGCAAAAAGCCCGTCAGAATGAACCAGCGCGGATGACCATCCTTGCGAATCGCTTCGGCGGTCTGCAGCAGGTGCTCGATCTGAGTCAAATCGGTATCGGGGTCGCTGTCGTCCACCAGCGTGTTCAAATACTCAGCCATTTCCCAGATACTTTTCTTGTCCCGGCTCAAACTGCAGTATTCGGCCTTTTTTTCCAGTACGAAGTCAAACGTCTGCTGCGCGTGGTTTTGACGGTAAAACTCCGTAACGGTGGGGTTGGCTTCGGTTTTGTAGTTCCGGAACTCCTCTTCCGATTTGCCTTGCCGATAACGGGTGGCGACAAAATCGTCCCACTCGTCGAGTTGTTTCAAGGGCGCGTTATCAGCCAAATGTTTCATGGCAATGGCCCAATTATGAACTCGTGCGGATTCCAGGGCAATAGCGACATTTCCGCGGCGATTCTTCCTCTACACAACTCTTACGCAAGCACGCTAATCAGACGCCCCGCCTGGCGGACTCAAGCGCTAAACCTCACTACGGCGCGAGCTTTCGCTTTTGCGGCCTCTCCCTCCCGATTCCTCGGTGATGCGTTCGTTTCGAGAGAATGAATGAGGCGAGTCGAAACCTCAGCGATTTCATCGACAGCGGCCAGGAACGCGGCCTCATTGGCTCTCGATGGCTTGTTAAAACCGCTGATTTTTCTCACGAACTGGAGTGAGGCGGCTTGAATTTCTTCGGTGGTGACGGGCGGATCGAAGTTGAAAAGTGTCTTGATATTCCTGCACATTCCTCTGACCTCAGCCAGACTTGGCTAAATCCTTTGTACCGCCCTTTTGACGGCAGAGAATTGGCTTTTGTTTCGCTCGATGCGACTAAAATCCGGTCTTACGTTGCGCCAGCCGAGTTTGCCGCCTTGGAAGTAGTGCAGCGCTGGCGCGCATAACTCGCCCAGGGACCCGTTGGGTCCAATCTCACATAGGCCTGCCAGTGCTGCTTCGCTTCGGCATAGGCCTTCAGTTTTTCGCAGACGAACGCCAGGTTGTAATGCGCGTCCGGATAGATGGGATTCAGCCGGACCGCCTGCCGCAGGTGCTGGCGCGCCGCATCCATATACCCGGTTTCATCCAGGACGCTGCCCAGATTGAAATGCGCCAGGGCGTTTTCCGGATCGAGCACCAGGGCCTGGCGGAAATACTCCGAAGCCTTTTCCAGGTTTCCATCTTCGTAGTAAAGCGTGCCGCAATTGATCAGCGCGTCGGGCCGCGCCGGGTCCACGCAAAAGGCTCGCTCATACGCATCAATCGCTTGGGCCCTGTTATTTCCTTCGGCTTCGTACTCGAGCGCCACGGCAAGCCATTCGTCGGCGCTGCGTCCCGTCATGACGCGCACGGATTCGTTCAATTCGCGAGTCTCGAAGTTCAGCACGAACTGGCCGGACAGCGGCTCCAGCCGCGTTCCGCCGCGTTCGACGATCACCGCTCCTCCGTCGGAAAGCACTCGCAACTCCGAGAGCGGAGCCGTCGCGTGCGCAAGTTTTTCCCGCAGCGCAGCAAGCGATCTCCGCAGGCGGTTCGCCGGGACGCCGTTTTCGACCAGCTGCTTCACCGTGCGCAGGCCGATCAGGTCGCCAAAATCGTAGTAGCGATTCCCTTTTTCTTTTCGGGGAGAAACGAGGCGCAACCGTTCCCAGTATTCCAGCTGCTTTTCCGTGAGACCCAAAATGCGCTGGACTTCGTCGGGGCTGAATCTGTCCGTCGGGCCCATCAAATCGTGTGGCCGGAACTTAACCGGCGACCTTCTTTCCCTTCTTCTGCACCGTTGCAACGGCTTCCACCGCTCGAGCGGGAGGCTTCTTCCCCACCGCCACCGGTCCCGGCGCGGCAGCAGGCGGAGCCTGTTTTTCCGCTAGGCTCCTTTTGAGCGCTTCCATCAAATCAATCACCGGAGCCAGGTGCGGCTGGGCCACTTCGGTCACTTCCTGGCCCTTGAGCTTCGCGGCGATCATGGCGCGCACATTTTCCTGGTACTCGTCGCGATATTTTTCTGGCGCGAACGGAGCCGCAAGGCTCTCGATTAGCTGGTTCGCAAGCTTTTTTTCCTGGTCCTTCAATTCCACCTTGTCTGTCGGAACGGATTCCGCCGCGCGAATCTCATTCGAATAGAACATGGTGTGCAGCGTCATTCCCCTGCTGCCCGGCCGGAGAATCACGATGTGTTCCCGCTGATGCATGGTGAGCTTGGCGATGGCCCCGTAGCCGGACTCTTTCATGGCGCTCATCAGCAGCTTGTACGCCTTCACGCCGGCATCCTCCGGCGCAACGTAATAAGAGGAGTCGAAGTACAGCGGGTCCATGTCGTCCAGCTTCACGAACTCCAGGATTTCCATGACCTTCGCCGAGGAAGGCTCGATCTTGTCGAGCTCCTCTTCGCTGAAGAGGACGTACTGATCTTTTTCATACTCGTGGCCCTTCACGATTTCGGAGCGCTCCACGTTGCGGTTGCAAACCGGGCAAAACAGGGGCTGTTTGAGCCGCGAATGACACACATTGTGGAGCTGGTTGAAGCTGACGCGCTCGCCGCGCGCTGCGGCGGACATTCGCATGGGAATGGAAATCAACCCAAAGGTAAGGTGGCCTTTCCAGACGGTCGTGGCCATGTCGACGCTCCTTCAACAAAAGCCTTAGACTGCGCACGAGCTTTTAAGATTAGCCGCCCGTCGTACAAGAAGCAAGATACATCCATGCCCGCTAGTGCTCATTTTTACAAGGAAGTCAGGGTCCTCAATGTTCCTAAACTCCGCTGGCGGTAAGTCGGTTTCGCGTGTTGATGCAGTGGCCCGGAACCACTTTAGCTGGTTCGCGGAGGGCTTACTTGCCACCGGAAGGTTCGGAATTCTGCAAGCTTACTAAAATCCCGCAGATTAGCAGTTACGACTGTTATTCCCATGCGGCCTGCGCTCATCGCAATCAGGGCGTCGTTAGTCAATCGCCCCTTTCCTATTTGCTCGTAATCGTACTTTGCGGCCAGACGAGCGAGCACTTTCCCGGTTTGCGTCCAATCACTAAGATTGGGAACCAGGATCCGTCCTGCTCTATCAAAATCACGCTCCAGCCGCTCCACAACCTGGCGATTGCGCGCCGTCGCTCCGGCGTACAACTCCTCAAGTACGACCGCACTCAGCCATAGCGGTTCGCTGCCTGCAATCCGTCTCAGACTCAACGTCGCTTCGTCTTTAGCCCGCAAGGCCGTGATGTAGATCGATGCATCAAAAAGGACCGGCTGCATCTACTCCTCCAAGGCGCCGTACACATCCTTGATGTCAACTCCGCTGGTTATGAAGCGCTCGTGGGCTTCAGCGGCCAACCGGTTCCTTTCGTGTTCGGAAATTACCAAATCCAATGCGCGGTCGATGGCCTCTGTTTCGGTACCGGCGCGCAACATCCTCTGGGCGCGCTTGATCTTCACCGCGTCCAATCGGAAGTGCTTGTGTGACCGGGTTCTGCCAGTCGCCATTCGATTGTCCTCCCTTCTAAGCATAACACGTATATGTACACAAAACTATGCTTTGTGAACATAGAGACAGTTCTAAGCGAGCGCAATGCAATCATTCGGAGAAAACAGCAGCTCAATGGCAACTCTGCGGCCCACACGACGCCATGAGATAGAATCCCTGCATGGCCAAGCTCGAAGAATACCGGCGAAAACGCCGCTTCGACCGCACGCCGGAACCATCAGGCGAGCCCGTCGCCGGCAAGGCCGAGGCCAAGCCCGCCCCGGTCGCCAAACACACGCGCCTGCCAAAGCCGAAACTGCCACAGTTGGAAGTTCGCCCCGGGGCCGAGCATGGCGACACGTTCGTGGTGCAGAAGCACCGGGCAACGCGGCTGCACTACGATTTCCGGCTGGCGATCGATGGGACGCTGAAATCCTGGGCGGTCCCCAAAGGACCTTCGCAGAGCCATGCCGACAAGCGCCTGGCGGTGATGACCGAGGATCACCCGTTGGACTACGCCAATTTCGAAGGAAAAATTCCCGAGGGCAATTACGGCGCCGGGACGGTAATGGTGTGGGATCGCGGGACGTTCCAAATGGAGGGAGATCTTGACGCCCTTAAGCAGCTGGAGAAGGGAGAAATCAAGTTCAAGCTGAACGGTGAAAAACTTCGAGGCAGCTTCGTTTTAGTCAAACTCAAGCACAGCGAAAAAGGCAATGAGTGGCTGATGATCAAGCACAAGGATGCCGCCGAAGATTCTTCCTGGAACATCGAAGAGCATGATGGCTCTGCGCTGACGGGACGCACGTTGGAAGAGATCAAGGAAGAACTGCCTCCCAAACGCCCGCTGATCCCAATTCGTCCGGAGGAGTTGCAGGGCGCGCACAGAAGCTCAATCCCGTCAAAAATCGAGCCGATGCTGGCAACGCTCTCTGATCGGCCTTTCTCCGATCCCAACTGGCTCTTTGAAATTAAGTGGGACGGCGTACGCGCGATGGCCCGAATCGAGAATGGAGATTTGACGCTTCTTTCCCGCACGGGCACGGACATGACGAAGCGCTACCCCGAACTTTCCTCTCTTCCCAATGCACTGGCTGCCCGTGAGGCCATCCTTGACGGTGAGATCGTAGCTCTGGACGCTCGCGGTCACGGCAGCTTCGAACGTTTGCAGGAACGCATGCATGTGCGCGCCCCCAGCGAACATCTGGTCGCGCAAATCCCGGTCGTTTACTTCGTCTTCGATCTCTTGTACTGCGATGGATACGACCTTCGCAAGAGCTCACTCATCGAACGCAAGCAGTTGCTGAATCGAGTGATGCATACGTCCGATCGGTTCCGCTACTCCGATCATCAATTGGAAATGGGAAAAGAGCTGTTCGCGCTGGCAGAACAGAATGGCCTGGAAGGGATTCTCGCGAAGCGAACCGACAGCCCGTACGTTTCGGATCGAAGCCCGTACTGGGTGAAGCTGAAGAGCACCAAGACAGTGGACGCCGTGGTCGGTGGCTGGACTGCGGCTCGCACCCCAGCACTTCCCTTCGGCTCGCTGTTGTTGGGCTTGTATCAGGGCAAGAAGCTTCAATTTATTGGACACGTCGGGAGCGGATTTGACGAGAAAAAATTGACGGAATTGAGCGGCAGGTTGCAAGAACTGGCTGCGTCCGCTTGCCCGTTCGACGCTGTGCCCGAAACCAACGAAAAACCATCCTGGGTTTCTCCCGGCCTGGTCGCGCGCGTGAAATTCAGCGGATGGACAGACGAGCACTCCCTGCGTCACCCGGTTTTCCTCGCGCTTCGCGAGGATGCGCGGCCCTCGGATTGCCAGTTCGAAAACGAAGTAGCCCCTGCTGTTTCTGCTCCGGCCGTCGTTCATTCACCCGAGATTGTAGGCCGCGTGCTAAACATAAAAGCGCAGATCGAAGCGGAGTTGTTCAAAGGCCGAGCCGAAACGATGATCATCGAGCTGGACGGCAAACGGCTGCGCCTAAGCAACTTGAACAAAGTCTATTTCCCTGAGTCCGGCCATACGAAACGAAACCTATTGGCCTACTACTACCGCATGGCTGATTTCATCTTGCCCTTTCTGCGCGACCGGGCTTTGGTTTTGCGCCGCTACCCGGACGGAATCAAGGGACAAGCTTTTTTTCAAAAAGACGTGCGGGAAGGTTTGCCGGAGTGGTTTAAGACGGTTCCCGTGGACTCCGAGCATCGCGGCGTGGAGATTCACTACGCCACGGCGAACGATCGCGCCTCCCTTCTCTTTTTGACCGGCCTCGGTTGCATCGACCACAATCCCTGGTCCAACCGCTATGCCGATCTTGACCATCCTGACTACTTCTTCTTCGATTTGGATCCCTCGGACGGCACGGAATTTTCGGTTGTAGTGACCATCGCTCGCGCTCTCCATGAAAAGTTGGAAGAATTGCGCTTGGCGAGCTTCCTGAAAACTTCGGGCGCAACAGGAATCCACATTTATATACCCGTCGAGCCGGTCTACACTTACGAGCAGTTGCGTACCTTCGGCGAGATTATTGCGCGAACGGTGACTGCCGAGCACCCCAATCTAGTCACCAGCGAACGCACCGTTGCGAAGCGGCCGGCGGGCCGCGTGTTGATCGATGTGCAGCAAAATGCTCACGGGCGTCCGCTGGCCGCCGCTTACTCCGTAAGGGCTTTTTCCCAAGCGCCTGTTTCCACTCCTTTATTACCGCGCGAATTGCGTCCCAGCTTGCGTCCCGAAACCTTGAACATAAAAACGGTTTTTGCGCGTCTGAAGGAAAAAGGCGATCTCTGGGGCGATTTCTGGAAACGACGCCAACGACTCGAGGATGCCATCGAATCGCTCAGCCGCCGCATGCCGTCGAGAACCAAGGCGCCTTGATCGCAACAATGGCACGTGCCTTGCCTCTGCTATGAAATCGTTCTCTTTTTCCCGGTGGGCTGTTCCGAAGGAAGTTGCCCGTCAGGTGTTGCAAGGTTGGGCTAATTGGCCCTTCGCCCTAATTTTGCCTTGGACAGCAATATACATTTGAATGTATATTTGGCTGTGGCTTTGCTGCCATATTCGCTCTCGTGAGCGACCAAGCCGAAAGGCCTAAGTACGGGACGGTTGTTTGGGAGGGCGACTCCAGGGAGGTTCTCCAGTCTTTCCCGGAGGATGTTAGGCAAAACTTGGGATTTCAGCTGTGGCAGTTGCAGCAAGGGGAAAAACCAAGTGATTACAGACCGTTGCCTTCGATTGGCACGGGCGTTTTTGAACTGCGAGACCAAGATGAAAGGGCCTGGTACCGCGTCGTTTACTTATCGCGGATAAATGGCGTGATCCACGTCCTTCACTGCTTCGAGAAAAAGAGCCGGGAAATGCCGAGAAGGGATTTCGAGAAAGCGAAGCAGCGGCTCAAGGCAGTGGAGGCACGTTTGGCAGTCGGAGTAGGAATCATGATCGCTCATAACCCCCTCCACGGATCCGGACAAGCGGGATTCCCGCATCCGGCTCTTGCCTTAGGTGAGGACGCCCATGCGCCGCAGGGGATAGGGATGACAGAGGGTAGGCACAGGAAGCCAGCGAGTGATGAGGCGCCGCATGCGATCCCAAAGGACGTGGCCTTTTTGGCTGCGCCGCGACAGCGCGCGATGCCAGAGCCGCCCCACTTGGAACCGAAAGAGATACAGCGCCGGTTGGTTCATGGGCACCCCGTAGTAGCGGATGTGTCCACGCACCACTGCTTGCAACCACTTGCCTACTTCGGGGATGGGTTCATGCATCCGTCGCTGAAGTTCGGCTTTCACCTCGTTCAGTTTCGTTTGCAACCTTTTGCGGATCGTTTGCCGCAGCACCGTGAACCGTCCGTTGCTCCTCTTCTTCACACAGATGTGTGTGAAGCTAAGAAAGTTGAACGTCTCCGGTTTCCCTTCTCCGCGCCACTGCCGTTGGTCGATCGCATACGGACCAAACTCCAGAAGTCGCGTTTTCTCGGGATGCAGTTCCAGGTTGAACTTCCTCATTCGTTCCGTAAGTTCCGCCCGAAACTGATCGGCATCCGCTTTGCTGTGGAAGCCCACCACGATGTCGTCCGCGAAACGCACCACGATGACATCGCCGTGCGCGCGCTTCTGACGCCATGCTTGGATCCACAGATCGAATACGTAATGAAGATAGACGTTGGCCAAAAGCGGCGAAGCACTTCCGCCTTGGGGCGTCCCTTCCTCCGTCCGCATTCGTTTCCCATCCTCCAGCACGCCGGCCCTCAACCATTTCTGGATGAGCCGCACGACGCGCCGGTCTGCGATTCGGTGCTCAATGAACTTCACCAGCCATTCGTGGGAAATGCCATCGAAAAAGCCTTTGATGTCCAGGTCGAGCACCCAGTTCACTTTTCTCGTCAGCAGTCCGGTGTAGAGCGCATCCAGCGCTTGATGCTGGCTGCGCCCTGGTCGGAACCCGTACGAAAAACCGAGAAAGTCTGTTTCGTAGATGGCGTTCAGCACCTCGACCGCCGCACGCTGGACGATCTTGTCTTCCAGCGTCGGGACTCCGAGCGGTCTTTGCCGCCCGTCGGCCTTCGGGATAAACACTCTACGCACCGGCTTCGCTCGGTACGCTCCTCGCTTCAGCCTTTCGGCAAGATCTTGGAGGTTTCCCTCCAGCGTCTCGCCGTAGTGCCGCCACGTCTCCCCGCGCAGCGTTTCCAGGTTGTAGATGTGGTGCAGGAGCGCCGTGAACCGCAACTTCTTATCCTTTCCTGCTGCTTGACGTACCCGCTCCAGCGCACTAGGCGCGTCTTTCCGGCTCGGTGTCCGGGACGCGTTTTGCTGTGGCAGGTTCCCTTTGGCCAGTCCTCTTCCCTCCATCCCCTCCGCAACCGGTTGCCCGGCTTTGTTCGGGGACTTCTCAGGTACTACAGGTCTGTCCGACTTCCCAAGTCCGTCCGTCATCGGCGTACGTCCTTAGACTTCCCGACACGTCCCAGGGCTACTGCAGCCCTGGGCGGACTTGGGATCTCCCGGTTCCCGCGCGAGGTGTCTCGGTACGTGCTCGGGGTCTCTGACCGCGCGGGACTCTGCAACGCCTCGCGATATCGGCGTTCCAGATGGGGCCTTCCGCTTCTCCTTACAGCGTCGGCGTCCCGGAGGAAGGAACTTACGCGGCTGAATACCCGGCCCGCACGTTCCCCTGTCAACGCTTCGACGCTGCTCTTGCGAGCAGCTCCGCATGACTCGGGGCCGATGTGGGTCGCTACTTCACATTCGTATGACTTTTACATTCACTACACCTCGCCGGTTTTAACCGGCGCACGAGGAGAAGAAACATGAAAAGCGCGGCTAACAAGCCGAGGCATGTAACTCGGGGGAATGTGCTTGATGATCTTGGCTTTTCGTCGGAGCAAGCAACCGCTCTGAAGTTTAAGGCGGAGTTGTATCAAGCAATCCTGAAGTACGCACAAAAGTATTCACAAAAGGATCTGCAAGTGATCCTCGGAGAACCACAGCCGCGCGTGAGCGAACTGCTCAACGGGAAGATCGCCAACAAGACCGTTGACAAGCTGCTTCACTACGCTGGGCGCTTGGGCATCGAAGCAAAGGCCAAATTCGCGCAGACTCACAAAGAAGTAGTTGAGAAAGAACTTGCGCTGGCCGACATCGAGACGTAGCTGTTAAATGCCAGGGCACGGAGGTGCACCCATTCCTAGCGCAGGCCGGCTTCTTGTTGGGACTTCTGGGTACTCTTATAAACAGTGGAAGGGCAGCTTCTACCCCGAGAAGCTTCCCGACCGCGAAATGCTCTCCTTCTACGCGAAGCAGTTCTCGACAGTCGAAATCAATCACAGTTTCTATCGCATGCCCACCGAGAGCGCGCTCCTGAACTGGGCCAAGAGCGTACCGGAAGGTTTTCGCTTCGCCTTGAAGGCCAACCAGCAGATCACCCATATTCAGAGGCTCCGCAACTGCGAGAGCACACTGAAGCGTTTTCTGGAAGTCGCCAGTGTTCTCAACGACGGCGACCACCTCGGCCCCATCCTCGTTCAGCTCCCGCCCAACTTCAAATTCGATCGCCCGCTGCTGGAAGATTTTCTTGCTCTTCGCCCGGAAGCTTTCGCTTTCGCCTTCGAGGTGCGCCATCCGTCTTGGTATGCCGACGAAACGTACTCCGTTCTTCGTCAGCACAAGACCGCGCTCTGCCTGTCGGAGACCGACAAGCAAACACCTCCCGACGTGCTCACGGCCGGCTTCACCTACGCCCGCCTGCGCCTCGAAAACTACACTCCGAAGCAAATCACCGCCTGGAAAAAACGTTTCGATGGCTGGCTCGCCCAGGGCGTGGACGTGTACGCCTATTTCAAACACGAGGACGCTGGCAAAGCGCCCGCCTACGCTCGCCAGCTCCTCGGAAAAGCAGACTGACGGCACGCCCACCCGCATCAATTCCAGCACGCAATGCCTTGACTCTGCCCGGGCTCGCTCGCTTGACCTCTAAAGCTCAAGGTGGAGGCGAAGTGTCGGCACAATCACCGGGCCTCGGTCCCAGTTGTAGCCGGGATTGTTGATATGTTGCAACCCCAACGAAGGATAGATTCCACGCCAGGCATGCAGTGTGTAATAGGTCTCGACAATATTCTCGCGGCCATAGTTGAGAATCTCGTCGCCCAGAAGAAAACCCGTTCCACCCAACTTTAAATACTCCTGGTGGTCCCGCGAAATCCCGTTCGAAACAAAAACAAATCCGGCGCGATCGAATTTTCTCTGCCACCGCCGGCCGCTAGCCCCGGCTCCGAGCTCCACCGTCTGATCCACCTCGGTGTACGCAAACGATTCGTGCCGGCCTTCATCCCAGCCCCACCTGCCGAAAACACCCATCCAGGAATTCAGTGGCTGTTCGAAATTGACGCCAAATCCGTATTTGAGCGTAGTACGGAGTGGATGAGCGGTGATGTCTGGCTTGGGTGTCAGACCTGCCACGAAATGATCGACTGCTTCACGGTAGCTCCCCATGTTGGCGTGATTGACGAAGGCCAAAAACCGGATAACGCTCTCTTGATGACGCATCACCGTCCCATGCAATTCAAACTCGAAGTTTTCGGAGTGCGCGCGGCTCAGGTCCGCGTCGAGATGGATCCCATTGGCAATTTTTGGCATCAGCGCCACGGCGAATCGCGCGGCCCATCGCCGGTCGTGGTATTCGATCATCGCCGCAAAAGTGAAGCCGCGTGTATCCGCTGCGTAGTCGTACGCGCCGTTGTTGTCCACGGTCCAGTTCATGAACTGAAAACTCGTATCCGTACCATACGTATTCATGTCGAAGAAGTCCGCCATGCTGAACTTCCCGAAGCGAATCTCCAGCCTGCGCTCCGGAAGTGAAGAAAAAAGTGAGAGCGGCGAACGGGAATTCTCGATCTTGCGGTGGCCAAGAGGAATGATCTGGTGCCACATGAGCCTCGCGATGTAGGGCGCTTTGCTCAGATCGGGATTCCGCACGATGTCCAGATTCGTGACGCCGCCCAGGCCGACCGCCTCGCCGATCCCGTGGCCGCCGGTTTCCTGAACGTCGCAGAGCAGTTCCATGGTGTTCGTGAGGCGCACGCCCGTGAACAGCGTGAGGACGCGCGAAGTTGCATCTTGCGCTTGAGGAGGCAGGCTCCGCGGTCCTTGGTAGGGCGAGTGAAACGCCGGGTGCCACTGCGAGATGAAATTCGCCTGCCCGGAGATCCACCAGCGGTCCGTCTCCGGGTGCGGAAACATCGTCGGGACGGGATCCGCCGCGGGTGTCGAACCCTCGTTCGAACGTGGCGATTCAGCCGGAGGCGAATCTTGTGCGCGCGCGCCCGAAGCCACGAGCGAAGAAGCACCAAGCATGGCGCAAAGCGTCAAAACGAAATGTAAATTCGAATGCCGCATCTTCAACTTCCAGCTTCCCTTTCGCTCCACCAAGGTCTGGTTCGCAATTCGAATCGTGCAGGCTAAATCGCACTCGATGAACGAATGATGAACGACGCTCCAGTGGCTGGACAGAAATTCGCCTTTCTCGCCGATTTTCTATATCTTCTCAGCACCGGAAATCCAATGCCAGCATCCAAAAAGTTTAAGGAGACTCCCCGGTGAGATACATTTTTGCGGCCTTCCTCTTCGCCGCGTTTCTGTGTGCGCCGGCAATCCGCGCGCAGGCTGGCCCCGTCGAAGGCGGCCACGAATGGCAGGTCTGGACTGGCGGAGGCCACGGCGTCAGCGGCAGCCAGTCGAGCGACGGAATCTGGAATGTCGGCCTGCGCTATGGATGGATTCTTACTGCGCCGCACGGCCCTGGATTTCTCCGCGGCCGACTTGAGTACGCGGTTGATGCAGTCCCCGTTTTCTGGGTTTTTCAGAAAACGAATACGGCCTATGGCGCGGGCTTGAATCCGTTCGCATTCAAATGGATGCTGGACACGAAGCACAGCGTGGCTCCTTATTTTGAAATCGGCGGCGGCACGCTCTTCACCAGCACCAAAGTTCCGGAAGGCACGTCCCGCGTGAATTTCACGAGCAGCGCCGCGCTGGGCTTGCACTTTCTGCGCGCCAAGCACAATATCTGCGCGGAGGTCCGCTACATGCACATTTCGAACGCAGGCCTTGTGACGCCGAATCCGGGAATCAATACGATTCAATTCCGGCTGGGCTTCGGCGCCTTCAGCCAGAAGGAGTAGCGGCGAATATCTTGCCCTGAGCAAACGAGATGAAAATGCTTGCAATCTTTGCGGCCATCATTGCAGTACTCGTTGCGGCTATGGTCGTTCGCGCGCGGCATATCGGCGCGAAAGCTCCTTCCTCAGGGATGCCCGCTCCCGATTTCACTTTGAACTCGCAAGACGGCAAGTCCCTCAGCCTCCGCGATCTTCGCGGCAAATGGGTGGTGCTCTATTTCTATCCCAAAGATTTCACCAGCGGCTGCACCGTTGAAGCGCGCAATTTCCAGCGCGACCTCTCTCAATTTGAACTGACAAACGCCGTCATCCTCGGCGTCAGCGGCCAGGACGAAAATTCACACCAGAAGTTTTGCGCGAAAGAAGGACTGCATTTCAAACTCCTGGCGGACACAAATTATCAAGTCTCTTCCGCCTACGATTCGCTTCTGAATCTCGGCATCGGGAAACTTTCCGCGCGCCACACCTTTCTCATCGATCCCGACGGCGTCGTCCGCAAAAACTATCTCAACGTCAACGCCGGGCAGCACAGCGCGGAAGTTCTCAACGATTTGGCGCAGCTCCAGCCGCGTTCCGCACCCGCGAAGAATTGAAGCCGTACGCCACCATCACGGCTCGTCGTCGCTGTCTGCGTCCGCGGACGGAGCGGCATCCGGCACTTTGCTGGGATCGATCGCCGCGAGTCCGGCCTTCTTCAATTCCACATTGAGCGCCGGGATGTCCTGCTCGCGGATTTTTGTCCAGCGTCCGGTTAGATCTTGCAACGCGAGCTGCAGTTCCTTGTAAACAGCACTGGCTTGGGTCGTGGGCGCAGCGTCGGCGCTGTCGGCCACGGCGAGAATTCCGCCAAAATGCTGATTCAGCGTTGAAAAATTCTCCGGTGGTTTGGCACCCGGCGCAACCCCGAAGAAATTGCTTTGCGCCGCGCCTTCCAGCTCCGCGCACTTCTTGTCCAGCACGGCGATGGAATCGGCGAGCGCGCCCTTCCCTGCTTTCGCGTCAAGATTTTTCAATTGCGAGCGTACCGATTTCACGTGTGCAAGGGCAGCAAAGCTCTCGTTCATTCCCGCGACGGCTCCCGTCTCCATTTCGAACTGCTTGTGCAGAGCGATAGAGGGAGTCTTGATGCGCGGGTCTATTTCGGCGCTGAACGTTTTCGCAAAACTCCAGGAGCCCGAGGAAAGCTTCGCTGTGTAAGCGCCGGGCAGGACCCACGCGCCGAGCGGATAGCGCGGCGTATCGCGATAGATCGCGGAAATTGGAAATTCGTGTTCGAGAGCATCCGGCGGGGCGTAGTGCAAATTCCAAACGAAGCGATGCATCCCAGGTTCCGGAGAAAGTATTTGTTCCGGGCGAGCCCAATACATCGGAATGGGATTTTCCGCGGCAAGTTTTTCCATGGGAATCGGTTTATCGGTGCTGGAGAACCGGCGGACGAGGTGATTCTGACTATCGAAGATTTCCAGCGTGACGGGGTCTTTCGCAACGCTCGCAAGGTAGTAGTCGATGATCGCGCCATCGGGAGGATTTTTCCCGGCGGGGAATTCCGGAGGCAGCGGCGTGTCCGGGTTGCGGTTCCAGCGAAAACGAATTGCTTTTTGCGGAGCGAAAAGATGCGCGGCGGACTTTGCCACCTCGTCATTAAGCTGCCGCAGCGGCGTGAAGTCATCAAGAATCCAGAACGAGCGGCCGTGCGTCGCAACGATCAAGTCATCGCCGTGAATGTTGAGGTCACGCATCGAGGTGTGTGGCAGATTCAGTTGCAGCGGCTGCCAGTCGTCGCCGTCGTTGAAAGAAACGTAGACGGATCCTTCCGTTCCCGCGAAGAGCAAACCTTTTCGCACGGGATCTTCGCGTACCACGTTGCTCGCGCCGCCATCGGGAATGCCCCTGGTAATTTCCGTCCACGTTTTTCCATAATCGCGCGTGCGATAAATGTGCGCGCGCAAATCGTCGAGACGAAATGAATTGATCGCCGCGTACGCCGTACCGGCATCGAAGTGCGACGCTTCGATTATCGAAACTTTGCTCCACGGCTTCAATTGCGGCGGCGTAATGTCTTTCCATGTTTTTCCGCCGTCGCGCGTGATATGCATCAATCCATCGTCCGTGCCCGCCCAAATTGTTCCCGCCTCCTTGAAGGAAGGCGCGACGGCGTAAATCACGCCGCGATGTTTTCCTTTTTCCGGATCGGACGCTGCGAAAACGCCGAGATGTTTTGAAATCTCGTAAGTTTCGCGAGTGAGATCCGGACTAATCACCTGCCAACTGTTTCCCGCATCGGTCGTTTTGAAAAGCACATTTGCGGCGAAGTACAGGGTGTGCGGTTCCAGCGGCGAAAAGACGACCGGCAGCGTGCGCGCATAGCGATACTCGCCGCGGCGAATGGGTTCGGGCGTAATCTTCGCGTACTCGCCAATATCCTGTCTCGTTCGAGTGAGCCAGTCGCCATAGAGAATGTTCGGATCGAGCGGATCCACGGCGATGTAGCCGTACTCGAAAATGCCGGGCAACCGCCAATCGCGGAAAGTAATTTCGCCGTAATCGCTGCGGCTCATCGTCGCGACGGAACCGCTTTCCTGCTGCGAACCGTAGACCCAATACGGAAAACGATTGTCGGTGGTCACGTGATAAAACTGCGCGGTTGGCTGGTTGTACCAAGTGCTCCAGGTCGCGCCGCCATTGACGCTGATGACCGTGCCTTGATCGGAGGAGAGCGCGATGATCTGCGGATATTCGCTGCTGATCCAGATGCGCTGGTAGTCGTCGCCGCCGGGCGCGCCCTTGAATCCAACAAAAGTTTTTCCGCCGTCCTTCGATTTCCACGTCGTAGTGTTCGCGACGTAGATGATGTCCGGATTGTCCGAGGCAACGGCAATACCCATCGCGCCGGGACCGCGACCGCCGATGCGACGATCGCTATTTACCAGGTTCCAGGATTCGCCGGCGTCGTCGGAACGGTAGACGCCGGCGCCATTTTTTTTCGCTTCCACCGTGGCGTAGACCCGATTCGGCTGGCTCTGCGCAACGGCAATGCCGATGCGGCTGAGGCCGTCGTCGGCTGTGGGGAGGCCCTTGGTGAGCGGGCGCCAGGTGTTTCCGCCGTCGGTGGATTTGAAAAGTCCGCTGCCGGCGCCGATGAACGATTCGCCGCTGCGAATTTCCCACGGAGCGACGCGGGCGGCCCAGAGAACAGCGTAGATGGTTTGGGCGTTTGATGGATCAAAGGCAAGATCGGCGGCGCCGGTGTTTTCGTCTTTGTACAAAACTTTGGCGAAGGTATGGCCGCCGTCGGTGGAACGAAAGACGCCGCGCTCTTCATTGGGGCCGTAGGGATGGCCTTCGGCGGCGACGAAGAGGCGGTTTGGATCTTGCGGATCGACGAGAATCGCCGTGATCTGCTGGGCGTCGCGAAGGTTTTGCATGTGCGTCCAGGTTTTACCCGCGTCGGTGGATTTATAGATTCCGTCGCCGGTGGCGAGATCCGGGCGTTGCAATCCTTCGCCGCTGCCGACATAAATAACGTTCGGATCGGACGGGGCGACGGCGAGAGCGCCGACGGAGCCGGTGGGCTGATCGTCGAAAATGGGATTCCAGGTGTTGCCGAAGTCCGTGGTTTTCCAGACGCCGCCGTTGACGGCGGCCATGTAAAACACATTGGGCTGGTGCGGGACGCCGGAGATGGCGACGGTGCGGCCTCCGCGGAAGGGCCCGATGCAGCGCCAGCGCATTTCGGAGAAAAGTTTTTGATCGAAGTGCTGGGCGTTTGCTGTAGCGCAAAAAATAGTCGCGACGGCGATTCCAGCGATGAACCACTTCCCTGCTGCGTGACCCCGCATTCGGCAACGCATCCGGCACCTCCCCGAAATGGGAGAGGATACCTTGCCTGCGGGAACGGAGCAATGCGTGTGAGGCGCACAGGCAAGAATGGCTGTGCCACGGCGAGGGCGCACTGAAGTGCGCCCCTACATTTCTGGGTGCCCGCCTGGATGATGCGCATCATGAGGTATGGCCAGGTCGATCGGGCGATTCGCTGGGGAGCGGGTCGCGCTTGGGGCGAGGGAGGTCGATGATGATCTGGGATTGGTCTTCGAGTTCGGAATGGAGTTCGTGCTCGATGGCGGGGAGGGTGCGGAGGAGCAGGTTGCAGGTGTAGGCCATGACGGCGGCGCGGCGGGGGTTGATTTTGTTCCTGGCTTGGAGTTTATAGAGTTCGCCGAGGGAGCGGTTGATAACGACCGCAGAGCGGAATTCCTCGGCGTCTCCGATGAGGGAGGCAGCAAGGTCGGCTTGGTCGAGGTCTTTCTGGTGCTCGGCGGCGTGTTTGGAGCAGAGGCCAGACTCGGGGTCGGCGATGGGCAGACGGCAGAATCGCTGGCTGGGAAACGATGCTGACAATGAAGCTGAATCGAGGCAGTGGCGATGCTGGTGGTTTTGTGATTCATGGCAGTTCCTTTCCGGCGGAGCCGGCGCGTTCCATTTTGGGAAGAGTTGGTATACATCCCGGTTGTTTTCGTATGAGTGGCAAATAAAGGAGTTAGGGGAGGGGGAGTCTGTATGAGTGGCAAGGAAAGGACTTAAAGTAGTTGGATTTTCAGTGATTTGCGGGCGACTCGTAAGAGTGGCAAATACAGGAGTTAGGGGCCCGTGACCAGTGGCTGGTGAACGGTGAGGGCGGGAACCAGATTGTAGGGCCGAGTTCATACGAGAGGGTAGCACGGAATGTACCGAATGTCAACTACTAACGACTTAGTGATTCGAATGGGGATGTAGTAGCGGGGATACAGTGGGACGTAAGTGGGGCAATGGGAAGGGTTTGCGGGGGCCTGGGCCTTTGAAAAAGCTTTGGAAATCTGCAGAAGGGTCAAAACCGTACCCTTAAAACCGAAGGGTACGGCACCCGAACTCGTCCAACCGGGGCGTGTTTGTGCCACCCGCCTGCCAGCTCAACCGGTCGATGCAACACCATCCAATGCGTTGATTCGACAATGCTTCCCCGGGAGAAGTGATCTGTTTGGCTGTCCTCGGTCAAAACCTAGCCAGGGTAGTGTTCCGGCTGATCTAACCCTAGCGAGCGATT
>QHYE01000034.1 GCA_003224055.1 Acidobacteriota bacterium | reverse complement strand
CCTCCAATCCAGTTCTTGTCCATCGGCTCGCGTGTTTGCTCCACGCTTCTTTCAGACCTCGCCTCGCGACGACGTCCTTGCGCTTCACTAACCCTTCACCTCCATCAAGTTGGGTAGGGGACTTTCACCCCCAAGCGATCGAACATGCTCGGCACACCAACGAGAAGCGCCCGCCTCGGAAGGCGGCCGCTGCAACAACCTAAGAGAGGGCACGATGTATCGTGCCCCTACAAAGAAGAGAAACCGACCATCCAGAAGAACGGCGGTTACTGGTTTTTGGACCAGGGGGGAGCGACGCCGGTCATGCGGGCGTAGGCGATGAGCTGGCCCATGTGCTCGTTGGCATGAACGATGATGCGCAGATACATGCCGTCCACGGTGGCGTCGCGATCGACAATGTGGACCTTGCGCTCGAGGTCTTTGGGCGTGACCGCCAAGTGGGCGGACTTCACGGCGTCGAGGGAACGTTTCAGCCAGCTGATGACGTCGGCTTTCGAGGTGACCGATTTCTCCAGCCTTTCTTTCATGTCGGCCGGCATTTTGGGACCGGTCACGCTGAGCAGGTAGAAATTCGCGAGAGCGATGTGCATGAAGACTTCGCTGGTGGAGCGCACTCCGGGTGCGGGACGCCAGGCGAATTTCTCCTCGGGCATGACCTCGGCCAATACGAGCAATTGGCTGGATACGTGGCGCCACTCACCGTCATATCCCTGCCAGAGTCCTTCCGGCGGCGCTTGCGCGAGCAAGGGGCGCGCACTAAACAATAGAAGAAATGCGAAAAGCACTTTTCTCATGGTTGGTCTCGTTTCTGGCTCTCTCGTTTTGAACTTCGGAAAACCATTCTATACCCAGAGAGAGGATGGAATTGGAGGAAGAGTTGCGCCACTTATCGTGGGAGCAGCGAGAAGGTTTGATCAGCGCCAATGGGGGAGGGGGCGGCGGGCGAGGAGGGCTTGGGCGGCCCATTTGCCGAGGTAGACGGAGAGGGCCACGCCGTGACCGTTGTAGCCAGCGAGGATCATCACGCGTTTGCTGCGAGGATGGTCCTTCGAGATAAACCAGCGGAAAATGGGGAGCATTTTTTCGGTGAAGAGAATCGGGCCGCCCCAGCGCTGGGTGATGCGTACGTTTTCAAGCGCAGGGTGCAAATGGCGAACGCGGCTTTCGAGCCAGCGGAGGCGTGCGGCGGCTTCGCCTTTGCGAACATCATAGCGGCGCAAATCGTGCGTGCGGTTTTTGATCGAGTTGGAGTGGAAGGGAAAGCGAGAAGGCGTGCCCACGTACGGTGGGACAAGGCCGGCGCCGAAGATGACGCCGTTCGATTCGAGCAAGCGTCCCCAAAGATATGGAAGGTCCACAGTGTAAAACGGGCGGCGCGAGGAGAGGCCGAGGGCTTTGAGCTGCGCGGCGGAAAGCGGAGCGGTGGCCAGCGCAAAGGTGAGCTTCGGCTCGGCAGCGGCGCGCAGGCCGGATAATTCCAGGGAGAAGGCGTTGGTGGCGAGAAGGACTTGCTCCGTGCGGATTTCTTTGCGGTGGATGCGGCCGCGGCGGTTGCAGCGGACGCGCAGGCGCACGGGATTCGAGAAGTCCAACGCGCGAACTTCTGCGTGCTCCACGATTTGGGCGCCGGCGTTTTCCGCGGCGCGCGCCAGACCGGCGAGGACTTTGCCCGGGTTCACCGTGCCGCCGGGCACGCGGCGGACGATTTTCAGATCGCCGGAATCGCTCCAGCAGATCGGCGAATGCTTTTTCGCCGGGCCGGAGCGGCTCAGTTCCCAAACGCCGGGAAGCGTTAAGCGCGAGTCGATTCGCAAAGCGCGCAAAATTTTCTTGTAGCCGGCGAGGACGTCTCCGAGGCCGGGGAGATTGCCGGCCGCCGTTTCCGCGAGCGCCATGCCGCCGGTGCGGCCGCTAGCGCCTTCACCGAGCGAAGCAGACTCGAGCACAAGGACGGAGCGCCCGGGCGCCAACCTGCGCAGCCAGGCCGCAGCGGAAAGGCCGGACAAGCCGCCTCCAACAATGGCGAAATCCACGTGATCTGGGAGCGCGCGCGGGGCGGGACAGAAATCCACGGTCCAAGGCGGCGCGCCCCAAGGATGAGCTTTGCGGGGCATAGTCCTTCTTTGATGCAAGGGGAACCTGGCCGGTGGCGAGGATTTCCGCGGCTGACCGGAAAAGCAGATCCCTCCCGCTGCGGCGGGCTCGGGATGACGGAACGCGTATGCAAGTGCGAAGACGAAGAAAGGATAAAGGCCGGATCGCAGAGCGCGCGTCAAGTGGACTGGGGGAGTTTACGTTTGGCGGAGGCTTTCTTGCGATAGAGGACATGGTCGGCCGCGGAGAGGAGCTCATCGATGGTCTTGCCATCATGCGGGTAGACGGCTATTCCAGTACTTACGGTGACGGGTGGCTCGTCGCCATCGGTGCTGAGCCGCTCGGCAATGCGATCGGCAACCCGCAGAGCGGCAGGGGAGTCCGTTTCGGGAAGAACAAGCACGAATTCGTCCCCTCCGTAACGCGCAGCGGTGTCAATGGCGCGGCAATGAATGCGAAGAATGTTTCCCAGCCGGCAGATGGCTTCGCTGCCCACGAGATGGCCGTAGGTGTCATTGATCTTTTTCAGGCCGTCCAGATCGAGGAGCACGAGGGCAAACGTGCGGGGAGTGCGTTCGTAGCGCTTGATTTCGGAATCGAGGGCGTCGAGAAGCCGCCGGTAGTTGGCGAGGCCCGTGAGCGGATCCGTGACGGCCAAATGATGCACGTGTTCATCAGCGCGCTTGTGTTCGGTCACTTCGGCGGCGAGAACCATGGTGGTAATGGCCATGACGCCGACGAAGGCCTGCAACAAGAGCAAAGAGGTATTTTGCGATTCGCGGGAAAACGGGCCGAAGCCGTGCGTGGTGCCCCAGGTGGCCATCGCGGCCAGGAAGGCAATGGCGGTGGCGGCTCTGCGGCGGCCGAAGCTGAAGGCGGCCCAGATCAAAAATGGAACGCAAAGGAACTCGAGGGGATAGTTTTTCAAGGCGGAATGAAAACGGCCGCCGAAGACGACCCAGCAGGCGAAAAACAGTCCTGCAAATAAGAAGGCCAGTTCGATGAGCTGCCTGCGAGTCCAATGCAAGCGGGGATTCTCCCACCAGAGGAGAACGAGGGGAGTGACAACCACGGCGCCGACAGCATCGCCCAGCCACCACGTGGACCAGATGGAGCCGTAGAAGGACCAAGGCGCAAATCCGGCTAAGGCGAGGGTGGAGACGCCGATGGTGGCGCTGACCGTGGTGCTAAGGATGCCGACAAGGAACGCGAATTTGAAAATGTCCTGCGCGTGTTCAAAGGCATGACGACCAGCGGCAAAGCGATTAACCAGGTAGCAGCCGACGACGCCTTCGAGTGTGTTTCCGACGGCGATGCCGAGAGAGGTGGCGAGAGTGCCGGCGGTGGCGAAGTTGACGAGGAAAGCTCCGGCAAGAATGGCGGGCCATGCGCGGTAGCCGAGGACCAGAAAGGCGGCGAGGGCGATCCCAGTGCAGGGCCAGACGGGAGTGGCGCTGGCGTTGACGTAGGCCAGTCTCAAGCCGAGCTTGCCAGCCACGAAGTACACGGCGGCAAGGGCCACCAGGGTGGCTAGCTCTCGTAGAAATCGCGAGCGGACCATTAGGTCTCTCCGATTGGCAAGGGTGGGCGCTAGCCCTGTGGCGGGACGGAGGTCGTGCTCTGACCCAACTTCGTCTCAATATGGGACAGCCAGAACCACCCTCACTAACCTACTATTTTACAAGAACTTCCCAAGAACGAGGAGAATGCGGTCAAGACCATTTGCCCTATCGTTCAAGGGCGGATGCCGGAGCCGATTACGATTTCGAGGGGCAGATTGATTTCGCGGCCGTCCCAAAACTTCTTGACGGCGAGGAGGCTTTCGTCGCGGGCCTGGGCACGCTGTTCGGTAGTGAGCTGGTCGAGGAGCGGGCGGAAAGGCGCGGCGACTTCGGTGAACTGTTCCCAGTATTCCTCGACGGAGCCGGACCAGCGGCCGGGGATGATGCGGTCTTCTTCGTGGACGTTGGCGAAGCCGGCAGACTCAAGCGCCCGGCGGAGCCGGTCGCGTTCGCCGAACATGAACAGGCTGGGACCATCGGGGTCGGGCGGAGGCGGCGGAACGGGAACGCGCTTGAGGATGATGCCCGCGGTGGTGCTGAAGAAGGGTTGTTCCTTTTTTCCCCAGGCGACGAAAGCGGCGCGGCCGCCGGGCTTGAGAACGCGGAGACATTCGCGGAGAGCCTTGGCGAGATCGGGAAAAAACATGATGCCGAAGCGGCAGCTGAGGACGTCGAAGGAAGCATCGGCGAACGGAAGGGATTCGGCGTTGGCTTCGCGGAACTCGATGTTGGCGAGGCCTTTCTTACGGGCGAGTTCTTCGGCGAGCGACATCATGCCGGGGCCCAGGTCCGTGGCGGTGACGCGGCCGGAAGGGGCGACTTCGGCGGCGATGGAGAGCGCGGGATCGCCGACGCCACACGCGAGATCGAGAACGCGCATGTCGGGACGAAGATGCGCGGCTTCGAGGATGGCTTCGGTGGCGCCGCGAGTGAAGGCGGCGATTTGCGCGTGCCATTTGCGCCACGCGGCGACGGTTCTCTCGCCGGTCCATTCTTCCCGGAGGCGGGTGCGAAACATTTGAATTTTTGCGGGGTCGGGAGAAGTGCCCGGCGTACTCATGAGAAGCCTCCGTCTTGAGAAATTGTAGCAGAGGGAGGAACGTGCGTCAGGGCTTCCAGAATTTCATGACGGCGGAATAGTCGAGATCTTCTTTGGCGGCTCCCTTGACATAATTATAGGTTTCGCGGGCGGCGGCGGTGGCGGGAAGGGCGACGCCGAGTTGATTGGCGAGATCGAGAGCGAGCCCGAGATCCTTGTGCATCAGTCGCAGAGGAAAACTGGGGACGTATTCGCCTTTGAGGAGATTGGGAGCCTTGACGTCGAGGACGCCGGAGCGGGCCATGCTGGATTGCAGGACTTCGACGAGTTTTTCGCCTTGGAGGCCGGCGCGGGTAACGAGAGCGAGAGCTTCGGCGAGCGCGTCCACCTGCAACGCGAGGATCAGATTCATGGCGAGCTTGATGGTTTGACCGGCGCCGTGCGGGCCAAGCTGAAAAATCTTTTTGCCCATCACGGCGAGGATGGGCTCGGCTTCCTTGAGCGTCTCGGCGTCGCCGCCGACCATGAAGAGCAACTCTCCTTTTTTGGCGCCCCAGTCGCCGCCGGTGACCGGTGCGTCCAGAAAACGTGCGCCGCGTTCGGCGCAGGCCGCGGCGATTTTGCGGGCGAGGGCGGGAGAGATAGTGCTGGAGTCCACGTAGATGGCGCCGCGCTTGAGGGCTTGCATGGCGCCGGCGGGGCCCCAGAGAACTTCTTCGAGGGCGAGAGGATCGCTGACCATGGTGAGGAGGAAATCGGAAGCGGCGGCAACTTCTTGCGGGGATTTGGCGAGCTTGGCGCCGGCAGCGACGAGTTCATCCGCGCGGGAAGCGGTGCGGTTCCAGACCGTGAGCGCGTGGCCGGCTTTCAAGAGATTCATGCCCATGGGACGGCCCATGAGGCCGAGTCCGATGAGTCCGATTTTTTGGGGAGCGGCGGCGGATTCCAAAGAAAGCCTCCTCGAAAGCGGCGGGCACGAAGCGCGCCGGTGTTTCCTTAAAACGAGGAGACGATTGTAGCGGAATTGCGGGGAGGAAGCAGCGCGGCGGGCGACTCGTGGGGCCGTGCGTTCAATTGTGACGAACCCACTCGGTTTGCAGCCTCGGCGGCCGCATTAAGGTCTGCATCACCACGCAATACTGTTCTGTTTTCTCTTGCAATCCGCGCAGTTGCTCCGGAGTTGCTTTAGAAGCAGCCACGTCAAAATGAAGATGAACGCTCTCAAAGCCGACAGGCACGTCTTTTGATATGCCAAGGGTGCCTCGAAGATCCAACTCTCCCTCCACCGTGACCTCAATGCGTTCGGTTGGTATGCCCATGGCCGCAGCCACCATCTGACAGGTGATTTGTGCACAAGCCGCCAGAGCCCCAAGCAAAAGGTCGCCAGAACAGGCGCCGGCTCCGGCGCCTCCAACGCCCTTGTGGGCTTCGGCGTGGTAGATGGTACGCCCTATATCGACCGAACATGTAACCGGAACATCCGTCTGCCCGCCTTTCGCCCGGAGAGTGATTTGCGAAGCATTTGGGTCATTGCGGTATTTCTCTTTCAGCGGCTTCTGGAGAGAGCGAAGATCCATGGCAACCTCAATCTGTTGTTCTTGGCCGTTTTCGCTGACCGGGGCAGCTTTGGCCAAGCCTTGTTGAAGCCGCTCCAGTTGCATGCTAGCATGCGTGGCCATCAGGTAAACGGCCATGCCCAAATTCGTCATCGAACGCGAAGTCCCGGGAGCGGGAAATCTAACAGACGCGCAATTGCGGGAAATCTCCCAAAAATCAGTTAACGTTTTGAAGGGATTGGGTCCCGAGATTCAGTGGCTTCATAGCTACGTGACGGGTGATAAGGTGTACTGCGTCTACCTCGCTCCAGACGAGGCACTCATCCAAGAACACGCGAAGCGCGTGGGCATTCCCGCCAATCGAGTCTCCGCCGTGCGCCGACTCATCGACCCGGCAACCGCAGAGTAAGTGGCCGCTGAACCTTCAGGTGGCATCGGAATTTCCTTCGCTATCGGCGCCAGCCCGTCCGGGCGCCTGTGTGCTAACACGAAGGAGATGCCGCCTCGGGCAGCAGCACGTCCTCAATAACTTTCTCGACCGGCAAAGCCCAACCTTCTAGCCAGGCCGTCGCGCCTGCCGTGTTGGCCAATGCCAGCCGTGCCGGGTCCAGAAAGGCTTCCAGTTTGGCCTGTTCTGCTGGCGTGAGCGGAGCGCCAATATTTTGGCGCAGCGCAGCCGCTGCGCCTGCCAGCCGCAGCGAACGCTCTGCCTTGAATTGAGCGGCCGCCGAGCACGCGAAACACTCCAGCAGGCGGGCGATTCCGCGTTTATGATCCAGCTCCTGGAAAATGATTATGCTTTCCCGGTACAGAGAGTGCGCACAGGGATAATCCCGCTGTTCCCTCGCCAAGCTTCCTAGATCAGCCAGTGTGCCAGCAATGCCCCAACGGTCACCGAGCTCCCGAAAGATCGCCAGGCACTGTTCGTACAATGTGCCCGCGGCGGCGGAGTCACCTTGATCGCGTGCGACATCCCCCTGGTAGTTAAGCGACCAGGCGACACCTGTCCGATCTTCCAGTCCTCGGAAGATGGAAAGGCACTCCGCGTAAAGGGAGCGCGCGCGGTCGTAGTCTCCCTGCAATTTGACGACATTCGCCAAGTTGCTGAGAGCGCGAGCGACGGCCTTCAAGTCGCCTAATTCTCTCCAAAGCGCGAGGCTTTCTTCGAACAGGGCGCGCGCCTTTGCGACGCTACCCCGGTCACGAGCAAAGACCGCCAGCGCGTTTAGGGAGACGGCGACGCCCGTATTGTCGCCCAACTGACGCGCGATGTTTTGGCTTTCGCTGATATGCATCTCCGCCGAGGCGTAATCTCCCTGCTCGCCGGCGAGGACGCCTGCTGCAAAAAGCGCGCGCGTGCGCGCCTTCGTGGGAGCTGCCGCTCCTGTGAGCTTCAGCAGCCTGCCCAACCTGTCTCTGCCCTCAGCGAGATACTCGCGAATCTCCCAAAAGCGAAACAGGGCGGTGGCCAGACGCAGACCCCACTCCGCATCTCCGGTTTCGGTTAGCCACTCAAGGCTCGCGCGAAAATTGTCATGTTCGAGCGCGAAGCGTCCTATCCATTCTGTCCCTTGCGCGCCGCTAGGATCCGAAGCCTCTTCTTCTGCCAGCACCAGGCAGTAGGCCGCATGACCGCGTTTCGTCGAGGCCCGCTCCCCGCTCGCCTGCAGTTTTTCCAGAGCGTACTCGCGAATGGTTTCCAACATCACGAACCGCGACTCACCCTTCGCTTGTTCGACCTGCTGCGCCAGGCTCTTGTCCACCATGGATGCCATACCGTCGAGCAAGTCCAAATCGAGATCACCTTTGGTGTCGCACACAGCTTCCACGCCTTCCAGAGTGCATCCCCCCACGAACACCGATAATCTTCGGAAAAGCTTCTGCTCTGCAGCGTTCAACAGGTCGTAGCTCCAATCCATGGCAGCACGAAGCGTCTGTTGCCTCTGTGGCAGGTCCCTTGCGCCCCCCGTTAATAGCTGCAACCGGCTCGCCAGGCGTGTCAGCAGAGAAGAGGGTGAAAGGACTTTGACCCGGGCGGCTGCGAGCTCGATCGCGAGAGGCAGACCATCCAGTCGCGCGCAAATCTCAGTGACGGCGGACGCGTTCTCTCGGTTAAGTTCAAAATCTGGCTTGGCAGCGACGGCGCGTTGAACGAATAGCGCGACCGCAGGGTACTGTGAGAGGACATCCAAAGAAGGCACGGACCGTGAATCCGGCAGCGCCAGCGGCGGCACCGGAAATTCATGTTCTCCGTACACGTGCAGCGCTGCACGGCTCGTTACCAGGATTTTAAGATTGGGGGCCGCGGCCAGCAGTTCCGCCACGGTAGGCGCCGCCTGAATCAGGTGCTCGAAGTTGTCCAGCAGGAACAGCATCGGTGCGCGCAATGAATCCTGTAAATTCTTTTTGAGTATTTCGAGCGGCGACTGACCTCCTGCCTCCCGGATCCCCAGCGTCTGAACGATCACGGAAGCGATCAAGCCCGGATCGCTTAGCGGGGAGAGCGGGACAAAATGGATCCCACCCGGAAACATCTCGATAAGGCCACCTGCCACTTCCACCGCGAGACGCGTTTTCCCGATTCCGCCTGGACCCGTGACCGTAACCAAGCGCACATCCTGACGCAGCAGGAGTTCTTTGGCGGCGGCCACTTCCTTCTCTCGCCCCACAAACCCGGTCCGCAACACAGGAAGATTGGTCGGGCGGGTTTCCACGTGCATAGCTGGCTTTTCCGAGAAGCGGTCGCGTATGGCTGCAAGTTCCCGTGCGAGTTCTCGGGTAGAGACGTAGCGCTTGTCGGGCTCTTTCGCCAGACACCTCTCAATCGCCCAACACAACGGAGCGGGGGCGTCGCGGTTTTGCGCTACGATCGGTTCGGCCTGTTCCCGGAGAATGGCCACCAGTGTCTCCGCTGCTGTGTCTCTCTGAAATGGGCGCTTTCCGGTAACCATCTCGTAGAGCACCAAACCGAAAGAAAACTGGTCTGACCGGAAGTCCAGCGGCCGGCCGCCGGCCTGCTCCGGTGACATGTATCCCACCGTTCCTAGAACCAGACCCGGTGCAGTCAGTGACATGGACGTATTGAACATGTCTGAGTGTTCTCCGCTTGGCGACCCGTGCTTCGCCAAGCCAAAGTCGAGGATTTTGACGAAGCCATCATGAGAGACCATCAGATTCTCGGGCTTTAGGTCCCTGTGCGTGATGCCCGCTTCATGAGCCTTGGTCAGACCCTCCGCAGCCTGCGCCGCGATTTCAATTGCCTTTCGCATTGGCAGCAAGCCGGAGACAAGCAACTCGCGCAGCGTCTTCCCCTCTACCAGCTCCATCGCAATGTAATGAGTCGAACCGTCCTGTCCGAGTTCGTAGATGGTAACGATACTGGGGTGGTTGAGGGCAGATGCCGAGCGCGCTTCCTGCTCGAAGCGGACCAACCGGTCACAGTCTGCGGAGAATGCGGCGGACAGAATCTTGATCGCAACACTGCGATCAAGTCGCGTATCCCGCGCCCGGTACACCTCTCCCATGCCGCCCGCACCAAGTGGGGATTGGATCTCATAGGGACCGAGTTTTGTGCCAGAGGTCAGTGCCATCCGTGGGCGTCATTATAGTTCTAAGAGAGGGCGGACTTACACTGACATGTAACGCGCGACTTGTAGCAGTGGCGATGCTCGGCATTTTCGATTCTAGCCACCATGCGATAACTCCCGAATCGTCGGCAATCCGGAAGTTACGATCCTTCTGGCGCTAACTTCCGGGTAGTCCGTAGTCAAAGTCAGGAAGAAGCCTTCGAGAAACACTGTCGGCCGCACGTGCCCACGGGCGAAGTCTTGACACGGACTTATCGTGGAGGTCGGCTACTCAGAAACCATCGTTCGCAACTACTTGGCCGAGAAGTTGGCATTTTGTCTCTGGGGGATCGCGGGGGAGAAGGGCCTTTTTCAGGCGGTTTTGGGGCGGTGGGAGAGAGGGAGGATACCGGGGGCGCCGCCGGCCGCGGCGGCGGCAGCCGCGCTGCGAGGCTCTTCGTTGGACTTTGAGGCAACGGGAGCTTCGGGCGAGGAAGCGGGAGCAGCGGCAGAGGAATCTGGGTTGATAGTGGCGCCGGGATCGGGCTTTTCCTCGATGCGCACGAGGTATTGATAAGGAATCTCCCAGCGAAAATGCTTATGCTGGCCGCGCTGTTCGAAATTCTGCTCGAGGAAGATGGAGCGGCCGGAATCAGCGACGAAGATGCCGGAAGCGGGCAGAAGGATATCGCCGGCGCGATATTGCACCTCCACACTGCGCCCCAGAAAGGCGGAGAAACGAGCCATACTGTACGTAGTTTCCGTGCCGGGTAGTAACAGGGTCAATAGTACGGAAGGACCCCCCTCTGAGGATTGTGGAAAAGCGGGGCGCTGGAAGGCCTGCGCAGTTTATGAGTCGTTTCTCGTACCTTTCGTAAACGTGAGGTCAGAAGAACTCGGAGGGTATAGTTCAAACCGCGCAGGATAAATAGTCCTCATGAGATAGGTAAAGCCTACAATCACTGGGAAGAATGCAACCATCGCAACAGCGACATACGCGAGTACATTTCGGATTCCGAGCACAAATGGTACAGCAATTGAGATTACGACCTGTCCGAATAGCAGGAATCGTCTATAAGCAACAGTGACGCGTAATTTTTCCTTGCAAGAAGGGCACTGAAAGTACGAACTGCCATCAAGGCGCAAGTGAGACGGCCGAAGGTTGAAGCCGCACTTAGGACAGACGTAGTTTGGTTCTGCCATGCTCCTCCTCGTGTTCTAGTATAACTCGCAGACCCTATTGAATTAGCCGCCAGACTATGAGAGCCCTGCCAAAGCAGCTTGCGCGCTCGGGGCGTACTTGCAGATGTAGTTTTTCACGGAGAATTTTCGCCCAGGGTTTTTCGGAGATGCCATGTTTCGTCTTTCCATCGAGGGCGAATTAATCCAGGCGAATCCGGTTGGGCGAGTGCGAAATCCTTGACATTTTGTGGAGACGGGCTATTGTCGGCGTTCCGGGTTCTCGATTCATGGCCGAACTGAACGAAACGGTGGCTGATGGGCTGGCGGCGTATTACGAATATGTTGCGGCCCAGTTGCACAAGTCGGTGGACCCGCTTTCGAATGAACGGTTCTGGCGCAAGCCGTATCCGTACGGAAATAGCATCGGGCACCTGGTGCTGCACCTGACCGGCAATTTGAACTACTACATTGGGGCGCGCGTGGCGGAAACCGGATATGTGCGGGACCGCGAAAGGGAGTTTACGGATAAACAGCCGCCAAGCAAAGAGCAAGCCCTGCGCGCATTGGACCGCACCATCGCCATGGTGGTGACGACGATACGAAAACAAAGGGCGGAGGACTGGGGAAAAGCGTACACTGCCGAGCGCGAGCCGGAAGCCACGGATCGAATGCAAATTTTCATTCGTTGTGCGGGGCATGCGTATCATCATGTGGGCCAGATGGTGTACCTGACGCGAGAGTTGGCGAGGACTTAAGCTCAGGAAAAGCGCCGGTGCGATGCAGAGTGGGCCTCACGGCGGCGAGAAGCGAAGCGCGAGTGGTCGAACAGAAGCGGCTAACGAAGGGCAGGGCTGCCCTGTTGCTGGTGCTTTCCGCCCTGGGGGCGGTCGTTTCAGCAACGGTGCTGCATGGATGGTACGTGTACCTTGGTTTTGCCATCGTGGCGATTGGTCTTTTCATCGGGTTCACCCGCTGGAATCGCAAATACTGAGTGAACGTCTCTTGGAAAAGTTGGAGGGATAGAGGGATGCGAAAGGTGTGTTTGATCGCGGTTGCAATGGCCATTTACGGATGCGCAGGAGTCCGCGCCGCGGCCCAGGAAGCGCCGAAGTCCACGCTGGCGGCGGTTTCCAAAACGCCGACGATCGACCAGTCGCTGGAATGGAAAAGCGCGTTCAATCCAAAGATTTCGCCGGATGGACGCCGCGTGGTGTACGAACTGCAATCGACGAACTGGGAAGACAATTCGTTTGACCGGAATTTGTGGATCGCGGACATCGCGAACGGAGAAGTGCGGCAGCTGACGTCCGCGAAGAAGTCGAGCACCGGCGCGAATTGGTCGCCGGATGGAAAATGGATCGCGTTTGTTTCCGACCGGCCGGCGCAAATATCCGGCTCGACCGCGGATAAAAAACAGTTGTACGTGATTTCGGCGGATGGCGGAGAAGCCCAGCAGCTCAGCAAATCGGAAACCGACGTTGGCGGGTTCGAGTGGGCGCCGGATTCGCGGCGAATCGCGTTTGCCGCAACGGATCCCGAGCCCAAGACGCTGAAGGATCGCAAGGAAAAATATGGCGAGTATTCGGTGGTGCATGCGGACTATCAGATGGCGCATCTCTGGGCGATTGATCTCCCGGATGGAACGACGAACGCTGTGCCGGAAGCAAAGCGGCTGACGGAAGGAGAGGCGTTCAGCGTGGGGAGTTTTGCGTGGTCGCCGGATGGAACGCGCATCGCGTTCAGCGGCCAAAAAGACCCAGATTTTATTTCGTCTTTCTCCAGCGACATATACATCCTGACGGTGGCGGACAAGGCGGTGAAAAAAATTGTGAACACGCCGGGGCCGGATACAAATCCGAAATGGTCGCCGGATGGAAAGAAAATCGCGTACCACACAGCGGCGGGCTCGAAATATTACTTCTACACGAATGGCCGAATCGCGGTGGTGCCGGCCGAAGGAGGAACGCCGGAAGTGGTGACGGCGGCTTTCGACGAAGATCCCGATCTCATCGATTGGGGGCCGGACGGAATTTATTTTGAGGCGGTGCAGAAGACGTACGTGCACGTGTTTCGAGTGAACCCCGAAACAAAGGCCGTGGAAAAACTGGACACGCCGGAACATGCCGTGGCGTTTGGATTTTCGTTCGCGCGCGATTTCAAGCACGCGGCGTTTCGCGCGGCGCTGGAGAACGAGTACGGTGAAATTTATGCGGCGAGCGTCGCGCCGTGGAAAGCGAAGAAGCTGACGTCGCTCGGCGAACAGTTAAAGCCATTCAAGCTCGCCCATCGCGAGGTGATTTCGTGGACGTCGGCGGACGGAACGAAAATCGAGGGCATTCTCTACACGCCAGGCGATTTTGATGCGAAGAAAAAATATCCGCTGCTCGTGGTGATTCACGGAGGGCCGACCGGGGTGGACCAGCCGGTGGTGAACGCGGACCGGTATTATCCGATCGAACGTTTTGTGGCCAAGGGGGCGCTGGTGCTGCGGCCGAATTACCGGGGCTCGGCAGGTTACGGAGAAAAATTCCGCGCGCTAAATGTACGCAATCTCGGAGTCGGAGATTATGCGGACGTGATTTCCGGCGTGGACGCGCTGATCGCCAAGGGCTCCGTAGATAAGGAGCGGGTTGGGGCGATGGGCTGGAGCCAGGGCGGGTACATTTCCGCATTCATCACCGCGTCGAGCGACCGCTTCAAGGCGGTATCGGTCGGTGCAGGAATTTCGGACTGGATGACCTATTACGTGAATACGGACATTACGCCGTTCACGCAGCAGTATCTGCACGGCACGCCGTGGGACGATCCGGAAATTTACCGGAAGACTTCGCCGATAACTTATGTTGCGAAAGCGAAAACGCCGACTCTGATCCAACATGGTGAGAATGACCGCCGCGTGCCGATACCGAACGCGTATGAATTGCGGCAAGCGCTGGAAGACCGGGGTGTGCCGGTGAAAATGGTGGTGTACAAAGGATTCGGGCACGGAATCAACAAGCCGAAGCAGCAACGCGCGGTGATGGAAGAAAATGAGAAGTGGTTCGCGCAGTATATCTGGGGCGAGAAGCCGGCGCCGCTTGCAGCACCTGCGGCAACGGAGAAGAAAGAAAAGGAATAAAGCAGAGTTGTGCCAGTTTTCGCGTTTGCGAAGCTCGACGGTTCGCTTCGATAGCGATTAGAATTGTATGCGCACTGCATGACATCTTCGGTGGAACTTCCAAACAGATTGAAGCGCGGTACAACTTCCCGCGAGTGGCTCGTGGCGCTGGGCGTATCGTTCGGGACCGCGCTGCTGGTGATTGCGCCATTTTTCTGGCTGGGGAACGCATCCGGCCATGATTTTGGATTTCACGCAGCGTCCTGGCTGGATACGGCGGGCCAGTGGAGAGAAGGGATCGCGTATCCCAGGTGGACGGAGTGGGCGAACCACGGATTTGGCGAGCCGCGGTTTATTTTTTATCCGCCGCTTTCGTGGATGCTGGGTGCGGCGCTGGGCTTTTTGGCGCCGTGGAATGCGGTGCCGGGAATATTTATCGCGCTGGTGCAGACGATCGCGGGCCTGAGTTCGTATGCACTGGCGCGGCGGTTCGCGGCGCGGGGCGCGGCGCTTTTTGGAGCGGCGGCTTATGCGGCGAATCCTTACACGCTGCTGGTTATTTACATGCGCAGCGATTTTGCGGAATTGCTGGCGTGCGCGCTGATGCCCGTGGTGCTGCTGGCGGCGCTACAAGTCTGCGGGCTGGTCGGCGGGCGTTCCCAACCGCGAGCGCTGGCGTTATTCGCAGTGGTGTTTGCGGCGGTGTGGCTGTCCAATGCGCCTGCCGCGGTGCTGGCGAGCTACAGCGTGGCACTTTTTTTTGTATGGGCCGCATTCGCGGAGAAGTCATCGCGACCGCTGTGGCGCGGAATGGCCGGTGTAACGCTGGGCTTTGCCCTCGCAAGTTTCTATCTCTTCCCCGCGGCTTACGAACAGCGCTGGGTGAACATCACGCAGGCGCTTTCGCCGGGACTGCATCCTTCCGACAATTTTCTCAATACGATGACCAACGATCCGGAGCACAACGTGTTCAATTGGGTGGCTTCGAGCGTGGCGATCGTGCTGATGGTGATGACGGGGATCGCGGCCATCGCGGCGCACCGAAGCGCTGCCAAAAACGGAGAGACGGAGGAAGCGAGAAAACTGTGGCGCGTACTGCTGTTTCTCTCGGCAGCGGCGATTTTCATGATGATTCGCCCGAGTTCGGTTTTCTGGGAACACCTGTTCAAGCTGCGTTTTGTGCAGTTTCCGTGGAGATGGATGTCCATCCTGGCGGTGCCGTATTCCTGTTTTATAGCGGCCGCGATGTCGCGGCGGCGTGCCGGCTGGATCCTGGGCGCGGCGGTGATTGTCGTTTCCGCGGCAACGGGTGCGTTCCTGGTACAACAGACGTGGTGGGATTCGGACGAAATTCCGGCTTTGCGGGAAGCCATCGCGAATGACCAGGGTTTTGAAGGCACGGATGAATACGATCCGATGGATGACGACCACACCAATTTGCCAGAAAAAGCGCCGCGGGTTGCGATTCTGCCGGAGGAGGAATCGGGAGGAGCAGCACCACGGGCCGAGGTACACGTTCTGCGATGGAGCGCAGAAGAACGGGAGCTGCAAGTATCGTCGCAGAAGCCGGTGCGGGTGGCGCTGCGGCTGCTGGACTATCCGGCGTGGCGCGTGGAAGTGAACGGGAAGGTGGCAACACCGCAGCACGCAGAGACGAGCGGCCAGATGATGCTGCGGCTGCCTGCGGGGACGCAACACATCGCCGTGAAATTTGTGCGAACGCCGGACCGCATCCTGGGGATCTTCGTTTCCGTGGCCGGGTTGCTGGCGCTTCTCGCGTTGTTCAACGCCGGGGGCCAGCGTCTCCTGTCCGCGAGCCCTTGACCAAAGCCGCCGTGACGCTGAACTTAGCGCGGGCTTGTCAGTTAACCATAACACCCACCCCCTCCCCCCTGTTTTTCATAAGTGTTGATTCTAAAGAGGGTTAAAGTTGTTTGTTTTGATAGACTTTTGTAAGTGTTCATTCTAAAAGAGTTAGTGGCTCGTGGCTGGTGACAGTTACGCTCAGGACAAGTTGCGACCGGCCAGTATACGCTGAACGAATTCGGTGCTCGTCGGAGGCAAGGGGGTGTGCGGCGCTGGGGCTGGTTGGGGATCCTCGTCCTCTTGAGTGCCGGGAGGAGCGAAGGAGAAGGCCACCATGTCACGCCAGGAATCGGTGCCGAAGGCGTTGATGTATTCGTGCTCGGCGACCTGGATGGATTGAATCAAGGTTTGGCCGAGATAGGCGAGGGTGGAGGCGGTTTTGGGTTTGACATGGCCTTCGGCGACGGCGGAGAAGACGCGGGCCAAGGCGGAGCTGAGATCGCAGGCGGAGAGATAACTGCCGGAGAGGAAAGAGGATACGTCACGGCCGACCTGCTGGGCGGCGAGGGATTGCGCTTCCCTTTTGGCATGGAAGCAGCAGAGGCGCGGGTGGCCAGTGAGCCGCGGAGTACGGCAGCGACGGCCGTCGGCAAAGGTGAAGGCACACAAGCAGGAACGGTCGTTTTTATGTGTGACCGCAAAGCGGTCAACGGAGCGATTAGTGGACATGGAAGTCTCCAGAAAAAAGGATTTAGATTGTAAGAGGATCTCGCGGAAGGCGAGGCGGGCTACTTTACTCGAATAATATACCAGAGTAGTTACGGTACTGTCAAGAGAAATCTATGGGATTGTAGAGCTAAAGATTGGAACGAGCATTCCCAGGCGTGTGCGGCAAGACTTGTTTGGGACAGTGTTCACGCGATCCCGCCTCACGGAGGCGCGCGTCTGCTTTCCGCAAGCCCTTGATATACTTTGGATTGCCGGCAGTTCTAACGGCCCGGATGTGAGCGTCCGTTGGAATCCAATGTTTGCTCGCGCAAGGAAACTCGTTTGAGAAATCGAGAGAAGCCTTCCCTCGGCACAGAAAGATGGTGCGCTCTCATCGGCGTTCTGCTTCTCACTGTCACCTCTGTCGCGGCAGCGCAAAGGTCCCTTGACGACATCCCGGACCGTCTTCTTACCAATCAGGACGTGATTGAGATGCTGGGCAGCGGGATGACGCCGCTTGCGGTCATCAGGCGAATTCACAATTCACCTTGCAAATTTGACAAGTCCGCCGCAGGGCTGGAGGCGCTGCACGCGGCAAACGTTCCCTACAACGTTGTCCTGGCGATGATGAAGGCGCCAGAGCTTCCTCCAGCCACAAAGGGCCGGATTCCCGTTGTGATCCCTGACAGCACACCGATCAAAATAGGCCTTTCGGAGGACCTTGACTCCAATGTCCAAACGCCGGGTTACATCATCTACTTCCACGTGCTTGAAGACGTCCGAATCAGAGGACTGAGAGTGATCGCCAAAGGAGCAAGAGTGCGGGGACGCTTGCTGGACTCCAAGGATCGCTCGCGCACGGGGCAAGCTGCGCGGCTCGAATGGAGCATCCTGGACGTGGAAGCTGTCGACGGCCAGCGGTTGCCGCTGCGTGGCGGAGGCGGAATCTCCGGTGATGAACTCAATGCGCAGAAGGCAGTGACGGTCGGCAAGGGAGAGGAATCCGTCGCGTTTACTTATGGCACCCGGAAGGTCAACATTCTGGCGCCCATCTTGCCTGCCCCGAAAAGTCAGGAAGCACCGCTTGGCCCGAATCTTGGACAGGCAAGACAGTAAAGAATTCCTTTTCCCCGTTCAGCTCATTCCGTGTCCTCTTACGTAACCACACTATAGCAAAGGCTTGCTGATTTTAATTTCCTGCAATAGACTCCTACCACAATAGACCTGTTCTTCGGCTGGTTCTTGGCGTCATTCTGCAAAATGGAAAAAGCTTCTTCAGCTGAGAACTTTTGTGCCTTGGAATGGGGACATGCGAGTGATGCACCTCTGCGGATGCGGAGGAATTCTTCACGGAGGACGAATATGCGTGCGAAGTGTACTCTGCTGCTTGCAGCGATCTTGCTTCTTTCCCCAGGACTGGTTTTTGCTCAGTCGAATAAGCCCCTCACCAACGACGACGTAGTCCAGATGGTGAAGGGCGGCTTCGATGAGTCCACCACGGTTGCGGCCATCGAATCAGCCGACACGAATTTTGACAACTCCGTGCAAGCATTGATGGCGCTAAAGGCTGCGGGCGTCAGCGAGAAAGTGATTTCAGCGATGCTGGCCGCGACGAAGAAAAAGGCGGAAGCGGCAAAACCGGCGGTGGCCGCAGCTGCTCCGGCGCCCGCGGCAAATCCGGATGTTCCCGAAGACATGGGGGTTTACACCAAATTGAAAGGGTCGCTTGTCGAGATGTACGCCGAAGTGGTGAGCTGGAAGTCCGGTGGCGTAGGCAAGAGCATGCTGTCCATGGGCATGACAAAGGGGCACGTGAACGCCACGGTCAGCGGACCCAAGAGCAAGCTCCAGTTTGGACTGCCTGCCGAACTCGTGATCAAGTGCTCCGAGGGCGTTACACCCAGCGAATACATGCTGCTCAAACTAGACGAGAAGGGCGACCGCCGCGAATTCCGTGCGGTTACCGGTGGCGTCTATCACTCCTCCGGTGGCGCACAGAAGGATGCAATCAAATTTGATTTTCAAAAAATTGCACCACGAACCTACAAGATAGTTCTGGCCGGCCTGAAGAAGGGTGAATACGGCATCCTTCCTCCAGGAGGGGGCTCTGTCGGCGCCACTGGCGGCGGAGCGAGCGGACAAACAGTGCAGGGCGGGTCGATGCAGTCTGGGAAGCTCTACAGCTTCGGAGTCATCGAATAGAAGGTTCGCGTCAAGATGGAATAGAGCAATCCGCGAGAGACGCCGCTACCGGCGGTCGACGGTGGGGTGGCGGACGTCCTGGCCCTGGACGAGGTAGATGACGTCCTCGGCGATGTTGGTGGCGTGGTCGCCGATGCGCTCGAGGTTTTTGGCGACGAGAATCAATTCGAACGCGGGGAAGACCACGCTGGAATCGCCCATCATGTAGGTCAACAATTCACGGAAAATCTGGTCGCGGTAGTGGTCCACGCGGTCGTCGGTGGCGAGGACTTTTTGCGCGAGGTCGACGTCGCGGCGAACGACGGCGTTGAGGGCGTCGCGGACCATTTCTTCGGCGAGCTCGCTCATGCGCGGCAGGTCGACGTAGGGCTTCACGCGCGGGTGGCGAAGGATGCGGAGGGCCCCCTGGGCGATATTCACGGCCTGATCGCCGATGCGCTCGAGGTCGATGTTGATGCGCGAAACAGCCAGCGCAAAACGGAGATCCACGGCCATGAGCTGGTGCAAGGCAAGAAGCTGAACGACGCGATCGTCGATTTCCAGCTGGAGCTCGTTGATGGCGTCTTCTTCCTCGAGGACGCGCCTGGCGAGCGGCTCATCGGATTCCAGGACAGCGTGAACGGCCTGGTGAACGGCGCGCTCGGCGAGGCTGCCCATCCAGAGGAGCCGCTCTTTCAGCTCGTTGATGTCTTTTTCGAAATGGCGTTCCATGACGTCTCCGCCCTTTTCCGGAGAATTTGCTCTTAAGCAAAAAGCAGATCCCTCGCTTCGCTCGGGATGACAACTCCAAGAAACGACTCTTGCCAAGGATGAACACAATCGCTCATCCGAAGCGTCCGGTGATGTAAGCCTCCGTGCGCGGATCACCGGGCGTGGTGAAGAGCTGCGGCGTCGGGCAACATTCGATCAGGTGTCCGTTGAGCAGGAAGGCGGTGAAATCGCTGACGCGCGCGGCCTGCTGCATGTTGTGGGTGACGATGACGATGGTGTAGTCCTTCTTCAGCTCGACCATCAGCTCCTCGATCTTGGCGGTCGAAATGGGGTCCAGCGCGGAAGCCGGCTCATCCATGAGCAGGACCTCGGGCTGGACAGCGAGAGCGCGCGCAATGCAGAGACGCTGCTGTTCGCCGCCGGAGAGCATCATGGCACTCTTCTGAAGACGGTCCTTGACGACATCCCAAAGCGCGGCGTGCCGGAGCGCCTGCTCCACGCGCTCGACAAGGACGGAGTGGTCCTTGACGAGGCCGTTGATGCGCATGCCGAAGGCTACGTTGTCAAAGATGGACTTGGGAAACGGATTGGGCTGCTGAAAGACCATGCCAACGCGGCGGCGCAGGCCGATGACGTCCGTCTTGGAATGGTAAATGTCGTTGCCATCGAGGAGGACTTTGCCCTCGACGCGAAAGCCCGGAATGGAATCGTTCATGCGGTTGAGGGTGCGAAGCAGCGTGGTCTTTCCGCACCCGGACGGGCCGATGATGGCGGTAATCAGTTTTTCGCGGAATGGCATGGTGACCTTATCCACGGCGAGCCGTTTCCCGTAATAGGCGTCCAAGCAGTCCAGCGACATCTTTGCGTCCGCCGAAGCGAGAGCCGGGGCGGACTGCGCTTTGACTTCCGTCTTTAATAGAGGAAATTGATTTGCCATGGTGGCGCCTGTGCCGGACGTGCTCATCGTGCCGCTCCGGAGAGAACTCGCAACCGCGCGCGCACGACGATGGCCACGACGTTGAGGAGAAACGTCAAACCAAGAAGCACGAGAACCGTTGCGTACAACAAGGGCTTGGTCGCCTCGACGTCGGGCGACTGCGTGGTGAGAACGAAAATATGATAACCGAGCTCCATGAACTGGTCGTTTAGTTTAGATGGCAGGTGAGGGAGAAAATAAGCCGCGCCGACGAACAAGATGGGAGCGACCTCACCCGCACCGCGGCTCACGGCGAGAATACCACCAGTAAGCACCCCGGAGACAGCGTCCGGGAGGACAACGCGGAAGGTGGTCTGGCTCTTGGTTGCGCCGAGGGCGTAGCTGGCTTCCCGGAAGGATTGAGGAACGGCGCGCAGAGCCTCTTCCACGCTGACGATGACGACAGGCAGGGTTAGGACAGCCATAGTCAGAGCCGCCCAAATAAGGGCGGGCTGACCGAAGGCCAGGTGGCCGCCGAAGAATGCTTTATCCACGCCGCGACCGACCCACTGGACAAAAAAACCGAGGCCGAAGAGTCCAAAGACGATGGACGGAACACCGGCCAAATTATCCACCGCGGAGCGCGACCAGCGGTACAGCATGGAGGTTCGATTGGCGTACTCCGAGAAATAGATAGCGACGAGAACGCCGAGAGGCACAACGAAAATGGACATCAAGAGGACGAGAAGCGCGGTGCCAAAGATGGCCGGGAAAATGCCGCCCTCGGTCATGCCTTCACGCGGGTTGGCGCTGAGAAATTCCCAGGAGATGCGAGTCCAACCGTTGGCGACGATATTGCCAAGAATCGTGAAGAGAAGCGCAAGAATAATCAGGACGGCGAGCCCGGTGAGATAGACAAACGTCTTGTCCATGATGCGGAGCTTCATACGACGGCTCCGGAGAGCTGGCGGCGCAAGCGGTTGACGATGCGAGTGCCGAGCCAGTTGAGGACAAACGTGATGGCGAAAAGCAGAGTGCCGAGGAAGAAGAGAACGTGGTAATGCGGGCTGCCGAAAACAACTTCGGCCAGTTCAGCAGCGATCGTTGCGGAAATGGTGCGGACGGATTCCGTGAAGCTCCAGGAGGTGATGGCGGCGTTGCCCGAAGCCATAAGGACGATCATGGTTTCGCCCATGGCGCGGCCGAATCCGAGAATGAAACCCGCGAGCACACCTGGGAGAGCGGAAGGCAGAACGACTTGCCAGGCGGTTTGCCAGGGCGTGGCGCCGAGGGCTCTCGCGGCGTCTCGCTGTTTGCGCGGCACGGCGGTGAGCGCGTCTTCCATGATAGTGAACATGACAGGAATCACGGCAAGTCCGAGGGCAATGCCGGCGTTGACGGCATTCAAGCGGTAATCGAAATCAAAAAGCTTTTGGATCCAACTGGCAAGGACGATAAGGGCGAAAAATCCGAGCACGACGGAGGGGATACCCGCGAGCAGCTCGATAGCGGGCTTGACGATTTCGCGGACCCAGCGCGGAGCGAATTAGGTGCAATAGATGGCCGCGAGAACGGAAAGTGGGGTGGCAAAGAGCATGGCCATCAGCGTGACTTTGAGGGTCCCGAGGAGGAGGGGCATCAGGCTGTACTTGGGAACCAGTGAAACAGGCTGCCACATGTAGCGCACGGGAGCTTCCGGGCTGCCGTAATTCTGCGGCAAGATCATCTTCTGCAGGGTGACTTCCTGGTGGACTTGGGCGCTGGTGAAAACCGGGAGGGCTTCCTTGCCGACAAAGAGAAAAATTAGAAAGATGATGGTGATGGAAACGAGGGCAGAGGCATAAATGATTTTTTCGGTAATGGCGTCGGTAATCCGCCGGTGGCGGATATCAGTGGCTTCCAGGGGAGTGACGGGCCTGGCGAGAGTGCTCATGGGTTTCTCAAGGACAAACGCCCGGCTGTATGCAACAGCCGGGCGCCTGCCGGAAAGGATTACGGTCTAACTCTTTTTCTTCGCCGGGGCGGCAGCGGCTTTCATCGTACCGCCCGAAGCACGCGCAGCGAAATTCAAGCGATCGGTCTCGGTCAATGGATAGTAGCCGACCTTCTCCACGATTTCCTGCCCTTCCTTGGAGTAGACCCAATCCACGAGTTTGGCAGCGTCCCCTTGAGGCTGGCCGGCAACATACCAGTAGAGATAGCGGCTGATGGGGTACTTCGCGGCCAGGACGTTTTCCATGGTGGGTGCAACGGCCGGGCTGTTCGCATCTTTCTTGATATTCAGGTGCTTGATGCCTTTGCCGTAAGCGATGCCGCCGTAGCCGACGCCGCGGGGGTCCTTGGCAACAGCATTGATGACTGCTGCGGTGCCCGGGAGGGTCTGCGCTGTCGGGTAGTAGTCGCTATTTTCAAGGACGTGCTCCTTGAAGTAGACGTAGGTGCCGGAATTGTTTTCGCGGCTGTAGAGAATGATCTTCTGGTCGCTGCCGCCGACATCCTTCCAGTTCTTGACGGCGCCGGTGTAAATGGACTTGATCTGCGCGAGCGTGAGTTCAGTGATGGGGTTGGCTTCATTGACGTACACCGCGAGGCCATCCACGGCGACCGGCAATTCGATGACGTCCTTGCCGCGCTTGGCCTTAGCATCGGCCTTTTCGGCGTCTTTCATAGGGCGGGAGGCCTCGCAGATATCCGTGGTTCCGTTGATGAGGGCCGCTATGCCCGTTCCGGAGCCACCGCCAGTGACTTGGATGGTTAAGCCGGGATTCTTGCTCATGAAGACTTCGGCCCAGCGCTGGCCAAGAATAACCAGTGTGTCCGAACCCTTCACAGTAATGTTGCGGCCTTCCGCCATCAAGGCCACGGCGCCAGTGATCAGCAACGCGGCAGTACCCAGGGCCAATTTCGAGATTTTTCTCATCTTCTTTCCTCCTTCGTATTCGTGCTCAAGTATGGACCCCAATTGTTTCAGCAGTGTTACAGCCGCGGAGCAGCTAGAACTTGTAGATTACGTCAAACTGGAGGCGCTTCAGCCACGGCTCCGGCGGAGTGCCGGCGGCGACATGCCAGTTGAGCGGGCGACCGATCAGACCGGTGAAGGCCAACTGAACGTTCTTATAGGCCTGGTAGAAGACTTCGACGCGGTGCTGGCTAACGTTGCTGTTCTGGCGTAAGTCGCTGAAGTTGAAGGCACCCATGACGGCTTCGCGTTCGATGAACATGCGCGTGTAGGCGAACTGAATATCCTTGGCTTCCGATTGGCGGCCGATGCGGCCTTCCAGCCAATAGCCACGGCGCTCACGGGAGAAGCAGGCCCCGCCAGCTCTGGTAACGGTGGTAATCGTAGCGGCAGTGGTCGTAGTCCCCAGCGCGGGGAGATTGCCAACGTTGGCGCAGGCCCGGGTGTTCTGGACGTAGTCGCCAAGAACAACGAGCGGGAGTCGCGCGTAGGGAGTCTTAATGTCAAAACGCGCGATCGCGTCCAAGAGTCCAAACTTGGAAGCGAACTGCGCGTTGGTAATCGTCTTGACGCCCGTGGCGGTCGTCGTGGTGACAGGGAGACCGGTAACAAGGTCAGTGTCTACATCGGTCACGATGTTGGTCACCGTGGTCGTGGTGATGGAGTTCTGAACGCTGGCTCCGGCGAGAGGAAGGAGGCCGTTGAGCGGAGTCTGGGGATTGCCGCCCGCGACAGCAGTGGCGAAAGCGATGGGGTCAGGGTTGTGATAGTTGTAGAAAGCGCCGTAGGTGCTCAATCTAAGCCAGCTGCCCAATTGCCATACGGCCTGGACCTGGCCGCCGTACACTTCGCTCTCCACGCGGCTCCGGTTTACCCCAGTAGTGTGCTGGAGCTCGGTGAACGGCAACGCAAACCCGACTACGGCAAATCGCCGGATGACCGGCGTGCTATCGTGAAAATTCCATTGCAAGGTTTGCGCGACGCCTTCGGGGTTAAGGTCGTTATCCCAAACGAGCTCCGTGCGATAGAAAGGATAGGCAATCTTACCGCCGGTGAACACCAACGGCTTGAACTGGTGGGGAGTATAAGTGACGAACGCGCGATCAATCGCGATCGGCTTGCGGGCGTAGAACTGGATGTCCGTCTGGTTGGTCGAAATCGGATCATTCAAATCGCCGGAGGCCAGCGAGAACCCGCCGCTGATGTCGTCGTTGAATTTTGCGTTGATATTAAAGCGAAGGCGGAAGCGCATGCGATTGCGCACTTGGGAATCGCAATTGGTGGCTGTGCACGGCCCCCCGATGAAGGGCTCATCGCGCACGCGCATGTCGCCGCTGAAGCTGAATGGGCCAATGGCTTTGATCCTTCCATCGAGGGATTTCTTCTCGCCCTGGTAGTCCTTGTCAAGCGCGGCAACTTTCTTGGTGAGGTCACTCGTAGCGTCCGCAACGGCCTCCAACTGGCCTTCCGTCACCTTGGCATTCCCCTGCTCCGCCTTGGCTTCCTGGGCGGCCGCTGCTGCTGAAGAGGCCGCGGCTTGCGCGGAACGCAACTCTTCGGTCAGCGCATTGAGCTTTTCCTGCTGCTCACGCATCATTTTCTGTTGTGCTTCCATCTGCTGCGACTGCCGCGCCATCATCTGGCGCAACTGCTCGACTTCGGCGCTCAGGGCATCCGTTACAGATTTCTCGGCGGGCTTCTTCGCCGCAGTGGCCGGCCTCTTTTTGGCAGCCGTCTGTGCCGGAGCTTCTTTCGCCGCAGCCTCCTTGTCCGGCCCATCCGTTGCCCGAGACGCCGTCACAGTCACGAGGGCAGATAACAACAAAGCGATCCAAGTCCTACGCATCTATATCCTCCGATTTAATTCGAATCGTCCTAAGCACACCGACTGCACTGCATCACGAACGCGCACAACCCGATAGAAGCGCACTTGATTGATGTGGGAATCCTAGAGAGGCAGGGTCAACAGACCTTGAATCGCATGTGAATATTCTGTAACACGCGGGTCATCTAAGATTACAAATTGAAGTTTCTGAACGGGAGGTGGGTTGCTTCGCTGCGGGTGGGAGGAGAAGGGGACCGGAGCCAGGGGTGCACCGGTCCCCAAGGTAGGACATGGATTGAAGATCAAGCTTGCTCAGTATTTCCAACTGGAGTCACATCCGAATGAAGAGCATGTGAATTCTGCGTAACGTTCGAGTCGTCCGTTGCGGGAAGCGAGGACGGCTCTGAGAGCACGGCGAGGCCGCGGCCGTGGCGGACATCGAGGCCACGGACCCAGAAGATGATGTCTTCGGCGATGTTGGTGGCGTGGTCGGCGATGCGCTCGAGATGGCGCGTGGCCAGAATGAACTGCAGGCCCGGACTCACGAGCGCAGGCTCCCGGGTCATGCCCTGAAGGAGCTGCTCGAAAATGCGGTCGCGGTATTGATCGACCACATCGTCGCTTTCTAGAACCTGCGTGGCCATTTCGACGTTGCGAAAAATAAGAGCGCCAAGGCTCTTGCTGACCATAGCGCGTACGGCGGAGGCCATAGGGGCGAGTTCCTGCGGGACTTGGGCACCCGTCATTTCGCGGAGAGAGATGACGCCTTGGGCGAGATTCACGGCGAGGTCGCCGATGCGTTCCAGGTCGTTGGTAATTTTCAGAGCAGCGACGATCAGGCGCATTTCGTCATCCGAGTACGAGCCGCGGCGGAGAAGCCGGATGGCGTGCTCATCGATAACGATTTCCATTTCGTTGATGCGCGGCTCGAGAAGAAATACCTCGCCGGGCAGAGCCGCGGTTCGGGGGCTTTCCAGGCTGACAATGGCGTCCAGCGCGCGATTCATCGCGCCTTCGACGGTACGGGCCATTGAAACCAGGTAGTTCACCAGCGTGTCGTAAAGCACGACTTCCGTGAGTCCAGCGGCTGAGGCCATGAGTTCCCTCGGAGCGGAGGTCAAGAAGTCACAATCCCGCTCGTAAGCAAGAGTTTGCTTGGGAATGATTACAGCTTGTTCACAAAAGTGTGAAAATGCGGGAAAAGGGAAGGCGCGCTTCGCTCAAGCTGGCGAAGGCAACGAGATCAGGCTGAGAATCGGTGTTCTCGTGGTGAGAAGCGAGTCTAGCGCCCGTTACGGGAGGAGGAGCGTTCCGAATCGAAGATCGGAACGGTGAAATAAAACTGCGAGCCTTGGCCGACTTCGCTCTCCACCCAAATGCGGCCGCTGTGGGCTTCGACGAGATGCTTGGCGATGGCCAAGCCGAGCCCCGTACCGCCAACTTCGCGGGAACGGGCCGCGTCCACACGATAGAAACGTTCGAAAATGCGAGGCTGGTCAGCCTGGGGAATGCCGATGCCAGTGTCCGAGACGGTGAATTTGACTTCGCCGGGGTCGGCCGAGGCGCTGAGCATGATCTGGCCGCCGGGCGAGGTGTATTGGATCGCATTGTCGAGCAGATTCTGCAGAACTTCGGCGAGACGCCGGCGGTCCGCCGCGATATCCGGCAATCGCTCCTGCAAATTCACAGAGATGCGTAGGTCTTTTTCGGCGGCAGGACGCTGGGCAGTTTCCACACAACTTTCCACAAAATGAGCCACGCCCAGGCGTTGAATCTCGAGATCGAGCCGGTCCGCATCCATTTTCGAAAGCCTGAGCAAATCGTCGGTCAGACGGGCGAGGCGGCGCGAATGATCGAGAATGATCTCCAGAAAGCGGACGCGGTTCTTCGGATCGTCAATGGCGCCGGCAAGGAGCGTTTCCGCGAAGCCCTGGATGGCGGTTAGGGGAGTCTTCAATTCGTGGGAGACATTGGCGACGAAATCGCGCCGGACGCGTTCGAGTTTGCGCAGTTCGGTGATGTCGTGCAAGACGATGACGGCGCCGGAAGTCTCGGCGGCGGTGACGGCGGCAACGGTGACGGCGAAAAATCGCTGGCGCAGCGTGCCGGTGACGATCTCGGTTTCGACGCGCGGCTCTCCCTTCAAGACCTGGCGCACCGCTTCGAGCAGTTCCGTCTGTCTTACGATCTCCACAAGCGCGCTTCCCGATTGCGGGGGCACGTCGAGATCCAGGATTTCCTCGAACCCTGGATTCGCGAAGAGCAGACGTTCCGAGGCGTTCACGACCGCGACGCCTTCCACCATGCTGCCGAGAATCGCGGAAGAGAGATTGCGCTCTTCGGTGAGCGTGCGGATGGTACGGTCGAGGCGTGCGGCCGTCTCATTCAGGGACACCGCCAAAGCTTCCAATGCGTCGCCGGAGCGGTCTGCATCAATGGGACGAAAATCGCCTTCGGCAACGCGGCGCGAAAACGCAGTCAAACGGTCCACGCGATCCGAGAGGGAGCGTGAGATCAGCAGCGCGGCAGCCCCGGTCACGAGAAGCACGACGAGGGAAGCGAGCCAAAGGCGTTTGCGAAACTCCCACAAAACCTCATCCACCGTCTGAAGAGGCAATGCAAAACGCAGGACCACCGGAGTCCCGCCGGGCACAGGCTGGCGCACGGCGTAGTACAAGAGGTCACGATTGATCGTGGCGCTGCGGCGAATGGATTGCCCGTTACCCTTCGCGAAAGCATCCTGAATCTCCGGGCGTCCGGCGTGGTTTTCCATGGTTGATGGATCGGCCTGGGAATCCGCGAGTACCCGACCATCCGAAGCGATGACGGTGACACGGATGCCGCTGGCAGCCAACTGCGCAACCCAGTCAAGAAGCGGCGCACTCTTGGCGGGCACCTGGGAGATGAGATCCGCCGGTTGCGGAGGATGGGCCAGTGCAACACGCGCGATGGCGGCGAGTTCTTCGAAACCGGCTCGTTCGTAGCCACGTCTCAGGGCCCGCTCGGCATAGAACTCGACGGGCAGCAGGACCGCGATCAGCAGAGCGAAGAACGCAAAACCGAGTTTCCAGAAGAGATTAAGCCGCACGGGTTTCAAACAAATAGCCCGCGCCGCGAACGGTCTTCAAATGCGCGGGATTTTCGGGATCGGATTCGATTTTTTCGCGCAGCCGGCGAACGTAAACGTCCACGCTACGCGGCGTGACAAACCGGTCCGTGCCCCACACGGCATCGAGGAGCTGATCCCGCGTAAAAACGCGGTTCGGGCGCGAAGCAAGATAGTAGAGCAGCCGGAATTCGAGCGTGCTAAGCGGCACGGGCTTTCCGGAATGGCTGACGCGATAAGAGGCCGGATCGATCGCCAGTTTCCCAATTTCGATGACGCGGGGCGTATCGCTGGGCGGCTCGGCGCGGCGAAGCAGCGCCTTGACGCGCGCGAGCAGTTCGCGAGGGCTGAACGGCTTAGTCACGTAGTCGTCAGCGCCCATCTCCAGACCGACGACGCGGTCGGCTTCCTCGCCGCGCGCGGTAAGCATCAGGATGGGCAAACGATTGAGTGAATCGTCCCGGCGAACTTCGCGGCAAATTTCGAGGCCGGAAAGTTTCGGGAGCATGAGGTCGAGAAGCAGGAGGTCGGGCGGAGTCTTTTTCAATGTGCTCAGGCCGGTGCTGCCGTCATGAGCAGCGCTGACCTGATAGCCTTCATTGGCGAGATTGTAGCGCACGAGCTCGACGATATCGCGATCGTCTTCGATAATCAGGATGCGTTTCATGGTGATAGAGCGCATCGCACGCCGGCCTGGCGAAAGTGTACCGTACGGCGCGGGATTGCGATAGGCATTGGGAAATTTTTGACCATCCGGGAGTTGTCGAAACACGCTGAATTGTCGCAGGAGTGCCGCGCCGGGAGGTAACGCGGCGTTTACATGAATGTGAATGGAGTGTGAATGCTAACTGCGGTGGTTGGAGCCTCCTCGGACGCTCCTCCGCGAACCTAGTTAGTGCTCGAGGTGGTGAAAGCCAGCGCGAGGAGCGTCTTTTGCTCCAACTCGTGCGCTTTGGCGGAGCCCGTGGCCGGGCTGGCGCTGCCGGAGCGTTTCACCGATCGAACGCGCAGTCCACTGGCTTTCGCGAGGCGTTCCAGCCTAGGCAAGACGTAAAAATGCGCGCCCATATTAGCGGGTTCTTCCTGGACCCAGACGATTTCGCGGGCATTGGGATGTTCGCCGATGGCGGCGGTGATTTCCGTGCGCGGCAAGGGATAAAGCTGATCGAGAAAGAAGATCGCCGTGGTTGTATCTTTACGGCGGCGGCGTTCGCCGCGCAGCTCGTGGCCGACCTTGCCGCTGGCGATCAGGATGCGCCTGGCGTCCTGCACCTCGCGATCGGGGACGAGTGGCAGAAACCGGGGCCGCGTGAATTCTTCGATCTTCGAGCTGGCGTCGGGATGGCGCAGCATGCTTTTTGGCGTAAAGACAATCAGCGGCTTGCGCCAGGGGCGGCGCACCTGACGGCGCAGCATGTGAAAATACTGGGCGGCGGTCGACGGCTGGCAAATTTGCATGTTGTCTTCGGCCGCCAGTTGCATAAAACGCTCAAGACGGGCACTGGAATGTTCCGGGCCCTGGCCTTCGTAGCCGTGCGGAAGGAGCATGACGAGACCAGCGGGCAAATTCCACTTGTCCTCGCCCGCGCTGATGAACTGGTCGATGATGACTTGCGCGCCGTTGGCGAAATCACCGAACTGCGCCTCCCACAAGACGAGCGCTTCGGGATAGTCGCGGCTGAAACCGTATTCGAATCCGAGGCAGCCCGCTTCGGAAAGAGAAGAGTTGTGAATCTCGCAGAAGGCCTGCTGCTTGGAGAGATGGGAGAGAGTGAGGTAGTTGTGCTCGGTTTGCGTATCAATGAGCACCGAGTGGCGCTGGCTGAATGTGCCGCGCTCGGTATCCTGTCCCGTGAGGCGCACGGGATTCCCTTCCAGAAGTACAGAGCCGAAAGCCAGCGCTTCGGCAAAGCCGTAATCGACGGCGCGCTTGCCGTGGCCCATCTCCGCGCGCTGTTCGAGGAGTTTCGCGATTTTCGGGTGGAGGTGAAAACCCTCCGGAACGCGCACAAGGCCATCGGTGATTTCCGCGAGCTTCTCAGCAGTGAGGCCGGTATCGACTTCGTAGGAGACGTCATAACAGCCATGCTGGTAGGGCGCCCAGTAGTCCGGCAGCTTGCGCAAGTGCGGTATTTTTCTCAGCGCGCGCGCCTTGGTTTGTTCTTCTTCGTATTCCTTGCGGACGGCTTCGACCATCTGGGTCGAGTCGATGCCAGTGTTCTCGGCGTAAATTTTCCAAAGCGGCGCATGATTCTTGATGCGCTCATAAAGCAGCGGTTGGGTGATGGTTGGATCGTCGACTTCGCTGTGGCCGTGGCGGCGGTATCCGATGATGTCCACGACGACGTCGCTGCCGAACGTGGCGCGATATTCCGCGGCAAGCTTTCCGATGCGCACGACAGCGTCCGGGTCCTCTCCGTTCACGTGGAAGATCGGCACGGACTGGCGCTTGGCGAGATCGGATGCGAAGCGCGAGGAGTGTTCCTGCGCGGGGCGGGTGGTGAAGCCGATCAGATTGTTCACGATGATGTGAATCGTGCCACCGACGGTATAGGCCTTCAAGTCCGCGAAATTCATCGTTTCCGCAAAAACGCCCTGGCCCGCGAAGGCCGCGTCGCCGTGCATCACGATGGGGACGACCTTGTTCAGCGTTTCCGGCGAACGGTCCACGTAAGGGCCGCGCAAGCCGTAGCGCGTTTGCTTGGCGCGGGCGCGGCCCACGGCTACGGGATCGACGGCTTCGAGATGGCTGGGATTCGAAACGAGATGGATGCCGATTTTCTTGCCGGTGCTGGTGACATAAGTGCCCGTTGCGCCCACGTGATATTTCACGTCGCCCGCGCCGAGAACGCTGCGAGGGTCGACGTCTTCAAAACCTGCGACCACTTCGTGCGGCGTCTTGCACGCGGCGTGGACCATTACGTTCAGGCGGCCGCGATGACTCATGGCCATGACGGATTCGACGGCGCCACTCTCGGCGGCGGAGTCCAGGATGGAATCGAGCAGCGGGATCAGCGCGGTGACGCCTTCCAGGGAGAAGCGTTTGGTGCCGAGATAGCGGGCCTGCAAAACCTGTTCGAAGAGATCGGCGCGAATCAGGCGTTCGAGAATTTCTTGCTGATCGACTTCGTGCGCGGGGGCTTCGATGCGCGCTGCAATCCAGCGCTGGCGATCGAGTTCCGGCAAGTGCGTGAAATCAGCACCGATCGTGCCGCAATAGATGCGGCGCGCGTCGTCCGCAATTTCGCCCGTCAGTGCCTCCAGAGCGGGATGTTTGAGGGGCTCGAACAAGCCGAGGGGATCGAGTGTTGCTTCCAGATAGCCCCAGCGGCGGAAAGCCTCAAAAATGCGCTCACGTTCGTTGTTGACGGCCGCTTTCGCGCTACCGTCATCTGCGGGCTTCTTGGCCGTCTTCGACGCTTTTGCGGGTCGCTCTTCTTCCAGGGTTGTACGGTGTGCCATAAATAAGCTCTGTGAACTTTCTATTTTGCCACAGAACGCTTTTTGAAGCTGACCTACCGAGAATTGTGGACAAGTCGTAGCGGAGAATCACTCGACGCAGGGTCTCTCCTTTCGGCAGAATGGAGAAATCTGGCTGGGGAGGCATCATGCAAGAGAGCCGTTCTTCCAGGTTTCGACGAAGGGCTGTCCTAGCTTTGTGCGTGGCGCTTGCGTGCTTTGGGTGTAACGGAGGCTCGATGACAACGCCGCCTCCGCCTCCTCCTCCACCGACTCTGCAGGTGGAATTGGTCCCCGTGGCCAGCGGCTTCTCCAGCCCGCTGGACATCCAACAGGCAGGTGACGCTTCGGGGCGTCTCTTTGTCGTCGAGCAAGGCGGGAAGATCAAGATTATTCAGAATGGCAGCGTTCTCGGGACACCGTATCTCGACGTTTCCAGCTTGATTGTGTTCGGCGGCGAGGAAGGCTTGCTGGGGCTTGCTTTTCATCCGAGTTATAGCACCAACGGCTGCTTTTATGTCAACTACACGACTACTCGCTTGAATAATATCCTCCAAACGGTCATCGCGGAGTTTCGGGCAGCGCCGGTAGGGGCAAACACTGTGAACACAGCTACCGAGCAACGTCTGATCATCGTCGATCAGCCGGAGGCGAATCACAACGGCGGGGGGCTAGCGTTCGGCAAAGACGGATTTCTGTACATCGCGCTGGGGGACGGGGGAGGCGGTGGTGACGTGCACGGCACGATCGGCAATGGACAGGACCTCACGACGCGGCTGGGCAAGATGCTACGCATCAGTGTGACCTGTAACGGAACATTTACTGTGCCGAGCGATAACCCGTTTGTCACGAACACCACTGCTGCGAAAGAGATTTGGCTCTATGGATTGCGGAACCCGTTTCGCTTCTCTGTCGATCAAGCGACAGGAAATCTATGGATTGGTGACGTCGGCCAGAGCTCGTTCGAAGAGGTGGACCGGGTGACACCGGCACAGGGTGGGTCGAACATGGGCTGGCGCTGCAAAGAAGGCACACACAATTTCAATTTCAGCGCCAACTGCCAGGGTCTGACGTTTCTGGATCCGATCTTCGACTACGACCACTCGCAGGGCGACGCAACCGTTATCGGAGGCTACGTCTATCACGGAACAAACATCGCCGCACTCGCCGGCAATTATGTTTTCGGTGACTTCATCAGTGGACGCGTCTGGTCTCTCGCACAAAACGGACAGGGCCAGTGGGTACGGACTTTTCTCGTCAACACCGGTGGTGGAGACCTGGCTGGATTCGGCCAGGACGCGAATGGCGAGTTGTATGTGGCGAGATATTCGAGTGGAGCTGTGGCGCGGCTCCATCAGGTCGGAACGCCGTAGACCTTTGTTTGGTTGAAAGAACGCACTACAAAGTACGAACCGCGTTCTCCAGTTTTCTTGCGACAGCCTCGGCTGGAGTGCCCAGTGGAAACGAAAGAGGCGCGCCGATTCGAACGGTGAGTTCGCCGGAGCGGGCCAGGCGGCGGTGCTCGCGCTTCATTTGCCACACGCCGTCGAGGCGCACAGGAATAATCGAGAGGCCAAGATTTTCCGCGAGCAGGCCGATGCCGCTTTGGAACGGGGCCATTTCGCCGGTGGCCGTGTTGTTCACTTCGCCTTCGGGAAAAACCAGGACGCTGTAGCCGCGGTCGACGGATTCGCCGGCAAAGCGAAAACTCTCGCGAAAACCAGAAAATTGCGGGAGCGGAAAAACGTTGAAGAGGGCGGTAACGAGCCAGTAGCCGAGTTGGTAGGCCCAGCGTTTGGCGATGAACCAGTCGCGCGGCGGATGACGCATTTCCTGAAGTGTTTCTCCGCCCATGGCGATGGCCAGGCGATGGCGGTAGCGCGGCGGGAGGGCTGCGAGAATCAAGCCGATATCGGCGCGGCGGGTGATGTGATTCGAAACGATGAGAATTGGTCCGCGCAAGCTGCGGATATTTTCGCGGCCCAGAATGCGGGGATGACCAAGAATTTGCGTCGCGGGCCAGACGAGCGCGTAGTAGACCGCGAGGCGCAGCCAGCGGACGGGCGCGCGTTGGGTCCAGCGAGGGTAGCGGTATTTAGTGCGCCGGGCCGCGGGTTGCTGCAGGAGGCGCTCGACGTCGGCGACGGTTTTTGCGGTGGAGAACTCGGTTTCGTTGAGTTCCACGTGGAACTTCTCCTCGAGAGCACTCATCAGTTCGACGCGGTCGAGGGAAGAGAGATTCAGCTCCTTTTCGACATGATTCGCAGGAGCAACGGATTGCGTGAATCTTGAGAGTACGTCGCGCACCGGATTCAGCGCTTCGTTGGCGGCATTGTCTGGCGGCCCACCAGTTAGAATTTGGACCGCGCGGCTGGCAATCACCGAGAGCCGCGGCTTGCCTGTAGGCGTGCGCGGGAAATCCGGCTCCGGCCAAAGGATCCAGGTGCGCATGCGCTGATATTCGGCAAGACCAGCGTTCGCGGATGCGATGGCGCCTCGTGCCGCCGCCTCGCCATTCGAATGCGGAGGATTGAGAAGCAGGACTGCGCAAGGCTCGGCATTCCCGCCGCGATCCAGTGGAACGACCACGCAATCACGAATCGCCAACTGTTTCTTGACTGCGGTCTCCAGATCTTCGGGATAGACGTTGAGGCCGGCAGGGGTGACGATCACGCTTTTCTTGCGCCCGCGGAAGCGAAGATTACCCGCAGCGTCGAGTTCACCGAGGTCTCCGGTGCGGAGCCAGCCGTCAGTTTCGTTCGAGGCCTGCTTCGGCGCACCTTTTTCCCAGTAGGCAGCGGAAACGTTTTCGCCGCGGACCAGGATTTCGCCGTCCTCGGCAAGTTTGAATTCGCGGTCGGGAAGAATTTTTCCAACCGAGCCTTCGGTTGCGCGGAACGGATGATTGAGGCTGATGAGCGACGCAGTTTCGGTCATCCCGTAGCCCTGAACGACGGCGTAACCCATACGCTTGAAAAAATCCTCGGTGTCATTCGAAAGCGCCGCACCGCCGGAGATGAACGCCCAGAATTTCCAGCCGAAGCGGCGATGAATGCGGCGAAACATCCAGGCGCGCCGTAGGAATTTCCTGCCCTTCGCGCTTTCGAACCTGCGTTGGAACCATGGCGCCCGCCCACGGATTTCCATTTCGCCATCGATTCCCGCGCGCAGCGCATCGAGCATGCGCGGAACGGCTATCAGCGCGGTAGCGCGTTCACGTTTTACGGTTCGAAGGATTTTCGCTGGATTCGCGGACGGTTCGAAAACAACCGTGGCGCCCAACAGCGGTGGGACGAACAGCGTCATGAATTGTCCAAAAACATGGCTCAGTGGAACCAGCGAGACAAAGCGTAAGGGATGGAGCCAGCGCTCGTACGTGCGGTAGGGATCGATGCCGCGCTCCAGCGGTTCGAGATTTGCCAGGAAATTGCCATGCGTCAGCACGACGCCACGCGGCTCGCCCGTCGTACCGGATGTGTAGAGAATCTGGGCGATCGTGCTTCGCGTGGATGCATCACCCGGGTCTACATCAGCTTGCAGAGAGGGAGGAGGGCTGGCCACGACATCTTTGAGATCATTGATGACCATCGACGGTGGCGCGCCGGAAAGCTCCGCTTGCTGCCGGTCGCGCAAGATGAGCTTGACCCCCGCGTCTGTGATGACGCGCTGAACGAAATCGGGCGACGCTGCAGAATCCATCGGCACCACGATGGCACCGCGCAATAAAATTCCCCAAAAACACGCAATCCACCCTGCGGAGTTGGGGCCCCAGAGGAGGATGCGGTCCCCGGGAGAAATTCCGCGCCCAGCGAGAGCGTAACTCCAGAATAGAACGTGGCCGTGAAGCTCCCGATACGTCAGCTTTTCTCGACGGTAGCCGCGTGTTCGGACGACAGCCGCATCGTCAGCGAAGCGTGCGAAGTCAGCGAAGAGACTCAACAGGTTCTTTCTTGGCATGGTTGCCGTGGTTCCTAGAGGCCTTTAGATAGCTCGATTCTACGCCCCGCGGTGGCTGGGCAGGCTCTTGTCCGTACAGGCTTCTGCGCTCGCACAGGCTAAAGCCTGTGCTACTGAAGGGCACGTCCCGTGCCATCGAAGAACAGGCCCTGGCATCTGATTAAAGGACTCTCAGCGAAGCGGTACAATGTCGGTTACAATAGAAGGGGCTGGGGGGTTCTGAAAGTATTCCCATTCCTTTTGGATTGAAGCGGAGACGATGCCAGTACCCATTTCACAAGCGTGGACGGTTGCAACGTACGTCCTGAAACAGAAGCTCGCGGGGCGCAAGCGCTATCCGTTCGTGCTGATGCTGGAGCCGCTCTTTCGCTGCAACCTGGCCTGCGCCGGTTGCGGCAAGATCCAGTATCCGGCGCACATTTTGAAAACGGAATTGACGCCGGAAGAATGCTTCAAAGCCGTGGATGAATGCGGAACGCCGATGGTTTCGATCCCCGGCGGCGAACCGCTGATGCACTCGCAGATCGACAAAATCGTCGAGGGGCTGGTTGCGCGGAAAAAGTACATTTATCTCTGCACCAACGCGCTGCTCCTGAAAGAAAAGTTGCATCTTTTCAAGCCCAGCAAGTACTTGACGTTCTCGGTGCACGTGGACGGGCAGAAAGAACACCACGATTTCTCGGTTTGCCGGGTGGGCGGCTATGAGCTGGCGCTCGATGGCATTAAGGAAGCGCTCAAGCGCGGCTTCCGCGTTACCACGAACACCACGCTTTTCGATGGCGCCGACCCCAAGAGCGTCCGCGCGTTTTTTGATGAAATGATGGAGCTGGGCGTCGAGGGCATGATGCTCTCGCCCGGCTATTCCTACGATAAAGCCCCGGACCAGAAGCACTTCCTCGGGCGGGCCCGCACGCGGCGGCTGTTCCGCGCGATCCTTTCGAACCGCAAGAAGAGCTGGCAATTCAATCAATCGCCGCTGTTTCTCGAGTTCTTGATGGGCAAGAAGACCTATGCCTGCACGCCCTGGGGCATGCCGACCTACAACGTTTTCGGGTGGCAAAAACCTTGCTATCTGCTGCAGGACGGCTATGCCGACACGTTCCAGGAAATGCTCGATTCCACAGAGTGGGGAAATTACGGCACGGAATCCGGCAATCCCAAGTGCGCCAACTGTATGGTGCACAGCGGTTATGAAGCTTCTGCTGTGGATCACACGTTTAGCGGCCTCCGCGGACTCTGGGCCACGGCGAAAGCAGCTTTATCCACTAAGTACGAAGATCCCGACGCGCTGGCAATGCTCAATGAGCCGGTCAAGCCCGTGCATTCCTACAATCCGCTGGTGCAAATCGACGCCGGCAAGAGCCAGCTCGAAGAGACCCGCGCATGACCGGTCCGCGCCATGCCGACCGCCCGAGCCACACGGAAGGATCGCCGCTCGACCCAGACAAGCTCGAAGTTGCTCCCGGAACTGTCCACGAAAGCGTGCAGGGCTGGGTGCCGGAACTCGCGACGGAAGAAGAACTGCGGATCGCACTCGAGAAGGCTTTCGACTATCGTGGCGATGTTACACTGACCCTCAAAGACAATTCAAAAATCGAAGGTTATATTTTTGACCGCGTGAGCGGCGCAACGCTTGCGACGAGTTTTGTGCGCGTGCTGCCCAAAGATTCGGGGCAGAGGTTGAAGATCGCCTATGCCGATATTGCGGCAATTGCCTTTTCGGGGCGGGACACGGCTGCCGGGAAGAGCTGGGAAGCCTGGGTTCACAAATACTGGGAAAAGAAGGAATCCGGGGAGGCCGATTTGAGCCTGGAACCGGAGTCCTTGGAGTAGGCAATTTTCGACGATTCCCTGGGCCAGTCTCGCCTACCTATCGACTTAAGTTTAATAAATACAATAGCTTACGGGAATAATCGCCTTCCTACAAGAGCGTGTCCTCTAGTGGACAAACCCTTCATTTTATAGTATTATACTTATAGTCTTTGTTGCTCTTGTATGGCCTTTTGACTCGTTTGAGGAGGCTGCAAGGACGCTCTTTGCGGCCTTTTTTTGCGGGCTGGGGGAAGTTACGGCGCTTGGAGAAGTGGGCGGCAATCGTTCCGCGATTGCCGGTAACAAGCCGCACCGCCATCACCAAGAAACGGACCAGGAGAAGCAAAGCAATTCCAATATCGAGGTAGTGGAAGTGAAGGAACAAGGAACAGTGAAGTGGTTTAATGCTTCAAAGGGCTACGGATTCATCCAGCGCCAGACAGGAGAAGATGTTTTCGTACACTTCTCCGCGATCCAGATGGACGGTTACAAGTCCCTGAACGAAGGCCAAGCGGTGGAATTTGAAGTGACGAAAGGTCCCAAAGGCCTTCAGGCGGAGAACGTTACCAGCCTCTAGCCTGTGATTGGGGGCCCCAGCAGCGACCGGGGCTTCCGCAAGTCAAGTTTCGAATCGAGATTTACAGCGAGAGTGGCCAAGGAGGACGTTGTGCAAGTGATGCAAGAAGGTCAGACCATCAAGCACGAAGTGTACGGCCTGGGAATCGTGACGGCTTCCGACCAGGAACGCACCGCAGTGGACTTTGACGATCACGGCGCCAAGCTCTTCGTCACCAGCATCATGACGGCCGAGCTGATCGGCGAAGCACCGGCCACACCGCCAAAGACCAAGCGGCGGCGCAAAGCCTCGACCGCAGCCAAAGCCGCCAAGAAAGCTGCTGCAGCCGCTGCAGCAAGCCGGTCGTAAGCTCCAAGTCCCTCAAATTCCAGATCCCTGCGCCAGACCGGTGCAGGGGTGTGTCTGCTTGCTTTCCTCGCTCGGAAATCAAGGTTTGTGATAGGTTTACATCCATGAAGCGCTTCGTCATCATTCTTGGCGTCATCCTTGTGGTCTTGGGTGTAGTGGGACTCGTGCACCCAGTTTTCACGTACCACCAGAAAGAAGAAGTAGCGAAGATCGGCCCCATCCAAGCCACCGTCAACGAAGAAAAAGAGGTTCAAGTCCCGGTTGCCGTTTCCATTGTTTTGCTCGCTGCAGGAATCGGGCTCGTTCTGCTCGGGCCCCGCATGAAGCAATAGCTGCTGCAATCTGCCTTTTCGATCTGCCCCCCGGAGCACACCTTAAACAAATCTTTCGCGACTGCACCGCCGCAGACTTTCGTCTGCGTGGTGTGCAGCGTCGATGCCGAACCGTCTGAATGGCTATGTTAGCGAACGGCCGACTCAGCTTGGTCGAAAGCGTGGTACGAGGAGCGAACAAGGGGGCCGGCTTCGACGTGCTTGAAGCCCATGGCTTCGCCGAGGACCTTATATTCAGCGAACTCCTTGGGGTGGACGTAGCGCACGATCGGGAGATGTTCCCGCGTGGGCTGCAGATACTGTCCGAGTGTGAGGATGTCCGTGCCCTGCGCGGCGAGGTCTTGCAGCGTGGCGAGCACTTCGTCTTTTTCTTCGCCGAGGCCGAGCATCAGGCCCGTCTTGGTGGGCACTTCGGGATGCGCTGCTTTCGAACGCCGGAGCAGCTCCAGCGACCGTTCGTACACGGCGCCTTTGCGCACCTGGCGATAGAGGCGCGGCACCGTTTCGGTGTTGTGGTTGAGGATATCCGGCCGCACGGCAAGGACGACGTCCAAAGCGTCCCAGTCCCCGCGAAAATCGGGAATCAGGACTTCCACTTTGCAGCCGGGGACGCGGCGTCGAATTTCTTCGATGGTGCGGGCAAAAATGTGCGCGCCGCCGTCGGCCTGGTCGTCGCGGTTGACGGAAGTCACCACCGCGTACCGCAGTCCCATCTTTGCGACGGCCTCCGCCACGCGAAACGGTTCATCCTCGTCCGGCGGGCCAACCGGCTTGCCCGAAGGCACCGCGCAAAATCCGCAGGCGCGCGTGCAAATATCCCCGAGGATCATGAACGTCGCCGTGCCGTGCTCCCAGCACTCGCCCATGTTCGGGCAGCGCGCGCTCTCGCACACGGTGTGCAGATCCAGCGTGCGCATGATGCGTTTCAGGTCTTGATACCTCTCGCCGCCAAAAAACTTCACGCGCAGCCAATCCGGCCGCGGATGTGCATTCGGCGCGAAGACCGGCGGCGCCGGTGAGTTCGAGATGATGTTGAAAGGTGAGGCCATGGAGTTCGCGCGAAACCTCTATTTTACGCGTTTCTAAGTTAGCGCACAAACGAACCCTCGTACCAAGTTCGCTGTCTAATTTGCGAGAAGCTTTACAGCGGCTGGCGGGAGGAGCGGATGAAATCGCGCAGAACGGTAACGTTTGGCCCGTAAACGCCGATGCGTCCGGCGTCCACCGGCAGGCCGAGGCGCTCGGCCAGGTCGAGATCCACACCGGCGTCGTCCAACTCGGACAGGCTAAAACCCTGCGCCGGCAGTACGCGATTCAAACCCGTCGGGTAGACAGGCCGCGGCGGCCGGTGACGCTGCCAAGGGCGGCGGGCCAGCTCGTAAAATTGTTGCCAATCGCGTTTGTGCCAGGTCGTCATGCTATTCCGTAATACGTCTCACTCAACCTTTTGGATGCGCGGCCCGCCCAGAAGGTTCACCGGGTTTCCGCCGGGCATTACTCCTGAGGAAATCAGCCTCGCCAGTCTCCGCGCTATTCATATACTTCACAAAGCAAGCGTCAAGGGATTTTCCTTGCCTATTGTTTCAAACACGTTACGGGGCCAATTGTTTCGCGAGACAGTCTTCCCAGGGCGAGGCGGGGGAGCGCCCCTGCATCCGGCACTTTCGATCCGTCAATAAATCGCGGGGATACTACACGCGATTGCAGGGATTGGCCAGAATCAAATCATACCGATAGCTCATCCATCCCGCCGTTGTCGCTCTACAACCGGATTGGACGGCCCAGCGGAGCGAAGGTGAGAGGCTCCACGAATCCAGTTAGGCGCAGAACTACCGCTTTGAACTTCTTGAGAGGAGTGACGCGCCCCGGATCAGCAGGAGCGCCGCGTACTCAGTTCCGGAATGCTTGCTTACCAGCGGTTACCGCGGTCGCCGCGATCTCCGCCGCGATCACCGCCGCGTCCGCCACCACCGCCGCCGCGTCCACCGCCGCCACCACCATGGCCGCCGCGTCCGCCGCCGTACCCACCACCGCGTCCGCCGCCACCACCGCCGCCGCGCTCCGCCTGGGGACGCGCTTCATTCACAACGAGGTTTCGCCCGCCAAAATTCTGACCATTCAGGGAATTGATCGCGCGGTCTGCATCTTCGTCGTTCGTAACCTCGACGAAGGCAAAACCACGTGACTGGCCCGTGAATCGGTCGCGGATTAGGTTGACGCCCGAGGGTGTGACGCCAACCTGCGAGAACCACTCGTTGAGCTGCTCTTCCGTCGCGGAAAACGGAAGATTCCCGATATAGAGCTTCTTCACCTGCCCACTCCTTCTGTCCGGAACCCACTTTCGAGTCGCGGAGCGCGCTGAAGAAGCAGCAATCGTTCACGGGCAGTCGGGAAACGCCGAGCCACCGCGGGCGCGAGACTGGGACTTCAGCGGTCTGTTGCATGGTCGCGGAAATTGACCCCTTTTGCAACCTGAAATTGTCCGCCAGCCGGCGATGATTTGCCGCCGGGCAAACTCCTCGCGCTTTTCCCCATTCCCTCCAAATGGTGGTAGGATTCGCTCAATTTGATTCCCGCCCGAGAGGCGCTATGCGCGGCACCATGATGGATTTCCCCTTGACGCTGCCCACTATCCTGGAGCGTGCCGGGAAGATCTTTTCGCGCGTTGAAATCGTCTCCCGCAGGCCGGACAAATCCATCGTTCGCACGTGCTACGGCGAATTCTATCGGCGAGCGCGCCGCCTGGCTTCCGCGCTAACGGCGTTTGGCATGAAACCCGGTGACCGCGTCGCTTCGATGATGTGGAATCACTCGGGCCACCTCGAAGCCTTCTTCGGCGTGCCGTGCGCCGGCGGCATTTTGCATACGCTCAACCTGCGGCTCCATCCCGACGAAATCGCGACCATCGCGAACCATGCCCGTGATCGCTTTCTCATCATCGACGATGTGCTTCTCCCGGTGTACGAAAAGTTTCGCGACGCTGCCCCCTTCGAAAAAGTCATTGTCGTGCCGTACGGTTGCGGCAGCGTCCCGGAAGGCTTCTTGAACTATGAAAAATTGCTGGCCGACGCCGGCGACGATTTTCAATACCCGTCTCTCGACGAAAACGACGGCGCTGTCATGTGTTTTACTTCCGGGACGACCGGCTGTTCGAAAGGCGTCGTCTACTCCCACCGCGCTCTCGTGCTGCACTCCTTCGCTTGCGGTCTGAGGGAAGTTTTTGGCTTGCATCAATTCGACACCGTCCTGCCCGTTGCCCCCATGTTCCACGCCAATGCCTGGGGCCTGCCTTTCGCGTGCACCATGCTCGGCGCACGCCTGGTGCTCCCTGGCCCGAATGTGGACCCGGAAAGTATCCTGGGATTGCTCGTAACGGAACGTGTGACCGTCGCGTGCGGCGTTCCAACCGTCTGGATCGCCATCCTCGAAGCACTCGACAAATATCCGGACCGCTGGAAATTTGCCGCGCCGGTCAAGATCGTGTGTGGAGGAACCGCGCCACCCCTCGAGCTCATGCGATGCCTCGACCGCTTCGGTCTGCACATCCAGCATCTCTGGGGCATGACGGAAACGACGCCCATCGGAACTTCGGGGGGACTCCGTCCGCATATGCTGGATTGGCCCGACCAAGAAAAGTATGAAGTCCGCGCTAAGCAAGGCTGGCCCGCGCCTTTTGTAGAGATTCGTTTGATGCGGCCCGAAGGACAAGCTCCCCGTGACGGGGTGACCTCCGGCGAAATTGAAATCCGCGGACCATGGATCGCCGATAGTTATTACGAAGCGCCCGATCAGGCCCATCGCTGGTCCGCCGACGGTTGGTTCCGCACTGGAGACGTCGCCACCATGGACGAGGACGGTTACATCAAGATCGTCGACCGCGCAAAAGACCTCGTGAAGTCCGGCGGCGAATGGATCAGCTCCGTAGACCTGGAGAACACCTTGATGGGCCACCCCGCGGTGAAGGAAGCCTGCGTGGTCGGCATCCCACATCCGAAATGGCAGGAGCGCCCGCTCGCTGCCGTCGTTCTGAAAGATGGCGCGCAGGCTACGCCGGAGGAGCTTCGCTGCTTCCTTGCGAAATCCTTCGCCAAATGGCAGCTCCCGGACGCTTTCGTCTTCATCGACGCGATTCCCCGCACTTCCGTCGGCAAATTCAAAAAGCTCGCGTTGCGCGAACAATTTGCCGATTGGAAATGGGAGTCCTAACGCATCGCCGGCGATAACTTCGCGCGGCGCTCCTCGATGAGCTGAAAGAATTGGGGCTTTTCTTTCAACCAAAGCGCCTCGAGCTCCTTGCTGAAACCTACCAGAACCCAGGGCATGCGCCGCTGCAGGGACTCCAGTAGTTTGGGAACCGAATCCTTCTTCCCGCTGATTTCCAAAGACTGCCCCTTGGAGTCGTAGATCATCGCGGAATAGCTCTTCCCCGTCGGAATTCCATTGTGATAGTGCTTCGTCACTTTGGGATAGACCCACACGACATCTCTTGTCGCCATCACGTTTGTCTTGTAGGCCGCGGCGTGGATCAGCCAGTTGGTTGTGATTTGCATCGACCCGAATTTTTCGCCTCCGCCTTCGCTGCGAATCTCTGAATCGATGCGCATCCGCACGTCCTGCAGCCCGCCATATTTGGCGAGTACTTTGAGCAGGGGATGGTTCTCCGGCTGAAGTCGTCTGCGAAGGGAGAGTCCCGTCAGAAATACCCCCAGGAGGCCAAAGCCCGCGCCGGCAATCGCCACCCAAACGTTGTCGCCCTTTCGGAAGCCGGTGGCATCCAGCATAAAAGGAAGAAAAGCGCCCTTTAACTCAGGATTTTTCGCCTCCTCCTTGCGGACCAAATCATTGAGAAGCTCCGCGGGAACCGCCGTGAGAATGCCCGTAAATTCAAGCTGGTGATTGTCCGTCGGCGTCTTCACCAACAAAAGCCGCTTTTCGACAACAAGGGCGACCACTTCCGCGCGAATCTTGTCATGGTTCCCCGCGTCGACTTCCCGCATCCCGGTCGCGAAAGATTCCTCGCCTCGTACCTTCAAGAAATAGTGCTTTGGCGCGTCGGGATTAGAGATGGCAACCAGTTGCGAATTCTGAACGGGGAATGGGCCGAAAATGAAGTTGTACGTGTCGCGCCAGCCTGCTGCCAGCAGTAGTCCAAGGACGGTCAGAATGCCGGCACCGATTAGGAGAAGATTGCGATTGGTCCGCCGGATTTGCCGGCTGATGAAGTCATCCCACATGAGGTCCCCTCTCTTTTCGCTCTCGCGGCGAAATTTGGAGCTATACCGTTAAAGCTATCGGTCCATTCCGAGGCGACGCAATAGAACTCCGGTCCCTCGTTCGCTTGCGGGTTACTGTTCCAAAGGACGGGTAGCCTCTTCCCATGCAAGTTTCTACTCACCACCCTCCTGGCACAATTTTGTGCCGGCGGTCCACCTTCGGAGTTGGTTACGCAAGGTTGGAAATTTGACTTCGGCTTTAACCGCCAGCAATTTCAGCGTCTTGCGGGTCCATTCGAATGCTAACAAGAAAGTAATTGACACGCAGTGTACTTTTGTGCTATTCTCCCGCGTGTTTGCCACTCGCAAATCACGGCCTTCTCTCCTCGCGCCACTTCCATTTCTGCCGTCCGCTCATGCAAGTCTTTTCCTTTCAGAAGTTTGCGCACTCTCTTCCGTGACGGGCCTCTCACAACCCTTTGTTTATCAATCACTTCGGCACTCTTTTCACCGCGACGAAGGTGTACCCCCCTACCCACTATTCAACTCTCCCTCTATCTCTCTAAACCATTTAGAATCAACACTTACAAAAGTCTATCAAAACAAACAACTTCAACCCTCTTTAGAATCAACACTTATGAAAAACATGGGGGTGGGGGATACTATTTTTAACTAGAAACGCGAATCAGGATTCCCATTCTCTGGAACCATCGGTAGCCGAGGGTACATTCCGGCCCTGCCGGAGAGGAGTTCACTTCTATCCGGCGAAGGATGCTTTTTCTGCGCGACCGAAGAAAGTTGATCGCAGATTCCGGCCCCGCCGGAAGGGTTTCCTCCCTTTCCAGTCACCAACCTGCCCCGACCCCGTCGGGGTCACGAATCACCAGTCACTTTTTACTTTCAACTTTGAACTATCGAATGTTGATTTTTTCTTAGGTGCGGTACGACGCATTAATGCGCACGTACTCCGCAGTGAAATCGCAAGTCCAGTAGCGCGCCATGGCTTTGCCCGCATGCAGATCCACGACGAGCAGAACGTGCTCCGTGAGAAGTTTGTTGCTGGCGGCGCGCTCGTTGAAATCCAGCGGCTGACCGCGCCGCAAAACGGGAATGCCCGCCATCTTGATGTCTACCAGTGCGGGATCAAACTTTACGCCCGCGCGGCCGGCGGCAGCGAAGATGCGGCCCCAGTTCGGGTCGCCGCCCGCAAAGGCCGTCTTTACCAGCGGCGAAGTGGCGATGGTTTCCGCAATACGTTTCGCGGCGGCCTCCGTCTTCGCGTGGCGCACTTCGATTTCGATCACGCGCTGCGCACCTTCGCCATCGGCAACGATTTGCAGCGCGAGCGAGCGGCAGACTTCTTCGAGCGCGGCAGTGAACGCGCGATGCGCCGACGTTCCGGCCTTGATCGTCGGCGCGCCGGCTTCACCGTTCGCGAGAACCAGCAGCGTGTCGTTTGTAGAAGTGTCGCCATCCACGCTGATCGCGTTGAACGTCCGCGATGTAACCTCGCGCAGCGTCCTTTGCAGCAGGGACGGAGCAATCGCCGCATCTGTTGCGATGAACGCCAGCATTGTCGCCATATTCGGATGAATCATCCCCGCGCCCTTGGCGCAGCCGACGAGATGAATGCGTTTCCCAGCCATCTTGAACGAAGCGGCCGCGGTTTTTGGGCGTGTGTCGGTCGTACAGATCGCCAGCGAAGTCTCCGCGAACGAGCGCGCGGAAGGACGCCGGTGCCGCGCGATGACCGGCAGGGCGCGAAGGATTTTCTCCAGCGGCATCTGCACGCCGATCACTCCTGTGGAGCAAACAAAAAGCTCTTGCGGAGTGCAACCCAGCCGCTTCGCAGCTTCGGCAACCGTTCGCAAAGCGGCAGTATGGCCCGCTTCGCCGGTGGCGCAATTCGCGTTCCCGGCGTTCACCACCACGGCGCGCATGCGCCCTTTCGACGCACGCAAGTTTTGTTTGGAAATCTGCACGGGTGCGGCAACAACGAGGTTTTGCGTGAAGACCGCGGCAGCCGAAGCCGGCACATCGCTCGAAAGAATCGCGAGATCGAGCGCGCCGGTTTTCTTCAGGCCGCAGGCAGTGGCGGCGAAGCGGAACCCGCGCGGCAAAGAAGCCTCGGAGAGTGCGTGCTTCATCAACGGAAGATCCGCAGGACTAGCGCGCCGGCCCCGGAAGGGACCTCCGATCCTCCGCAACCGCAGCGAGGGAGGATTGTTGTTTCACTGCTTGGCTTGCATTCATGGCTTGGCTCCTGTTTTGCTGGCTTTTTTGTTGAGACGTGCTTCCAAATCGGCGATCGCGGCACGCACGTTTTCTGGCGCCGTGCCGCCTGGAACTTTTTTCGTGCTAAGCGCCGCCTCGACGTTAAGGCTCTGCGCGAAATCGGCTGCAAAAGCTGGGGAGATTTTCTTGAGGGCGTCGAGAGGCAGTGCCGTCCACGAAATATTTTGTTTCTCGGCTTCGCGCAGCACTTTGCCGACGATGTCGTGAGCCTGTCGGAAGGGAATACCTTTGTGTACGAGATAGTCCGCGGCTTCGGTGGCGAGCAGCGCGGGATTGGACGCGGCAGATTTCAATCGCTGGGCGTTGAATTTCGTGGCAGCGACAGCGCCGGTCGCAACAGCAATCATGTCTGCGACTTGATCGTGCGCGGCGAAGAGCGCTTCTTTGTCTTCCTGAAGGTCGCGCTGGTAACTCGTTGGCAAGCCCTTCAGCGTCGTGAGCAAACCGAGCAACGCGCCGGTGATGCGGCCGGTTTTGCCGCGGATCAATTCCCAGCAATCGGGATTCTTCTTTTGCGGCATCAGGCTGCTGCCGGTGGAGTATTCGTCGGGAAGAATCACATACGAAAATTCTTGCGACGCGAAGATCACGAAATCCTCGGCGAGGCGCGAAAGATGCGTCACAATGCCGGTAAGCGCGAACAGGTAATCGAGCGCAAAGTCGCGGTCGCTGACCGCGTCGAGGCTGTTTGCCGTGATGCGAGAAAAACAAAGGTAATGAGCAATGAATTGGCGATCGATAGCAAACGAATTTCCAGCGAGAGCACCGGAACCCATGGGACATTCGTCCGCGCTCTCGCTGGCGTGTTGCAGCCGCGTGATGTCTCGCTTGAAGGCTTCGGTGTGTGCCAGCAAGAAATGCGAAAGCAAAATCGGCTGGGCATGCTGCAAGTGCGTCATCCCGGCCATGGGCGCTCCAATGTTGCCTTTCGCCTGCTCCAAGAGGGCACTGAGCAAGGCGTACAGGCCGCGCTTTATCTCAAGGACGGAATCCATGACGAACAAGCGGAGATCGGTAGCGACAAGTTCATTGCGGCTGCGTCCCGTGTGCAATTTCCAGCCGAGCGGGCCAAGTTCTTCCACGAGGGCCTTTTCGACGAAGTGGTGCACGTCTTCCGCATCGGCGCCGAATTTTTCGAGCCACGCGGTGTCAGCCTGAGCACGCTTGGAAATCTTGACCAGCGCATCCATCATTTGACTCAGTTCGGCACCTGTGAGAATGCCGATCTTTTCGAGGGCGATAGCCCAAACGGAATCAACCGCAATTTCATACACGAGGAGACGGCGATCGAAGGTGAACGAACGCTGGAACGCGTCGAACTGAGCATTTGGCTCACGCTCGAAGCGTCCGCCCCACAGCCGGTCGTCTTTGCGTTCGGTCATTCGTTATTCGTAGGACAGGCATTCTTGCCTGTCCCGGTTATGTCGTCCGTCAACAAAGAATGGACAGACAAGAAAATCGTCCTACTCAATTCCCTTCTGCCTTTGCTTTGGGCCGGACGGTGACGGGCAGCGCAAACAAATTGATGAAGCCCTCGGCGTCCTTGGGGTTGTAGCGGCCCATTGTGAAACTGGCCAGGTCGGCGCGATAAAGAGAGAAGGGCGAAACGCGCTTGGTGACGTTGAGCGTACCCTTCCAGAGTTTCAAGCCGACAGCGCCGGTAACGCGCTGTTGTGCGACGTTGAAAAATCCGTCGAGCGCTTCGCGCAACGGCGCGAACCACAGGCCGTAGTAAACCAGCTCGGCGAACCGCAGCGAAAGTGCTTGCTGGAAATGCGCGGTCTCGCGGTCGATTGTCAGGCGCTCGAGTTCTTGATGCGCTTTGACGAGCAGGGTTCCGCCAGGAGTTTCGTATGCGCCTCGAGATTTCATTCCAACGAGGCGATTTTCGACGAGGTCGGTGCGGCCGATGCCGTGCTTCGCGGCGATTTCGTTGAGTGTATTGAGCAGAACCACGGGGCCGAGTTTTGCGCCGTTCACAGAGACGGGAGTGCCGGACTCGAAGCCAATTTCGACCTCTTCGGCTTTGTCCGGAGCTTTTTCGGGTGAAACGACCCATTGCCACATCGCTTCGTTCGGAGCGTTGGCGGGATCTTCGAGTTCACCGCCTTCGTGGCTGAGGTGCCAGATGTTGCGGTCGCGGCTGTAGATATTTTTCTTGCTCTGCTCGACGGGCACGTTGTGCTTTTGCGCGTAGGCGATAGCGTCTTCGCGCGAGTCAATGTCCCACTCGCGCCACGGCGCGATGATCTGAATATTCGGCGCGATGGCTTTGTAAGCCAGTTCGAATCGCACCTGATCGTTGCCTTTGCCGGTGCAGCCGTGGGAGAGGCCATCGGCGCCGAGTTTCAGCGCGATTTCCGCCTGGCGCTTGGCGATGACGGGCCGCGCCATCGAAGTGCCGAGGAGATAGGTGTGCTCGTAGACGGCGCCGGCGCGCAGCGTCGGCCAGATGTAGTCGCGAACGAATTCTTCGCGCAGATCTTCGACGTACGCCGTGGAAGCGCCGGTGGCAAGCGCTTTCTTGCGCGCGGCTTCGAGATCTTCCTGCTGGCCGACGTCGCCGATGACAGCGATGACTTCGCAGCCGTAGTTTTCCTTGAGCCACGGGATGATGATGGAAGTGTCCAGTCCTCCGGAGTAGGCCAGCACAACTTTTTTCGATTTGTTCAATGGCTGTTTCACGATTCCTCTCTTGCGTTTTGGTGTTGCCAAGCTGGGGCGCAGCGGCGCTGCGCCCCTACAAAGAAAATTCCAAGCGACACGATGAAGAGCATCGCAAAGCTAAAACAGAGTATGCAGGATGGCCTTCTGCACGTACATGCGGTTTTCGGATTGGTCGAGGACCACCGATTGGGGCCCGTCGAGAACTTCCGGCGTAACTTCGCACCCACGGTGTGCCGGAAGACAGTGCATGAAGACAGCGTCCGGCGCAGCAAGCGACATGAGTTCTACGTTCACCTGGTACGGCTGGAACACCGCGCTGCGCACTTTCTCCTCGGCTTCGAAGCCCATGCTGGTCCACGAATCCGTGTAGACGGCCATGGCACCGCTGACCGCCTCGCGCGGGTCCGTCATCACTTCGATTTTGGCTTTCGTTTCGCGGGCCACACGCTTGCCATCGGCGACGACTTCCGGAGAGGGCGCGTACTCCGCAGGAGTGGCGATGCGGAGATGAACGCCGAGACGCGCGGCGAGATAGATCAGCGAATTGCAAACGTTGTTGCCGTCGCCGACGTAGGCCAGCTTGAAGCCGCGCAGCGCGCCAAATTTTTCCTCGAGGGTGAAGAAATCGGCGAGAGCCTGGCAGGGATGAAATTTATCCGAGAGCGCGTTGATGACGGGAATATTCGCGTTCGCGGCCATTTCTTCGAGGACGCGTTGGTGGTACACGCGCGCGACGATGCCCTGCACCCAGCGCTCGAGATTCCGCGCGACATCGGCGATGGATTCGCGCGCACCGAGCGATGCGGACGCTTGCGTGTGGTCCAGGAAAACGACCGAGCCACCCATGCTCTGGATACCGACCTCGAAGGTGACGCGCGTGCGAAGCGAAGGCTTCTCAAAAATGAGCGCGATGAACTTGCCGCTCAGCGTGGAGGCGTAGCGCCCGGGGCGGGCCTTCACGTCGGCGGAGAGTTGAAGGAGTTCGCGCGTGTGCGCGGGGCTCCATTCCGCTCCGGTGAGGAGATCATTCGACAAAGAAATAGGGGCAACTAGAGTCGTCGTGGTCATATTTTTCACCTTGCCGCGGCATGGGCGACGCGCGCTGATTCCGCGGTCTTGCCGGAATCCGATGCGGAGGCCTGTTGCGGCGTAGTCGCGAGAATGAGTTCGAAGAGCCGGAGAAATTCGCGCACCTGCGCGCGGTTGATGATGAACGTAGGAAGCAAACGCAACGTGAAATCGTGAGTGCAATTGATCAGCAAGCCGCGCTGCATGGCTTCCGCTACAAATGGCGCGCCTTCGACGGAGAGTTCGACGCCGACCATCAGCCCTTCTCCGCGAATTTCGCGGATGAAGTCAAATTTGGCGGCGAGTTTCGCGAGGCCTTCGCGAAGCTCCGCACCACGCGCGCGGATGTTTTCGAGGAGCTTTTCGCTCTCGACGGTTTCGAGGAATTCGAGCGCGGTCGCGCAAGCGAGCGGACCGCCGCCAAATGTTGTCCCGTGCATGCCGGGAGAAACGCGAGAAGCAACCGCCTCCGACGTAAGAATCGCACCGAGCGGCAGACCCGCAGCGAGAGGCTTGGCGATCAGAGCGATGTCCGGCTTGGAAGAAAATTTCTGGTAGGCAAAATAGCGGCCGGTACGGCCGAGGCCGCATTGAATTTCATCGGCGATCAAGAGAGCGCCGTGCTGCGTGGCGAGCGCGCGAGCGCGATTCCAGAAAACTTCGCTGACAGGATGGATACCGCCTTCGCCCTGAATCGTTTCGAGGAGGATGGCACAGATGGTGCCGTCAAACTTCGATTCGAGATCCGCCACATCGTTGAAGCGCACGAATTCGGCGCCGGGAACCACGGGTGCAAAGGGCAGGCGATATTTTTCCGTGGAGGTGACGCTGATGGCGCCGAAGGTGCGGCCGTGGAACGAATTCTCCAGCGCGAGGAAGCGGTGCTGCTTCGCAGCCGTCCCGGGGGCTTCTTCCGGCTTGCGTGCAACAAGCCTAGCCAGCTTCATCGCACCGTCAATGGCTTCCGTACCGCTATTCGTGAAGAAGACGCGATCGAGACCGGACCAAGCGGCGAGTTTGCGGGCGAGCGGGCCCTGGCGCGCGTTGTGATAGAGATTCGAAAGATGAATCGCGCGGGCCGCTTCGCGGCGGATTACTTTCACGACGCGGGGATGCGCGTGACCGAGGGCGTTGACGGCTATGCCACCGAGAAAATCGAGATACCTCTTCCCGGTGGCGTCAAAAACATAAGCGCCGCGCCCGTGCGTCATGACCACGGGCGGCCGTTTGTAAGTGGGCAAGAGAAACTTTTCGGCATCCAGCAGACGCGCGTCCTGCTTGACGGTTTGCATGCCCGCGGCCTTGGACTTGAAGGCCGCACGCGAAACGGTTTTTTTCTTGTGAGAAGTACGCATCATGCCGCCGAAAGAGCCGCGCGAGAGGCGGAAAGTGGTTCGCGCAGGACGCGCGTGCCTGGAATCAGCGCAGCGCCGTCATTTTCCATTGCCCCGGCTGCGCGCGACGCAAGCAACAATGCATCTGAGGAAGCGCCACCAACGATGCGGACTTCACGGACGCCGCCTTCGATGGCGCGCTTGGCGGCTTCCAGTTTCAGCACCATGCCTCCGGAAACGACGTGGCACTGTACCAGGCGTTCGATTTCTTCGCAGGTGACGGCGGCGAGGACTTTTTCCCCGTCGAGCACGCCTGCGACATCGGTGAGGTAGATCAGCTGATCCGCGCCAAGATATTCGGCGCATGCGGCGGCCATGTGGTCCGCGTTGATGTTGTAGAGCTCGTTGTCCGAGCCGATGCCGAGACATGGCGCGACAGGGAGGAGTCCCTCGCGCCAGAATGATTCGATGAGCTGCGCGTTCAGGCCCGTGAGATAGCCGACGAAACCGAGACTGCCCTGCACTTCGTTGTGCACCATCGGCTCGGCGACGAAACATTGTGCATCCGCGGCGGAAACGCCTATGGCAGGTTGGCCTTCCGCCGAGATCGCGGCCACGAGCTTCTTGTTCAACAGACCGGCGAAAACCATTACGGCCACGTCGCGTGTTTCGCGGTCGGTGACGCGCAGACCGGCGACGAACTTGCTTTCGATAGCCATGCGCTCAAGCGTGGCGGTGAACAGGCGGCCGCCACCATGCACGACAAGAATTTCGTGATCCTCCTGAGCGAGAGCCGCCACTTGCCGCGCGAGGGCGCGCACCGTGGCATCGTCTTCGAGTAATGCTCCTGCGAACTTGATTACGATTCTCATTGGAGTGCGGTTTGCTCCTGGATCCCCAGCATGTGGTTGAAATTCTGCACGGCCTGCCCGGCGGCGCCTTTCCCGAGATTGTCTAGACAGGAGACGATCACGAGACGGCGTCTGGATTTATCCAGGGCAAAGCCGATATCGCAGAAATTGGTGTGCGCGACGTGCTGCAATTCGGGCAGCGTCCCAGCGGGCCAGATACGGACCATGGGCCGGCCGGCGTAGAACTTGCGGTAGAGCGCCTCGATGTCCGCTGTGGTTTGCGGTTCCGCGAGATTCACATAGATTGTGGAAAGAATGCCGCGCGCGAGCGGCAGCAGATGAGTGGAGAACACGACTTGATTCTCGCTGAGACCGGTGTGCTCGAGAATCTCCGGGGTGTGCCTGTGGGTGAAGAGCCCGTAGGCCTTGAAATTCTCATCCACTTCGACGAAATGGAGGTCCCGGCGAGGATCCTTGCCGGCGCCGCTCGCGCCGGACTTGCAATCGCAGATAACGCTGGAGTCCGCGGCGATCCAACCGGCTTCCGTGAGAGGGCGCAGGGCCAGGATCACGCTGGTGGCATAGCAACCGGGATTGGCGACCAATCGGGCGGTTGAAATCTGGGTCGAGTAGAGTTCAGGAATGCCGTAAACGGCTTCCTTGAGCCAATCGGAGTGGGGCGCGGCGAGCTTGTACCAGGAGGTGAAGGTTTCCGCCTCACGAAAACGGAATGCACCGCTGAGATCCACAACGCGGATTCCCGCGCTGAGCAAGGGTGGCGCCAACTCGGCAGAAACTTCATGCGGCGTGGCGAGGAACGCGGTGCCGGCGTTGCTTGAAAGGATGGCTTCCACCGAAAGCGGACGAAGCGGAGCTTCGCCCCAGCCGCGGAACTGCGGGAAGAGCTCGGCTAGGCATTTCGCGCCGTTGGTTTCGCGAACGTAGAACACCGGCGCCCGCAACTCGGGATGGCGCAGAAGGACCCGCGCCAGCTCCAGACCGGTATAACCGGTGACACCCACGACTGCGATCTGTCGAGAGTCTCTCATTTCAAGAAGGCTTCAATCTTTTTTTGCAGGGACTCGCGTGATTTTTTATTGGGCGTAATGATCAAAACAGTGTCGTCGCCGGCAATGGTTCCGGCGATTTCCGGAAATTTTGCGCCATCGACGGCGGCAGCGAGGGGCTGCGCGCCGCTAGGCGGGGTTTTCAGAACGAGCAGATTTTCGGCGGGACGAATATCGAGAAGAAACTCACCGAGGGCCCGCGCCAAGGGAGGCAACGGGGTGGATTCCTCCGGGAGCGCAGCGGCTGGTTTGTAACCCGACTGGGTTTTTACGAGGCGCAGCTCCTGCAGGTCGCGCGAAAGAGTGGCCTGGGTAACGCGGAGTTTTTGCGCGGCGAGGCGGCGGCGCAACTCTTCCTGGTTGCCGATCCTCGGATCAGCAACCAGGCGGAGGATTTGACCGTGCCGAAATGTTTTTCCCGTGCTCATAGAGTCCGAACATTGCGTCCCTATGTATTTTTATACAGGAGACTGCATACTCCTGTCAACCCCTTGCGGAATATTTCTGCCGGCGGCGGCCTGGGAAGGACCAAGACAAGAAAGAAGGGCCTCATGTAAGATTCGCAGCACTTGCGCGAGGGGTGCTGGATTTTCTGCGCAGAGGATGTAACCTATCGTCTCGGGCAATACCACGGGTCCCATGGGAACGCCTTGTCAGATTTCGGGTTGCAAGAACGAAGCGCCGCAGGCTATTGCGGAGCAGCGGCTGTGCGTCCTGCACTTTACGCTCTCGCTGGAAGCAAGCTGCGCGGAGATGCGCCGGGAGACGGCGCTCGGCAACGCTCCCCAGGATCGCCAGCGGGACATCATGCGCTTCATCACGGAAAATGGGGAGCGGCTGGCGCGCGTGGCCACCAGCGGGCTGCATCTCACGGACGACTTGAAGGCGCGGATCCTCAGCACATTTCTGACGCTGATGAATCTCCGGGAAAATCTCGACCGGTCGAACATGAGAAGTTCTTTCGGGCGTTCCAGCCATCCGCTCCGCTGAATCAGAATCCAGGAAATTTCGATCGGTATTGAGGGTCAGGCGCCGATGTATCGCGCATACAGCGAGCGAGCAACGGCGGGGTCTTTGGTGCCTTTGAGGATGGCGCGGCCGTCGGCGAAAACGGTCATTTCATAGGGAGCGACACGGAAGCGAAGAAGAAAATCATTCTGGCGCACGTCGTCCACAACGGAGGTCAGGCGCAACTTGAGAGCGTGGAGATCCATGGCGCGGCCCGTCTCGTGGATTTGCACGGAATCGCGGCCGCACAGGGTAACGTGCGGCTGGGCCTGGCCATTGAGAAAAGTGAAATCCTGTTTTGCGCAGGCGCGGCATTCCGGATTGCGGGCCACGCGGAGCGATTGCATGCGGCCGCTCCAGATATCGCAGGAAATCAAGCGGCCGGTGAGGGCTTCCGGATGACCGGAGAGGAGCTTCAAGGCTTCGGCGACTTCGAGGGAGGCGATGAGGTTTACGATGGGAGCCAGGACTCCGATGGTGTCGCAGGTTTGCTCGAGACCGGGAGTGCCGTTGGAGGATTCGAGGAGGCAGGAGAGGCAAGCCGTCAGGCCGGGGCGAATCGTCATGGTGAGGCCATAGCTGGCGACAGCGGCGGCGTAGATCCAGGGCCGCGCGGAGTTCACGGCAAAATCATTGATGAGGAATCGCGTTTCGAAATTGTCCGTGCCATCGAGGAGGAGATCGAACGGGCCGAGGAGTTCGTGCACGTTGCGGGGGCTGAGGTCGGCGACGATACCTTCCACGGCGACGCTGGAATTGATGGAGCGCAACTTTTGCTCCGCGGCAACCGCTTTGGGCAGGGCTTTCTGGGCATCCGATTCGTCAAAAAGCGTTTGGCGCTGCAAGTTGGAGGGCTCGACGAAATCGCGGTCAATGATTCGCAGTTGACCGACGCCAGCGCGGATCAGAAGATTGGCGGTGGCAGCGCCGATGGCACCGCACCCGATGATGACGGCGCGGGAAGCGAGCAGCCGTTCCTGACCTTCCGGACCGATCCCGGCGAAAAGCATCTGGCGCGAATATTTTTGCTGGAGCGAGTCTTCCACGAGCAATGTAGCCCCGGCAGGCGCGCAGGAAGCGCCTACTTAGCAACATGATAGCCCCAAAGTGCACAGGGCAGGAAACTCCGCTGTGCTACCCTGCGTCTGAGCGATTGGGCGCATGAAATTGGGCTGGGCTAATGGGTTGCGAGGCATTGCCGCACTCGCGCTCCTGACGGGAGCTGCGCTGACGCGCGCCCAAGAACCGCCGGAATCTGTGGCCGCGAATGCCGCTGCGAAAGTCGTAGCGGTCCGCATCGTCAAAGAAGACGGAACGGTTCTCTCGGAAGCGCCCGCGGGAATCGCGGTGGAAACCGGGAAAGGGCTGGACCGAGGAAAGGTCGCGGAAAGCATGCGCGCGCTGTACCGGACGGGGAATTATTCCGACTTGCGTGCGGTGGCGTTTCCCGTCGAGGGCGGAATCCGGCTGGACTTCGTGGCGAGAGAGAATCTGTTTTTCAATCAAGTGCGCATCGAAGGACTCTCCGCCCCGCCCAGCGACGCGTCGGCGGCCGCGGCGATGCAGCTTACTCTGGGGCAAACTTACCGGAAAAGCTTGGTCACTGAAGCACTGGAGCGGCTGAAGGAGACGCTTCGGGATGAGGGCCTGTACCGGGCGGAGCTCTGGGCGGAAGAGTTGCCGCATGCGGAGACGCACGAGATGGACATTGTCGTCCACGTAAAGCCCGGACCGCGCGCGCGTCTCGAAGCCGTTCGCCTCAAGAACAATACCGAATATCGCGATGCCGAAATCCTTTCCCGGTTGAAGATGCGGCCCGGGCGGGAAATCACGTCCGCCCGGCTGCAGCGCGGGACCGACCGCATCCGGAAATTTCTTGTAAAGAAAGGGCATCTGAGCGCACGAGCGGCGGTGCGCCGGGGTGAATATGATGCGGCAAAGAATACGATCCCTCTCGATCTGGACGTGACAGAAGGTCCGCGAGTGAAGGTGACAGTAACCGGAGCGAAGTTTTCGAAAGGCGACTTGAAAAAGCTCATCCCGATCTATCAGGAGGGCGCCGTAGATGCCGACCTCCTGGAAGAAGGGAAGCGCAACTTGCAGGAGCGGCTTGAACGGGAAGGATATTTCGACTCCGAAGTGGACTATGAAACGGACACGCATGAAGTGAAGGGCAACGGGAAGGGCTGGCAGGGCACCGAAGAAATCATCACGTATACGGTGCAGCGCGGCGAACGGCACAAATTAATCGGGATCGAGATTACCGGGAACAAGTACTTTGACGAGGAATTGCTCCGAAGCCGGCTGCAGATTTTTCGGGGGGCCTTCGCTTCGCGCGGGCGATTCAGCCGGAGGCTGGTGGAATCCGACGCGCGATCGATGCAGCTTATTTATCAGGCAAACGGATTTCTGGATGCGCAGATTATGGCCGATATTGAAGATGACTACGACGGCAAAGAGGGCGACCTGTTCATCCACTTCAGAGTGCAAGAAGGGAAGCAGACGCGCGTGGCCTCGCTGTCGATCGAGGGCGTTCATGCATTCAAGGAAGAGGAACTTCTTAGAGTAATTGATTCGTCGCGGGGACAGCCGTACTCCGAGTTTGGTGTCACCACCGATCGCGATAACATCCTGGCACTTTATTACAATGAAGGATTCCCGGAGGCCAGCTTTACCTACACAGCGGAACAGGTGGCGACGAATGTGGCTTCGACTAGCGGGGGCGCCAGGAACGGGACTTCTTCCAAAGATACGGGGGAAAAGGATTCGAAGCCGGCGTTCGAACAAGCGGATCCCGTGCGGTTGGTGTACCGCATTCAGGAAGGCCCGCAAACGCGGGCGCGCCGGATTTTGATAAGCGGTTACGAACATACGCGGCAGGGCGTGATTCGCCGAGAGATTCGGATCAAGCCCAGTGAACCTCTGCGCCAAGGCGAGGTCGTGGAGTCGCAGCAGCGGCTTTACAGCCTTGGTGTCTTCAACCGGGTGACAATCGAACCGCAGAATCCAAGCGGAACAAATCCGGATAAAGACATCGCCGTGCTGGTCGAAGAAGCCAAACGGTACACGGTGGCTTACGGCGGAGGATTCGAAGTGCAGCGGCTGGCCAGCACAACGAACCCTACCGGCGGGCAGGTGCAAGCCGCCCCTCGCGGAATCATCGAGGTCAGCAAACTGAACTTGACAGGACGCGCGGACTCGCTGTCATTCAAACTGCGCGGCAGCACGTTGCAAGGGCGCGCGCTGCTGGGGTATTTCGTGCCGAACACGTTCGGCAACCCGCACTTCAGCTTTCAGGCGACGGTATTCGCGGAAAAGACGCGGGACATCAACACGTTCACGGAGCAGCGGTACGAGGGGGCGGTTCAGTTAACGGACCAGATTTCAACTCGGACCACGATGCTGTACCGGTATGCTTTCCGCAAAGTGCTGGTTTCGAACTTGAATATTCCTTCGCAGGAAATCCCGTTGTTCCAGCAGCCAACGCTGGTTTCGCAATTCGGTGTGACCTGGTTCCGCGACTCGCGGGACAATCCCGCCGACGCCACCAAGGGAAGTTTTAATAGCGTGGACTTCAGCGATGCGGACACGTATTGGGGTTCCAGCGCCAGTTTTCTGCGCTTTTTCTTTCAGAATTCGACTTACTATCCCATCAAAAGGCGGTTTAGCTTCGCGCGTTCCACGCGCTTCGGGATTCTGACGCCATATCGCGATACCGTCTCGCTGACTTTTCCCGCTCCGACGTGCCCGGGGGGATCGCCCACCTGTACCCTTCCAACGGTCATGCCGCTGCCCGAGCGATACTTCGCTGGTGGCGGCACTTCGCTGCGGGGTTTTGCGCTGAACCAGGCTGGGCCACGCGATTCCGGCACAGGTTTTCCCGTCGGAGGGCAAGCGCTGCTGGTCTTGAACCAGGAATTTCGCTTTCCAATGCGCTTGCCATTCTTTGGCACGGCACTCGGCGGCGCCATATTTTATGACGGCGGAAATGTTTACAGCCGGCTGACGAGGATCTCTTTCAGGACGACGCTGCCAGCGCCAACATTCGGGTTGCAAAATCCTGCGCTGCCTCCCGGACCAACGAACGTGAACGTGTGCCTCACGAACTGCAGCAATGAACTGAACTATTTCGCGCACTCTCTCGGTTTGGGGGTCCGCTACAAGACCCCAGTAGGCCCGATTCGCGTTGATTTTGGCTATCAGCTCAATCGCCCGTCGTTTGTCATTCCGATTCCGTGTCCCCGGAACACGCCGACTTGCCAGCTGGGGTCGCTAGGCCAGCAAGGCACGCGGCTGCCCGGGTTCCAAATATTCTTCAATCTGGGGTCGAGCTTTTGATGCGTAGTCCGACGATTCGCGCGCTGTTGGCAATCCTGGCCACGATGGCGGCGGGAGGCTTTCTCGGCGCGCAGGAGATCCTGGACCGCATTGTCGCGCGGGTGGAAAACGACATCATTTTATTGAGCGACATTCAAGCACTAAGCCGTTACCAGCAACTCGTCGATGGAAAGTCGGAGACCCAAGAGCAGATTTTGGACCGGCTGATCGATCAGTGGATCGTGCGAACGGAAGCGGATGTTGCTCATTTCCCGCAGCCCTTGGACGCCGACATTGACCGCGGCCTGAGCAGGCTTCAGAAATCGTTTGCGTCGGCCGAGGAGTACGAAGCGAGAAAGAAGCAAAGCGGCCTGGATGATTCTGAAATCCGGCGAATCGTGGGCTCTCAACTTTACTTGAGCAATTATCTTGATTCGCGTTTTCGGCCCAGTGTGCAGATTGATCCCAAGGCGATTGAAGACTTCTATCAGACAGCGGTCTTGCCGGTAGCCAAGTCTCGCGGGCAGGAACCGCCATCACTGGAGGCCGCGCGCGACTCGATTCAGGAAGCGCTGATTCAACAAAGGATTAACGAGCAAGCCGATCGGTGGCTGAAGGAGAGCAGACTGCGCCTGCACATTGAGAAACTCCTCGAAGAGGGGGCGAAATGAAGCGCAATACACGCCACCCGATCTGGAGCTGGATTATTCATACGCCGTGGGTATTGGCGGTTCTCGGGATCCTCTCCGTCATTGCTTTTTTCGGGAGCGGCGCCGGGAATCCACTGCTGACCCGGCTGATTACTCATCGGCTGGAAGTCATGACGGGCGGGAAAGTTGAGTTGCGCTCGTTGTCCATTCAGTGGCTGGCGATGCGCGCGACGTTGAAAGGCCTGGTGATTCACGGGAAGGAGCCTGCGGGGGCGGAGCCGCTTTTTTCCGCGGAGGAAGTTCGGGCGGGGCTGCGGATCGATTCGATCTGGGCGCGCAGAGTTTCGGTGAACGAACTTCGGGTTCAGAAACCACACGTGCACGTGCGCGTCGATAAGAATGGCGCGACCAACGTGCCGACGCCGCCGCGCCCCGCTTTGTCGAATAAAACCACACGCGAGACACTTTTCGAATTGCGCATCCGGAGTCTGCTGCTGGAGGATGGCTGGATCCTCTACAACGACGTGAAGACCCCGGTAGCCGTGAAGGGTGGCACTTTACGGCTTGCGCTCGATGCGAGCGGCACACCGGAGAATCCTTTGTATCTCGGCAACCTGGAATGGCACTCCGTGCAATTCACATCGAAGCGCTACGCGCCATTGGCCGGCAGTCTTTCTGCAAAATTCACGCTCTGGCGCGATGGCTTCGCGCTCGAACAAGGCGCGCTCAGTGCGGGGCGCTCGCATCTCGATGTGCAAGCGGAAATGAACAGTTTCGTGAAGCCGCAATGGACGTTTCGCTATCGCGGCTGGATGGACCTGCTGGATTTTCGCGATACGCTGCGCGAGCCCATGGTGCCGGCGGGGCGAGTGGACTTGCACGGAGAAGGACAATGGGCCGGCGGCCAATTCAAGGGAAGCGGCAGTTATTCCGGGCAAAACATCGCTCTTCCCTACGACGACTTTCATGCCACCGGTCTCACGAGCCGTGGAAGCTACCGGATCGACAACGCCGGCCTGGAAGTGCCGGACTTTTTCGCCGGAGCGTTTGGCGGGAGCGTAACCGGGCGGATCACCATGCGCTTCGACGGCCTGCAATTCCGCGCGGACACGCATGTCCAAAACGTCAGGCTGGCCGGAGTTTTGCCGGCCATCGAGCACCGCGGCTTCCCGATCGACGAACTGCACTGGGATGCGCTGATCACGGCGGACACGGTCGAAACCTGGAGCGGCCCGTTCCGGCATTTTGAAATTGGCGTGACGACCGTGTGGGAGGCACCGGAGCAACCCGCGAGCCGCCATCAATCGGTAAACGCTGCCTGGAAATTCCGTTACCGTTACGACCCGAATCTCCTTACTATCGCATCAGGCGAATTCGAGACTCCTTCCTCGCGCGGAAACATCGATGGAGTATTGGCACCACGCAATTCCGCAATCAATCTGAAATTCGAAGCAGGCGCACTGGAAACGTACAAAGATTTCATTGATGCGCTCGCCGGCGCCAAGCCGGGTTCTCCTAAGGCGGCGAGACCGATCTCGGGCAGCGTCCGTTGGGATGGCAAGATCCTTGGACCTTCCGGCGGGCCGACGTTTCAGGGGCACGTGCGTGGCGAGCGCGTGCGCTACGACGGAGTGTTCCTGGATTCCCTCGACGGGGACCTCACCTATTCTCCCACCCAGTTATCGCTGGCGCACGGGCATGCCCGCCGGGGCGAGATGGGAACGGATGTCGAAGGAACTCTTTCCCTGACCGACTGGAACTTTCTACCGAAGAGTGAGTGGTCGGCGGATGTGAATTTCGAAAAAGTCCCTGTCGAAGGCATCGAACAGCTCGCCGGCTGGTCGTACCCGGTAAGGGGCCTGTTGACGGGTCAATTTCATGGGCGCGGCACACGCGAAGAGCCCAGTGCCGCGGGGCTGTTTGACCTCGCGGAGGGAAATGTTTACGGGCTCGCATTTAATCGCTTGCGCGGACAACTGGGCGTTTCGCGAGAGGAAGCGCGTATTGCCAATGCGGAGTTGCGCTTCTTCCCCCCTGGGAAAGAAAGAGGACGCGGCGCAGGAATCATTACCGGTTCAGTAAGCTATCGCTATGCGGACAAAACCATCTCCGCCGAACTTGTCGGCGCGGCGCTGCCGCTCGAGAATTTCGAGAAACTTCAGTCGGCGCGTCTCCCGGTAGGGGGGCAAGTCAGTTTCAAGCTGAAAGCCAGTGGTCCAGTGACGGCTCCTCTTGGCGAGGGGACCTTCAGGGTCGTGGATCTCCGAGTTGGTCAAGAGGTCATCGGGAGTTTCGACGGCGGCCTAACGTCAGACGGGCACACTGCTCATCTCGAACTTGGTTCGGCCATGACGACGGGAGAAATATCCGGTGGGGGCACCGTCGGGCTTGCTAATCCCTATCCGTTGAACGGAAAGATCTCGATCAAGAACATCAACCTGGACCCTTTCCTGCAAACCGCTTTGCACCTGGGAAAATCCGGAGGCCATGCGGATGCGGATGGTGACATTTTGCTGACGGGTTCATTGAAACAGCCGGAAAGCATCGTGGTGGATGCGAGTTTCTCGCGCCTGGTGCTGACGTACGTAACCGTCCGGCTGGAAAACGTGGGGCCGGTCCACTTTCGATCGGCAAAAGAAAGCCTGGAGATCGATCCGGCGACGCTGCGAGGTGCAGACACCAATCTGCAAATCTCAGGTTCGATCTTGTTTGCGGGACGCCGAACCGTGGCGTTACGCCTCAACGGTGGATTGGATCTGCGGCTCATCAGCGGATTTGTGCCGGGCCTTGATGCGCGCGGTCCAGCGCAGATCAATGCGTCCGTTGAAGGCACGCTGGATCGCCCACGCATCACGGGCCGTGTTCACATCGAAAATGCATCCGCCCGTGCGGTGGATTTTCCCACGGGACTGAGCACCATCAAGGGCGATTTGGTATTTGATGCGACGCGGTTGTATTTCGAGGATGTAAGCGCGGAAGCTGGTGGCGGCACGCTGCACCTTACGGGCAGTGTAAATTACGCAGAGAGTCCGCTGCGCTATGACGTCAGCCTGCGCTCCGATCGGGTGCGCATCCGGTATCCAGTGGGCATGAGTTGGCTCTTAGGGGGTTCATTGCGGCTGACAGGCACGCCAATGGGAGGCGTTCTTTCCGGGCGCGTGATGATCGAGCGCGTGACCCTTACTCAAGGCCTGGAAGTTGCTGGAATGCTGGTCTCCGCTAAGGAAGGCATCACGGGACCGTCTACCGGTTCACCGTTTCTGCGCAATTTGCAATTCGACGTTGAAGCCGTATCTGCGCCGGATGCGCGGATGGAATGGCCTGGTGCAGTGCTGCAGGCCGAAGCGAATCTGCGAGTGCGCGGGACCTGGGAGCATCCGATTCTGTTGGGACACATCCACATTCTTTCCGGTGAGTTGTATTTCGCGGGAAATCGTTACCGCGTTTCGCGCGGCGACTTGAACTTCGCAAACCCTTTCCGGCTCGATCCAGTTTTGAACGTGGAAGCGACAACGACGATCCAACAATACGAAATCACGCTGAATTTCAATGGGCCGGCCAGCAAGCTGACGCTGGCGTATCGCTCCGACCCGCCGCTTCCCGCGAACGACATCATCACGCTACTGGCGCTGGGCCAAACCAGCTCCGAGTCCACAGCGCGCAGCGGTGGCACATCGCAAAGCGGAACCGCCGGGGCTTCAGCGATTCTCTCGGAAGCAATCTCCAGCCAATTGGGCGGGCGGCTCGAGCGCTTGTTTGGGATTACGCGTTTCCGCGTTGATCCGGGCCTTGCGGGAGTGGGCTCGACGGGGTCGGAGCAGAACGCCGCGGCACGCATCACCGTGGAGCAACAGATCGCCCGGAACCTCACCATCACTTATGTTTCGAATGTGAGCTCGACACAGCAGCAGGTGATTCAAGTGGAGTACAACGTGGACCGGAACGTTTCGATTGTGGGATTGCGCGACCAGAACGGCACGTTTGGCATCGACATAAAGATAAAGAAGCGCTTCAAGTAGTCGCGCCGCACTTTTCAGGACGCGGTTGGCCTTACTGCGGGGGTTGCCGTTGTGCAGATTGTTGCGATTGCTGCTGTCCGCGGCGCTGCTGCCAGCGGCTCTGTCCAAGTCCGAGCCGCGCGGATTGGCCCACTTCCGGATTCTGCTGTTTCAATTCCGCCAGCGCTTCCTTGGCCGCTTTGTTGCCGGCCGCGCGGGTGGCCGACTGGATTTCGCGGCTGATCTTGGGCATCTCCGAGGCAACCTTTTGTCCTAACGGAGAACCGTAAAACTGCAGCAAACCCTTGATTTCCTCTTGGGTGAAATGCTTGTCGTAGACGCTGACCAATTGTTCGGTCACCTGTCCTACATCGAATTTTTTCTGGTAGCTGGCAGCGAACGCCTTTACAAACGCCTGGCCCTTGTCGTTGTTGGACACGGAAGCGAGAAGCTTTTCCCGGGATTGTTCGATGGCGTTGCTCGCGCCGTCCTGCACCATGTCCCGCGCCCCCACGAGCTCCATTAGTGAACGGATGTCCGTTTCCTTCGTTGCGTCCATGGAATTTGATGGCCCTGCTGAGGAATTGCTCTGCGGCAATGCTTGCACGGGGTTCTGCGATGCCCCCTGAATCACGAGGAAAAATGTGCCAACGTAGATGATGATGAGCGCCAGGACCGCTTTCATGACTGCCTCCGCAGGGTATTCATTCATGCTTCCGCCACTCTTGTAAGTCTAGAGAGTGCTGGGAATACCCGCGATAGTACTGCAGGACAGAGGTGCCGCGTTTTTCACTGTCCTTTCGTTCAGGTCAACATGGTGGGCCGACTTTCTGTTAGCATTCCGCGCGATGAGCGAACCGTCCATCGAACATCCCCCAGCAAGCGTTACATCCTCACCCACTACGATGGTGGAGCAGGAGGGAGGTCTTCATCGCAATCTGACGCCGGCGCAACTCGCCATGATCGGCATCGGCAGCACGATCGGTACGGGGTTGTTCCTCGGAAGCGCGATTTCCGTGAAACGCGCAGGTCCGGCGGTGATTCTGAGCTTCGTAGGCGGAGCGTGCATCGCGGTGACGATGATGTGGGCGCTGGCGGAGATGGCCGCGGCACATCCCGCCGCAGGATCGTTTGGGCTCTACGCGGAAATGTACCTCCACCCGTGGGCGGGATTCGCAGTTCGGTTGACCTATTGGTTCTGCATGATGGTGGTCGTGGGCAGCGAAGTTGTGGCTGCGGCTATTTACTGCAAGTTTTGGTTTCCAAGCACCCCACCCTGGATCTGGATCGGCTTATTCTCGCTTGTCATTCTCTACGTCAACGCCACGAGCGTCGGAAATCTTGGAACCTTTGAATACTGGCTCTCGATGATCAAGGTTGTGACCATCGTTGCCTTTCTGATTCTGGCGACCGCGCTCCTTACGGGCGTCGGTTTTCCGAGGCTCGGTTTCGCAAACTTCACGGCGCACGGCGGTTTTCTTCCGAATGGGTGGAAGGGAGTAGGCCTGGGAGTCATTTTGGGGCTATTCAGTTTCTTCGGGATCGAGGTTGTCGGAAGCACGGCGGGTGAAGCGGCTGACCCGAAAGTGGCAGTGCCCAAGGCTCTGCGAAAGACGGTGTTCGTGCTGGTGGTCTTCTATGTCGCCGGACTCGCGCTGGTTGTCGGTATCGTCCCGTGGACACAGATTGGGCTTGGCGAGAGTCCCTTCGTTCGCGTTTTCCAGACCGTGGGAATTCCCGCTGCGAGTCACATCATGAATTTTGTGGTGCTGACGGCGGCACTCTCCAGCGCGGTGGCCAACTTATACTTCGGAGCGCGGCTGGCGTTCTCACTGGCACGCGGCGGTTATCTTCCGGCGATTCTTGGACGATTGAGCAAAAAAGGCATGCCGGTTGTTGCGGTGTTGACTTCCGCGGGAGGAATGGCTGCGGCGCTGGTTCTATCGGAGCGGTTTAAAGACTCGCTTTTCGTTTTCATGGTGGGGCTGAGCACGTTTGGGGCGCTGTTCGCGTGGCTGATGACGCTGTTGACGCACCTTGCGTTTCGCCGGTTCCACAAGATGCACGCCATCCCCTTTCTTCGGCTGGGCCCGCCTGGGCCGTGGGCATCTCTCGTGGGTTTGGCCGGCGTCTTGGCCGTGCTGATATCAACGTGGTGGGTTCCGGGATTTCGCATCACCTTGATGGCTGGCATACCCTGGCTAGCGTTTATCACGGTGTGCTACTTTGTTTGGAGAAGGGCCCGACCCCGCATGTCAGTCCGTGGAGTTTCGCGCGATGGATGAACTGCTCAAGTGGCGCGGCGAATTTCCGATTCTCGACCGCACCACATACATGATCAGCAATTCGCTCGGCGCGATGCCCCGCGGGGTTTACGAGGAGATGCGCGCGTACGCGGATTCCTGGGCGGAGCGCGGGGTCCGCGCGTGGGAAGAGGGCTGGTGGGAGATGGCTGTCGGCGTGGGCGACAAGATCGCGCCGCTGATTGGCGCCGGCGCGGGCGAGATTTCGCTTCATCAGAACGTGACGCTCACCCAGGCCGTGATTTCATCGTGTTTCGATTTTCGCGGCCCGCGCAACAAAATTGTGATGGTCGAGCTGGAGTTTCCTTCGATTCAGTATTTCTACCATGAGCAGCGGCGGCACGGCGCGCGTGTCGAACTAGTTCCCACGCCGGATCAGATTCGGATCGACATGGAAAAATTGCTTGCCGCCATCGATGAAACCACGCTACTCGTGCCTATTTCGCAGGTTTTGTTCCGCAGCTCGGCTATCGTTGATACGCGCGCGATCATCGAGCGGGCCCACCGCGTCGGCGCGCATGTGATCCTCGATGCGTTTCAGGCGACGGGGACCATTCCTTTGGACGTTCGAAGCCTGGGTGCGGATTTTGCGGTGGGCGGAGTTTTGAAGTGGCTCTGTGGCGGGCCCGGCGTTGCTTATCTCTATGTGCGTGAAGATTTGCGCCCGAAATTGCGGCCCTCGCTGACCGGATGGATTGCACATCGGCGGCCGTTTGCATTCGAAGCTGGCGCGATTGACCCGCGCGAGGATTCCTTTCGCTATTTGAACGGCACGCCGCATATTCCTGCGCTTCATGCGTGCCGGCCTGGACTGGATATTCTCAATAAAGTTGGTATCGGCGCGATCCGCGAAAAATCGATTCGAATGACGACGCGGCTGATCGAAGGCGCGAAGTCACGCGGCTGGCGCGTCAACACTCCGGAAAATCCCGCGGAGCGTGCCGGGACCGTTTCCATCGAGTGCCCCCATGCGTTCGAAGTGTGCCGCGAACTCCTTGCCCGAGAGATCCTCGTCGACTACCGGCCCAAGGCCGGCGTACGCGTTTCTCCTCATTTTTACAATCGAGAGGAAGAGTGCGACTTCACGCTCGCGCAAATCGAAGAGATCTTGAACACAGGCGCCTGGGAAAAACATGCTGTGGCGGTCACACATGCCTGAAAGGGAAGAATTCGCCCTCCAGATTTCAAACATGCTTGAGGCGCAGTTGCGGCGGCGCGGCATCACCGATGCCGTGGTTCTCGCGGCGATGGAATCTGTTCCGCGTCACGAATTTGTTTCGGAAGAGTTTCGTGCGCGGGCCTACGATGATGTGCCCTTGCCCATCGGGGACGGCCAAACAATTTCACAACCCTATATCGTCGCCGCGATGACCGCAGCTCTTCGACTGCGGCCGGGCGACCGCGTACTTGAAATCGGAACGGGTTCTGGTTACCAGGCGGCTATCCTCTCGCGCATAGCCAAAGAAGTATTCAGTGTGGAGCGAAGGCCCGAGCTTGCGTTGTCGGCGTCGGCGCGCCTGGAGCGGCTTGGTTATGGCAACGTCCACGTGCATTGCGGCGACGGCACATTAGGTATGCCGGACCTCGCGCCGTTCGACGCAATCCTCGTCGCTGCCGCGGCTCCTGCGATTCCTCAGCCGCTCCTCGCTCAGCTCGCGGAAGGCGGCCGAATGATTGTTCCTGTTGGCGACGCCGAACACCAGGAGCTGCAGCTTATTGAGAAGCGTGGCAAATCATTTCGCAATACTGCACTCGAGGGGTGCCGATTTGTCCCGCTCGTTGGCTACCATGGCTGGCAGGATCCCCCTTCGAGATGAACCCGAGCAGCCCCGATCTTTCCATCATTATTCCCTCGTACAACGAGGAGTCGCGTCTACCGGCCACGCTGGATGGTATTGCCGGCTATTTGCAAAGCTACCGCGGCACGGCGGAAGTCCTGGTCGTGGACGACGGTTCGAAGGATGGCACTGCAGCGGTGGCGGAATATTTTCGTATCAAGATTCCCACGCTACGTGTGGTTTCGAATGGCGAGAACCGGGGCAAAGGCTATAGCGTGCGCCATGGCATGCAGGAAGCGCGGGGCAAAATCGCTCTTTTCACGGACGCGGACCTTTCCGCGCCGATCGAAGAAGCCGGGAAGCTCATCGAGGCTCTGGAAAACTACGACGTGGCCATCGGCTCTCGCGCCATGGACCGCAGTCTGATCAGCGTGCACGAATCTCCTTTCCGCGAATTTGCGGGCATCGTGTTCAACAAGATTGTTCGAGTCATTTTGTGGCTGCCGTTCGTCGATACGCAATGCGGCTTCAAAGCGTTCCGCCGAGAAAACTGCGGCGTCATTTTTGAACAGCAGCGGATTGAGCGCTTCGGATTTGATCCCGAGTTGTTGTACCTGGCGCGCCATCACGGATTGCGCACGGCGGAGATTCCCGTGCGCTGGGGACACTCGGCCGCGACGAAAGTGAGTATGCTCCGCGACAGCGTCCAAATGTTCATCGATATATTTACGATCCGATGGAACGCGCTCAGGGGCTGCTACCCGCGCAAGAAGTAGTTTCTCTCCTTCGTACTTTATCGCACAAAGTACTTGACAGATTCAGAGTCTGCTGATAGCGTTCTATCCATGGCGACTCCGGGCCCGCTTCGTTCTCCAAGCCGCGAACCCATTCCCATCGATGCTCGCGCGGCTGACCATCTCCGTTATATCCGCGAGACGATGGAAAGCGCTGCGGAATTCACCGCTGTGCCGGGCTGGGGTGGCGTGGCCATGGGAATCACGGCGCTGGTTGCCGCGGCCATCGCCTCGCGGCAGGTCACGCCTCGTGCTTGGCTGACGGTTTGGTTGATCGAAGCGTTCGTCGCAGTGGCCATTGCGGCTCCAACCGCCGCCACCAAAGCGCATCGCGCGAATTCCGCGCTTTTTTCCGGCCCCGGCCGGAAATTCGTTCTCAGCTTTGCTCCGCCCATTGTTGTGGGCGGCCTTTTGACTTTTGCTCTTTTCCAGGCAGGCTTGCTGACCGCTTTGCCGGGTGTGTGGCTTTTACTGTACGGAACCGCGATTGTAACCGGTGGAGCGTTTTCCGTTCGAATCGTGCCGGTGATGGGCTTGTGCCTGATGTTGCTTGGCGCCGCGGCTCTCATCGGGCCGGCGCGCTGGGGCGATCCATTGATGGCCACAGGATTCGGCATCGTGCAAATCGGGTTCGGCTGGTGGATCGCACGCCACTACGGAGGCTAGCAGGAATTCGAATGAGTAAGCCAGCCACAGCACGCCGGGAGAATGCGCACCGATCACGCGAACGCGATACGTCTCTGGAGGCTATTCGCAATCCCGCACGGGAGGCCGTGCCTTCGGACCTGGATCGGCTCATCCACGAGCGCATCCGGCTGGGAATTGTCAGCGCGCTGGCCGTCAATCGCTCGCTCACATTTAACGAACTCAAAGCGCTGCTGAAGACAACCGACGGCAACCTGAGCGTTCATGCACGCAAGCTGGAAGAAGCCGATTACATTGTTTGCACCAAGTCTTTTGATGGGCGCTTGCCGAAGACGGAGTACCGCCTGGTGGCTGCGGGGCGCAAGGCGCTTGAGCGCTATCTCAATCATATGGAAGCACTTATTCACGCCACCCGCGAGGGTTGAGCGCCAAAAAAATTTGTGAATGCACTTTGTAATACAAAGTAGTCTGCGACTTGTCCTCCGCGGCGGAGAAAGAACATGCTCATGCAACAGCTAAACGCTCGGAAGATTCCGGCAGTACAACCGGCCATCGATCATACCCAGAGCCTCCACGTCGCCATCATTTCGGATGGTAACGGCCGCTGGGCCACTTCGCGGGGCTTGCCCCGCTCGGCAGGTCATCGCGCCGGAGCAGAAGCGGCCCGCCGCGTGATCGAAGCCGCGCCGCGGCTGGGCATTCACACGCTGACGCTCTTCGCGCTTTCGTCGGCGAATTGGAAACGCCCCGCGGCAGAAGTGAATGCGATTCTGCGGCTGCTCCATGAATATCTGTTTGCTGAAACAACTCACTGCATCGACGAAGGAGTACGTCTAAGTATCATCGGGCGCCGCGACCGGTTACCTGCCACGCTGCGGCAAGCGATTGCGGATTCCGAAGCGGCCACGGCATGCGGTACCCGTATGCATCTCCGGCTGGCGGTCGACTACTCCGCGCGCGAGGCGATTTATCACGCGGCTTGCCGATTCTACAAAGTGACAGAGCTCTCGCCTGAATCATTCAGCAACGTGTTAGCCGAAGTTCTACGCGGCGGCTCGACGGAAGTGGATCTGCTGATTCGAACGGGCGGAGAGCAGCGGCTCTCGGATTTTCTTTTGTGGGAATGCGCTTTCGCCGAATTGGTTTTTACGCAAAAACGCTGGCCAGACTTCGCTGCCGCAGATCTTGAAGCGGCGGTACTGGAGTTCGGAAAGCGGGAGCGCACGCGCGGCGCGTTGCCGGATGCTATCGCGGGTTAGTCTAGTGGAATTTGTCCGAAGGAGTTACTGACATGAGAGCTTTTCTTCGTTCTTCAAACGATGTTTCGGCTGTCGTTGGAGTTCTTCTGCTGGTGGTGCCAACTTATTTCGTTGCGATGTCGGCCCTGCGGTATGACGCTCCTGGCTTGCACTTTTTCGATAGCCCTATTCTCATCCTGGGGACTTTGGCAATCGCATTCGCGGTAAACGCACGATCTATTCTTTCGGTGAAGGTCGAACCGGAGAAGCCGCCAGTGTTGAAGATTGCTCTGTCGCTCCGGATATGGAACCTGGCGGAAATCTTGCTTGCGTTGCTTCTCTTGGGTGCGTTGTTCGCATATGCGTTCGTGGAGAATTTCGAGCCACGCCTGGTCCGATAAGCGATGCGTGTCGCAAAGGAATTCCGGCAAGCGCGAAAGAATGCTCGCAACTTGCGCCTGCTGATCACCGAGGACGACCGCAAAAACGCGGCTCGTGATCGGTCCCGAAAACAGCCCTTTGCACAAGAAAATCTACTTTAGCGTCGGTCTGCTCCGCCTCCCGTTAAGTCTGATCAATAAACCACCCAGAATAAGCAAGTTGCCGGCGCGTGGTCTGTCCTTTCCTACCCTGACATTCCGGCATGTACCGTCGTCTATATCCCAGGAGCCAGGAATGGGAACTATGGGACTTGCGCTGCCTTGGAAGGCTAGAATCGCTTCCGTGCCGCGCCAACGGGAGACGCGAGTGGAACCTTCCGAGCACTACGCCGGTGGCCCTAAGCCGACCATCGTGGATGCAATCACCGAGGATGCCGCGCTGGCCGCTGGGTGCCGCGCGGGAAATCTGCAGACGTATGAGCGCCTCTATTCCATCCACGGCGCGCGCATGAGGAATCTTGCGCGCAATCTTCTCGGAAATCTCGGGGACGCGGAAGATGCGGTGCAGGAGACGTTCCTAAAAGTGCAGAGAAGCATCGCGAGTTTTCGCGGGCAATCGAGTTTTGTCACCTGGACCTACCGGATTCTGATCAACACCTGCTACGACGCGCGCCGCAGCCGTCTGCGCAAAAAAGAAGTTGCCAACGACGACTCGGGCGAAACGCCGCGGCTGGAGCCGCGAGCGCCGGGGGCGCACCCCTCCCTTCGAATGGCCCTGGAGCGCGCACTTGCCACGCTCACGAAACACCAGCGCGACGTTTTTCTCCTCTACGAAGTGGAAGGGTTCCGGCATGCGGAAATCGCCGGGATGCTGGAGATTACCGAGACTGCTTCAAAGAACACACTTTTCCAGGCGAAGAAGAATCTTCGCCTGATCCTGGAGCCTCCGCGCAGCAGCGCCGCGGAGGCACGGTAAATGATGATGAATGCAACTTGCAAGGATCGCGAACGCATTTTCGAAGACGGCACACCCGGCGAATGGGCCGCATTGGAAGCGCATTCTGCCAATTGCCCGGTCTGTGCTGAAGAGCTGAAGGCTTGGAAATCGCTCTCCGTTGCAGCGCAGGAGATGCGTGACTACACGGACAGCCCTTCTTTTTGGCCGCGCATCGAACGCGCTCTTGCCGAAGAAGCCGTGCGGAAAACGCAGAGAGCCGAGCGCAGGAGCTGGCTCTCCTTCCTGCCAAGCGTTCCTTTGAGCTGGCAAACCGCCGTGGCGGGCGCATTCGTTCTGGTGCTGACGATTTCCGCGGGCTGGATTTATGTTCACTGGCCCAATCGCCCCGAGCAACACGACAAATCACTTCTGAAGAGCGCAGCTCTCGAGAATGTAGAGCACGCCGAAGCTGTGTATGTCCAGGCGATCGACAGACTCGCAGAGGAAACCAGGCCGCAACTCGAGAATCCGGCAACGCCGCTGCTCGCGAACTATCATGAAAAGCTGGTGGTGCTGGACAGCGCCATCGCCGATCTGCGGGCGCAGGCCGGGCTGAATCCCTCAAACGCTCAACTTCGCCATCAGTTGCTGGCCGTGTATCAGGAAAAGCAGCAGACACTCGAAGAAGTTTTGGAGGCTAGAAAGCAATGAACTCCACCGCACCCACATCCCGAAAAGGACCTCTGCGTGTCGCAGCGGTCACGGGAATTTTCTCTGTGCTGCTTCTCGTCGCCGGCAAGCCCGTGCTTGCCGAGAGCTCCGCGCAAGAGCAAGTCTCGAGAGACTTTCAGAAGACCGTGACACTGGGCGCCGGCCAGTCCGTGCGCGTCGAACACAAGTTCGGCGAGGTCCGGCTTCATGGCGAAGCGGGCCGCGAGGTCAAAATCTCCGCAACGATCCGCGCACAGGCCAGTTCGCATGAGGAAGCCGAAGCGTTCGCACAGAGAATTCAGATTGAAGTGCTGCAATCCAGCGAAGGTGTGCGCATCAAGACCATCTATCCGGACGAGGAGAAGAAGTGGTTTCAGCTCAACAAGCACTCGTCCTGGTCGGTGAGCTACGACATCGGCATGCCATCCGACGCGCCGCTTACCGTGCGGAACAGCTTCGGCAGTATCGATGCGGCCCGAATCCACGGCATGGCCGACCTTGAAAACAGCCATGGATCCATCACGGTTCGCGATGCCGGCGCGGTGCGCCTGAACAATTCCTTCGGCAGCATCGAGCTGAACGGCGCGAACGGGAACACCTCGGTGAATGACAACAACGGCTCGGTGCAGGTATCCGACGTCAAGGGCACCCTCGAAGTGCGCAACCGCTTCGGCAGCATCACGATAAAGGACATTCAGGGTGCGGTGACGATCACCGGGGGCAACGGAGCCGTCATTCTCAACAACGCGGCTTCGGCGAGCATCACGACTTCCTTCGGGAGCGTGGAGGCGCGCAACATCCGTGGAGACCTTGCGGTCCGCGATAACAATGGAAACGTCGACGTCTCCGGCATTGGCGGCGCCGCGGACATTACCAATAGTTTCGGCAACGTCATTTTTTCGGATGTCAAAGGCCGCGTGGTCTGCACCACGAACAATGGCCGCGTGAAGGGCAGTTCGCTTACGGGAAACAGCGTGACGATTCGAGATTCCTTCGGCAACATCGAATTGGATACCGTCAGCGGCGCGCTGGAAGCCGAGACTTCCAACGGAAAAATTAGCGTGCGAGACGCGCGCGGCAGCGTCTCGCTCAAGTCTTCTTTTGGCGCCATCGAAGCCTCAAACATTCCGAAGGGAATTCGTGCAGTTACCGGCAACGGCGGAATCACGCTCACCGACATCGGCGGCGATACGTACGCGAAGACGAGTTTCGGGAGCGTCTTAGTGGAGAAGATCGGCGGCAATCTGACAGTAGAGAATACGAACGGCTCCGTCACTGCGCAAAGCGTGAAAGGCGACGCAATCGTCAATACTTCCTTTGCCGGTGTAACGCTGGAATCCATCGGTGGACGCATTACGGTGGACAATCAAAATGGGGCAATCTCCGTGACGGCCATGCGTCCCGCCAGCGGCTGCCACGATATTTCGCTCAAAACATCTTTCTCGTCCATTCGCGTGCGCGTGCCGGGGGGAGTGGGCTATAACGTCACGGCGCGGACTTCTTTCGGCAGAGTGTCTTCCGAACTGCCTGTCACGGCAACGGGCACCATGGGGGGCGATACTCTGAATGGGAAAATTGGCTCCGGAGGCTGCCAGCTTCTGCTCACTGATTCCAACGGCAGCATTGAAATACTGAAAAGCTCCTTGATCGCGCGCAATATCAGCTTCTGCCGCAACGCGCACGATCCATAGCAAACGCCTTTTTCAAGATGCGTGTGGCAGTTTCCGTCAGATGATAGTTGCCGAGTTGGTCTTCGCGGGCGAACGCTACATCCGTGACGTCGCTCCCAGCGCGGGGCTCCCCGGCGATGCGTTCACATAGATAGTCCACAATGACATAATGAAAACGTGGATTTTGCTGAGCCCGCTCCGCGATGGCGCCATCGTCTCCGTAAATTCTATCGAATACCTCAATCAATTCGAGCACGCGAACCCCTATGCCCGTTTCTTCCAGAAGCTCGCGAGCGACTCCCTGCTCCAGCGTTTCGCCAAGCTCCAGCATGCCGCCCGGAATGGACCACTCGCCGCGCAAAGGCTCGCTCCCGCGACGGATCAAGAGGACGCGGCCACGATCGATGATCACGCCGCCTATTCCGACCACCGGTCTTTCGGGGTACTCTCTGGAAGAAGCCATACGGGAGGTCCTTGCAGATACGGCGCAGTGCTGTTCCAAGCAGCCGCACCGCGCTCGGGAGTTGACTTCATATACCGCGGTATATAATACGCTGCACAGTGGTGGGGACAGCCTCGAACCGCCACTTGCGAACAACTCTACGGAGGATGGCGCCGTGATCCGTTGTCCAGAATGTTCCGCCGAAATCGATGTGGACGAAGACGAAGTCGAAGAAGGCGAGATCCTGAGTTGTCCTGAGTGTGAGTCTGAACTCGAAGTCTCGCAGACGCATCCCGTTCACTTGAACATCATCGCCGATGATGAGGACGAAGAGGACGACGAGGAAGAAGAGGGCAAGGTCGGCGAAAATGGCGACCTCATTGAGGACGATGATGACGAAGAAGAGGAAGAAGAAGACGAGGAGTAACGGGCAACCCCTCCCTGCCCTGGCATCCTCCAGTGCTCATTCCGCCATCTAAGTGTTTTAGGAGCAGTGCGATGCGACCTCGGCAGTGGATCATCGTTCTCTGCACGGCTGCGCTTCTTGCTCCGTGTGTCATGGCAATTGCCCAAGCGCAGGACCCTGCCACGCCGCAAACGCCTTCTTCTGTTCCGACGCCTACTGCATCAACGAGCAAACCTGCGAAGAAAAAATACAGCCATGCGGATGATTTCCTTATTCGCGGAACGGTATTCAACGACAAGGCTCTTTCCGCCCCGGGCGTACAGCTTCGCATCCGCCGGGCCGGTGACAGAAAATTCCGCTGGGAGAGTTACACCAACTCTCGAGGGGAATTCGCGGTGCGTGTACCACAAGGCTCGGCCTATGAGATGGTTGTCCGAGCGAAGGGCTTTACGGAACAGACGCGCACCATCGACGCAAAAAGCGGCGGGAATGAGCAGAGTATTGCATTCCGCCTGGAGCCGGCCATGGGAGGCAAGAAATGAAGACGCAATGGCGCACATTCTGTTTATTCACGATAGTGGCGCTTTTCGCCACCGCCGCGGAAGCGCAAGACAAAAAACGCGAAGCACAGCTTCGCACGGTCCGCGGCGTAGTCATGGATAAATCCGAATCGCCGATCTCGGGAAGTGTTGTCTTCCTAAAAAACACGCGGACGAATACCGTCCGGAGCAATTACACGGATGACACGGGCAGCTACCGCTTCAGCGGGCTCGACCCCAATGCAGATTATGAAGTGCACGCAGAAAAAGACGGCGCAAAGTCTCCGACGCGCACCATTTCGAGCTTTGACAGCCGCAAGGAAATCGATCTGAATCTTAAGATCGACCGGAAAAAGAGCTGACTGCAAAATAGGATTCAGGTCCCTAACGCACGGCCGGCGCCGATGCCAGCACCCGCACTGCTTTGGGCACGATTTCAATCTCCACGGGGGTTGGTCCCAGAATTTCTCCATCACCGTGAAAAAGGCACAGCCGATTTGTAGTCAATTTCACCCGTTGAGCGCGCCAGCGTTTCACGCGGGAAGTGCGAAGATCGCCGCTCCCCATGAGACGCGGGAGCAGAGTGAGCACACCGAACTTGCTGAATTCTTCGATGAGGACCACATGTAGCAAGCCGTCGTCGACGGCCGCACCGGGAGCGAGTCTTACTCCGGCGCCGTAGGTGGGTGAATTCAGCACAGCCGCAAGCAGTACTTTGGCTTCAAACGATGGGATATGGCTTGCCGGAAAGTCTACCCGGACGCCTAAAGGCACATATCCAGCCAGCGCGTGGAGTGCCGCTGCAATGTAGCGGAAGCGGCCGGGTAGATGGCGGTACGCGCCACCGGCGTGCCGAGCGGCCTCCGCGTCGAGTCCAATTCCTCCCCCACCTGCGTACAAGCGTGTTCTGCCATCGGCTGTGCGGACTCTAACCAAATCCACGTACCGTGGCTGACCGCATAGCATAGCCTCGGCAGCTTCAAGGGGTTCACTTGGCAATCCCAGCGCGGAGGCAAAATCGTTTCCCCCTCCAATCGGGAGGATACCGAGGACCACGTCGGCTCCGAACGACGCGTTCACAAGCGACTGGAACGTTCCGTCCCCGCCCATCGCGAAGAGCAATTGCTCTCCGTGCGAAATGGCAGCCTGCGCGCAGGACTCAAGTTCGCTTGCGCTGTTCGTCATCACGAATTGTGCTTGCATTCGGAGCGATTTGAATACTTTCTGAATTCGCGGCAGACAAACGCTTGCCCGGCCTCCCCCGGCTGCGGAATTGACGAAGACGATCACCGAATGTTCGCGGAAAGCGCTGGCGGAATCAAGGCGATCCCTCATGCCTTCAGTCTAATGCTCTAGCGGCATGAAAGCAGTGTTGTAAGCGTGATATGCGGCGTAAAATCCAACCAAGGAGAAATTGAGATAGCGGTGCCGGCGGGGGGAATCGAACCCACGGCCTAGGGATTATGAGACCCTCGCTCTTCCACTGAGCTACGCCGGCATGGAGCAATTCTTTATGCTACGGATTCGCCTCCGAATGTGTCAAGGAGTCATAGCTAAGTCCAGGACCAGAACCGCTGGATCATGCTCGATCTGTTTCTCAGGCGTATGGGCGGACATGAGAGTCCATTCGCGCCCACCCCGCAATGGATTGAGTCCTATTAATTTTAGTACTACGGTACCGTTGACCCGCAAAGTCCCAAAATCTACTCTAATCGGGATCGAACACTGTCCCACGTATCAAGGCAGGCGAAAGCTTATCGAAACGATGGGACGGGAAGGTGTGTATCGATTAGGTACAGGCTCATAGCCTATCCTGCTTGACATTGCTGCGCTGAGATATAGACTCGCTCCGGGGTTATACCTTATCCCGGAGGCACAATGTCACGCAGACTAACGGTTATCCTACTGGCCATGCTGGTCTTGGTCGGAGCAATGAGCCTCAAAACGGTGGTCGTCACCCATGGTGATGGCTCCGTGATCATGGCAAACGGTGGAGCTCCACTCCCACCGACACCATGGAAGAATGGTGGCGCACCGCTACCGCCGACGCCTTGGAAGAACGGCGGGGCACCGCTACCACCAACGCCCTGGAAGTAATGGCGTGGTTTCCGCAAGGTTAGCCTCACCAACCATGCGGACCTGACCGGGGCGTAGATAGGCGAAAACGTGCCTGGTCCATATGAATACACAGTCTGGTTCCTCTGCACTCTTCTAGAGGTCGGCGTGGTGGTGTGCGCGATCTCCAAAGGTTCATTTCGCCGATATCTGGCTCTCAATGTTTACATGCTGGCAGCTTCTTTCGTAAACATTGTACGATTCAAGGTCTTATTCACTTTCGGCTTCGCTTCTCCTGAGTACGGCTATCTCTATTACTACTCGGATTTGCTGCTGACGATCGGCTTGTACTGCGCTTTGATGAGCCTGTACTCGCATGTCTTTGAGGAAATGAGCGCCGAGAAATACCTGCGCCTCGGGGCACTGCTGCTTCTCCTTGGCACGGCGGCTTTTTCCTTTGCGATAGTCTTGCAATACTCCAATCGCATCATGAGCCGTTTTGTAGTGGAAGCCTCGCAGAATCTTTATTTCGTGGGTCTGGTTCTAACCTATGTCCTCTGGGGCGCTGTCCTCAAGTTGCGTGAAACACGCACGCGCCTGATTCAAATGATTCTCGCGCTCGGACTCTATTTCAGCGTCTTCGCTGCAAGCTACGCCTTGCGCAATCTCTATCCAAGCCTGCACAACGTCTGGCCTTACATCACGCCTATTTCAGGGTGCCTTCTGCCCTTGGCCTGGTCCTACGCATTCTTGAGAATCCCTGAAGATGCGCGCCTTACTCCATCCAGGCTTGCGGTGGTGCCGCGATGATGGCCGCTTTCATTCTCGTTTGCTCGGTTGTCACGTTGCTGCAGTTCTTCGTGTGGTACTGCCGCTCGCTCATTGCAGCGTCTGCAAAGGAAGCTCTATCTCCTGAGGTGCGGGACGTCACGGGCATCGCCCGCGCCGCTTCCGGGGAAGACTTCACGCGCGTCATGCAGCTCTTGCAGCTCTGTCCGGAGCGCCCGGAAGACCGCGGCAGCATCCAGGCGGTCGGCACTTACTTTGGCCTTCTGAATTTCTTGCGCGCAACGCTAGCGCGCATGTTTCCTTCGATGCGTGCCTGGACAGAATCGGAGCGCGGCAGTTGCGCCTATTTTGCCGCTATCGCTCTTGAGCGCCGCATAGCCTTCAGTCGCGGCATGCTTGCGCAGCAGATGGAAAGCTAACGCCTCGAACTACGGATCGGTCGGGCCTGCCGGTATCTCTTTCGCCACAACTGATTCTTCTAATTGAGCGCTCTTGCGCGACGTGCTAATCTTGTAGTGTTCCCTCCTCGCCGGAGTGGATGCGTCCGCAGCGCAAAACTTACCGGTGACTAAAACATGCTTGCAGTGTGGCGCGGTACTTCCGTCAAGCGTACGCGCCTGTCATTTTTGTGAATCCTCATTTACAGCCGATTTTTCGTCCGAGGAGCGTTTCACGCCTGCCGGAACGCGGCGCGATCTTGCTTCCAACGCTACCGGCAGCCTGAACGGCGGTGAAAACCGAAACGTTCGCAATCCGAGCGAATGTGAGGCGGAGCAAGGCGCCGCTTGGCGCGGTGAACTTGCCCAGCGGTTGAACGCCTATCGAACGCGGCGGCGAAAACTTGCCCCGAACGTCGCACAGTCTCAGTTTGCGTTCGAAGAGCCTCTGCGAAAAATACCTTCTGGTATTTCTGCTGCTGTTGCGGATCCCTTCATTTCCGATGCAGAAGATTTTTCTTTTACCATCGCGATTGGCCGTCCTTCCAAGAACCGCCTCCAGGAAGAATCCTGCATGGTGATCGACGTCTCTGTGCCATCAGAAGCAGAAACGCACTCGCATGCTCAGTCACAGCCGGAACAAACGATTCCGCAGCCCGGTCTGTACCCAGTGGCACCGATCGATGACCGCCGCCTGGCGGGATTGGTTGATCTGGGTTGTTTGTTGTTTGCGTACGGCGGCTTCTTAATGCTCTTTGGCTCCCTCGGCGGGCAGTTCACACTAAGCAAGCTGACTGCGGTTGTCTACACGACGACATTCGCCATAGTGTATCTGCAATACTTCACTCTCTTCACAATTTTCGGTGGTACCACGCCGGGCATGATGCTGCGAAACTTGCAAGTGACTAGTTTTTCCGGGGAGCCCCCTACGCCCAGGCAAATGCTCCTGCGCAGCATGGGATATATGCTTTCCGCAGGAACCTTTTTCCTCGGCTTTCTTTGGTCGATGTGGGACGAAGACCAACTTACCTGGCACGACCGCCTCTCGCGTACGTATCTGAGCGCTACGCAGACGTTTGCCGACCTGCAAACTTCCAGCGTCGCGCATGGCCGCTGATTCTTCGTGAATAATTCCGTTCTGCACGGAGAAGCTGACGGCTGGAAATTTGAGCTACAAATTTGCGTCGCCGCCCGGGCCATGGCCTCTAGGCCGCGCGGCATTCGCGGGCAATACGGATCATTGCGGCGAGACTTCGTTGCACGTCCTCTTCTGTAGTCGCCCAAGAAGAGACGCTAATGCGCATCGCTGTCTTGCCCTGCCAGACTGTGCCTGCGCACCAGCAGGTACCATCCTCCTGGATACGTCGTATCACTTCGCGGGTCACGTCCGGGCCGCCGAAGGACACCAACACTTGATTGATCACCACATCATTCAACACTGCGAATCCTGCTTCCCGGAGACCTTGCGCGAACCGCTGTGCATGAGCGCACGTCCTCTCGATCAGTGCGCACAACCCAGAGCGGCCCAGCGATTTTAGAGCCGCCCACAATTCCACCCCTCGCGCCCGCCTCGACGCTTCCGGCGTGTGATGCATCGGTTCCCGGCGCGAACCAGGTTCGAGATAGGCCGCAGTGATTCCCATCGACGCACGCAGCGCAGCCCCGTCCCGCACGATGGCCAGCCCGCTGTCGTAGCCAACGTTAGGCCACTTATGCGCGTCGGTGGCCCAAGAATCAGCCTTCTCGAAACCGTGGGTAACATGTTCGTATCGCGGGGACACTCGCGCCCACAAACCGAATGCCCCGTCCACGTGAACCCATGCACCCTGCTCGTGCGCCCATGCGTAGATCTCTTCGGCTGGATCAAACGCGCCCGTGTTCACATTTCCCGCTTGGATGCACACAATGGCTCGTTTGGAAAGCCGATGCAGTTTGTCCTTGCGCATGCGTCCCTGGTTGTCTGCTTCAATGGTGGTCACTCGCTTCCGTCCGAAACCTGCCAGGCTCAACGCTTTGAGGATGGAGGCATGCACCTCTGCGCCAACGACTACTTCGATAGGCGGCGCACCGAACATTCCGTCCTCGATGACGTTCCACCCTTCGCGGGCAAGAAGCGTGTGACGCGCGGTCGCGAGGGCCGTGAAATTCGCCATGGTGGCGCAAGTGACCAATCCTCCCGCGCAATTCGCCGGCAATCCGAGGGCTTCACAAACCCATCGGATAACGACGTCCTCCAGTTCCGCCGCAACGGGCGACATCACCCGGAGCGCCGCATTCTGGTTCCACGCTCCAGCCAGCCAGTTGGCAGCCAGCGCCGCAGGCAGCATGCCGCCATTCACGAAACCGAAATAACGTCCACCAGTCGTAGTCACCGTGGCCGGGGAGCCCTGTTCGTCGAGTTTTGAAATCACCTCGCTTGGATCGCTTGGCAGCGATGGAAAGGGCTCGTGTAGCATTGCGAGCGCCGCCAGGGCGGCTTCGGAAGGAGCTACTCTTCGTTGAGCTGCGGCACGTACGTATCGCCGGGCCCGCTCTGCCGCAAGAGTTAAAACGTCCCCGCTTTGCGATTGCTGCCTTGTTTTTGAGTCAGTCGCCATTCGGTTCTTCCTTTTTATTTTGCTCGCGCGATTTCCCGCACGCGAACACAGCCGTGCGGCGAAAGGTTTGCTTCGCCCCCGTTCGACTACCTTATTCAATTATTGTGGGAATGAAAGAGCCGAATTGTCCGCTTACTTCTTCGAGACTGCTTCGTCGGAAGCAATCTTGCCGTCGCGGATGAAGATAATGCGGTGCGCGTGCTGTGCAATGTCGTGTTCATGCGTAACAAGAATAATCGTGTTTCCCTGCCGGTAGAGATTCTCGAAAAGCGCCATGATCTCTTCGCCGGTTTTCGAATCGAGATTTCCCGTGGGCTCGTCCGCAAGCACGATCGACGGCGAATTCACCAGCGCGCGCGCAATCGCCACGCGTTGCCTCTGTCCGCCGGAAAGTTCATTCGGCTTATGAGTCATGCGGTCCAGCAAGTCCACGTGTTGCAGCGCCTTCTTCGCTTTTTCAATCCGCTCTTCGGCCCGCGTGCCGTTGTAGATCAGCGGCAACTCTACGTTGTGCAGCGCCGTCGCGCGGGGCAGCAGATTAAAGGTCTGAAACACGAAGCCAATTTCCTTGTTCCGGATGTAGGCAAGTTCATCGTCGTCCAGATCGCTTACCAACCGTCCCGCCAGCCAGTATTTTCCGGAGCTTGGCGAATCCAGGCAACCAATCAGATTCATCAGCGTGGACTTGCCCGATCCCGAAGGACCCATGATGGCGACGTATTCGCCTTTGCGAATCTCTACGTCCACGCCGCGCAGTGCGTGCACCTGCTCCGAGCCCATTTCGTAAACTTTCGCCAGCGCTTCCGTTTTGATGACGACGCCGGAGCTGACAAGATCTTCCCGGTACGAATCTGTGGCTGGTGTCTCAACAGGCATTCGAATCTCCCTTGTTCTTGGCGGCGCGTCAGCTCTGCTGATCGTCCTGCTTCTTCGGGGCGCTGTTGTCCACCTTGATCTGGGACTCGGGTTTCAAGGTCCGCAGTGCCTTGTAGCTGCCAACCACGATTTCGTCGCCGGGCTTCAAGCCTTTGGTAATTTCGATGTCCGTGACGCCTGCGATTCCCGTTTCCACTGGCCGGAATATGGCCTTCTTCGCGTTGACGACGAATACGCCTTGCACTTCATCCTTTTTGGGATCGCCGGGTGCCGGAGGCGGTGGCGCGGCGAGCGTCACGCTCGAACCGCCCTGATTCTTTGCATTTTTGGCGGCTTCTTCCAAATCCTTGCGCGTCCGCACGGCCAGCGCTTGAATCGGAATAGCCACGACGTTCTTTCTTTCCGCGGTCTTGATCTTGGCCGTGGTCGAAAGTCCGGGCCGCACGTTTTCCGGAGGATTCGACAGCGTTACCACAACCTTGAAGTCCTTTGCTTCTTGCGTGCTTGTGGTGGTCTGAGTGGTCGTCAGGCCGGAGCTGCGTAGCACCGCTTGTGAACCGATCTCCGTCACTTTGCCCTTGAAGATTTTCCCAGGCACCGCATCAATCGTCACATCCGCTTCTTGTCCAATCTTCACATTAACGATGTCCGTTTCATCGACCTTGACTTCCGCGGTCACCACAGACATGTCCGACAAAGTCATCAGGAAACTGCCAGTCGAACTTTGAATCCCCTGCACCACAAATTCGCCCAGACGCACCGGCAAATAGCTGACAATTCCGTTGATCGGAGACGTGTAGGTGGTCTTCTGCAGAATATCTTTTGCCCTCACCAGCACCGCTTTGGTCTGATTCACTTGCGAGCGTGTCTGATCGAGTTGCGCCTTCAGCGACTGCATCCGCGCCTTTGCCGAATCCACCGCCGCCACCGCGCCATCGTATGCGGTCTTGCGCTGGTCGAATTCCTGTTTGGCAATCAGGCCATCCTTGAAGAGTCCTTGCCCGCGGTCAAAATCCTGCTTCGCTTTTTCCAAGTTCGCTTGTTGCATGACAAGATCCGACTGCGCTGCTTTGTAGCTGGCTTCCGCTGCCTGCACTGCGGACTCCGCCGAAGTGATCGTTGCGGACTGTGCCTGCACATCGGCATTTGCCTGCACGTTCTCCTGCAATAGCAGCTTGTCACCCTTCTTGACGTGGTCGCCTTCCTTGACCAGGATCGCGGTGATTCTGCCGTATCCTTGGGCCGTCACGTTGGTGTAAGTCGTCGGCTTCACTTCGCCCGAAGCCGTTACCAGCGACACCAGGTTATCCTGCGTCGCCACCTTGGCCGTCTGGACGGTAACCACACCCTTGTTTGCCTGGTTTACGCTGAAGAGAACAATACCGCCTAGTACTGCAACGGCCCCGACACCGATCGCCACTTTCTGCCACGTCTTCATCTGATTCCCCTTCAATCCACTTCTTTGCGGTTATATATCTGGGTTCCCGCAGCAAACCACCTGCGCGGGGACACAAATGACTCGCTCACTGCCTCTACCCTACATACGCCCTTGCGGGTCGAAATGTTTCGCTGGAGAGTTACTCCATCTTCGCAGTCCGGGCTTCGAAGCAGGGGACCTAAGGGAGCCGCATCTCCGACGTGGGCGCGGCTGGCCCTGTTTGACATTCTATGTGCAAAGCAACGGAAATGGAAGATTTCCCGTCCCGCCGAGGCGGGGCTTCGCTGACATCCATGATAAGTCCGTGTCAAGAGGGCAAAAGCTCTCCTGACGCGCTTGGGAGGAGCGCTAACAAGAGTCTTCAGGTCTCTCCAGCTCGCGTTCGTGCCTCTCGGCGGTGGTTCCTCCTCGATCGAGAACCAGACATCCATTTGCTGTCTCGGCCCCGCAGGGCCTCACAGAAGATTGAGTTGGTGATCTCCTGCCAGTCTCGAAACAATTCGATGGGGGCATCGGGAGCTTACGCTCCGTCGCTCAGTCGGCTACTGACGAGACCCGGCAGGCTGCGCGCTGAAGAAATCCTCCTTATAGTTTCACCACCGTGCTACGCGGCGGTGCGGTTTTCGTTTTCTACTACCAGAAAGTCTTTTTGGCGGCGATCGACGGCAACTAAGTACGCCACGAGCTTCCGTGCCACCGCCAGCGTGGCGCGATTGGCGTTGCCCTTTTGCTTTTCCCGGTCATAGAGCATCGCCAGGTCCGAGCTGTTGCGCGGCGCCATCTTCGCTGCTTCGATCAGTATCGTCTGCAGATGCTTGTTGCGCTGCTTCGAGAGCGGTGTGCGTTTGATGATGTTCGCCGAACTATTCTCGGCACCGCACAGTCCACAGTAGCTGATGGCCTTCTTGATCGATGAAAAACGCTGCACGTCGCCAACTTCCAGCGCCCAGGTCAGCGCCGTGATCGGACCAACTGCGGGAATGGTCATGAGCCTCTCCACTCGTTCCATCAATAGCGAATCACGCTGAAGAGAGCGCACCAGTGCACTTTCGGTCTTCCCGAGGCGAACTACCGTTTCGCGGCACAACCGCAGCAACGGTTTCAGCCCTTCATCGATGTCCTGGTTAGCAGTTCACGGAAGTACCCGACCTTGTGGAGCTTCTGCTTGTTGTAGCTCACGCCGGCTTCCATCAGCAGAACCGCAATCTTGTTTTTCATCTGCACGGCCTGGCGGACCAGCAGATTCCGATATCGCAGCGTGCGTCGCCGCTCGCGAATCTCCGCCGAAGCCATGTAACACTCCGGCAGAAAATTACATCGCAGGCAGTCGGCAATCTTGTGGGCATCAATGCGATCGTTCTTTTTCTTGGCAGCGGCGATGGCGCGCAGCATCAGGGGATGCGCCACCTTCACTGCAGCTGCATGAGGCTTGAGATGATCGTAGATCCAGGCAGTGAAAATGGTCGCTTCCATGGCCGCCGTCCACGGCTGCGGAAGCGTCTTCATCCACATGTCCAGGTCTAATCGTGTGGCGGGAATCTCGGCTTCCGCGTAAATGCGACCGCTGCCGTCCTTCACGCAGTAGCTGATCGTTTTCTTGTGAACATCGAGCCCGATGTAGTACATATTTTCCATGGGGGAGCCTCCTTGGTGGTATCTGAATCAGCGGGGTCGCTGAGTTCAGCTTTCTTACACCAAGCGCTCCTCCATCGACTTATTCATTCAAACAATCCACGAACTATCTTTGCTTGCACGATGGCGCTCCGGCGGCAATCACAAAATACGTGATCAGACGGTAGGCATAGTGCCGCCATCGATCACGTAGTCCGCGCCGTGAATCGAAGCTGCACGATCGGATGCTAGGAATGCCACTAGTTCCGCAACTTCCTCCGGCTGGCCGGGTCGGCCGATGGGAATGCCTCCGATCATATTCATGATTTGCCGGCGCGCCGCGTCCTCGCTGATGCCGCTGCTCTGTGCGAGTTGCACAATCATTCCGTGTGCGCCTGAAGTCTCGATAAATCCAGGCGAGATCATGTTGACGCGAACGCCCTTCGAGCCAACTTCGTTTGCCAGGCCCTTATTGTAGGTATTCAGAGCACCTTTCGCCGCAGCATAAGCAAGCGTCGCGTCATAGAGCGGAAGACGGTGCTGGATGGAGGAGATGTGAAGAATGACACCTGATTTGCGTTCGATCATGCCGGGTAGAAATGCTCGGTCGAGACGAACGGATGCCAGCAAGTTGACGTTGAGCGCCTTCTGCCAGTCGTCATCAGAGAGCGCCTTGTATCCGCCGTTCGGAGCATCCGACCCTCCGACGTTGTTCACTAGGATGTCGAGTCCACCCCACTCCTGCTGAATGCGACTGATTACATCTTGCACGCCTGCAGCCGTACCGATATCCGTCTGTACGAAGAGAGCAACCGCCTGCCCATCCGGCAGCGGCGAGCGTGCAGTCGTTGCGACGGAAGCGCCGCTCAGAGTAAAACGGCGCACCATAGCCTGTCCCATACCCTTTGTGCCGCCGGTTACGAGAACCCGCTTGCCCTTAAACTCATCTGCCGAAACGGGGAAAGGGTATGTCATCGTCATGATCGAATCTCCAGCGAAGCAATCTTGTTGTTGGAAAGTTTGAAGATGTGGTCCAGTTCAACGGGACTCCCAGGGAACTCGCCGGTGAGTCGGGCACGCACGGTCACCTTGTTTCCATGCGTTTGCGCGTTGACCAGCTGCAGAACGTATCGGTATTTCTCGTCCGCCGCTTGCTTCCATTGGCGGATCGCGTCACGACCGCGATAATCCCGCCCCTCGTCGTGGACAGTGCCGTCTTCGGTGAAGCAGCGGGAAAGCGCGTCCGCGTCCTTCGCCTCTTCGGCGGCCAGGTATGCGGCAATCGGTTCGGGTGCGTCGAGAGTCATCGTATTCCCTCCGTGCCATTGCACAGTCCGGAGTTTCGCATCACACTGATAAAATAGGAAGTACGCACGAAAAAGTGCGTTTGGGGAATATCGATGCCGAAACGCTATACGCCCACATCCGCAGCGGCAGACGTAGAAGCCGCGCTCCGTCTCTTGGAAGGAAGATGGAAGCTCGTGATTCTGTTCCATCTATTCGGAGGCAAGGTGATGCGCTTCTCCGACCTGGAACGAGCGATACCTAACATCACTCAGAAGATGCTGGGGCAGCAGCTCCGCAGCTTGGCAGTGGACGGAATCGTTCTGCGTACGTCCTATCCTCAGGTGCCGCCGAAGGTTGAATACCGTCTGACACCATGGGGCCAATCCCTTTGTCCTACGCTTGACGCCATCCTGAAGTGGGCCGATCGACGGCCAGCAGAGAGAAGGAAGCGCAACTCGCTCTGACAGGTTGCTCTTCCTGAGTAGCGGGCGATGCGGAAGTAACCGAATTCTCGGGTCGGAGGAGGCGCGCATACGCGCTGGCCTCCGTCCGCCGCCCAAACTGCCCGTACCCATTTCGGGTAGGCAGCTTTCACGAAGACTCAGCAAAGCCGAGAGGCCAAAGAAGGAATTAAATCGATCAACCGAACAAGCTCGTACTCGCCGTAAAGCTG
>QHYE01000122.1 GCA_003224055.1 Acidobacteriota bacterium | reverse complement strand
GCTCGACGGCCTATATTTGGGAATCAGCGAAATGAGGGATGCTCGCAACGCCAAACGAGCCCTCTTGATCATCTCCGACGGAGGGGATAATCACAGCCGTTACAGTGAGGACGATATCAAACGGCTAGTGAGAGAAGCGGATATCCAGCTCTATGCTATCGGCATCTTTGAATCGGCGTATCACCGCCGAACGCTAACGGAACTCAATGGACCCTTACTGCTCAATGAGCTGACGGAGCTGACTGGTGGGCGCGTCTTCACCGTGCGCAATCCGAAGGAGTTGTCAGAGATTGCCACAAAGATCGGCACAGAGCTGCACAGCCAGTACATTTTAGGATATCAGCCGAGCAACAAGACGCGTGACGCACACTGGCGCAAGATCGCGGTAAAGGTGCGCTCGCGCAATGACCTTCAGCATCTCAGCGTGCACGCAAAAAAGGGCTACTTCGCGCACACATTCTAGCCAGAGCCTTTTACCTAGCTAGCCGACAAGCCTGTTCGAGGTAAGCACCAACCTGACAAAAGCTCCTTACAACAAAAAATAGTTCTTGGGCTCGTCTGGCATCAGCTGCACAGCCGCCTAGAAAAGATTCCAAAGGAACTGGTTGTAGACCTCGTGGTGGTACTGAACCTCGGGTGACTTAACGAAGGTGCCGAGCACGCGCGGGCACCTGTCTGCCGACGCCTGTTTGAGGTCAGCGTAGCGGCCCTTGACGTCAGCACCGAGAAGAGTCGTAGTCCATTCGGCACTTCGGAAATCATCCAAGGCCGTATAGATATTGTCGGGGAGATACCGTTCCGCTTGCCGGAGATTCTTGATCTTCGCGGTATCGCCCTCGATTCCCGTTTTGAAGATTGAGTACATTGTCAGATACGGGTTGGCATCAGGCGCTACCGAGCGAACTTCTACGCGCATGCTCTTCTCATTGCCAATCGGAATGCGAATCATGGAGCCGCGATCTACGGGCGAGGCTTTGATCTGGTTAGGTGCCTCGAAATGCGGGTCAAGACGGCGATAGGCGTTTACGCTGGCATTAAGCAGCAGGCAGATGTCATTCCCATGAGTCAGAATCCGATCGAGGAAAGCCCAACCATCTTTGCTGAGCTTTTCTTCACCCTTCGGATCCCAGAATAAGTTCGTGCCATTTTCGCTGATGGATACGTTGGTGTGCATGCCGCTACCGTTGACACCGACAACGGGCTTGGGCAAGAAGCATGCCGTGAGACCCATATTGGTAGCAACCTGGCGGCAGATCAACTTATAGAGCTGAATCTGGTCAGCTGCGGCGACAACCTCCCCGTAACTGTAGTTGATCTCGAACTGCGAAGGAGCCACCTCCGGGTGGTCCTTTTCGTTCTGGAAGCCCATGGCGCGTTGCACTTCTGCGGTGGTGTCAATGAAGGTGCGCAGGGGATCGCCCGGAAGGGAGTGGTAATAGCCGCCAGTGTTGACGTACTCGAACTTCTGCGTTTCGAAGTAGTGCCGCTCGGCATCTGGCCCTTTGAAAAGGAAGCCCTCAATTTCGTTTGCCGCGTTAAGCGTGTAGCCTTTCTTTTTGTAGACCTGTTCAGCAAACGCTTTGAGTCTGCCGCGGATATCGGCGCTATAGGGTGTGCCGTCCTTGTCGATGACCTCACCGAACACGAGCACTTTGCCCGAACCGAAAATGTCCGCGGGCGCCCAGTAGCAAGCCGCCCAGTCTATTCCGAGTCGAAGATCACTTTCTCGTTGCGCGGTAAACCCGCGGATCGAAGAGCCATCGAAGGTTAGATTGTCCCAGCTCTTGATCAGGAACTTCTTGTCATAATCGAGCATGTGCAAGCGGCCTTCGAGATCGCTGAAAAGAACGGTGATCGCCTTGATCCGCTTTTCATCAGCAAAGTATTTGAGCCGTTCTTCCCGGATCTTGTCGGGGGCGACGCGATTCTTGCGCTGTTCCTTGGCCTTCAGATTCAACTGTTCAAGCTCATCGTAAGAGAGAGTAAGAAAATTACGCAGTCCGTTATTATTCATGAATCTCCTTAAAATAAGAGACGGATAAAACCAGGGTACGAATTCGAGTGACCAATCCGCGCATCTGACGCAGAAAGCGTATCGCCTCGCTCGAAAAAGCGCCAAATCGAAGAATTGCGCGGGTCAATCGAAAAAACGAATAATAGCTGCGTGGCGTGCAGAACTCGGCGGCGTACTAGAGCTCAACCGGCACCAGAACCGGTGTGCGGAAGGCGATCTTGAGCAGCAGGGGCGTGACTAGAGTAGTTGCGACGGCCATAAACACGACGACGCCATAAACCTCGGTGCTGATCACGGACATGCTCAACCCAATCTGCGCTACAACCATCCCTACTTCTCCTCGTGGCACCATCCCGAGACCAACTTTAAGGACATTTTGCCAGCCCAGTGAAAGCGCGCCGGCACCGCAGCCAATGAGCTTAGTAACGATAGCTGTGGCCAGAATCACCAGCGCCAGAAGCACAGTTGATGTTGATCGAAAGACTCCGAAATTGAGGTGCAAGCCGATGCCTGCAAGAAAAAAAGGCACGAGCAATTCGCTGACGCCGCGCGTGAGAGTTCGAACGCGGGCGTCGGCGCTATCCGAAAGGGCCAAGCCGGCCAGAAACGCTCCAACAATGGCTGCGACTCCCGTGTACTGAGCCAGTAGTGCCAGCACGAACAGAAACACCATGGCGATATGAAATTCCGCGTCATCTGCGCGCGCACGAGATCCAAAAATGGGCAGTACACGCTTTACCGCCGTTGTGCCCCAAACCGCCATCACGACGGTGAACACCGTCGCCAGCGCCGCGATCAGAGCGATCTCCCAAAAATTGACACGCCCACGCGCGATACTGCTGACAATGGCCAACACGATCAGTCCGAGGACGTCGTCAATTACCGCCGCGGTGAGGATGATCTTGCTAGCAACTTCATGAAGTAGTCCTCGGGCGGAAAGAACCGAAGCGGTAATTCCGACGCTGGTGGCCACCATGGCCGCCCCTACGAAGACCGCCTCAATCTGGGGCGCTCCCCATAACGACAGAATTCCCCACCCCGCAAAAAATGGGACGATCACACCGAGAGTTGCCACCAAGGTAGCCTTGCCGCCAACCCTTAGCAATTCCGAGGCCTTAACCTCCAAGCCTACTCCGAACAGCAGGAACATCACTCCGAGGTCGGAAAGTGCTTTCAACATTTCGTTGGGGCTGATCCAACCGAGCACACTGGGCCCAACCAGCGCGCCCGCCAGGATCTCACCAACAATGCCGGGCTGGCCCAAACGACCGAACAACTCAGCCAGGAGCTTAGCCGAGCCAAAGATAATCAGCATGGCAAGGGGAAGAGGAAGAGGATCGTGCATAGTATCCGTGTTACCGCGTATGCGCGGTCTGCCGCGCAAGTTTCCGCCATGTAATCAGGCCCGCGATGGCACACCCGACCAAGACGGGCAGCAAGGGCACGCCTCTAGAAATCAGCAAGTACGACCCAAAAAAGACAGCGGCCAAAAAATACTGCCATTTGTACTTCATTTCCAGACCATAAAAAACCAGGAGATTGCCATTACGAGAACCACAAATCCGATGGCTGGAACTCTCAGAGATTTCGTCCACGTCGGTTTCTGCGTGCCTTCCCGACGCAAGCGGCGGATTTCAGTAAGCTGTCGCCGGGCGAGTGCCAACTCCCAGTTCGTGCCGGCCAACTCGAGTGCAAGTTTGGTTTCCGCTTCTGCTTTGTCCAATGCGCGCAGCCGGTAGTACAGCTCGGCGTATTTGAACTGTGCCAGAAAGTTCTCAGGCTCGATGCGGCAAGCTCCCTCGAGCGCATCCATTGAGCGATAGACGTCATAATTCATGGCGTGCGCCATACCAAGGCAGGTATGCAAGTCCGCGTTGTCTGGGTTCTCGGCGCAGGCTTGTTGGAGCGCGGCGATGAACTCCGCCAGCTTCTCCGGCGGGACCGAATGCGGATCCCGCCAGGGAATCGCTGGTAACGGATTAGGGCGTTGGCCGGGAACGAGCGTTCCCGGCCTGGGTTGAAGTATCGTTGTGGTAGCCATTCGCGTAGCTCCGCGCTCCGGTTTACATCTCCGCCTTCAGCTCGAATTCAGGATAGCCCAAGGCGCCCATCTCAGGCAGATCCAAACCTTCGAGTTCGGACTTGGCCGAGACGCGTTGACCCACCATCCAGTCAACGAATAGGTTGAAGACGAAGCTCATCGTGAACACGAAGCCGACCAGAGTCGCCACACCGAGCAACTGCGCGATGAGTTGCCCTCCGTTGTCGCCATAGAACAACCCTGTTACCGATCCGGCCACGCCGTTCCAAGAGCCACCGTAGTTGCTCTTACCATCGGCGAACAAGCCAATGGAGATGACACCCCAGAGACCGTTTGCGCCGTGGACAGATATTGCCCCAACGGGGTCGTCCACTTTCAGAACGCGGTCTACGAATTCGACCGAGATACAGACCAGCACGCCGGCAATCAGCCCGATGATGACCGAAGCCACGGGATTCACAAATCCCGAGGGCGCGGTGATGGCGACGAGCCCCGCAAGCAAGCCGTTGCCGCTCATCGACGCGTCCGGCTTGTTGTAGCGCACCCACATGTACAGCATCGCCGCAAAGGAGCCCGACATGCCCGCCAGCATGGTGTTCACGGCAATCGATCCAATGCGCAAGCTACCGTTGCCGGAAGCACCGAGAGTGGAGCCGGGGTTAAATCCAAACCAACCGAACGCTAGGATGAAGCAGCCCGTCAGCACGATGACGATGTCATGCGCGAGGATGGCATTGGACTTTCCGGAACGCTCATACTTGCCGATTCGGGGTCCGAGCATCATTGCGACGGCCAGTGCGGTGATTCCGCCCACCGAATGCACGACTCCCGATCCAGCAAAATCGCAATAGCCCTTCCCCAGTCCGAAATTGGTACCGAGGTTGGCAAGCCAGCCGCCGCCCCAAGCCCAGTTGGCAAAGAGGGGATAAGTAAAAGCGCCCAAAAAGAAGGTCGAAATGATAAAGGCAGCGTACTTCCAGCGCTCACAGCATGAACCTGTGACAATCGTCGTGGTCGTGTCCATGAACACCATCTGGAACAAAAAAAGCACCATGACGCTGACGTCGTACGTTCCTCTGTGCACCAGGAACAAACCATTTTGACCGAAGATCCCGAAGGGCTTGCCGAACAGCGTAATGATATGTTCGGCATTCAAAGGAGGAGTACCGCCGAGATTCGCGACCGCGCCGACGCCCCCCATCTGAATCGCAAAACCGATAAGCCAATATGCAAGCATGCCGACGCCATACACCATGAAATTCATCATCATGGTGTGGTTGGCATTTTTGGCCCGGCAAAGGCCGGTTTCCACAATGGCAAACCCCGCTTGCATGAACATGACAAGAAAGCCGGCGACGAGGGTCCAAACGAAGTTGATGGCAATTTTATTCTGGCCGACCTGATTCACCAGGTCACCGATCGTCGCGCCCTTCTTCGTGTCGGTCACAGCGATGTCGCTTGCTGTGCCGGTGAGCGAGCCGTCCGGATCGCCTTTGGACCTGGCGTCCGCACTTGGTACCGGAGCACCAGCGACATCGGCATCGGTGATTGCCTTTGGCGCCGTCGTGGGCGCCGCCGCGGGAGTTTGCGCAAAACTAAGCGGCGCCAAACAACAGAGGGCCCCAAAACATAGCGTGAGTAGACTCTTGGTCACGATTTTCATCCTCGTCTCACCCCTTTTTCCAGATTGCATTCTTAAGATAGGCCCGATTGAGAACACCGATGATGCCGAACAGACTGACGGCCAGCCCGAGGAGGACTACTCCCAGCCGCGCGGCATTCGAATTCAAAGCCAAGCTGAGCACACTGATCACAAATCCTGAGAGCGTTATGAGAATTCCGACTAGTATCATCATTAATTCTTAGCTCCTCCATTTTCTGAATTTTCCAAGGGTTTAACCTTCCGGAAGGCCCATATAGAAACCCCGATCAATGCCACCGCCACGAGGTACAGCAGAGCTTTCCCGGAGTAGATAGCACCCGATAATGCTGTGAATCCCGCCAGGAAGGCCGTTACGCCTAGACCTTGTGTGCGATTTGCTCCCATCAAGTTTCTCCTTTGGGCGGTTGGTGCATAGCTTTCTACGGCAATTCCTACCGCCTGTGTATGAGAGACTGCCATTTGCTTTCTCCTTTCTTGACTTCAACTACTTAATCAGCACGAGCTAGCGCTTGGGCCCGAAATATGCGAGGACGCCGAGCGTAGCCGTGTTCTGACTCTTTTTCGATCCGAGCACGCCGCCGTAATCGAAGAACGGCTGGTTGGTCCAGTCGCGGCGGTATTCCAGCCGCGCGAGGAGCCCCTCCACCATCTTGTACTCGCCCGTAAGCGTAAACTCCTTTAGGTCTTGGGCGACTCCCGTGGCAAATCCATCTTTGTCTTTGAACCACTCGACGCGCGGAGTGAAAGACCAGTGAGAGTTAACTTGCAGGTGAAGCGCGCCAGCTAGGCCGTACCATTTGCTGAGAGAAGGAACGCCGGGTACAGGGACCCCGGATACGAGAGAGAAATTCGTGTTTTGGCCATAATCGAAATTGATATAGCCGTTGAACTTGGTCGAAGGAGTGAACACGACAACCGTGTCGTACATATGTCTCCATCCCTTACTGGTGTCGTTGTTTTCCGGCCCGGCATAGTAGGTATTGCTCCAAGCGAATTTCTTGGTTGTGATCGTTCCGGTCAGACCGATGGTCTTGCCAGAGTTGTTGTCCCCGATGTTGTTCCAGCCATTTACGATCTGCACGCCGCCGGTGAAATACTTGCCGATCGGGATCGAAGTCCGCACGCCGAAGTGGTAATAAGGAATGGCGAACGAGAAGAGCAGCGACCGAGAATAGTTCCAGTTTTCGTTGGTTCCAATTACCTCAGCACCGGCGCTGGTAACAAACTTTCCAAAATCTACTTCCAGGCCCTTGGCCTTCGGCGGCTTGATGCTCAAATAGGCTTGCTCCAAGAACCGAAATGTATCCGCGGCTTTTTCGGTGGGTTGGCGATTAAAAATTTCGAACGCGCGTCCAAAACCCATGTCGATCTGAAAGCCGACGGGGTCTGGAGTATGGGCCAGGCTCAGCTTCGCCATATTCAGGCTGAACTGGTTGGTTTTGTCGTTGAAGTTATAGAGCTGATTGACCTGCGATGCCGGGTGGTTGGAGTTAAAGCTGTAATACCCGTCGACTAGGCCGCTGAAATCAATGGGACCCACTGACCAGGTCGGCGGTGCAGGAGCGGCAGGTTCTTGCGCTGGCGGAGTGGACTTTGCCGCTGTTTCGTCCGAGGCCTTGGGATCTGCAGTGGAAGGCGTTTGCGCCAGAGCGGGAAGCATCACCACCGAGCTTATTAAGAAAGCTGCAAAACACTTTGAGAACACTGTCATTCAATTTTCTCCTTTTCTCTCTAGGGACCTTTGGGAGAAACGACGCTGGCCGTCGCTTGGCGGCAGACTGTACGCGCTGCTTTTTCGAAACGCCAACGGAAAATAACAATCCGCCGAATTCAAATTCTGCGTGAACGGCAAAATTCTCATTCATTAAATACAAAATCTGCGGTTGGCTAACCTGCAGGCACTCGTGCATGATGCGCGCACGCGCCAGGCAGTCTCACTGCTGCGATCACGTCGGAAGAACTCAGCAAGCAAATAATGGAAGGGAGAATTAATGAAGAAAATCGAAGCGATCATCCAGCCGTCGCAGTTTAACTCGGTAAAAGACGCCCTGCTCGAAATCGGCGTCGAAGGCATGACCGTAACGGAAGTGCGCGGCCATGGCAGGCAGAAAGGTCACACAGAGGTTTATCGAGGACGGGAATACACTTTGGATTTATTGCCAAAGGTCAAGATCGAGATGGTGCTCCCTGACCAGCGCGTGGAGCAAGCAGTCGAGGCGATCCTGAAAGCAGCAAAAACGGGAAAAATCGGGGATGGCAAGATCTTTTTGTCGACCGTGGGCGACGCGATCCGAATTCGCAATGGTGAACACGGGGAAAGCGCCCTTTAGACAAAATGACAACTGCGGCGAGACCCGGACTTGATCCAAAACCAACTGGGCTGCGAAGCCTTGAGGACTCGCCTGAAGTGCGCGCCAATTCCAGGGCGGAATGTGATGCAGAAAGAAAGAAGATACAACAGGCGTTTCTCGACGGCGCGAGTGTGCACGCAACGCTGCAGGCATTATGTGAAATGGCCGAGCGAAACACTCAAGAGGGCCTGCAGGCTGCATCTCACGCTCACAATTTAGAACCGGAAGGCCTTGCCGTTCTCGCGATTGGCGGGTTTGGGCGGCAAGTACTTTTCCCCTATTCCGACCTCGATATTCTCTTGCTGTTCGAAAATGTTCGAGCCGAACAGAAGCTGGAGGCTGTTCTTGCAGAATTTACGAGAACGCTCTGGGATCGGGGGTTTCGTGTCAGCTCAGCCGCACGCACGCTTGAGGAAAGCAAGCGCGTGGACCGGGAGAATGTGGAATTCCACCTTTCGATGATGGATCGACATTTCCTGACAGGTGATCAAACGGTTTATCAAAAGCTTGAACAGAAAGTTCTGCCACGGACTGAGAAAGTGTACCGGTCATTTCTGCATGAGGAGTTGATCAAACTTACCAAACGAAGGCTGGCCAAGTACGGGAATACCATCTTCCATCTCGAGCCTAACGTAAAAGACTCGCCGGGAGGGCTGCGAGATTTTCACGCGAGCACTTGGATGCGCCAGGTTGCCGGGGGAACGAGTGAAATCCGAGGTGCAGATATTGCCGAGCGGGATCTGGCTTTGAATGCTGTGGATTTTATAAGCCAGGTGCGATTTTTCCTGCACTATCAGAACGGACGAAACGACAACACCTTGACTTACGAGCTGCAGACCATTGCCGCCGAAGAGTCGTTGGGCATTAGGGACGGTATCAAACGAAACGCAGCAGAGTGGATGCGAATATACTACAGACATGCGCGGACGCTGCACCACCAACTCCAACGTTCCTTGAGCTCGCAATCGATTACTTCGCATAGTTTGTGGCAGAAGTTACTCCTCGCGGGCCGGCCTCCAAAGATCGAACTTAGCCCAGGCAAACCATACGCCATCCGAAACGGTCAATTTGACATCCTCGACTTCACAGCGTTCTCCGATCGAGCCGCGGTCCTGGCACTCTTGACTGAAGCCGCCCAGACCGGATTGGAGTTGTGTCGACATGCCGAACGTACGATGGCCTACATTCTTTTCCATTCTGAACTGCCGGCCAAGAATCGGGAAATCTCCTGGAAGCAACTCCGGCAGATCTTGGGCTCGGATTATCCAGGCGTGGCGTTGCGGCCGATGCAACGATTGGGGCTACTTACGGAAGTGCTGCCTGAGTTTGCATTGATCGATTCACTGGTGATTCGCGACTTCTACCATAGGTACACGGTTGACGAGCACTCTTTGCGAACCATTGAGCACTTGCAGGCGCTGGCAGAACCTAGCGAGGCGCACGACGTGCCATTTTCCACTCTGTGGAAGACCGTGGAAAGACGCGACTTACTTGTTTTGTCCCTTCTACTCCACGATGTGGGTAAGGGAATGCCCGGAGACAATTACATTTCCGGCGGCTTAGACGCTCTGAAAATAGCGGCACAACGATTGCATCTCTCACCAGAGGATGAAGCCGAAGTGCGCTTCCTCATCGAGCAGCACTTGGAAATGTCGGCCACCATGCAGCGCCGGGATGTATTCGACCCTCTGACGGTCCGTTCCTTTGCGGCAGTGGCTGAGACTCGCGAGCGCCTCCAGCGCCTTTGCCTGCTTACCTATGCTGATATTCACGCTGTGAATCCCGAAGCCTTCACTCCATGGAGGGCCGAGATGCTTTTGCAGCTTTATCTTGCGACGGCGAATCTGCTGACACATTCCCTCGATTCCAACCGGCTGCATGCCCCTGTCGAAGAACCTCTTTTGGAGCAACTGCGTGCACTAACCGGATGCGAAGAGCCGGGCAAGATCGAGCGTTTTCTCGAGGGTTTCCCAAGGCGATATTTGGGCGTGCATTCAGCGGCGGAGATTGCGAATCATTTTGGTTTATATCAGAGCCTGAGCATCGAGCTAGTGCAGATGGAGCTCACGTCAGCGCCCTACGCGCTCAGTCTTACGCTGCTGACCGCGGACCGGCCGGGTTTGTTCGCCACGATCGCCGGGGTCTTAACCAGCTGGGGAATGAACATCGTCAAGGCCGAAGCCTTTGCGAATACCGCCGGCATGATCCTTGACTCCTTTCGTTTCACCGATTCCTCTCGCACCTTCGAGCTAAACCCGGGTGAAATAGATCGATTTCGGCGCAATCTTACTGAAGTTCTGCTGGGCACGACTTCTCTTCAATCCCCTCTGCGCGCCCTGGAGGTCGCCTCCACACCGAAAATTCCAAAGGTCAATGTGGAGACGGCAATCAAATTCGACGATAACTCGTCGGAACAGTGCACCCTGTTGGAGATCGTGACCCAAGACAAAAGAGGATTGTTGTATCTGCTGGCTTCGACAATGGCGCGCCTCGATTGCAACATTGAGGTTGCCTTGGTCGACACCGAAGGGAACAAGGCCATTGATGTGTTCTATATAACGAAAAAGGGCCAAAAGATTTCCGAAGTCGATCAGACAACGCTTTTGGACGCACTGCAAAAGGCACTCATTTAGGCTCCGGTCACAACCAGGACGCGCTAATCAACAAGAATAAACTTGGTGGAGCCGATGGGATACGAATCCGCCAGCTGTATGGAAACAAAGGAGTTTTGCGGTGCGGCCCGGCCTTCTAAGGAACTGAAAAGAAAGGAACGGAATTCTTAGTGCCCCCTAAATGCCCCTGAGAAATTTACATTGGATCTGGGACAAAGTTTATCTTTCGAGAGGATTTTTCCTCAAGGGATGACAGTTCGGCTCAGAAGGAATCCTTGCCCGATATTCTCACTGACATTTCGGATGCCTTGCGTGCCTCGCGCGAGGAACGAGCTAGGCTAGGGTGCGGACCAGAGCACCTTTCGGTTTTTGCCAAGGAGTAGAAGAGAAGCAGCGGGTTTTCGTTCCTTTCGGCCGGTACCGACCATCTCACGTCTGCCAAGGACGGTCGAGAATCCTTCGTTGTCTGTTATTTCGAGGCTTGGCCCCCCGGCTTCTTCGCCGAGATTCACACTTAGGCTTCCTGCAGAGCCACTCATGTTAAAGCTGGAGCCCCCAGCCGAGGAATCCACCCACAACGTTGAGATTTCTTTGCCCGCCGGGTCTTTCAGACGTAAGAACGACCCTGTTGGACGGGCTGCTAAGGTCGCCTGGGCGGTTCCGGATTCGTCGAAAAGGTCTAGTCCAGGTTTACTGTTTTGGATCGACAGGCCTGCCCGAATCTCTTTTTCGTATAGGCCCAAACCAAAGAACGCCGTGTTCGCACCGAGTTTAATTTGCTCGTTCGTTCCTGGTCTGAAAAGCACGAGGAAGGGTTGACCACCTCCCCCTAGCGACGCGACGGGAAGGCCCTTTGTGTCGAGGAGTGAGAGTGTTGGTCGGTCCGCAGCGTCCATTGAAAGCCGCGCACGCACTCTTCCGTCTGCGTCCTTCAGATGAAATGCATTGGCCTCGAGAACTCGGCTTGTTTGCGTTTGTCCCATGAGGACTGCGGCTGAGGCCAGGATCAGTGCGGAGATTTCTGCTTGTTTGAGACGACGGTTTTGCGCTTCGAGCTTCGCCACGCGTTCGGCGAGAGCACGTAGACTAGGGTCGGGGGATTGCATATGCGCCTCCTGGGAGAGGGGAGTTGCCCGTTGTCGGGGCTCCGTAGCATTAGCGAAGTCTAGCACAACGGGAGGCGGAGACTTGTGAAGTTGGTGGCGTCGTTGGGATTCGAATCCGCCAGCTGTATGGAAACAAAGGAGTTTTGCGGTGCAGCCCGGCCTTCTAAGGTATTGAAAGGAAAGGGAGAGAATTCTTAGTGCCCCCTTACTGCCCCCGAGAATTTCCAGATTGGATCCGGTTCACTGATAGAAGTCTCTTTCAAATCGCAGTCAAAGATATTCCGGCCAGCGCCATTGGTCGGCAGTAATCTCTGTGCCACTCGCCAGCTTTGCAAGGAGAATAATCGTTGAGCGACATAGTTGTGTCTAGGGGGGCGAGAGCTGATTCAGCATTTGACCCAATTGCAACCGTGCGTTTTCCAGAGCGGTCGCATCGTTTTTCCAATTGGTCCAACTTGTGGCAAGCGGAAGGATTGTGCAGTTCACAAAGGCGTCTTGTCCCAGGTTGTGCAGAATCTGGGCGTATTCGTAGTCTTGA
>QHYE01000033.1 GCA_003224055.1 Acidobacteriota bacterium | reverse complement strand
GAACGTTGAAGCGCTTCTATTTGGACCCAAACGGACTCAAATTGCCAGCGCTTCGCAGACTAGTGCGTAGCTAACTTGTTGATTCAACGGGATTGAAGTGGTCGGGGCGAATGGATTTGAACCATCGACCTCCTGGTCCCGAACCAGGCGCGCTAGCCAGGCTGCGCTACGCCCCGACTGACACGCTCAGGCGCATGCTTCCTGCCCAAGCGAACTTCAGATTAACATAGCTTCTATCCGCAGAGTAGCTGAGTCCGGCCCTTGTTCGCGGTAACCTAGACGAACTCGTTCTGCTCGCTTCATCCGTTTCATTCACGTCGGCGCGAACTAGGACAGAAAAAACCACCGGAAAGCAAGTGCTTCCCGGCGGCTTTTTCTAGTGAGCGGAGCCGAACCAACTCCACCCGATGTGGCTTTGTGTCTAGAATTCGTAACGCAATGCGAATTGCATCACACGCGGGTTGGTGAGCAATCCACCGTAGTTCCCGAACGAACCGGAAATATCCAGTTCGGGTGCGATCGACTGCGAGTCAAAGCGCACAGCGTTGGTAACGTTAAAGACTTCCCAACGGAACTGAAGGCTATGCCCTTCTGACCACGGCATCTTCCAGCGCTTGCTGAGACCTAGATCTACACCGAAGAAACCATCGCCACGGACCTGATTACGAGCTCCGGCTTCGCCGGGGAAGGGCGAACGGAATTGTGTGATCGCCCCGTTGGGTCCAGGGCCTTCCTGGAATACGTTGACGCTTCCGTCGGTGGGATTCTTGAACACACCCGTGTGCAATTTGCCCGTCCGAATCGCCTGCCCGCCAAGCTGCCAATTCGTCGGCCACTGGAAGCCGTTGGAAACATTAAATGGGAAAGCGCTGGTCCAGCGGTACAGACCGGAAAGCTGCCAGCCGCCAATGATCGCGTCCAAAGCCCCACCGGAGTTTCTTCCCAGCAGCCTGCCTTTGCCGAAAGGAAGCTCAATAATCCAGTTGGCGTTGAACTGGTGTGTCGCGTCGTAGTCAGAGACTGCCCGGAGTTGCTTCGGCGACCAAGAGTTGATGATTTGGCCTCCCAGCCCGCCCCATGCTCCAATGCGCTCCGCGTCCGAGGCCAGGTCAATTGACTTCGAAAAGGTGTAGTTGAAGTCAAACTGCACGCCGTGTTCCATCCGGTGCCGGAGGTTTACCTGCATCGCATGATAGTTCGCATTCGAGGCGGACCGCCATGCGTAGAGTGATGAGTACTGCGGGTTAAAGAAGGAGTTCGGACCGCCCTTCGGAAAATACCGAGTGCCTGATTTACTTCGTATTCCGAGCAGGTCCAGGATAAAGAGCCCCGTTGTTTCGTTTTGGCCGAATCCGCAGAAAAGATCATAAGCAGCCACAACCGGATCGGAAGTAAAGTTCACGGCGTTGCTCGGAGTGCACCTCGCGATGCGGAACTGATCACCCGCCGCAAGGGGTTGGAGCATATTCTGCCAATACTGAGCGACGTTTGCGGGCACCATGGAAGAGTTAAAGCTTAGGGTATCCAATCCCGTGCGGTAGACCTTGGCCAGTTCCGTGGTTGCGGTAAAGTAGTCGACTTTGGACGCGGGATCCACGAGGTCCGAAGGCATCGCCACGTCTTCCTGGATCAGAAGCCGGTGCGAGAGTCGCCCCACATAGGAAACCTCCATCGAAAAGCCCTTGCCCAAGTCACGGCCGACCGAAAGATCAAGCGCGTAGGAGTACGGCGTCTTAATCGAGTCATCAAGCCCCCAGGCGATCGCAAACCCGCCTGAGTCAAGGGTGCTGGGAAAGGTCTGAGGGAATTTCCCCGGAGGCGCAGGAAGGAGGAGTTGATGCCCGTCGCAGCCCGCTGCTGAACTGGCATTCGTAGGAATTGTGTGCACGCCGGTCAAGCGCGGTGCACATTCCAGGCTTTCGACGCCCGCTGGATTGGTTAGCCCAGTGGACAGGCCGAACGAGCCGTTCTGGTCGAACGTATTGAGCAAACCGGCTCCGATCCGGTCGTAAACAATGGAAAAACCTGCTCGGATTGTGGTCTTGTCTCCTTCGCCGAAGAGGGACTTAAAGAGGCCCGAATGCGGCCGTGGCGAATAGGCAAAGGCAAGTCTGGGTCCGAAGTTGTGAAGATCCCAGTCATAATAGCCTTTCTTGCCCCCGTTCGCCGGACCGGCCAAGTCGAATTGGACGAGCTTGTCTTGGTTCGCCGGGATGCCCTGGGCCATATTCTTCCCGCGCTGCTGGAGCCATTGGCCAAGGCTGAAGGACGGCGAGACCTGCAGACCCTTTGTCTCCCACGGTGGTGAGAAGAGCGAGTACCGTAGGCCGTAAGTCAGCGTGAAATTTGGTTTGATTTTCCACGAATCTTGAACATACATCTCGTAGCCGTCGGCCGCGAAGTGTCGCTGTACTGGCGCGCCCTGCGGAAGGACACTGCCGTCTCTTAGATAGTTATAGGAGGCATCCACTTCCGTCACAATCCCCGTCAATGCGATCACTGGAAAATCGTAAGAATTCGCGAAATCGGCGCTGACCGCGGGGAAGTTCCATGTGCAACTCGGATTTGCTGCGACAGTGCATCCGGGATCAAGAAAACTGTTGGTCCCCGCGATTGCCGCGTTATCCAGCCAGGATGCGTTCGTTACGCCATCGCTAAAAGATGTGCTCGTAAAGTTGCGTGGATTGCGGATAAAGGCCAGCCCTCCGCCAAACTGAAAGGTATGCTTGCCTCTCACCCAGGACAGATCATCCGAAAAGTTGTGCAACGGGCGTTGGAAGGAGCGCGTGCGCGTAATGCGCTGGCTCAAGCCCCGGAAGAAAATCCACTGTTCGTTGGAGTCGCCAACATCGCCAATGCTCTCACGCGTGAAGCCCCAGCGGAAATTGTTGATCAAGGTAGAGCGCAGAATTGCCGTATAACCCAGTGCAAAGCCCTTGTTGAAGTTTACGATTGTATGTTCGGACGTTTTTCCTGGGTAGGAAGGCACGCCGAGATTTGCAAAGTTGGAGAGCGCGCCCCGCCAAAAAATCGAATGATTTCCACTGGAAGTAAGTTTGTAATCAGCTCGTGCGATGTAATACCTGTAGTTTTTCTGGATCGGCCCCTTAAAGCGAAACCCCGAATAGTCAAAACCGAGGCCATCACCCTGCGTGTTATCATTCGGCAAAGGAAAAGTATTGAAGTAGGCGATCATTGCCGAATTCGGACCCACGTGCAGAGGGTCCATGGTGGCGAGATTGTTTGGGGAAAGCCCGGCAGAACCAGCCGGAACTGCGTAGCTGGCGCCGCTGAGTCCCTGCACGCTGCCGCCTGGGCAGGAGCTGGGAACGTCGCAGGGATAGAGAACGACGCCGTCACGCAAGGAGGCTGTTGGAACAATGCGCAATGCGGCGTTTTCCTCACGTTGGCGTGCCTCCTCATAGTTCATGAAGAAGAAGAATCGGTCTTTCACGAACGGTCCCCCCACGGATCCACCGAAAATGTTCCGAATCAGTTTGGGAGGCTTGTTGGGCTCGCCGGCTTGGAGTTGCGATTGTTTGATGAAATAATCGTTCGCACTGGTGTAAGTGTTGCGGTTGTACTCATACGCCGAGCCGTGAAACTTATTCGAACCGCTCTTGGTGATGAGTGATACCTGCGCGCCGGATGAGGCCCCTTGGTCGGCATTGTAGTTTGTGGTCGTCACGCGAAACTCTTGCACTGAGTCCAGCGTGACTGGGAGTGCGGCTGTGAAGGCGTACCCGCCTGAGGTATTCACGTCCACACCATCCAGAGTGATATTGCTCTGGTCGCTGCGTGCACCATTGACCGACCCGCTGCGCGTATCTATGTCGGTGTTGATGTCTGAACGGTTGCCTGTATAGACTACGCCGGCCTGGAGTGATAGCAGGTCCGGAACGTTGCGCCCGTCCATGGGCAGCTCTTTCACCTGATGCTCGTTAAATGCGATACCCAGCGATGCATCTGACGTATTTAATGCTGCCGCTTGTGCCGAGACTTCAATGGTTTCGCTAGTGGAGCCTAACTCCAGCGTTGCGTTCGCGGTCGCCGGCGAGTTCACAAGCAGCTGCAGATTCTTACGTTCAAATTTTCGGAAACCCGCCTTTTCAATTGTCAGCGCATACGTCCCCGGTGGCAGTGCCAAGAATTCGTACTCACCGCTTGCACCCGTCTGCAACTCGCGATGTACGGCCTGGCCGAGATTATCCAGCGACACCTTTGCTCCACTCACACTTGCGCCAGTCTTGTCCGTGACCGTGCCGTGCAGTGAGGTTGTGCCCACTTGCGCGTAGGCGCTGAAAGTGGCGAACAAGCAAACCGCCATGATTGTGAAGAACGCCTTTCCATAATTGGACGGCTTCATAAACTGCTCCCTTCGCGCACCTTATTGGGGTTTGTTAGAAAAACACACGGAATTGCCAGGCGGGTACGGAAAGGTTCGGCAAATTGCCGACCCGAGAACATCATGCTGAAATGTAAATTTACCCCGGGCAACCTTTACCACCGCTCGACCTAATCTACCGTTGAGGTAGCTTTTAGAACAGGTCGCCCGAGAATGTCAAGTCAAGTTATTTCGATTTAAGCCTGCGTTTTTTTGAACATACATCTATAACGAGGCTGGCCGCGGCATTGATGGGGCCGAACTCCAGTGCGATGGTGGCATCGCTGGGAACGCAGGTGCCTTACACGGTCGTGTGAAGTGCTGCGTTGACAGTGAGTCGAGAACGCGTGCTGTGGTACGCTCAACGCGATGCGGATCTTTTCATCCTCCTCTGCTGCCAGTTAGCCCCCGGGAGCGGGGCAGCCGGTGAGCTCGGGCCGGACAAGACATCCCGCCGGGACGTTTTTCTGACCACTATCGATCTGACCACTATCGATACGTTGTGCACGGACCACATTCATTGCTGTGGATACGACCGCGCACAAACTCCTTCATTGGATCCATTGGCAAATCTGCGCCCAGTACGTACCACGGACTAGCAGTGTCAGGAATGATCCCGGTCTATTCTGTCAGGGATGTGCCCGGTCCGTACCCACCCACCGTAACACCCCCTCCCCCCTGTTTTTTGTAAGTGTTCATTCTACAGGACTTAGCACTTCCATAAGTCATTTGTTTTCAACACTTACAAGAGGGTTCACAAGTGTTGATTCTAAAGGAGGTTACGTTGTACAAAAATTGTGCAAGTCCGGGCCCGGTGGTGGGAGAGGGGAGCACAACAGCGAGGCTGGAGATACGAGGACGAATATACCCAGAACATACGGTACCATAGAGGCATCAGTTTGGCAAGAAGAATCTGCGAGTCACTGCATTCTCCGCTATCAACGTAACTAATAGAAATCACCCGAGATGCAGGAGTTTTGCTTCGGTAATAGCGGGAATCGCCCGGATAGGATCGAGAATCGCACTTGATACCTCGCCGTCCACTCGAACGAGCGAAACGGCTTCGGCACCACGGTTCGCTTCGCGACGGCCGAGGGCGAAGGTGGCGATATTCACGCCGTGCTTTCCGAGGGTGGTGCCAACCTGACCGATGACTCCGGGCTCGTCGCGGTTTCTCAGATAGAGGATGGTGCCTTCCAGTTGCGCCTCGAGAGGGATTCCTTCGATTTGGAGGACTCTCGGCGAGCCATCGTGCAGGACCGTGCCTTCCGCCGTAAACCCCTTCGCGGAACCGGTCTTTTCCGGCAGGGCTGAGACCTCCAAGGTATTGGGGAAGCCGTGCTCGCGTCTGCGCGTTTCTTCCTCGACGGTCAAGCCTCTGGCCGCAGCCACGGCCGGGGCGTTTACGATGTTCACCTTTTCATCCAGCACCGCATTGAGCACGCCGGCCAGCACCGCGCTGCGCAGCAGGTGCGTGCCCACCTCGGCCACTTCCCCCGCGTAGCGAATGCGGATGCGCGCGGGGCGCGTCTCCGCCACCTGCGAAACCAGCGACCCGAGGCGCTCGGCCAGCTCGAGATAGGGCCGCACGCGCCGGTATTGATCGGCAGAAAGTGCGGGCAGGTTCACCGCGTTGCGAATAATGCCATCCGCGAGGTAGTCCTTGATCTGCACCGCCACTTGCGTGCCGACTTCCTCCTGGGCCTCGGTAGTAGAGCCCGCGACGTGGGGCGTGGCAATGAAATTCGAAAGTCCGATGAGCGGCGAATTTTTCGGCGGCTCTTCGGCAAACACGTCCACGGCGGCGCCCGCAAGCTGCCCGCTTTTCAACGCTGCGGCAAGGGCAGCTTCGTCGATCAACTCTCCGCGCGCGGCGTTAATTACGCGTGCTCCCTTTTTCATTTTTGAGATGGTCGAGGAGTTGATCAGGTTCTGCGTGGCGGGACTCAGCGCGGTGTGCAATGAAACAAAATCGCTCTGCGCCAGCAAGATATCCAGCGGCACCAGCTCCACGGACACTTCGCGTGCTGCCGCTTCGCTGATGAAGGGATCGTATGCCAGCACGCGCATGTCAAAGGCTTCCGCGCGCACCGCCACCTCGCTGCCGATTCTTCCGAGGCCAATCAGGCCAAGCGTCTTCCCGCGCACTTCCGTACCCGCAGCGGTAGATTTTTCCCAGCGCCCCTCATGAATGGCCTTGTCGAGCTGCGGCACCTGCCGCGCCAATGCCAGAAGAAGGGCAAAGGTGTGCTCGGCTACGCTCACGGCATTCCCGCCGGGCGTGCTCATCACCAGGACGCCGCGTTTGGTGGCGGCTTCGAGGTCAATATTGTCCACGCCCACGCCGGCGCGCCCCACCGCGCGCAACTTGGGCGCAAGCTCCAGTAATTCGGCGGTCACTTTCGTGGCGCTGCGAACGATCAGCGCATCCGCGTCCGCCATCTCCGCGTTCAAATTGTCTTTCGTCGTGAGGACCACATTCCAGCCCGGCTGCCCCTTCAGCAACTGCACTCCGCGTTCGCTGATCTTGTCCGCCACGATGACTTTCATGAGGTGACTGGCATTCTCCTGTGGTTCATCCTGCAAAATAGAAGTGAACAACGTTAGCGACACGGCTCGACACTGTCAAATGGGTGCCTGAGCCGGATGCCGGCTTCGCTTGACTCCATTCCTGCCCGGCCAAGCTGCCCTCCCGAACCTTGCTCGACAGCCTTCCCCAGCCCTTACGCTTCTCGCGTCTGCTATATTCTTCTAAGCGAGGAACTGGCGATGAGTCTTGCGGAGAAAATTCAGAAGGACCTGGTCGACGCCATGCGCGCGAAAGACGAACTGCGCCTCAGCGTCCTGCGGGGGATCAAAGCGGCCATCAAGCACAGGGAAGTCGAAAAGATTCGCGCGCTGGACGAGGCGGAATCCATTCAGATCCTGCAACCGCTGGTGAAGCAGCGCAAGGAATCCATCGAGCAGTTTACCAAAGGCAACCGGCCGGAGCTGGCCGAAAAGGAAACCAAGGAACTCGCCATCATCGAGTCCTATCTGCCGGCGGGAGCGAGCGAAGCCGAGATGAACGCCGCCATCACCAAAGCCATTTCCGAGACGGGCGCGAATTCCATCAAACAGATGGGCGCGGTCGTGAAAGCCGCGAAGGCGGCTCTCGAAGGCAAGTCCGTCGACGGCAAGGCACTCAGCGATCTGGTGCGCGACCGCATTTCGAGACTTGGCTAAATTTCGCGGAACTTTTTCCGCCTTCGCCCGGATTCATCGTGCTCTGATTTCACTATGCCGCTCCCGGAAACCATCGCGGTGCGCTTCACGGAAGAAGACGCCGGTTACGTGACCGTTCGCCCCGTGGTTCGACAGGTATTTCGCCTGGCCGAACTCGTGGATATGGTTTTGAGCATCACGGGAAAAAATGAATTGCGGGTGCAGCAGATCTTTCGTGCTGGGACGGTCGTATACAACGGCTTTCGGTATTCGTGGGAGGGCTTCGTCTCCCAGGCCAATGAACTTGCGGCTCTTCTCGCGGCTTTCCCGGATGACGATCCCTTGCGCGCCTTCACCGCCGATGCGGTGACGGCGGTGACTTTCGAAATCGGCGGCGGCACACAGCGCAGCCTGATTGCCATCACCCGTCAGGAAGCTTCCGCAAGGCGTTTGTTCCAAAAACGGAGCCCGTGGGAAATCTTGCTCGGCGCTGCGCGAGAATCCGCACCGCGTTACGAGAGATACTCGCACGCCCAGCGCGGCGACGTTTACCGGCTGCATCTTTCCGCGGAGGCAGCGCTGGCCCTTCGCAAGGGATTGCTGGATTCCGCGCCGCGCGTCCTGCGGAAAAAATTGGCGGGCATGCAGGCTCCCGCCGCGCTTTCATTTCTCATGCCACGGGGACATGCTGTTGGCGCTGGATCCGCTCCTAGATTGGAAATCTCGATGACTCTTCCTACCGATGCCGGCGCCCGCAACACTTACGCACTGGCGGTACTCCGCATTGGCGTCGGAATCTTCTTTTTGATTTTCGGTCAGTACAAAGTCTTCGGCACGGAATTCACTCTTCACGGCGGATTCCAGTTCTGGATCAACAAGTTTCTCGACGGAGGAGTTTATCCCTTCATGGCGCCGGTGCTCCGCGGATTTGTGCTGCCGCACGCCACGGCGTTCGCTTTCCTCACGGCATATGGTGAACTTGCCATCGGGTTGGGGCTGGTGATCGGTTTTTGGGTCTGGCCGGCGAGCGTCGCTGGACTGCTCTTGATGCTGGCATTGCTCTTTTCGTCGGACTATCCGGGTCCGCACGCCGCCCTTTGGCAATATTTCGGCGCGAGCCTCAGCCATTCCGTGTTCGCTTTGTGTTTTGTGACTTTTCTGGTGGCCCGCGCTGATGCTGTTTGGTCGGTCAGGTCCGCGCGAAAAAAGTCTGTAAAACGTCAGCCAGATTAAAATCAGTGACCAACAGGCTTTAGCACGGCGGTATTGCGCTCGTCGCCCGCGATGACGCGGTAGAGCTTCTTCAATTCCTCGACCTTGTTTAGCGGCACGCTCAGCTCTTTCACTTCAAACGTCCGAGTGTACCTCAGCGTGTTTCCCGCCACTTCCGTTTTGCTGTGATAGCTCGCAAAGCCGTAATCCGCATCCACTGGCGGCGGCAAATCGTCCACCTCATAACCAGCCGGCAGGGCTATCTCAAACGTGTCCGTGTCCCGCGATGGCCCGCCAAATTCCACCGGATACTTCCGCGGTTCCTTGGTCTCCAGGAGATCGCTGGATTTGCTTCCCAGAACGCGTGGGCGCACCAGCATCAAATTGCCTGCGTTCTTGGCATAATTTTCCGCAACCAGCGAATACTGGTATCCAAAGGGCTGGTCCGTCAGATTGAGATTCAAGACGTTTGCCTTGGTGATTTGAAAGGTCGAAAGTGAATGCGAGAGCAGGGTCTCAATCGGCTTGATCTTGTCCGCTTCCTTTGTGGCGGACTTCAGCGTCATCCTCTGCCACAGGCCCGAATCGCCGAGCCGCGTTTCCAGAAACTCCCCGCTCAGCGTTCCATTGGGGCTCAATTTCAGCTTTGCCGTGCGCTGGACACCGGTTCTGGTTGTCGGCAATTGTGGCAGTTTCGCCAGCTCTCCTCCCTCCGGAGTCACCAGCAGTCCGTAGTTGGATTGCAGTTCACCCCGCAATTGTCCGAAGGGGGTCCACTCATCGGTGGGATCGAAGATCAGCAAGCGCCCCAGTTTGGGATGTTCCAGCACCGCAACGAGGGAAGAATCCTTCACTACATCCGGCAAACGCACCGCGAGGATTTCGTGATTAAACCAGCCAATCATCGGGGGGCGATCTGGAGCTGCTCCCCCCCGCTCCGTGTTGATCGAGACGAAGAACGAATCGACGCCAATTTCGTGCAGCATCGAACTCAGGAGCGTGGCTTTGTCCTTACAATCTCCGTAACGGTGCATAAAGATCTCTGGCGCAGGGTGGGGTTGCCATCCACCGATTCCCAGCTCGATCGCAACATAACGGATGTCTGATTGAACGAACTTGGCCAACGCCTGCATCTTCGCCAGTTGAGTGGCCGCCGGAGACGTAAGGGCGGCAACTTTCTGTTTGATTTCAGGTGAAGCGTCACGGCGCCCCTGCTCCAAGCCAGCTTCCCAATGCCCCATCTCCCTCCAGTTCTGAAAGCCTCGGTTTGCACCCCCGCCCGGCGGCACAAAAGAGAGCACCAAAAGCCCGGCGACGGCACGCATCGGTGGCATTTCGTTTTCCGGTTTGATCGCCTTGATGTCGCTGACGACCCATTGCGCCTGGTTTCCCGCTTGGGTCGGCTTAACTTCGGGAAAGTTTATCCAGGTCGCTTTGTATTCCCAGCCGGAGGGGAGCTGCAATGAGTAATGAGCCTCGCGCACCGGATTTGTCTCTTGGAAAGACCAGACGTCTTGGAGGACAAACGGCTGATCCTCCTCTTCGTACTCGTATCCGATGATATTGCCCGGATCGGCCGCGGGGATGCGGAGGATTTTCTCCTTCACGTCGGACACGAGCTCGCTTCCATCTATTTTTGGCAGTGATATCTCGATTGCCTCCTTGTCTTTCACTTCGTAGTCTTTGCCCTGCGCCGGGATGCACCATCCGCGCATGCCCGTGATTTTCTTATGGGAATTGAAAGAAACTACCAGCGTGCCGAATTCACGGCCGCCGGGCCGCAGAATCTTGTAGGCTTCGCGAACTGTGGTTTTGATCTTGTCCGCGGATTGAACGATCACCGTCCGTTCGGAATAAAGCTGCACTACGTCTGTCTTCTCGTCGTGCGCGGGCAGCGGTACGGATACCAGCACGTGCATCCATGCTGGAGCGTCACCAGCGACAGCCGGCCGCACCGCTGCGAGAAAGCAGAGAATAATGGGGGCGAGTACGAAAGGTATGCGCCGCATTTCAGTTACTCGCCGCTGACGTACCTGGCTGTATCACAATTTGCTGGTCATCTCCGGTCCTCACAGCCTGATAGAAGTTTCTCAATGCCGGATACGATTTCGCATCCACCATGAGCAAATCAGAATTCAACTGCCGAGTCACGTGCAGCGTCCCCTTGTTATTTTCGGCCTTCAGGTGATACACCGCCACCTTCTGATCATTGGTCTGCTCAGCGGGAAGGTTGCTCACTTGCCATCCCAATGGGAGATCGATGGTCACATAGTCCGTTTTCTGGGAGAAAAACTGAAAATAGACTGGGTGAACGCGATTGGCGTGCTCAAAGAGATGCTTCTCTGGTGCGCTGAATAGACCCACCGGCACAAGCACTCGTTTGCCCGCTCCCGTGGCCCATCCCTGCACTTTCAGGTCGTATTCGGCAACGAGGGTTGGCGCCGAACTTGCCCAATCCGGCTTGTTGGTGAGCTCCACATCGATCCCGACCGGAATGTACTCCCTCACCTGTTCTTCCAGGAACTTCTTGCGGTTGGCTTCATCCTCGTTCCGTTCTTCGATCCTCCTCCAGAGGGCTTCCAATCCTGAAAAAGTAAAGGTGAGCCTACCTTCCAGCGAACCCGTGTCGGTCAACTTCAAATCCGCTTTTCGCTCTATCTGCGAAACGGAGCTTGCCGGCAGTGTTGTCGTCACCCAACTACCTCCGTCTTTGTCCAATTTCAGCCCTTGTACGCCAGTTTCCGGCCAGGAAAGCAGTCCGAAAGGGGCAAATCTCGTCGCCGGATCGCAGTAAACATCTTTTCCATTCACCTTCACGAGCACAACGTCGCCATTCAATTGGTTCGTGTTCATCAGCTTGGGGTTAAAAAAATATTCACTACGAGCGGAGATATAAACGGCGTAGGCTTCAAGCCCGGCCGCTCTCGCCAGGGCCACAAACAACCAGTTGATTTGCCGGCCATTCCCGTATCCCTGTTTCCACAAATCCTCGACGTTGTTGATGTCTTTCTGTTTTTCCCTCTTTTGTTCTTGTTCGGTTTTCGATGTCTCCCAGGACGTATTCCGGATTTGTTGCACTCTCGCGTAAATTTTCTGCAGCTTCACTTCCGGCGAGTCGCTCGGAGAAACGATTCCTGCGGCCGCCTGTTCCATCGCTTTACGCTTCCCGACAAAATCTTCAAAGTGGCCGTTCCATTTCTTGTCCATGTTCTTCCAGAATTTGGCCGGATCTTTTTCGGAACTGTCCTCGCTATAGACGAACTCCACCCTGTACTTAAGAACTTTCTCGGGGGGCATGAAGTCCTCCACTTGAAAAGCCGGCACGTTTTGAGTATCCAGGCGGATCGCCGCCCCGTCTTTCACGGGGGGATTCGTTCCGGCAGGCAATCCGACCGGCCAGCTCCAAGTCATCGCAAAATCGGAATTCGGCTTCAATGTAAACTTCGCGCGCTTCGTGAACAGCTCCTCGCTCAAGATCCACTCTGAATCGTAGACATATCCCTCGCCAAGATTATTCATATAGTGATACTCGACAATGCTCCCCACCTGTACGTCCGGCAGTGTGAAGGTCTTTGCGAGATACTTGAACCCTTTGGCTTTCACGATGGTCTTGTCATAGACCTTTCCGTCGAAGTTCGCGATGGTCCCGTCGGGTCGAATCGTTCTCGCCTTGATCCCATGAATGCTCCCACGCTCTTTGACGAAGGGGATCTCGATGTCCGCCTGCTTTCGCCCTTCTTCCGTCAGAATCTTGATACGCACGTAGTTGTACTCATGACCGTTCCTCCCGTCGTCGCGGTCGACCTGGCGGTAGAGATACACGGCCGGCGCTCCTGGGGCCTCCGGCAGGTTGGTCATCTTGAGCTCTTCCGGCGAGATCGGCTGCCATTCGTCGCCGGCGGACACCTCCTGTGTACGCTGCAAAAGGACCACCCCCAACAGGAACGCCACAAGCAAGAACACTCGGTGACAATTCACGGCGTGCCTCCGGATTGAATTTTCAAGAAACGCGTAACTTGAAGACACACAGGGAGATAACAGCTGCCTGCAGTGTGGCGCTTTAACGACCTCGAAGGGTCCCCAAGCATGGTTTGTTGCCGACCTGAGTACTTTATAGCGTCGGACAATACAAGGATGCGTTACTGGTGTCAAGAGAACCGGAAGGGCAAGTTGCCGCCTCAGGCAGGAATCGCTTTGCCACTCTGCCCACGTGCGGCATAATCCCCGCACACGGTTAAGTCAACTTTCCAGGAAACACGAGGAGGTTTCGGTGAGCGAACGTCCATGGAGTTCCACGGCCCCTCCAGGAGAATTCCGCCCGTACATATCGGCGGAGGAAAGCATCAAGGAATTCACCCTACGCGCGGTGATTCTTGGAGCGCTCTTCGGGCTGCTCTTCGGCGCCGTCACCGTGTATGTCGGCCTTCGCGCCGGGCTTACCGTTTCCGCATCCATCCCTATCTCCGTTCTGTCCATCAGCATCCTTCGCGCGTTCGGCCGCTCCACCATTCTTGAAAATAACATCGTGCAAACGACGGGCTCCGCCGGCGAGTCGCTCGCCGCGGGCGTCATGTTCACGATCCCCGCTTTGATCTCTCTGGGATTCGGCTCGGAGTTCACCTTCTGGCGGATTTTCCCGCTCGCGCTTCTGGGCGGCTGGCTGGGCGTCTTGTTCATGGTGCCGCTCCGCCGCCAGCTCATCGTCAAGGAACACGGGAATCTGGCGTTTCCCGAAGGCACGGCCTGCGCCGATGTGCTCGTCGCGGGGGAACGCGGCGGCTCGTTTGCAGGCCGCGTCTTCTGGGGGCTGGGCCTCGGTGGCGTTTACACCTTTCTTATGAACACGGTGCAGGCCTGGACGGCCCAGCCCGAAGCCCGACCCAGCTGGTTTCCCGGCGCTTCCTTCCGCGCGGCCATCACTTCGGAATATCTCGGCGTCGGCTATATCATCGGCCCGCGGGTCTCCGGCATCCTGTTCGCCGGCGGCATTATTTCGTGGCTGGTGATGATGCCCGCCATCAGGTTTTACGGGCAACTCGCCGGCAACACGCCGATTTATCCGTCCACGATTCCCATACCGCAAATGACCCCGGATGACCTCTGGCGCAGCTACATTCGCCCGATGGGCGCTGGCGCAGTCGCCGCTGCAGGCCTCATCACCCTGCTCCGCACTATGCCCACGATCATCTCCGCTCTGCGCGCTGGATTGAAAGACGTCCGCGCCGAGGGCGCCGGCCAATCAACGGCTTCCAGCCGCATCGACCGCGACGTCCCCATGCGCTGGGTCATCGTCGGCTCCATCTTGATCGTCGCCATGATCTGGGTGCTCCTCACTTTTTTCCCCATCGAGGGCGCGCAAACCCAGTGGTACCAAAATCTTTTCGCCGGCGTTTTCGTCGTCATCTTCGGATTTCTCTTCGTTACCGTCGCCGGCCGCATCAGCGGACTCCTCGGCAACTCTTCCAATCCAATCAGCGGAATGAGTATCGCCACTCTCATGGCCACCTGCGCGATCTTCTTCGTCGCGGGATGGACCGCTCCCAAGTACGCGGTACTCGCTCTCATGATCGGCGGCATCGTTTGCATCGCCGCTGCCATTGCCGGTGCCACTTCGCAGGACCTCAAGACCGGTTACCTCGTAGGTTCCACGCCGTTCTGGCAGCAGATGGGGCTTTTGGTCGGCGTGACGATTTCTACGGTCGCGATCGGCGCAACCCTGAATCTCATGAACAAGGGACTGGAGAAGTACATCCCCACGCCAATTCCTGTCAACATCCAGGCTTTGCCATCCGGCGTAAAAGTCGAGCGCGACACTTTCAACTATCAAGGCAAGAACTACGTCCTCATCAACTCGCTGGGTTCCCATGAAGTGCCGGACGGCGAATATCTCTACGACACGGGCACTCAACGAATCGAGTTTCAGTGGGCGCAGGGCATCGGCAGCGACAAAGCTCCCGCTCCGCAAGCGCGATTAATGGCCACGGTCATCAACGGCATCCTGAATCAGCGGCTGCCCTGGCGTCTTGTCTTGATGGGTGTTGCCTTGGTCGTCGCCGTTGAAATCCTCGGCGTTCGTTCTCTGGCCTTCGCCACCGGCTCGTATCTCTCCATCGCCACCACCGGTGCCATGTTTGCCGGCGGCCTCGTACGTGCTTTGGTCGAAGCCACCACGAAGAAGAAGGATGAGAGCGAAGCCAGCCCCGGCGCGCTGTACTCAAGTGGATTGATCGCCGCAGGTGGCGTCTTTGGCTTGCTGGGGATCATCATCAATTTATTGCAGGATCCGGAAGTCTCTACCCGCACACCGCATTGGCTTACTTCCATTCTGCGACTCCCCTGGCGCCCGGATCTCTTCGCCTTTGGCCCCAAGATCATGGGGCCGCTCGCTACCAGCAATCTTTTCGGCATATTCATGTTTGCGCTTCTCGGAGCTTCGCTCTTCTATTTCGCCCGCAAGAAGCTGGACTGAGCCCGGCAACTCGACTTTGACGGACTTCGGATACCGCCGTACACTTGGAGAATCATGGCGTCTCGGCCGGGCATTCGAAACTATCGCTTCAGCTTTAATTTCTACATTACGCCCGCGGTCCAGTGGCTGCTAATCGCCAACATTGGGATATTCTTCTTTGAAATCCTGCTGAGAACCTTTTGGAATATATCGGCCTACAACTGGTTTGTTCTGGCCTTTGGTCTGGTGCCTTCCGCCGTCACGCACGGCCTGCGCTTCTGGCAGCCGTTTACGTATCTCTTTCTGCACGACGGCTCGACCATCTGGCACATCCTCACGAACATGTTCATGTTGTACATGTTCGGGCGCGAATTGGAGCTGGTCTGGGGACGCACTCGTTTTCTCCAGTATTTCTTCCTCACCGGAGTCGGCGCGGGTCTCATCAACGTCATCGTGAATACCGTGCCGGTTTTTTGGGGACGTCCGCCCTCCGACATACCGACGATCGGCGCCTCCGGCGCAATTTTTGGAATCCTTTTGGCATGCGCAATAATGTTCCCGGACCGCCAGGTCATCATGTTTCCGATTCCCATCAAAATGAGCATGCGTACCTACGTCATCGTGATGATCGTCCTCGAATTTCTCGGAACCTTTGGACTTGGTGGCAATAACATCAGCCATATCTGCCATTTTGGCGGTATGCTCGTCGGCTGGGTCTATCTTCGCCGGGGTTCCTTCCTTTACAACGTTCGCAACTCGGTTTCCGACTGGCAAAACAAGCGCAATCGCAAGCGCTTCGAGGTTTATATCAACAAGCACAAAAAAGACCCGCCTTCCCGGCCCGACAATTGGGTCAACTGAAGGCGTTGAATTGAGTGGCTTAGAAGTCCGAAGGAAGAACAAATTACTTACAACTAAGAACCAACAACGGCCTCACGCCGGCCCGCCAATGACGTGAAACTTCATGAAGTTGGTCGTCCCGCGGATTCCCATCGGCGTGCCCGCCACGATGGCAATGACATCGCCCTTGCGCACCAGACGCTCCTGCAGGAGACGCTTCTCCGCGACGGGCGCAAGTCCATCCACTTTTTGCACGTCCTGTATACTTCTCGGCAGCACGCCCCAGATCAGCGCCATGCGCCTGCGCGTCTCCGCCTCCGGTGAAAACGCCACGATTGGCACCAGCGGGCGGTAACGAGAGACCAGCCGCGCTGTAAATCCGCTGTGCGTGAACACGGCGATCAATTTCATGTGCAGCTCGCGCGAAGCGTGACACACCAGTTCCGCCACCGTCTCCGCCACTTTCAATTGCTCCTGCGACGCAGGCCGCGGAAATTCGCTGATGCTCGCTTCGGCTTCCTCGATGATCCGCGCCATCATGTCCACGGCCTCGACGGGATATTTGCCACTGGCGGTTTCCGCGGAAAGCATCACCGCGTCCGATCCGTCGAAAATGGCGTTCGCCACGTCGGAAGCTTCCGCGCGCGTCGGCCGCGGATTTTCCGTCATCGATTCCAGCATCTGCGTGGCGGTGATCACCGGTTTCCGGAACTCCCTCGCCCGCGTGATAATCGTCTTTTGCACCACCGGCACGCGCTCCGGGCTCATCTCGACGCCGAGATCGCCCCGCGCCACCATGACGCCATCCGCAACATGCAGGATCTCGTCCAGCTTTTCAATGGCCTCCGGCTTTTCCAATTTCGCGATCACCGGCGTGTCTTTCCCTGCCCGCCGAATGAGCTGCCTCGCGAGCAGCACGTCTTCGGGGCGCCGCACAAAACTCACGGCGATGTAATTCGCGCCGTGCTTGAGCGCGAACAGTAGGTCCGCGCGGTCTTTCGGCGTCATCGCCGGCACGCGCAGCTTCACACCCGGCAAGTTGATGCCCTTGTGCTCGCCAAGCGCGCCGCCGTTCACCACTTCGCAAATCACCTGCTTATCCCGTATCTGCTGAACGCGCAGCTCAATCAATCCATCCGAAAGAAGGATGCGGTCCCCGCGGTGGACTTCCCGGGGCAGTGGCGTAAACGTAGTATTCACGCGCGTCGAATCGCCCAACACTCGTGCCGTGGTGATGACGAAGCGTTGGCCCGTGCGCAGCAGCACCGGCCCGCCGCTGGCCAGCGGCCCGGTGCGGATTTTCGGTCCTTGCAGGTCGGCCAGAATTGCTATCGGCTTTTGGTGCTTAATCGACGCCGCGCGCAGTGTTGAAATGTTTTTCGCGTGCTCTTCGTGCGTACCGTGCGAAAAATTAAGCCGCGCCACATCCATTCCCGCGTCCAGCAAACGGTCGATCATCCGCGGCGAGCGGCTGGCTGGTCCGATGGTGCAAACGATTTTCGAATGGCGAAAGTTCATGCTCTTGACGCCGGAGAGAGTTCCCGTACGTTCGTATTATTTGCTGGATGTCTCTGGGATTCGATCGTCTCTTTTCGAGCCTATCTTACCTGCTTCTTCGCTTTCCTAACGAGTGACCGCAAATTCGGCCACGATCCGCGTCAGCACGTGAACTCCTTTGTTGAACGCCGCCAGCGGTATTCTCTCATCCTCTCCATGCATTCGTTTCAAATCTTCCTCCGTCAGTGGAAATGGCACCAGCCCGTACGCCTGCACGTTGTGCAATCTCAATTGGGATGAATCCGTCGCCCATGTGGACTGAAACGGCAGCACGGCTGCGCCCGGGAATTCCTGCGCCGCGACTTTCGAAATCACGGCGTAAAAATCCGACTCCAGCGACGACGGTGGCGCTGCCAGTCCTCCATTTGGCTTGACTTCGAGTTTCACCAGAGGATCATCCACCAGTTTCGTCAAGTCTCTAACCACCGCCTCGATCGTGTCCCCGGGCAGTAACCGAACATTCAGATTCGCATGCGCTTCCCCCGGTATCACGTTGTTCGCTACTCCCGCGGACAGAATCGTGGGCGCAATCGTATCTCGCAGCATGGCGTTCCAGAGCGGGCTCGTGTTCGAAAGCACTCGCTGCGCGTGCTCTCCGCGGTCTGACGTATCGAGCGACCGCATCCACTTTCCGATTTCGTCGTCCTCCAGCGGCGCCAGCCCTTCGAAATATCTCCGCACAATCGCCGTCAAGTGGACGGGCGCGGTATACGCTCCGATTTTGCCCACGGCCGCCCCCAGGTGCACGACTGCGTTGTCTTTCGTCGGTTGCGAGGCGTGCCCGGACTTTCCCCGCGCAATCACGTCTATATTTCCCGAGACTTTCTCGCTGGCCTGAACTCCTACATACTGTACTTTCCCCTTCACGACGAAAACGTTTCCGCCCTCATTGATCGAAAACCCGGCCGCAAACTTGTCCCAGTATTTCCCGATCAAAACCTTGATGTTCGCATCGCCTCCGTTTTCTTCGTCGGCCGTTGCCAGGAAAATGACGTCGCGATTCAGGCGAAGATTGGCTCGCTTCAAGGCGACAAACGCCGCCAGATTTGCTGCCAGCATCCCCTTGTCGTCGATGGCCCCGCGTCCATACAGGTATCCATCTTTGATCACTCCGCCAAACGGATCGACCGTCCACTTGGATTTGTCCACCGCGACCACATCCATGTGCGCCACCAAGAGCAGCGCCTTGGCCGGATTGGCCACTGCCGCGCTCCGCAGCCTCGCCACCACCGCGCTCCGCCCGGGCGTCAGCTCTAGAATTTCTGCGGTGATCCCTTCCTTCTCGAGTATCCCGGCGATATATTTTGCGGCAACTTGCTCATTTCCGGGCGGATTCGTGGTATTGATTCGAATCAGATCCGCTAGCCAGCCCTGCGCCTCCTTCGCCACGTTTGATGTATCTCCTACCAGCGACGGGTTCACGGGAATTCCCGGCGCCGCCGGAGTCGGCGCCTGCGCCGCAACGGGCAAGCTCGCGGCTGCCGCGAGGGCCGCCGCTCCCACCAAAACCTGCACCCTGCGATTCCAGTTCACGAATCCTTCCTCCTCTTATGCTGTTGCCCCGCAAACGCCTCAGCAAACGTTTTGCATCAAATGTGCTTCATACTAACATGCAGGTGTGGGCGCCTGACTTTGGCTTTGGCCCCGCGTTGCCAAAATTCAACCGTTGCGCTTTTTGAGCGCCGGGTTACATTGCTTGTCTGGGTTTATCGACCGCGAATCGGGAGTTCAAAATGAAAGCTATCTTCTCGCTTATCGTACTTGTAGCCATGGCCACGGCGCTCGTCTTTCCCCTGACCGAGCACACCGCTCTGGCTCAGGCTCCCACGGGCCCGCAACCTGGAGCGCAGCCGCAGCAGAATCCAGCGCCGACGAAGACTCCCGACGCATCACAGAAACCGCCGGACGCCGGTGTTGCCATTGCCGTGGACGTCCCCATCGTCACGCTCGACGTCGTCGCCACCACCCAGCACGGCGACATCATTCCCGGCCTTAAAAAGGAAAATTTCCGCATCCTCGACGACGGCGCGCCCCAGACCATCACCAACTTCGGTGCCACCGATGCCCCTATCACCATGGTTCTTCTCCTCGAATTCAGCAGCCGCGGTTACGGTGGTTTTTTCGCCTATGTTGGAAAGTATTGGTCCACGGCGCTCTTCCCCGCACTGCTGCAAAAGGACTGGGTCGCTCTCGAAACGTTTGACATGAGGACCCGCGTCGAGGTGGATTTCACGCAAAACAAAGACGAAGTCATGCAGGGGTTGTACCGCCTTTATTTTCCGGGGTTCAGCGAATCGAACGTCTTTGACGCCATTCTCGAAACTGTGGATCGCCTGAAGGACGTACAGGGCAAGAAGTCCATCGTCGTTCTCGCCAGCGGCGTGGACACTTTTTCAAAGCACACGCTCGATCAAACCATGAAACAGCTTCGGCAGAGCGATGTCACAATCTTCTGCATCGGTTTGGGCCGCGCCTTTCAGAATTATGCCGACATGAACGGTGGAATGGGCAGCACGCGCCACATGGATTACCTGCAGGCGGAAAATCAGCTCAGAACATTCGCGCAGGAAACCGGGGGTTATTCCTGGTTTCCCCAATTCGCCGGCGAGATGCCGGATGTGTTCCGCAGCGTTGCCGCCTTCCTTCGCCATCAGTACAGCATTTCTTACTCGCCATCTCACGGCGCGAAGGACGGAAAATTTCACAAAGTCAAAGTAGAATTGGTCGCGCCCGACGGCGGCCCGCTCAGCATCGTGGATCAAAAAGGTAAGAAACAGAAATATCAGATCTACGCCCGCGAAGGCTATCAGTCCGTCAAAAGCGGCGTCGGGGATTGATCGAGCTAATAGTTGCAAAATCGAAAGTGGAAATCGAAATTCGTTTGGAGCCTGACCCTTTTCCAATTTCGATTTTCCAAGGTCTCCTTCAGTACCCCCGCGCAAAATCAACGCGATTAAATAGTTCCCGGCCGTCAAACCATCTCTCCAGCAATTCGAGCAAGACCCCTGCCTGCCTGTCCCAGAGCCGGTCGCTCACCCCGCTGGTGTGTGGTGTGATCAACAAATTCGGCACCTTCCAGAGCGGGCTCTCCGCCGGCAACGGCTCCAACTTGGCGACGTCGATCGCGGCTCCTCCAAGCGCTCCACTCTCTAGCGCCCGCAGCAGCGCCGCCTCGTCCAGCAGCGACCCGCGCCCCACGTAGATCAACCTTGCGCCGCGTTTCATTTTCGCGATCTCCGTCGCCCCCATGAGATGCCTCGTCTCCGCAGTCTCTGGCGCGGCGATTAGGACATAGTCGGCTTCCGGCAGAGCCTCGCGCAATTTTGCCGCGGCAAAAATCTTTTCCGCATGCGTTCGGTCGCCCTCGCCGGATCGCGTTACGCCCCACACGCGCATCTCGAAGGCTCTTGCCCGCTTCGCCACTTCCCTCCCGATCGATCCGTAGCCCACGATCAGCAGCACTTTGCCATTGATTTCCGTCAAGTGCTGCGGCTTGTCCCACAATTCCTGCTGCGACCAGTGCGCGTGATCCTGGTGCCGCACCGAGTCCGGAAAATTCCGCGCCAGCGCCAGCAACAAGCCCATCGTGTGCTCGGCCATGGGCACCGAAAATATTCCGCTCGGGTTCGTCACCAGGATTCCGGAGTCGCGCAGCTCCGGGTACATCAATTGCGCCACGCCCGCCGCCGTCGAGTGAATCCACTTCAGTTTACTGGCAGCCTTCAATTGCTCCGCCCGCAGCGAGTAGCCCACAAAAATATCCGTGTCCGGCAATTCCTTTGGCAACCCGTCGTAATTCGGCAAATGCAAGACCTGCATTTCCGGCCACCGCTTTCGAATCGCCTCCGCCATCGCCGGCTTCGGCCGCCACTCCGTAAACGGGTGCCATACGCAAATCACGAGTTTGGTTTCTGAAGGCTGGGTGCGTTTCATGGTGAACTAGGAAGTCATCCTCAGGTCTGTTCCCGTCATATCCACGGGCTTCGGCTGTCCCAGCACGCTCAGCATTGTCGGCGCAATATCCCGCAGCGAGCCACCTGGCCGCAAACGCATCTTTTCGTCATCGCTCACCAAAATGAACGGCACCGGATTCGTCGTGTGATAGGTATGCGGCCCGCCGGTCGCGGGATCGATCATCGTCTCGGCATTCCCATGGTCCGCGGTGATAATCCACGCGCCTCCCCGCGATTTCAGCGTCTGATAAATCTGCCCGAGCCCTGCGTCCACCGCTTCCACGGCCTTGATCGCCGCTGCCAACTTTCCCGAATGGCCCACCATGTCCGCATTCGCGTAATTCATGATGATGGCGTCGAATTCGCCCTTCTCGATAGCCTTCACCACCGTATCCGTGATTCCCGCGGCGGACATTTCCGGCTTCAAATCGTAAGTCGCAACTTTCGGCGACGGCACCAGAATTCGTTCCTCACCGCCAAATGGCTTCTCCACTCCACCGTTGAAAAAATAAGTCACGTGCGCGTACTTCTCCGTCTCCGCCGTGCGCAAATTCTTGTACTGCAGCTCCGCGAACACTTGCGCCAGGATGTGCTCCAGTTTTTCCGGCGCAATCACGTACTTTAACCACGGCCAGTCTTTGTCGTACTGCGTCATTCCCACAAAAAACAGATTCTTCGGCCGTTTCGCGTCGGGGAACTTGTCAAAGTCCGGCGCCGCCAGTGCATAGGTCATCTGTCGCGCGCGGTCTGCCCTGAAATTGAAGAAAATCACCGCATCCTCGTCGCGAATCAATCCCACTGGTGCGGCGGAAATGCCGTTCCCCTTGGTCACCACGATGGGCTTCACAAACTCATCCGTGATTCCCTGCTCGTAGCTTTTCTGCAAGGCCGCAACCGGATCATGCGTTTTTGTCTCCGCTTCGCCGTGTACCAGCGGGCGATAAGCCAGCTCAATGCGCTCCCAGCGGTTGTCGCGGTCCATCGCGTAGTACCGCCCCACCAGCGTCGCGATTTCTCCTCCCCCCAGCTCGCGCATTTTCTGCTGCAGCTGGCGCACATAATCCCGCCCGTTATTCGGCGGCGTGTCGCGTCCGTCCATGAAGCAGTGCACAAAAACGTTTTCCACTTTTTGCTCTCTCGCCATCTCCAGAAGCGCAAACAGGTGTTGAATGTGAGAGTGCACGCCGCCGTCGCTCAACAGGCCGATAAAATGGAGTTGCCGTGTCCGACCGCGCTCCATCGCTTGCTGAAAAAGAGGCACGTTTTGCAGCCGTTTCTGCGCAATCATCAAATCAATGCGCGTGATGTCCATGTGCACGATCCGCCCCGCGCCCATGTTCATGTGCCCCACTTCGCTGTTGCCCATCTGCCCTTCCGGTAATCCGACAAATGGTCCCGAAGTATGGATCAGCGTGTTCGGAAATTTCTTCATGAGCTCGTCATACGCCGGCTTCCTCGCCACTGCAATCGCGTTGCCCTTCGTCTCCGCGCGGAATCCCCATCCATCTAGCACCGTCAACACAATCGGTTTCGGTCGTTTGCTCATGTGGTTCCAGTAGGACAGGCATTCCTGCCTGTCTTCTTGTTGTCCTTTTCCCGCACAATCACGTCCGAGACTTATTCCTGAAACAGGACAGGCAGGAATGCCTGTCCCACTATGGTATTGTGAACTCGCGCAATGCCGCCAAGAGCCTCTCCACTTCGTCGGCGGTGTTGTAGTGCACTAGGCCGATGCGGAGTACGCCGCCTTTTTGTTCGACACCAAGCCGCTCGGACAAATTCAACGCGTAGAAATTGCCATCCCAAGTGAAGATTCCGTGTTCGCCCAAGAATGTTGCGATTTCCGTTGGATGGTGATCGCCCAGACGGAACGATAGTGTCGAGCAGCGCTCGTCAAATCGTTTCGGGTCTGTAATGCCGAAGATCCGGACGCCGGGAATCGCCAGCAATCCTTCGATGAGTCTCGTGATAAGCCCTGTCTCATAACGTCGCGTGGCGCGGTACGCTGCCAGTAAAGCCTCGCGCCGATTTTTCACCGTCGCATCGCAATGCCGTCCAAGTTCGGCGATGTAATCCACCGCTGCCGCAATCCCCGCGATCAGTTCCTGTACTTGCGTCCCGGTCTCCCAGCATTCCGGAGAAGTGTCCGTCGCCGGCCGCACTTTGTAAGGCTTGAACCGTTCCAGGTGTTCTTTCTTGCCGTACAGCGTTCCCATGTGCGGCCCAAAAAATTTGTACGGCGAGCACGCCAGGAAATCGCAATCGAGCACCTTCACATCAATCGGTCCGTGCGGCGCGTAGTGCACGGCATCGATAAACATCAGCGCGCCCGCGGCATGCGCCAGCTTCGTAATCTCTGCGACGGGATTGATCGTGCCCACGATATTGGAGGCATATCCGACGGCAACGAGCTTGGTCTTTGCCGAAATCTTTCGCTTCAAATCCTCCAAATCCAGCGTGCAATCCGCCTCCCGAATATCCGCTTGCCGGATGATCACGCCTTTTTCTTCCAGCGCGCGCCACGGCGCAACATTGGCATCGTGGTCCAGCGTGGTCACCACGATCTCGTCGCCGGGTTTCAGCTCGCACCCTATCGCGCGCGCCAGCGCAAAGGTGATCGTGGTCATATTCTGTCCGAACACGACCTCATTCGAATCACAATTGAAAAAATCCGCCATCGCCCCCCGCGCCGACCGGATCATTTCATCGGTTCGCCGGCTTGTTAGAAACGCACCGTACGTGTTCGCATTCGCGTTCAGAAAATAGTTCTGGACGGCATCCATCACCTGCTTCGGCACCTGCGTCCCCGCGGGCCCGTCCAGAAACGCCGCCGCATGGCCTTTGACCTGCAATTTCAGCGAAGGAAACTGCTCCCTCACCCAGGCAATATCAAAAGTTTTGCTTTCCGTGCCCTGCATCGCTGGTGTGCTCATTTTTGTGTGCCGCCGCAAACTGGCGGCTTCTCCGAGCAGTTAGTTTCTCATACGTTCCGCGGACGTTGTAGGGGCGCAGCCTGCTGCGTCCTCTGGATTCGCCCGTTGCCTCAATTCTCTTTCGTCAATGACCGCCGCCGCATCCAAATTGGAAGTCCCTTCGTGGCGAGCTGTGGCCGGAAACCCGCGATGTTCTCAAAGGCCGTGATAGCATAACTAAAGTAGCTCCTCACTCATGCCGCTTTGGCGCCGGCTATCAACTCAGCGCCAAGTTTCTCCATGAGGTGCGTTGTGCCAGAAACCATCCCGCCAACCGAGCGCACGCGCGTGGTGCGCGAATCGCATCGCGGCGCCTACGACCGCGGAACGATTTACAAAATCCTCGACGAAGGCTTCGTGTGCCACGTCGGATTCTCCATCGATGGCCAGCCGTACGTCGTCCCAACGCTGTTCGCGCGCATCGGTGACGCGCTTTATTTTCATGGTTCCGCGGCAAGCCGCATGTTGCGCAACGTGAGCGAAGGAATCTCCGTTTGCATTACCGTGACACTCACGGACGGCTTCGTTCTGGCCCGCTCCGTTTTCAACCACTCGATGAATTACCGCTCCGTCCTTGCGCTCGGCAAAGCCGTCCTCGTCGATGCCCCGGAGGAAAAGCTCGAAGCGCTGCATTTCTTCACCGAGAAAATTCTCCCGGGCCGCTGGAAGGATTCGCGCCAGCCGAACGAGAAAGAGTTGAAAGCTACCAGCATCCTGCGGCTTTCGCTCACAGAAGTTTCCGCCAAGATTCGCGTCGGACCTCCGGAGGACGATGCTCCGGACTATCTATTGCCGATCTGGGCCGGCGTGATTCCTCTTCAACTCACCTCTGGCGCGCCGATCCGCGACGAGAGGTGCGATCCCTCGATTCCGACTCCCGCCTATGCGGCGCACTACAAGCGGTGAGCCATGGACAAATTCACTCCCGCACCTGTGAAACCTCTCGTCGGCATCGAAGCGCTCGAGGCACTGGACATCCGCGTCGGCACCATCGAGCGCGTGGAAGAAATTCCCGGCTCGGGAAAACTGATGAAGCTCACCGTGAATTTCGGCGACCATTCGCGAACGATTCTTGCGGGGATCAAGAAAGAGCGTGAAAATCCGCGAGAGATCGAAGGGCGCCAGGCCTTGTTTGTCCTGAACCTGAAACCTCGCAAAATGGCCAGCGAGATTTCCGAAGGCATGCTATTCGACATCGGCTACGCGGATGGCGTCACCCCGGTTCTTTCTGTTCCAGAACGCCCCGTGCCGAACGGTACGCGCGCGGGATAAATCTGCTCTCCGCAATTTATGGAAAAGACTCACCTCGCTTGCCCGAGCTTTTGAGCGGCGGATGCGATCAGCGCGGCCTCATCCTGCAGGACCTGCGCGACGACCACGATCGCTTCGTCGGCCTGTTTCCATTGTTTAAGCTCTATCGCTTCGCGGACAGCGGGCATGGTCTTGACAGCATATCCGGTGTAAAAGCCCGGGGCGTAGAGCTGGTGCCTGAACCAGGGGCGATTGGGCAGTCCCGCTGCATTCGTGAGTTTGCGCTCACTATCCATGAGCATTTTGTTGACTTCGGCGATCGAGTCGGCGGCTAGTGCAACGCCACCGTTCGCATTCGTCACTTCCAGCGCTTTGTGATACTCCGCGGCGCTTCGAGTGAGCACGTCGACAGCATTTTCCAGAGGCGCGAAATTCAAATGCGGCGGAACGGTTTCCACCGCGGGTGGGATCAGCGGCTTCTTCGGGTCGTTCGTGGCTTTGAAAACCCCTTCTTCAATCTCGCGATTGCGCTCTCGAATGTCGTCCTGCATTTTTTGTGAAAGCGCTTTCAGTTCCTTCAGGTAGGTCTGCACCGTCTCGGCAAAATTTCCAAACTCGAAGGGAAGCAGATCTGCGTCCGCAAGACGCATTACGGCCGTCCCTCCGGTCTGCGCAAGCGCGCGGCCGTAGACGAAGTCCGTGTCGCTGAAGTGCGTGAACCAGTAAAAATCGTCGTAGATGGAATGATAGATGCCGCCCTCGTCTTCTCCGCCAAAACCGATATTCAGGGAAGCCACGCCGTCGTGTTGGAGAAATGCGGTGTAGTCCGAGCCGGAACCGAGGGCGGGAATGCGAAGATCGGCGCGCTTGCGAATTTCCTCGCGCTGCTCCGTCGTTTTGGCATCCGCAATAGCGTGAAGCTGATGCCGCTTCCAAACCGTCAGCTTCGTCTCCGGATCGGCGATTTCGCGAGCGATGTCATTCGTAAGCTTTTCGAGCGTGTGGGAGCCTTCGACTTCGAGGTAGCCGCGCCCGTTGCTGTCGGAGTTGATGTAGGCGACGCCGTGCGCGCGCAATTCTTCATAGTGCGCTTCGGCCCACTCGGTGGAGCCGAGAAGCCCCGGTTCCTCGCCGTCCCACGCGCAATAAATGATGGTGCGCTTCGGCTTCCATCCGGACTTCACCAACTCCCCAAGCGCGCGCGCCTCTTCGAGCACCGCGACCATCCCGGAAATCGGATCTTCTGCGCCGTTCACCCAGCCATCGTGATGGTTTCCGCGAATCACCCACTCGTCGGGAAAAGTGAAACCCTGAATTTTTCCAATCACGTCGTAGACCGGCTTGATCTCCCAGTTCGATTTCACTTTCAGATGGACCTTCGCCGGGCCAGGGCCAACGTGGTAGGTGATTCCGAGTCCGCCGCGCCATCCTTCCGGGGCGACGCGGCCGGTGAGCGCCGCCAGCAGTGGTTGCGCGTCCGCGTAAGAAATTGGCAGTACGGGAATTTTTGTGATGGTGGCGGCCTCCTCGATCTTCAGCCGTTTCGCATCTTTCGTGGCGCCCACGCCAGGCGTGAGCGGATCGCCGGGATAGAACGGCATGTCCGCGACGCTCCCGCGCTGCACACCGTCCGGGGGACGAAACGGTCCGGCCGGAAAGGTTTCGCCATGGACGAATCCATCCTCATGCGGATCGGAGTAGATGAGGCAGCCTACCGCGCCGTGCTCGGCGGCGACTTTCGGCTTGATTCCGCGCCACGAGTGATAGTAGCGAGCGATGACGATCTTGCCTTGCACGGAAATGCCCATGCGGTCGAGCTGCTCGTAGTCTTCAGGAATGCCGTAATTGACGTAGACCAGCGGGGCGGTGACGTCACCGTCGATGGAATACGCGTTGTAAGTTGGCAGCTGTTCGGTCTGTTGATTCGAAGTGAGATCCTGGGAGAGCGCGGGTTCCTGAAGTTTGGCGGTAAACTTCGGACCGCCTTCGACCAATTCGACGACGCGTTCTTTCGGCGTCGGAAATAAAACGTCGAATTGTTCAATGTGTGTATCGAGGCCGAACTCCTTGAATTTGGAAGCGATCCAATCGGCGTTGTTTTTGTCGTAGGTTGAACCAACGTGGTGGGGCTGCGCCGAGAGTCGCTGCATGTAAGCGCGGAGATTCTCGGGACTGGGAATCGCGCGCAACTTCTCTTCCCATTGACGCTCCGTGCGGGAGGATGCCGCGGAGTACCCAAAGAGAGGCTGCTCGTCGGCGATCACATGATTGCCGAAGGGAGCGAGCGAGAGTCCTGCGAACAGGAGAAAAGGGAGCACGACGCTGCGATTCATGATTCCTCCGAAACGTAAACTGTGGATTATTTCCTGTGCTGCTTGGACTCGCAAGTCTTAACTTTGGGCTCGAGCCGCCAAAGAAATCTTGGCGTTGTGAATATTTAGAAATTCAGGCAAGCGATTTCGACATCAAAATGAAATGACAGGGCACTTTTGCCGGAGCGTCTGGCGGAAGCGGCGCAGTTCCCGTTTCAACGTAGCCGAGGTGACGATAAAAAGCCGACAGCGGTGCACGCGCGCTGACGATTCGCAAATCAATAGCGACACAGTTCGCGGTGCGAAAAAAATCCTCCGCAGCGTGCATCAATTTGCGGCCCAGTCCGGTTCCCTGGCGCCGTGGTTCCACGCCGAGCAAACCCAAGTAGCCGCGATCGCCGCGAACTTCGACATAGACGCAGCCAGCGAGGCCCACAGAATCTTCCGCCAGCAGAAATTTTCCCTTTTTCATGTACTCCCGAACACCCCCAGCATTGATGCGGTCGCCCTCGATGAAGGGCAGCTCGACGCGGAACGCCACGTTGATCAGTCTCACGAGGGCTTCGACGTCCGCGCTCTGTGCGAGACGAATCCGTGCGTCGTACCTATCCGGAAGCGAATTTGCGGCCGCGCTCATAGAATCGTCCCTAATTCAAGGGAGCCTTTCCGCTAAAACGGGCAGACGCTCCCAACTCTTCCTCGATGCGGAGGAGTTGGTTGTATTTGGCGATGCGGTCGGTGCGGCTGGCAGAGCCGGTCTTAATCTGGCCGGCGGCGGTGGCCACGGCGAGATCGGCGATGAAAGTGTCTTCGGTTTCGCCGGAGCGGTGAGAGATGATGGAGTTGTAGCCGGCCTTGCGGGCCATTTCGATCGCATCGATCGTTTCAGTTACCGTGCCGATCTGATTGAGCTTGATGAGAATGGCGTTGGCAATTCCCTCCTTGATACCGCGCGAAAGCCGCGTTGTGTTGGTGACGAAGAGGTCATCTCCCACCAATTGGATTTTCTTTTTGGATGATTTGCTGCCGATCGATTGCGTCAGGGATTTCCAGCCGGACCAGTCATCCTCCGCCATGCCGTCTTCGATGGAGACAATGGGATATCTTTCCACCCAACTCGTCCAGTAAGCGGCCATCTGCGCGGAGGTGTGCACAGACTTGTCGGATTTCTTGAAAATGTAGTTGCCGCTGGCCTTGTCAAAGAATTCGCTGGAAGCGGGATCGAGCGCGATGCTCACCTCTTCGCCCGGCTTGTAGCCGGCGGCAGCGATGGCTTCGAGAACGATCTGGATGGCTTCTTCGTTGGACTTGCAACTGGGGGCGAAGCCACCTTCATCGCCGACCGCCGTCGAGTAACCGTGTTTCTTCAGTGCGGTTTTCAGCGCATGGAAAACTTCAACGCCCCAGCGAAGCGCCTCCGAAAAATTGGGCGCGCCCACGGGCATGACCATAAATTCCTGGAAATCGACGGAGCTGTCGGCATGGGCACCCCCGTTGAGGATGTTCATCATGGGGCAAGGGAGAAGATTCGCGGAAGCGTCCGTGGAATAGCGCGCTAGGTATTTGTACAGCGGTTGGTTGAGCGCAGCAGCGGCTCCCCGCGCAGCGGCCATGGAAACGGCGAGGATGGCGTTGGCGCCGAGGCGGGATTTTGTGGGAGTGCCGTCGAGCTCGATCATGCGCTTGTCGAGGACGCGCTGGTCGGCGGCGTCAAGGCCGACGACGGCCTTGGCGATTTCGGTGTTAGTGTTGGCGACTGCTTTCAGCACGCCCTTGCCGAGATATTTTGACTTGTCGCCGTCGCGCAACTCGAGGGCTTCGTGCTCGCCGGTGGAAGCGCCGGAGGGAACAGCAGCGCGGCCTCGCGCGCTATCTCCGACATAAACGTCGGCCTCGACAGTGGGATTGCCGCGCGAATCGATGATTTGGCGGGCGTGGACGGCAGTAATCTTCGTGGACATGTCTCGGCAATCTCCTGAGTCAAATTGAAGAGGAGATTGTACCAGAGGGCAAGAACGGAGATGGGGCGCGGCGAGGGGCGGATGCAAACCAAGTGGTGTCTGTGAGATAGCGAAAGTCTTCAAGTAATACCTGAAGAACACGGAGGATGGGGACCCATACATCCCCCGGCATTTTCGTAAGAGTGGCAGCTAAAGGACTTACACGAGGGGGTTGCACAAGAATGTGAAAAGAAAGAGTTTGAAAGTGTTTGTTTTCACATTCATGCGGGGCAGTTTGTAAGTGTTGATTCTGCGAGAGTTGTGGGAGGGAAATGAAAGGACTAGTGTTTATAAAATGGTTAACGGGGGAGGAAGAATTGAAGCCGGGGGGCAAAACTGGCACCACAGCGCCGATTTTCACGACAAAAGATAACTATAAGGTATTATTTTACAACGAGATGCGCAGTGCAGAGGGAGGGGCAAAGGAAAGATAGCTCTTTGCAGCAGTATCGGTCCGCTGGGTAACCGTGGCGCAGAGTAGCGCCGCCCAGTCATCTCAGGCGGTTTCGGGTTCTTCGATGAGGGATTCCTGGCGGACGACGACGACGATGCCGGAATCGGTGACGTGAAAGCGGCGGCGGTCGGCTTCGAGGTCGTAGCCGATCTCGGTGCGCTCGGGAAGACTGACGTGGCGGTCGATGATGGCGCGGCGGATGCGCGAGTGGCGGCCGACGTTTACGTGATTGTAGAAAATGGAATCGGAGACTTCGCAGTAGCTGTTGACGCGCACATTGTTGCCAATCACTGATTTCTGAACGCGGCCACCGGAGATGACCGAGCCGCCGGCGACGATGGAATCGAGGGCCGCGCCCATGCGTTCCGGATCCGCGAAGACAAATTTCGCGGGGGGATACTGGTGCTGCCAGGTGCGCAGAGGCCAGTGCTCGTCATATAGATTAAACACGGGCGAAACGCTGACGAGATCCATGTTGGCTTCGTAGTAGGCGTCGAGGGTGCCGACGTCGCGCCAGTAGAGCGCATCCTTCTGATTTTCATCCACAAAATTGTAGGCATAGACGCGTTGCTTCGAAATGATGCGCGGCAGGATGTCTTTGCCGAAGTCGTGGCTGGACTTGGGATCCTCCGAATCGGCGAGAAGGATGGGGATCATAAGCTGGGTGTTGAAGATGTAGATGCCCATGGAGGCGTTGCAATGCCCGGGATGGTGGGGAGACTGCTTGGGATCAGCGGGCTTTTCCTCGAAGCCGATGATCTTCCATTGCTTGTCCACTTCGATCACGCCAAATTGCCGGATAGCTTGCGCGACGGGAATCTCGATGGTGGCGACGGTGACTTCCGCGCCCGAGTCCACATGGCGCTGGAGCATCTTGGCGTAGTTCATTTTGTAGATGTGGTCGCCGGAAAGGATGAACGTGAATTTGGAGCGCTCGCTGCCGATCGAATAGATGTTCTGATAGACAGCATCGGCAGTGCCCTGGTACCACTCTTTCGAGACGCGCATTTGCGGCGTGAGGACTTCAATGTAGTCACCGAGGCCGGCGAGAGGAGACCAGCCGGCGCGAATGTGACGGTTCAGGCTCAGAGCTTTGTATTGCGTGAGAACGAAAACGCGGCGCAAGTCGGAATTGATGCAATTGGAGAGGGTGATGTCGATGATGCGATAGAGAGCGCCAAAAGGAACAGCGGGCTTGGCGCGGTCCCGCGTGAGCGGCCACAGGCGCTCGCCCTGGCCTCCCGCGAGGAGTACTCCGATGGCGTCGCGCATGTCAGACATGAGTCGAGCCTCGTGGATGTGACTTGAGAAGCGGCTCATTCTACGTAACGGCAAGGCGGAGTACAAGCGCGGAGAGAAGAGAGAAGAAGGAGGAGGGAAAGGGCGGGGCGTGCGGGGCCAAGGGGGCGGTGGCGAACATTGTTTACTATGACTTCAATCAGTAACCCAAAAGCTATGAGGTGGGTTCAGTACCGCGAAAACTGGCGGGAAGCAGCAAAGATTCCTTGACTTGGATGGCGAGAATTGATTAGAAGATGCCCAGCGACCAATCCAGGTGCGAGCTCGAACCGGTCAATACGTGCGATAATTAACGCAGGGGCGGCGCCCGCAGAAGTCTACAACCGGCCGCAGCATGGCCGGCGAGAGGTGCCGCAAGAAACCAATCCGAACCGGATTGGGGGTGAATTAATAAAGTGGCTGAAGTCATCATCCAAGAGAGTGAATCCCTGGAAAATGCCCTGCGGCGTTTCAAGCGCAAGGTGCAACAGGAAGACATCATCAAGGAAATCAAGAAGCACAGCTTCTACATGAAACCCGGCGAGAAGCGCCGGGCGAAAGAAGCGCTTTCGCGGAAGCGACTGCGCAAGAAGCAGCGGCGGGAAGCGGATTAAGTTCAGGGAGGCGGCCCCAAAACAGTTAGGGCCGCCTATCCGTTTTCCACGCGGCTCGGCGCCGCACTTCCGAGAATCAGGCCCCCGTAAGGCAGGGTAATTTTTGGGATCGCGTTTCGGCTTCGTGCCCGCAGGCCCAAGGGATCCGCGCCCGGCGTCCCCGGATACAGGTTTCCTCAAGCATTTCGGCTCTCTGGTGCAAAGTCCGCCCAATCTCCTGCCCGCACGGGGCCAGGGGAGAGCGGCTCATGGAATACCACGACAAGGTGCTGAAGTGCGCGGAGTGCGGTGCGGAGTTTGTGTTCACCGGCGGCGAACAGATGTTTTTCGCCGACAAGGGCTTCAAGAACGAGCCCAAACGATGTAAGGCCTGTAAAGCGAAGCGGGCCGAAGGCGGCGGTGGCGGTGGACATGCCTCGCCGATGCGTTCGGAGACGAAGACGAATTGTTCGCAGTGCGGGAAGGAAACCACAGTTCCCTTCCGGCCGACGCAGGGACGGCCGGTGTTCTGCCGGGAATGCTTCCAGCAGCGCAGGGCCATGGGCGCGGCTTGAGAGGCTGAAGTAAAGAAGTAAGGAAATTATGAAGTAAAGAGAAGGCCCGACACAAAGACCTTTATGAAGGGACAGACAGGAACGTCTGTCCTATTTTTTTTATCCCACCATCCAGGCATAAATCTGAATCAAGAATGAGCATCGAGGCAGGCGCCAAACTGCGCCAGGGATTCGGGCATATTTTTGCGCCCGAATCCGAAGCGAATGTGGCGCGGCTGCTCATAAACAGTGCCCGGAAGCAGCAGGACGCCGGAGTCGCAGACCACTTCTTCGCAGAAGCCGAGCACATCGCGCTCGGGCTTGAAATGCGCAAAGCCGATCGGGCCGGCGTTGGGTTTCACCCAATCGAACCAATGCGGGCGTTGCTGAATGAAGGCATCGAGAAGGCGCAGATTGCCCAAGACGATTTGCAAATTACGCTGCACGAGAACCTCACGATGGCGCAGGGCCAGCGCGGTAAGAAATTCGCTCGGGGCGCTGCTGCAGATGGTGGTGTAGTACTTGAATTCCAGGCAGCGCCGAATGATTTCTGGATCGCGGCTGGCGAGCCATCCGAGACGCAATCCGGGGAGGCCGTACGTCTTGCTCATGGAGCCGAGGCTGACGCCGCGTTCGTACCCTTCGCAGGCAGCGGGAAGGCGCGTGGCGGGATCGTGCTCGAGCTCGCGGTAGACCTCGTCAGAAAAGAGGATGATGTTGCGGCTGGCGGCGAGTGCAAGGACTTGTCGAAAGACAGGCGCCGGCATCAAGAGTCCGGTGGGATTGTGCGGCGTATTGATGTAGATGACTTTGGTGTTCGGTTGGATGAGCTTTTCAAGAGCGGCAACATCGTGGGCCCAGCCACTTTCGAAAGTGCGGCGCCACTCGCTGACTTGCGCACCGGTGCTGCGGGCGAGCTCGAGGCCGCTCTCGTAACACGGCGTCTCGACGATCACATGATCACCTGGTCCTACGAGCGCGTGATAAAGCACGAAAATCCCTTCTTCGGCGGCGGCCAGGACCAGAACGTCGCCGGACTTGATTTGTTGGTAGATGGCGGCGATAGCTTCGCGCAGCCAGGGAGCACCCGGAGATTCGGTGTAGCCGCACCAGTGTTCGAGGAGACGCTCGTGGGCTCCCGGCTCGAGGTCGAGGAGTTCCTTGATGGTGCGGGACTCGGCGTCGGAACTGGAGAGCAGATACCTGGCAGTGAATTCGTACTTGCCGAAATACTGTTCGATTCGAAAGGGCTTGATTTGCATGCGAAGGAGTCTGGCAAGCGAACGGGGGTAGCGTCCAGGGCCAATTTGACACGTCCTGGTTGCGGCTCCGTTCGGAGGCCTCCCAGCAGGTGCAAATTGGCTGGTTGGCAGGGTATGATACGGGGATTGAAGTCCCCAACACGACCAGGTGTCCAGAGGGCCCTTCCATGGCTCACCGCTTTACCATCGGCGTCGAGGAAGAATTTCAAATCATAGATCCTGCAACGTGCGAGCTTCGTTCGCACGTCAGCCAAATCGTCTCCGAGGTTTCCGCGGACATCGCGGAACAGGTGAAAAACGAACTTCACCAATCCATTGTGGAGACCGGTACGCGCATCTGCGAAAACGTCAGCGAACTGCGCATCGAAATGCACCGGACGCGCGGCGAATTGGTAGCGGCGGCCGAGCGCGCGGGACTGCAAGTGGCGGCCGCCGGCACCCATCCTTTTTCGAGCTGGATCGACCAAGTGATTTCTCCGGGTGAACGCTACCAGCACATCATCGAAGAAATGGGACAACTGGCGAGGTCGCTGCTGATCTTCGGGATGCATGTGCACGTGGCGATGCCGGATAAGCAGACCACCATCGACTTGATGAACGGTGTGCGCTATTTCCTCCCGCACTTGCTGGCGCTCTCGACGAGCTCCCCTTTCTGGATGGGGCGAAACACGGGGCTGAAGTCGTTTCGAACGACGGTATTCCGGCGGTTCCCGCGAACGGGCGTGCCGGAACAATTCGAATCGTGGAGCGCCTACGAAAATTTCGTGAATCTGCTTGTGAAGCTGAATTGCATTGATAACGGCAAAAAGATCTGGTGGGACGTGCGGCCGCATCCGATGTTCGGCACGCTGGAATTCCGGATGTTCGACGTGTCAACGAAGGTCGAGGAGGCGGTGGCTATCGCGGCGCTGACGCAGGCAATCATTGTGAAACTGCACCGGCTGTACCAGGCCAACATGAGTTGGCGACTTTACCGGCGCGCGTTAATCGAGGAAAACAAATGGCGGGCGGCACGATACGGAATCGAAGGAAAACTCATCGATTTCGGGAAAGAAGCGGAAGTGCCGATGCGACAGCTGATTTCCGAGCTGCTGGAATTCGTGGATGACGTGGTGGATGACCTGGGAAGCCGCGGCGCAGTCGAATATGTTCATACCATCATGAATGAAGGCACAAGCGCGGACCGGCAGTTGCGCGTGTACAAGGAAACGGGAGATATGAAAGCCGTGGTGCGCCATCTGGTTGCGGAAACGCGGGGCGGCGTAACCCATCCGCGGACTTCTTCCGCGCACGCGGTGAATTGAAGTCAAGAACGAGCAAGGCAGTCCTACAAGGCCCTTACAGGAGCACAAACATGAAAAAGGTTGGCCTTCTTTGCGGGCGGGAATACAGCTTTCCTCCGGCGTTCATTGCGCGAGTCAATCAGATGGGAGCGAAGGAGGGCGTGGCCGCGGAATTCGTGAAGCTCGGCGGTACACGCATGGGGGAGCCGTCGCGATACAGCGTGATCGTGGACCGCATTTCGCATGAGGTGGAATACTACCGCGGCTACCTGAAGCACGCGGTGCTGCAAGGGACGTACGTCATCAACAATCCGTTCTGGTGGACGGCCGACGATAAATACTTCAATTACTCCGTTGCCTCGAAGCTGGGAATTGCCATTCCAAAAACAATTTTGCTGCCGCAGAAGGGTTATCCGAGCGACGTGGATATCAACAGCGAATCGCTCCACAACCTGGAATATCCAATGGATTGGGACGGATTGCTGGATTATGTGGGGCGGCCGGCGATCCTGAAGCCGTTTTCCGGCGGGGGCTGGAAGCACGTCTACAAAGTGAACAACAAAGAGGAACTGCTCGCGGCTTACGACAAGACTTCTCCGTACTGCATGACGCTACAGGAATTCATCGACTTCACGCAATACGTGCGCTGTTTCACGTTCGGGAAGATGGATATTTTGCCGGTGCATTACGACCCGAAAGAACGCAAGTACCTGGTGGACCACAATTACTTGACGGCGGAGCTTGGGACGCGCGTCGTCAAAGACGCGCAGACAATTAACCAGGCTCTTGGCTACGAGATGAACACGATTGAGTTCGCCGTGAAAGACGGCGTGCCTTATGCGATTGATTTTTTGAATCCGGCCCCGGATTTCGAGCGGGACCGGATCACGGAATTTTATTTTGAGATTGTGGTGGAAAAGATGGCGCGGCTGGTCGTCGACCGCGCGGTGAACGGCAAAGCCTCAAACCCCTGGCCGCGCTGGGAGGAGATGCTGGGAATCGGCTCGGCGGCTGGATTCACGGGAGCGCCGAAGAGCGCAGCAGCAGGACAGTCGGCCGGCGGGCCATCCGTGCCAGCGGCGAAGACTCAACCTGCGCCGGCAACCGCCACGCGCCCAGCTGGATCATCTGGCACGACAACAAAATGACAAGCGCGGCCACACCTTCGGCGACGCCTCCGACGCCCCAGGAGGAATGGAGCGAAATTCTGAAGGCGACACTCCTGCGAGTGCCGGCGCTCCCTCAAGATTTGTTCAAGCGGATGCGCAAGGCCAAGCTCACCTTTGGCGACCGCGTCCACTGCCCCTTCCTGCGCCCGTTTTTTCTTTCGCCGGAAGATGAGGAGCGCGTTCGAACGGTCGCCGAAACGATCGCTGAAATCGGCGAGCGCATAGTTGCAGCAGCGCTCGACGACAAGCATCTTTTTGCCCAATTGCATCTGCGGCCCGAAGAGGAACGGCTCGCGCGGATACACACCGGCTACGGGCCGGCCAGCACGGCATCGCGGCTCGATGCGTTTTTGCTTCCGGATTCGCTGAAGTTCGCTGAATACAACGGCGAATCGCCTGCGGGCGCCGGCTATGCGGAAAGCCTGGCGGAGATTTTTCGCGAACTCCCCGTCATGGGAAAGTTTTCGCAGCGGTACGAGGTCTATAGCTACCCGCTGAGTGCAAGACTTCTTGACGCGCTGCTGGCGAGTTACCAGGACTGGGGCGGTTCGTCTGCGGCGCCGCAGATCGCGATCGTGGATTGGGAAGGCGTGCCCACGTGGAGCGAATTCGAGATTCTTCAGGAACGTTTCGAACGAATGGGCGTGCCCACGCTCGTCGCCGATCCACGAGAACTTGAATTCGACGGCAAAAAGCTGGTGGCGCAGGACAAAGTGATCGATCTCGTCTACCGTCGCGTGCTGATCAACGACATCGTTACAAAGCCGGCCGAATGCGCGCCGCTGGTAAAGGCCTACTCGGCCAATGCGGTGTGCGTGGCGAACAACTTCCGCTGCAAGATTCCGCACGTAAAGGCTTTTTTCGCGGTGCTGACGGATGAACAGAACGGCGCGCTTTTCTCGCTCAGCGAACGCGAACTCATCAAGAATCACATTCCCTGGACACGTGTCGTCGCGGACGTCAAGACGGCGCATTACGGGCAACAGGTGGAGTTGCTCGCGTTTATCCGCAAGGAACGCGAAAACCTGGTGCTGAAACCGAGCGATGAGTATGGCGGTTCCGGCGTGACGCTTGGCTGGGAGACCGGCGAAAACGCGTGGGACGAGGCCATCGAGCGCGCGCTGACGGCCAAAAATGGCGTGTGGGTCGCGCAGGAACGCATTCCGATCCGCCGCGAGGTTTTTCCGTTCACCACGGACGTCGGCCAGGTGCACTACCGGGACATGCTGGTGGACTTCGCGCCTTACTTGTTCCGCGGAAAACTGTGCGGCTTTCTGACGCGCCTCAGCGCCACCGGCCTCGCGAATGTCACCAGCGGCGGCGGCCAAGTGCCCGCGTTTCGAGTTTCCCCACGCAGCTCGGCAGCCGATGGATTGGAAGCCCGCCTTTCGGCCAGTTGAGCAATAGAACCAAACAAGAACCTCGGCGCTAGAAAATCTGGCTGATTCAAGTAGAATTAATACGATGAACTTTGGACCTCGCCAAACAGAATTGATGCCTGGCGCGCACAACGCGGTGGAAACCTGCCTGGCGGTGCGTCCCGGCGAACATGTGGCATTGATCGCCGATGAGGCGAGCCGCGCCGTGGCAGCCAGCATCGCTGCCGCGCTGGAAGACCAAAAGGCTTTATACACGGGGCTGTTGCTGGAAGATTTTGGCCCGCGGCCGATGGCCGTTGCGCCTCCCGATGTTTTGCAGGCGCTCGAGACCGCCGACGTCGGCGTACTGTGCATGTCACCGCAGCCGGGCGAGCTGGCCGCGCGCATGGCCATCGTGCGAGTAGTCGAACGGCGGCAGATCCGTTACGCGCACATGGTCGGAGTAACGCCGCAGATCATGCAGCAAGGAATGCGCGCGGACTACCGCATGGTGGACCGGCTGAGCGACAAACTCCGCGAGCGGATGCTTCGCGCGGAAACGCTCACGGTAAAAACCGAAGCCGGAACCGAGATTGCGGCGCACTTCGATCGCGGGCTTGATTGGGTGAAGACCAGCGGACTGATCAGCCCGCGCTACTGGTCAAACTTGCCCGCGGGAGAAGTCTTCACAACGCCGGCGACCGTGGACGGCAGGTTCGTTTGCGACGCCACGGCGGGCGACCATTTCAACGGCAAGTACGGCGATTTGCGGACGACGCCGCTGGTGCTGGAAATCGAAGGCGCGCGGCTCGTTGGAGTCGAATGCGCGCGCAAGGATTTGGAAAAAGAGTTCTGGGAATACTGCCACTCGGATGAAAACAGTGACCGCGTCGGCGAGCTTGCTTTTGGAACCAACCTCGGCTTGTCCGAGATGATTGGCATATTACTTCAGGACGAAAAGTTTCCTGGAGTGCACATCGCCTTTGGCGACCCCTACGGCAGCCAGACCCATGCGGACTGGAAATCCAAGACGCATGTGGATGTGCTGACCCGCAACTGCGATGTCTGGATCGATGAAGATCAGATCATCGAAAAGGGCCACTACCAGCTCGAGCACCTCGGCCTGGCCTGAAGTCCTCCTTGTCCGCGGGAACTAACTCAAAGCACGATTCCATTCAGAAAAGCTGGGAGAGGTATTCGCGCATCTGGTGTTTCCAATAAGGCCAGTCGTGGCCGCCCTGGGGGCCCCAGTTATCGAGCGAGTGGCGGATTCCCTTGCTGGAAAGAATTTCCGAGAGGCGGTAGGTTGGCCCGCTGTTTTCCCACTGGCCCGTGCCGGTGGTGATGTGAATGTCGCACGAAGCAATCTGTTCGTAGAACCAGGGATCGCTCATATTGGCGAGGTAATCGACGGGGTTGTTGAAATAAAAATTGTCGTCGTACATGCCGTCCATGAAGTTTTTCACGTCGTAAACGCCGGACATGGCAAAGCAGCGCTTGATGACATCGGGGTGCTTGAATAGCGAATTTGCAGCATGGTACGCGCCGAAGGAAGCGCCCATGGTCGAGATGACGATGCCTGGCGATTGGCAGTTGTTCCAGATGAAGGGAACGACTTCTTCACGCAGATAGGAGTCGAAAACGGACTGGACGTAGCTGCGATGAAGAGGATGCGCACCTTTATTGTAAAAGCTGAGGCCATTGATGGAATTGATGGTGAAGAATTTTACTCTTCCAGCGTCAATGAAATCTGCGAGGGCCCCGACCATACTCTGGCCTTCGAGCTCCATCTCGTCGCCAGCACTGGTGGGAAAGCCCAGCAGCGGCGGACCGTAATGGCCATAGACGACCACACCGAGCTCGATGCCGAGCCGCGGAGAGTGCCAGCGGTGGTATTCGCGTTTCATCCATTGCCTCTTGTCGATTGCGGGGAGTGAAAGTATGCCAGCGTAGCGGGCTGCAGGGCAATTGCTTTGGACGGGGAGTCCAACAGTGGTTTCAATCCCAGGGCACCTCCGCTAGAATGAGTCCGCACATTCTGCGATCCAGACAAGGAGTTACAAAACCATGGCAACACCATCCCAGTCCCAACGGCCCTCGCCGGAGCACATCTTCGGCGTGCTTACCGCGTTTCAAAACTCGGCTGCCCTTAAAGCCGCGATTGAGCTGGACATCTTCACGGCGATCGCTGACGGCGCAAACCGGACGAACGTCATTGCGCAACGAGTGAACGCAGCGGAACGAGGCGTGCGTATTCTGTGCGACTACCTGACGATCCAGGGCTTCCTGACCAAGACCGAGGATCGCTTCGCGCTCACGCAGGAGTCCGCAATTTTCTTGAACCGGCATTCGCCTGCTTATATGGGGACGCTGGCGAATTTCCTCGCGAGCGAAACTCACAAGAAAAATTTCGACGCCTTGACGGAATCGGTGAAGAAGGGCGGAACAACCGTTGCGCAAGGAGACAATACCAAGCCGAACGACGATTTCTGGGTGACGTTTGCAAGGAGCATGGCTCCGTTGACGACCGTGTCGGCCGGGTTCATCGCAGAGCTTTCGGGCGCAAAAGAAGGAAAAGTCTGCAAGGTGTTGGACATCGCGGCAGGACACGGGATGTTTGGAATTAGCATCGCGAAGCTGAATCCGAATGCGCAAGTCACGGCGGTGGACTGGGCGCCAGTACTCGCAGTCGCGAAGGAAAATGCGGCGGCAGCCGGCGTGGCCGATCGCGTATCTTTCCGGCCAGGAAGCGCGTTTGAGGCAGACCTCGGCGAGGGCTACGATGTGGTGTTACTGACGAACATTTTTCACCACTTTGACATTCCCACTTGCGAGAAGCTAATGCGCCGTGTTCATGCAGCGCTGCGTCCCGGCGGCAAGGCCATCACTTTGGAATTCGTGCCAAACGAAGACCGCGTGACGCCGCCGATGTCCGCCGCGTTCAGCCTCATCATGCTCGCTAATACCGACGCCGGCGACGCGTATACGCTTGCGGAATATGAGAAAATGTTCTGCAACGCTGGGTTTGTGAAAACGACGCTGCATCCTGTTCCAGACATGCCGCAACAGGTGCTCCTCTCAGAAAAGTAGGAAACGAGCGTGAAGAAGAAAACAAAAAAGACCACGAAAAGGAAGAGTGCTGTAGGAGACCGCGATCGGGCGCTGCGCGAACATCTTGTCACCCTTTTGAAGGGCGGGGGTGCGCACGTTCACTTTATGGACGCGATTGATGGTTTTCCCGAGGCGAAACGGGGCGCATTCGTCGAAAGTTTGCCGCATTCCGGCTGGCAGTTGTTGGAGCACGCGAGGCTTGCCCAGTGGGACATCCTGGAGTTCAGCCGTAACCCAAAGCACAAGTCGCCCGGTTTTCCCGATGGTTACTGGCCGAAGACCCCGGTGCCGCCGGATGCTTCGGCGTGGGACAACTGCGTGCATCAGTTTCAGCACGATCTGAAAGAAATGATCAAGCTGGTGAAAAATCCACGGATCGACTTGTTCGCGAAGATTCCGCACGGCGATGGACAGACGATTCTTCGTGAGGCGCTGATCCTGGCGGATCACAACTCCTACCACCTGGGGCAATTGGTGGACCTGCGCCGCGGCCTGGGGACCTGGCCCGAGCAGTAGTAAACGGCCGACCCTGGCTGGATTTACGATTCACGGCGCTGGCGCAGCGACCGTCGCGCTTCCAGGCTTGCAACAAACAAGAATGGCGGTAGGATGGAGCCTGACATCCGACGGTTTTGCGTCGATTTTCATCCATCCGGAGAGTCCCATGTTACACATTGAAAATGTAGGTCGTCGTGGATTCCTGAAGGGCATGCTGGGCGCGGGAGCGTTTGTGCTGAGCGTGCGGTGGGCGCCCGCAGAGATGTTCGGCTCGGCGTCGGGCGCGGGGGCATCCGACGCGATGACCAAGGCGCCGCTGCGCCCCAATGTCTACCTGGCGATTGATACGGACGGGACGGCCTACGTGATCGCGCATCGTTCGGAGATGGGAAGCGGTAGCCGCACGGCGCTACCGCGTATCGTTGCGGACGAGCTGGATGCGGACTGGGCGCGCGTGAAAATTGTCCAGGCGATCGGTGATGAGAAATACGGCGATCAGGATACCGATGGCTCGCATTCCGTGCGGAGCTTTTTTGACACTTTGCGCGAATCCGGGGCGACGGCGCGGTTGATGCTGGTGCGAGCGGCTGCTGCGCAGTGGGGCGTGCCCGCGGTGGACTGCGCCACGGAACTGCATTCCGTAGTGCACAAACCATCAGGAAAGAAATTAGGTTACGGCGCGCTGGCAGCCGCCGCGGCGAAATTGGAAGTGCCAAAAAAAGAAGACGTCAAGCTGAAAGTCCGCAGCGAGTGGCGCTACATCGGAAAGGGCACGGCTAGCTACGACTTGAAAGACATGTGCACCGGGAAGGCCGCCTACGGACAGGATGCGCACATGGACGGGATGCTTTACGCAAGCGTGGCCCATCCGCCGGTGTTCGGCAGCAGCGTGAAGTCCCTGGATGACAAAGCGGCTTTGGGCGTTGCCGGCGTGAAGCAGACAGCCACGATCGATGCGTTCAAGCCACCCATTGGATTTCAGGCGTTGGGTGGCGTCGCGGTTTTGGCGGACAACACGTGGGCGGCGATGCAGGGCAGGAAAAAACTGAAGATCGAGTGGGAAAAGAGTCCGCACAGCGTTTGGAACTCGGTCGCGTACAGGAAAGAGTTGCAGGAGACAGCGCGGAAACCCGGCAAAGTCGTGAGAGAGAACGGCAACGTGGACGCGGAGTTCGCGAAGGGTGGAAAGTTCATCGAGGCGGAATACTACGCGCCAATGCTGGCGCATGCTGCGATGGAGCCGCCGGCGGCGCTGGCCGTGTACCGCGATGGAAAAGTGGAAGCGTGGGCGGCCACGCAGAATCCCCAAGGCGCGCGGGATGCGATTGCGCAGGCCGTGGGCTTGAAAAAGGAAGATGTGACGGTCAACGTGACGCTGCTGGGCGGCGCGTTCGGCAGAAAGTCGTTCCCAGATTTCGCGGTCGAAGCCGCAGTGCTCTCGAAAAAGACGGGGAAACCTGTAAAGGTGATTTGGAGCCGCGAAGACGACATCAAGTTTGACGTGTACCACTCCGTCGCAGCGATGTACATGAAGGCCGCGCTGGGGCCGGATGGAAAGCCCGTTGCCTGGCTACAGAGAACGGTTTTCCCGCCCATCGGATCGACGTTCGACCCGGGCGCAAACTATTCGGACCCAGGCGAGCTGGGATTGGGTTTCACGGATGTGCCGTTTGCCGTAGCGAATCTGCGCGCTGAGAACGGGCCGGCGACGGCGCACGTTCGAATCGGCTGGTTCCGATCGGTCGCCAACGTCTATCACGCGTTCGGCATTCATTCGTTTGCCGACGAGCTGGCTCATGCGGCGGGCAAGGATTCTGTCGAATACTTGCTGCAACTGCTCGGGCCGGACCGGATTATTCCCAAGAACGAAATCGCTAAAGATTACCCGAACTATGATGGAGACTACGCGCAATATCCGATCGATACCGGGCGGTTCCGGCGAGTGCTGACGCTGGCAGCGGAAAAGGCCGGGTGGGGAAAGCAGAAATCGGGAAATGGCTACGGAATGGGAGTGGCCATGCACCGCAGTTTCCTGACCTACGTGGCGACGGTGGTTCAGGTGCAGGTGAACGACGCCGGACAAGTGCAGATCAAGAGAGTAGACACAGCTTTGGACGCCGGCACGGTCGTAAACCCGGAGATGGCGCGGCAGCAATTTGAAGGCGCGGCGGCCATGGGGACAAGCCTCGCTTTCTATGGAGAGATCACGGCAACCAACGGTGTGATCGACCAATCCAACTTTGACTCTTACCAAATGGCGCGCATGAACGTAGCGCCGCGCGAAACGAATGTGTACATCGTACCGAGCGAAGCGCCGCCCGCGGGAATTGGCGAGCCGGGGCTGCCACCCTTTGCGCCTGCGCTGTGCAACGCGATCTTCGCCGCTACTGGTAAGCGCATTCGAGAATTGCCCCTTTCAAAAGCTGGCCTGGCCTGAAAAGGCACGGGACGACGACCCGGACTATTCCGCGTAGACCATCAAGAGTGCTCCAAGCGCGATCAACAGCGCCGGGAAGAGACGCTCGAAAAATGGCTGCCACTTGAATTTGGTTTCCGCCAGCCCCTTCGAAAGACCAATCCCGAATCCCGCCATCGAAAAACTGAAATGCTGCGCTTGGATTCGCTGCATGACCGCTGAGTGATGAGCACCATGCATTCCCGCCTGGTGCTCGTGAAAAAAAAGCAGGGAAGAACCTGCCACCGCGAGAAGCGGAAAAATCCATCCGGACCAGCGTGCCCGCAAAATGCCGCGTGCACGCTGCAATTCGAGTACGCCCACCCCTAGAAGCAAAACCGCAAAGATCTTATGCTGCAATACCTCGAGATGATGAGTGAGGCCGTAATACCAACTCTGAGGGCCGAAGGGCCAGAGCTCGGTGTCGCTCCAAATCAGGACAAAGAACCCCGAAAGAATGAAGCAGAGAGGCCATGCGTAGCGAACCGAGGGCCAGCGGTAGCGGATATCGGCTTCCGCCAAAATGAAAAGTCCTGCTAGTACGACAAAAAATCCGGCCAGATGATGATTGAATTCGCTTTCTCTCTTGTCCGCCAGCAGTTTCGCCGCCATTGCGGAATCCATTTCTTCTTCCATGGGCATGGACATGGCCGCGTGCATATCATGCGCGGTATGGTCTTGCGCGTGAGCGGTCGAACAAAAGCCGGACGAGAGCAGAATCAAAAGCGGGAACGCTAGCGCTAGAATCGATTCTACCGCTGGTTTGGAGCGGGCGAACACGGCTGATAGAGAGGTCATTAACCATCCTTGAGAATGAGCATGCTTTAGATTCCCCAACAGAGAAACTGGTTAGATGTGTAGTGCATTTGTCGAACAAAATGGCTCCAAAAGTCCAATGAAAATTCAAGCTCCCAACAAGGCCAATGCGTGCGAACGTGAAGAACCGTTGCTTTGTGGCGACATGTCGAATAACTTCTCCAGTCGGCGTTATCGTTGCTAGGAACACGCCCGGAGGACGCGCTTGCTGAAGACGGTATTCTCTCTGATTCTGCTGGCTTTCGCGCTTAACCCGGCTGAGTTGGCACAGCGGAAGCCCGTTCTGTCGCAGATTGACCTTCCGCATCCTTATTACTACCGCGAAATGTATTTGCCGCAGTTGACCAGCGGGCCGAGCAGCGTCGCGTGGTCGCCGGATTCCAAAGAAGTGGCGTATTCGATGGCGGGATCGCTGTGGCGGCAGAAGATCGATTCAAAGACCGCGCAGCAACTGACAGACGGTCCCGGATACGACTATCAGCCGGACTGGTCTCCGGACGGAAAAAGCATCGTGTACGTTTCGTATCAAAAAGATACCATCGACCTCTGGCTGTTGGACCTGGCAACGGGAAAGACGCAGCAACTCACCAGAGGGGGCGCCGTGAACGTGGAGCCGCGCTGGTCTCCGGATGGAAAGCGCGTCGTGTTCGTTTCGACTTCCTATAACAAGCGATTTCACGTTTTCCGGGCCGATGTGCGCGACGGAAGACTGGAAAACGTCGTGCGGCTGACAGGAGAAACAAAGAGCGCGCTTCCCCGCTATTACTACAGCGCGTTCGACATGGAACTCAGTCCGGTGTGGACGCGCGACGGCCAGGAAATTCTGTTCGTCTCGAACAAAGGGCACATTCACGGTACCGGCGGCTTCTGGCGCATGAAAGCCGAACCGGGAGCGGAGGCGCGTGAAATTCACTACGAGGAAACGAATTGGCGGGCGCGGCCGGATTTTTCGCCGGATGGCTCGCGCATGGTCTACAGCTCGTACCAAGGGCGGCAGTGGCACCAGTTGTGGGTACTGCCCGCAAACGGCGGTGATGCGTTTCCCATTTCGTACGGCGACTGGGACGAAACCAACGTGCGCTGGTCGCCCGACGGGAAGCAACTTGCGTTCATTTCCAATCGAAGTGAAAACACGGAGTTGTGGGTGCAAACGATCCCCGGCGCGGAGCAGCGCCGAATCGAAGTACACGAGCGCCGTTTCCTCGGTCCGACGATAACCGTCGTTTTGCACGTGACCGATCACGACGGCCACCGCGCGCCTGCCCGAGTTTCGCTTACCTCCGAGGATGGACGCTTTTTCGCGCCGAATGCGAGATGGATTCATGCGGACGATGGCTTCGACAGAAAGGAGCAGCCGTTTGAGGCGCATTATTTTCATACCGCCGGCGATGACACGGTTACGATGCCGTCTGGAAAGTTTCATTTGGAAGTGATGAGCGGATTTGAGCGCCCCCTTCAAGCCGCGCAAGAGACTACAACGTCGGGCACAAATCGTATCGTCCACGTTCAGCTCGGGCAGAAATGGCAGCTTGGCAAGGACACAGAACGATGGATTTCCGGCGATCTGCACGTGCACATGAACTACGGCGGAGCGTATAAAAACACCCCGGCGCACTTGGTGCAGCAGGCCGAAGCCGAAGACTTGGCAGTGGTGAACGACTTGGTTGTGAACAAGGAACAAAGATTCCCGGGTATTGCCTACGGCGGAAAAGGTCTGGACCCGGCGTCCAAGCCTGGCGCGATGGTGATTCACGGACAGGAATTTCACACCAGCTATTGGGGTCATCGAGGAATATTGCACTTGAAAGAACACCTGATGTTGCCAGGATATGCGGGGTATCCGAATACGGCTGCGGCGAGCTTGTATCCGATGAACGCGGATGCGTACGACATGGCGCATGCTCACGGTGCGCTGGTGGGCGCAGTGCATCCATTTGAGGAAGTTCCAGACCCGTTCGCGAATCCACCGCAACGGATCACGGATGAACTCCCTATCGATGTGGCGCTGGGAAAGCTGGACTACATGGAGATCGTTGGATTCAGCGATCATCGAGCGACAGCGGCAGTTTGGTACAAGCTGCTGAATCTGGGATTTCGGATTCCGGCGGGCGCGGGGACAGATGCCACAACCAACTATGCGGCGCCGATTCGCGGTCAAGTGGGAATGGATCGCGTTTATGCCTGGGTGCCGGAATGGCCATTGAGTGTCGAGCTTTGGTTCGAAGCGTTGAAGAAGGGTCGGACATTTGCAACAAATGGGCCCCTGATCGAATTCACGCTAGGCGGTCAGCGCGTCGGCGACGAACTGAAATTGGACCGTGCGCAGGACGACGTTTCGTTCACGGCAAAGCTGCGCTCGATTGTGCCCGTGGATCATCTCGAACTCGTTTGCAACGGACGAGTGGTGCAATCATTTTTGCTGGATGGACCGAAAGATTCCGCGGACATGATGGGTGCAATCCCGGCAAAAGAGAGCGGATGGTGCGTGCTGCGCGCATCGAGCGACAAGGCCGAGTATCCGGTTCTCGATCACTATGCGTATGCCACCACGAGCCCTATTTACGTGACAGTTGGCGGAAAAGTACCGCGCTCCCCCGAAGACGCAAAATATTTCTCGGCATGGATCGATCGGGTGCTGGATATAACGTCGCGCTACCCGGACTGGAATTCCCCTGAAGAAAAAGAACGCGTCCTGCATAGGCTGCGCGACGCGAAGCAAATCTTCGAAGCTATGCGCTAGCCTCTGGTCTTGCTACTCACACGAACGAGCCGGCAGAGAACATTTCGCGCCGCGACACAAGAAACTGGTGGGCCCGCCAGGATTTAAACCTATGACCAACGGTTGCTTTTAGAAAAACTATGTTGCTGAATTCTAGCTGTGTCATACATCATTCGTTTGGGGATTCTTGTGGGTTAAGGCGCCCCCCAAACCTAAGTTTCTGAATTAAAAAGACTTGCCGGAGTTCGTTTTGCAGTTTAGTCCTTGTGGAGACCGATAGTTGAATCTGGTCCTTGTTCGGGCAACAGTGTTCTAGTGTGCATTTATTAATTATATTAAGTAATAGTTATTCTACTGGTTCGAATTGCTCGTCCTTCGTAAGCGCCCTGGCTCCCTTGTCGCAGGTTGGTATACTGCGCTCACTGCGGCCCACTTAAAGTGTGGTGGAGAGCGTTCTCCTAACTCATTCGCATCCGCTAATTCTCAGGAAAGCGAATGGCGAACCTCGAGTCTGGGCAGGACCGGTTGGCCCAACCGCATCCGCTGCAAGTGTTCGAGCTGGGTTAGGGTTCTGTCGAATTCACGACTCAAGTGCGCCTCGTACCGTATGAGGCGATCGGAAACTTCTTGGGAAGCCTATTACCTGATGGCGATCCACGACCATCTACCGCAGATCGCGAAACCGGAACTAAGGTTGATGAGATGGACCAAAGCCCGAGAGTTGGTGAAGGTGGCCCGGACGGAAGGGCAGAGGTTCAATTGTGCACCCTGGGTGCACAAGGCCAGCTCGATGCCCAGGGAGGAATTCAAGCAAGAAGTCGACCGGCACTTGACCGGGCAGGAGACCGAGCCACACGAGATCCTTTACTTCAAGGTGTACAAGAGCCAGCTGCCTATAATCGAACAGGCGCCCGAAACTGCTGGGTTGATGCTCGGCTCAAGCAAGTCGAGGGGTTACTGCCTGGAGATGATTTGCGCTGATTTTCTGGCAGGAGCAAGGTTGGGAGAGCCAGAACAATAGATTTGATTATGCAAAGTTCGATAAATCCGACGCGTCTACGTCAAAACCAACCCAGGCTTAAACTGAGCCCGGAAGAGTACACGAAACTCCGAATCCGGGTCCTGGAGAGAGATAGTTGGCGGTGTCAAGAGTGCGGTTCCATGGAAAGTTTGGAAGTCCATCACATGAGACCACGGAGCCGGCTTGGTGCCGATGTGATAGACAATTTGATAGCGCTTTGCGCCGGTTGTCACGGCAAACGTCACGGGGGACGCCGGTAGAAACGACGTGCCCAACAGGACAAGCTCAACGGCTGGGGCGGGTGAGCCCACCAGGATTTGAACCTAGGACCAACGGATTATGAGTCCGCTGCTCTAACCGCTGAGCTACGGGCCCCGCCATCACTAGAACATCGTACCTCGAAAGAGTTGGCCGCGCATCCACTGCCTGCCGTAAACGGCGATAAATCATTATAAATTTGTGCTAAATCGACGCGCTCGAGAGTGTCTGCGCCGCGTAATTCTGCTCACGCCTCCTTCAGAGGGGCGTCTCTCACAGCGGGGGTGTAAGGCCGGCAGGGTTCGGCAAATTCACCTTTCTGTTTCATCGGGAGAGGAGATGGTGTGCTTATGCGCAAGATAAAGTGTGTTTTGGGACTAGTCATGGGGCTCGGCATCTGGGCCGGAAATGCCGAAGCGCAGTTTAAAAATGGAAGCCAGGCGACGGAGCTGAACATTCCCCGCGTGAGTCAGCGTGGAACGGTTTCGCAACGGATCGGACTGACGGACATCACGATCGCGTACCACCGGCCGGCGGTAGGCGGGCGTGAAATCTGGGGAAAGACCGTGCCTTATGGGAAGGTGTGGCGTGCGGGAGCGAACGAGAATACAACGATCACGTTTTCGGATGACGTGTCCCTCGAAGGGAAGCCGCTGGCTGCGGGGACCTATGGATTGCACACGATCCCGGACAAGGACCAGTGGACGATCATCTTCTCGAAGAATTCGACTTCCTGGGGCAGCTTCAGCTATGACGAGAAGGAAGATGCGCTGCGCGTGACTACAAAACCGCAAGCGGCGGAATCGTTTGAAGTTCTGACGTACGTATTCGACGACGTCAAACCGGATTCAGCGGTGGCCACGCTGCGTTGGGAAAAGCTCGCCGTTCCCATCCACATCGGCGTGGACGTGAAAGCCGTCGTGCTGCGCAGCATCAAGCATGAACTTCGCAGCGTCGGGGGATTCACCTGGGCCGGCTTCGACGAGGCGGCGCAATGGTGCCTGGACAACAATTACAATCTCGAAGAGGCTCTGAAGTGGGAAGAAACTTCCATTCAGAATGAAGATCGCTTCGAGAACTGGGAAACGAAGTCGCGCATCCTGGACGCGATGGGCCGCAAAGACGAGGCATCGAAAACGCTTGCAGCAGCCATTAGCAAGGCGAGCGCAATTCAGCTTTACTCGTATGCGCGCGGTCTGCAACGCCAGGGAAATGCCAAGCGCGCCTTTGAGCTGTATCCCCAAGTTCCCAAGAAGGACGCGAACCACTGGATCAGCCACCTGGCGCTCTCGAGAATGGCTTCCAATTCAGGCGACTTCACGAACGCCACCAAAGAAATGACACAGGCCATCAGCGGCGCGCCGGATCAGACGAAACCCTTTCTTCAGCCGTTGTTGAAGCGGCTGGAAGCGAAAGACGACATTAATAAGTAGGGCGGATGCCGAGGTGGGATGGGGGGTACACCCCCCATCCGATGCACGAATGTCAAAACAAAGGGCTTAGAAAAAGGGCAATTCATAATTGATTGATTCTAAAGGGCTGGGCAACTCTTACCTAAGGTCGTTGTAGAAGAGCAACGCACAAGTCATTAAAGGCATGAGTTGCTTCAAGAAACGGTTGTTGGGTGACACGGAAAGGCCTGGTGCAGTTCCAAAACGGGAAGGTATAGTTATCTCTAGCAATAGATATATCATAGGTTATCCAAAAATCAAGGACGAAAACGGGCTTTTGAGTGGAGTTCCCTGGGCCGCAGGGACAGTGGTCAGCAAGAAACGAAGGGCTCCGGCAGGGGCCCTTCTGGATGGCGTTTCTATCCCGTGATGCCGCCGAAGCACATGTATTTGATTTCGAGAAACTCGTCCATTCCATACTTGGAGCCTTCGCGGCCGAGGCCCGACTCCTTTACGCCGCCGAAGGGCGCGACCTCGGTGGAAATGATTCCGGTGTTGATGCCGACAATTCCGTACTCTAGCGCTTCGGCGACGCGCCAAATGCGGGCGATGTCTCGCCCGTAGAAGTAAGCAGCCAATCCGAATTCCGTGTCGTTCGCCAGGGCAACCGCCTCCGCATCCGTTTTGAACCGGAAGAGCGGCGCGACTGGGCCGAAGGTCTCTTCACGCGCAACGGCCATTTGCGGCGTGACGCCGGTAAGAACGGTCGGCTCAAAAAAGCGGCCGCCGAGTGCGTGGCGATGTCCGCCGACGAGTATTTTTGCACCTTTGGATTGCGCGTCGCGAATATGGCTTTCGATTTTCAGCACCGCCGCGTCGTCAATCAGCGGTCCCTGCGTGGCGCCCGGTTCGAGGCCCGGAGCAGGCTTCAGCGCTTTCACCGCCACCGCGAGCTTCGCGGCAAACGAATCGTACACGCTGTCATGGACCAGGACACGGTTCGTGCAAACGCAGGTTTGGCCGGTGTTGCGGTACTTGGAAGCGATGGCGCCCTCGACGGCGGCATCCAGATCCGCGTCGTCAAAAACGATGAAGGGCGCATTGCCACCGAGTTCGAGCGAGAGTTTTTTCACCGTGCCCGCGCATTGCGCCATCAGGATCTTTCCAATTTCGGTCGAACCGGTGAACGACAGCTTTCGAACGATGCGGTTCGAAGTCAGTTCACCGCCAATTTCCGTCGCCGAGCCCGTCAGCACGTTGAATACGCCTTTCGGAACGCCCGCACGTTCGGCCAGCTCCGCAAGCGCAAGCGCGGAAAAAGGTGTTTGCGATGCGGGCTTCAGGACGACGGTGCAGCCGGCGCCGATGGCGGGGCCCGCTTTGCGGGTGATCATGGCCAAGGGAAAGTTCCACGGCGTGATGCAGGCAACAACTCCGATGGGCTGTTTGATGACCACAATCCGCTTGTCCGCTTGATGCTGCGGAATGGTGTCGCCATACACGCGCTTGGCCTCTTCGCCGAACCATTCGAGGAAAGCAGCCGCATAAGCGACTTCGCCTTTCGATTCGGTGAGAGGCTTACCCTGTTCCAGGGTCATCAGCCGGGCCAAATCCTCCTGGTTCGCCATCATCAGATCGAACCAGCGGCGCAGAACAGCGGCGCGTTCTTTCGCTGTTTTCTTGCTCCAAGCCGGAAAAGCGCGATTCGCCGCTTCGATCGCTTGCTTCGTTTCCGCGCCACCCAATTTCGGCACGCGGCCGATGATTTCGCCGGTAGCAGGGTTGTCGACGTTGATCGCGGCGCCAGACTTGGCCTGGACCCACTGGCCGTCGACGTAGCAGGCTTCGCGGAACAGCCGGGCATCCTTGAGTTCAACCGCTGCGGTGGCGGGTTTTGTCGCTGTCTCATGCATAGGAAACTCCTAGGAAACTCCAAATATTGGATGCCCTGACCTACGGGCCGATACCTGGCCGGTTTTCCGCGGCGAATTACGCGTGGGAAAGCGCGGCCTGCTTGCGCTCTGCCACCGAAGCCAGTGCCGCTTCGATCACGTTCAAACCCTCGTCGAACTGCACGTCGGTCACCACGAGCGGCACGAGAATGCGAATCACGTTGTTGAACGTACCGGCGGTGATGATGATGAGGCCGTGCTCGTAGCAATACTTTGCAATCTCCTTGGTCTCGGAATCGGCAGGCTCCCGCGTCTGGGCGTCGCGCACCAACTCGATGGCGCACATGCCGCCGAGACCGCGAACGTCTCCGACCAGCGGCCACTTTTTTTGCCAGCCGCGTGCGCGCAATTCAAAATGTTTTCCCAGAGCGGTGGACCGGGCGAGCAGGCCTTCCTTCTCGATCGTTTCGATCGCGGCAAGCGCCGCGGCGCACGAAGCTGGATGCCCGCAGAAGGTGCCCCCAAGCGCTCCGACGCCGGGCGCATCCATGATTTCGGCGCGGCCGGTCACGGCGGCGATGGGCATGCCGCCGCCGAGGGATTTCGCCATGGTGATCAAATCCGGCTCGATGCCGAAATGTTCCGAAGCGAACCATTTTCCGGTGCGCGCGAAGCCGGACTGCACTTCGTCCGCAATGAAGAGAATGCCGTGCTTGCGGCAAATGTCCTGGAGCAGCTTGAAATAATCGCGCGGCGGAATGATGAAGCCACCCTCCCCAAGAACCGGCTCGACGATTAGGGCAGCGACGGATTCCGGGGCGACGGAACGCTTGAAAGCATCCTCGAGATAGTGCGCAAACGTTTCCGCGGTGGCGCCTTTTTCTCCACGGTACGGATAGGCGAAGGGGATGCGGTAGACGTCACTGGCAAAGGGCTCGAATCCCGCCTTGTAAGGATGCGTCTTGCTGGTGAGCGACATCGCGAGAAGCGTGCGGCCATGAAAGGCGTCCTCGAAACAGATGACGGCGGGACGCTTCGTGTACGCGCGCGCGATCTTGATGGAATTCTCGATGGCTTCGGCGCCGGAATTGAGGAGAATCGTTTTTTTAGGAAACTTGCCCGGGGCCAGTGAATTCAATCTCTCCGCGACGGCGACATAGCTCTCGTAGGGAGTGACAGCGAAACAGAGGTGCAAATGCTTTTCGAGCTGTGCCTGAATCGCGGAGATCACGCGCGGCGAACGGTGGCCGATATTCAGGCAGCCGATGCCGCCGGCAAAATCGAGATAGCGGTTGCCGTCTACGTCTTCGATGGTGACACCGTCGGCGCGTGCAGCAAAAATAGGCGTGGCATTGGAGGGACCGCGAGGAATGGCAGCCTCGCGGCGCGCCATCAACGCTCGCGACTGCGGCCCGGGAATTTCTGTTTTAATTTGAATTGTCGACATTTTAGTACCACCCAATCGGCGTCTCGTCGAGATTGACGAACACCTGTTTCGTTTCGAAATATTCTTCAAGGCCCCAGGGACCCAGTTCGCGGCCAAAGCCGGACTGCTTGTAGCCGCCCCACGGCGCTTCGACGTAGGTCGGCTGCATGTGATTGACCCACACGATGCCGACGCGAAGCGCCTTCACGACGCGGAACGCCTTGAAAATGTCGCGCGTCCAAACGGCTGCCGCGAGGCCATAGGGCGTGTCGTTGGCAATGCGAATCGCCTCACCCTCTCCGTCAAAAGGAATCACGGAAGCGACGGGGCCGAAAATTTCTTCACGCGCGATGCGCGCGCTGTTCTCCACGTCATAGAAAATCGTAGGTTCGACATAATAGCCCTTGCCAAACTGCTTCGGCCGCCCGCCGCCGATGGCAACCTTGGCTTCCTTCTTGCCGATCTCCAGATAGGAGCTGACGCGGTCGTACTGCTCCTTGCTGACCAGTGGCCCCATCTTCGTTTCGCGTTCCATGGGTGCGCCGAGCTTGATGCGCTTGGCCTTTTCGGTCATGGATTCGACGAATTTCGAATAGATTTTCTTTTCGACGAGAATGCGGCTGCCCGCGGAGCAAACCTCGCCCTGATTGATAAACACGCCAAAGAGCGCACCATCGACGGCGGCTTCCCAATCGGCTCCTTCAAAGAAAATGTTTGGTGACTTGCCGCCGAGCTCCAGCGTGACACGCTTGAGGGTATCCGCGGCGCTCTTGACGATAACCTTGCCGACCGCAGCGCTTCCGGTGAAGGCGATTTTGTCCACCCCGGGATGCGCAACGAGTGCCGCGCCGGCGATTTCGCCCATGCCATTAACGATGTTCACCACACCCGGCGGAAACCCGGCCTCTTCGAACCAGGGAGCGATCTCCAACGCAGTAAGGGGCGTTTGCTCCGCAGGTTTCAGCACGCAGGTGCACCCGGCGGCAAGCGCGGGAGCGAGTTTCCACGCGGCCATCAGCAGCGGGTAATTCCAGGGAATGATCTGGCCGGCGACGCCCACAGGTTCGCGCAAGGTGAAACTCAAGGCGTTTGCCGGAACGGGATTCACGTGGCCGAGAACTTTGTTCGCAAGTCCCGCGTAGTATTCGTAACAAGTGGCCACGTCCGCGATATCGTATTCCGCTTCGACGATGGGCTTGCCTGTGTTGCGGCACTCGATTTCCGCGAGATGCGCGGCATTCTGCCGGATTTTCTCAGCCAATTTGTAGAGCAGGCGGCCGCGCTCGGCGGCGCTCGTTTGCGGCCAGGGCCCAGAGTCAAACGCGGAACGCGCCGCTTTCACAGCCTGATCGACGTCGGCGGCGTTCGCCGACGCAACTTGCGCGATGACCTCTTCGGTCGAAGGATCGTAGACGGGAAACATCTCGCCGGAAGAACTCTTGACCCACTGTCCATTCACGTAATTTTGATAAGCCCGAACCACGGTCTTCACACTGCTGGACATAACTGCCTCCCAAATTCAGTTCAAAGCGCAGGCGCGGCGGTCGCCAGTTTTCGTGCCGCCTTGCGCCTGCCGTACACAAAGAAGAAAAATGCCGCGAGGCCAATGAAAAACAACGTGCCTCCGGCCATCCAGACTTCGTATGAATATAAGGATGTGATCTGTTGCGCCGGGAAAAAGGCCAGCGCGATGCCCATTGAAGTTGTAATCAACCCGCTGGCCCCGGCGGCGATCAGGGTTGCCTTGCTATACCGGCCCTTCGCAAAGGAATCGCCGGCAGCGATCTTCAGGAGCGCGCCAAACATGTAGAGAAAGGGAATCAATTGCAGCACCACGGCGAGCGAGAGGAGTTTTTGAAACGTTTCCTGGACACCGGCGCCAGAGAACGTAAAATTAATCACCACGAGAATCAATGAGACGGCCGCGTGCACGATCAACGCGGCATACGGCGTCGCATATTTCGGGTGAATCTTTCCGAGCCAGGATGGCATGTAGGAATCGAGCCCCGCGACAAACGGGATTCTTGCGGAGCCTCCGAGCCACGCCGAGCCGATCCCCGCAATCGAGAGGCTTAACAGAAATGCGAACGGAGCGACGATCCACGCGACGCCCACGCGCGCCGCCATGTAACTGACAGCCTGTACGATTCCCTGCAGCACGCTTATGCTTTCTTTGCTCACGGCAACGAGCAGCGTCAAAGTTGCGCCGACATACAGCAGGCCGGCGAGAACTCCTCCCCAGGCGACCGCGCCCGGCAGCGTCTTTTGCGGGTTGTCGATTTCATCGCCCATGACGGAGGCGAGCTCCAGCCCGACGAGGCCGAAGCAGATTACGCCGAATGAATTCAGTACGAACCGTGGATTGGCAGGGATCTTGAAATCCGCGGCTGTCACCGCCGTTCCGAAGCGCGTGCACACGACGATTCCCAGGCCGATCAAAAGCGCAGCGGCGATGGCGGTGCCGAGCCCGCCCAGATTGTTAACCCATTTTCCGACGCCGAGACCGACCACGTTGAGAACCACAAGGAGCACCAGCAACACGAGCGAAGCCGTCAGAGCGAACGCCTTGTTGTCCGCCAGTCCGCGATGCCCCTCGCCCAAAACGAAGACGGAGACGCCAACGAAATAGAGCATCACCGTGGGAACGTACATCATGTTGTTCGTCCAGTAGCACCAGCCGGAGAGAAAGCCGTGGAAGTCGCCGAAAACTTCCTTCGCCCAGAGGTAGACGCCGCCTTCTCCCGGGTAGCGATGGGCGAGCTCGATCACGGCAATGCCCTGCGGCCAGAAAAAAAGAATCAGCGAGATCATCCACAACCAGACCGTGACGCCGCCGTTGGCGGCGATCGACGGAACAACATTCAAGTTGAAAACGGCGACGACGAAGAGGAGAACGAGGTCTCGCTTGCCCAAAACGCGGCGCAAGTGTGGTGCTTCTTGCGCCGCGGGTTTTGTGATGACCTCGTTCGCCAAGCTTGCCTTCTCCTGGATTTCTTCCTGATGAAGATTAGTGTCCGGCCGCACCGACAAATGCGAGGCCACGCTCCCGTTGCGCCTTTGAAAGCGCGGGCGCGACTTCTTCGAACACGGCGAGATGCTTGTCGATATCCGCTTCGGTGTGCTGCACGGAGATCGTCCACTGTTCATCCCACCAGTAGGGCTGCGCAAGCACGCCACGATTGACCATGCCGAACCAATAGTGTCGCCAGAGGTCGACATCAATTTTGGTCCAGTCGCGATAATTGCGGATTTCCTCCGGGTAGAGCATCAACGCACCGTTGACGCCGGCGCTGGCGACGTAGGCCCGCAGTCCGGATTTTTTCACGATGGCACGGTAGCCTTCGGTGAGTTTCTTGCTTAGAGTGCCGACGTGCGCGTAACTTTCGCGCGTGAGCACTTCGCGGAACGTCGCGAGACCTGCAGCCATCGCGACGCGGTTGGTGTTGTACGTCCCGCCGTGAAAAACTTTGTGCTGCGAGATCAGGTCCATCACTGCTCGGCTCGCGCCGAATGCACCCAGGGGCAGACCGCCGCCGATGGATTTCGCGAGACAGATCATGTCCGGTTTCACGCCAAAGAATTCACTGGCGCCGCCCCATCCAAGTTTTGCTCCGGTTTTGACTTCGTCGAAGATCAGCAACGTTCCGTTTTTGGTGCAAATGTCGCGCAAGCCTTGCAGGAATCCGGGCTGCGGCATGCACAAGCCGACGTTCATCAAGATGGGCTCGAGAATAATCGCGGCAATCTGGACTGGATTTTCGCGGAAGCGCCGGTCGACGCTGGCGAGGTTGTTGAAGCTCGCGACGACGACATTGGCGAGGGAAGCTTTTGGAATGCCGCCGCCGCCGGGAACGGAATTAGGAGCATCCGCATCGCCCCAATCTTCGGCTTTGGGCTTGACGCTGACGAGAGCTGCGTCATGCAATCCGTGGTAGGAGCCTTCGAACTTTAGAATCTTGTCGCGGCCTGTTGCGGCGCGGGCGATGCGGACGGCATGCATCGTCACTTCTGTCCCGCTCGAACCGAAGCGCACCATATCGATGGGATACCGCGCGCAAATTTCTTCGGCAAGCTCCCATTCCTGTTCGTGTGGCATTCCGAAGGTAGTTCCTTCATGGAGCTTCTGCTCGACGGCTTTCACGACCGCGGGATGGCAATGTCCCGCCATCAGGGCGCCGAAGCAGAGGTTGTGATCGACGTATTCGTTGCCGTCCACGTCATGAATCCTGCCGGCCTTTCCATCCTTCACAAAAATGGGATAAGGCTCGTAGTGCCGGTAATTGCTCGCCACGCCGAGCGGGATGCGTTGCAGGGCCCGCTTGTGCGCCGCGGCGGATTTCGGAGTCCACTTTTCGTAGGTTGCGATTTCCTTCTGCAGTGCGTCGTGCATGAGAGTACTCCGTAAGAGCAGGTCTATTCCCTGCGGTCAGTATCAAGCTGGAAAACTGTTCGTAATTGCTCTTTCATTTTACCTTTTTCGGAAGTGAGAAGGCACGGCCCTCGCGAGCCGCGCCTCCCAATCTTCCTGCGGACGCCTGATTCGCGTTAGAAGTACAGCTTCAGAGCAAACTGCACGAGCCGCGGATCGCGCGCCCGCTTGACGCGGCCGAAGTCGGACCCATCGGTAATGTTGCCGTCGGGCTGGAAGAATTGCGAGCGGTTGAATGCATTGAACAGCTCTCCATGGAATTCGAGCCGCAACCGTTCGTTGAGCGGTATCTGCTTCTGGAAACTAAACTCCCAGTTATTCAGACCTGGGCCGCAGCAAACGGTGCGGGGCGCATTTCCGATGGTCCCCGGCGTGACCGTCTCATTGGTAAAGGCGTCAGGGTTAAATCCGGCGTTAATCAACGTGCAAGTAGCGGGGTCAGTGCCTGTTCCAGCGGCGCAAGTCAGTTTCCGCGGATCGATGGATTTGAAAGGTGCGGCGATATTTGGCTGACCTGGCGTTTCGAAATCGAAGCTGCCCTGCAGTTCGACGTCATCCTGCGACGTAACGCGGATCGGGAATCCCGTCTGGAACGTGGTAATGCCCGAAACGCTCCAGCCGTTCAAGGCTTTTCCCTTAAAACCGTCGTACTTTGGCACCGGCAGTTCCCAGTAGTAGCTGAACACGAAACGGTGCCTGGAATCGAAGAGCGACAACGCACGGTTGCGTTTCGGGTTGATGGGATCCACCAAGCTTTCGAAAGTCGACGCGTAATCGAGCGACTTGCCAAGCGTGTACGACGCCTGGAACTGCAACCCGTGCGAGAAACGCTTCTCGACGCTCATCTGAAACCCGTTATAGGACGAGTTGGCAATGGTATTCTGCGTGAAAATGCTGGAGAAGACGGGGATGGAGTCTGGCGGACATCCGGCACCCGTCATCGGCTGGCAATTGGGCGATGAGAATGGACGTAGCCCTGGGATTGAGATTCCTTTTGGACCTACCGTGGTTCCCCCGGGAACCAAGCTCGTTGAGCCATACGGAAGGTGCAGATCATTGGGCAGAACAGTGCCTGGCGGGATGAAGTAACCTGTGTCTGCAAAGAATGCACCGCAGGCGAGCGCGGTTGACAACGCAGCGTCTGTGGCAGCGAAGGCGTCAGACATGGCCTGCAGATCCAGGCAGGTGTTTGGGTTGCCGGGATTGAGGTCCTGCGAAGCCAGCAAGCGATGTCCCTGGCGGCCGATGTAGCTGACCGTCAAGGCCATCTCTTTCCCGAGGTCCCGCGTGATGCCGAAATTGTATTGCTCCGCATACTGGGATCGCAGATTCTTGGGTGCCTGGCCGAACAGAAGGATCGGCCGGAAGAGAGACCAGTCCACCGGCTGGCCGCGTGGCGGGTTAAGTACTCCGTTGAACGGATTGGGATACTGAGTCGTGCCATCCTGCCCGAGAAACGGCGTATTGAACATCGTATTAAACAGAAAGGTGCTTCCCCCGAAAGGAGGTTCCGCGCTGAACTGCTCCAGCACGAGTTGCTCGACAGGATTATAGAAAATCCCGAAACCCGACCGGATGCTGGTCTTGCCGGGGCCTCCAAACAATTTTCCAAAGAAGCCATCTCGCGCGTTGGGACTCCAAGCCAAGCCGATACGCGGCGCAAACGACTTGTAGTAAGTTTTTGTGAGTCCCTTAGGTATGCCTGCATCCCCGGGGACAACCAATCCCGTTGGGACGACGCCTGTATTTGCGCAATCATTCACCCCCGGGTTGTATAGCCCGCTAAGCGGTGAAAGCTCGCATGGGTAGACTGTTGAAACTTGCCCCGGCCGGAACGTCTGCACCTTTTGTCCGGCATCGGCCAGCGGCGTGTTCACTTCCCAGCGCAGTCCATAGTTCAATGTCAGATTCGGTCGGATCTTCCAGCTATCCTGCGCGAACAGGTAAAGCGACTTGCTGCGCACTAACTCATCTTGAGCCGATCCCTGGCCATACTGATCGGTGAGCCCCAGGAGATAGTTCGGGAATAAATTAATGGCCGTGCACAACTGGCTCACGGGATCAATGGTGCCCAAGCATGGATCGTTCGGCCCTCCCCCGAAAATCAATTGCTGGCCGCTCACATCGAAGAACAAAAACTGATCGAATTTCTGATAGCGAATATCACCGCCGAACTTGATGGAGTGCTTTCCAAGAACTTTGCTGAAGTTATCTGACCATTGAAACGTGTTGCCCGTCTGTGGCAGCTCTCCTTCAAAGTTGTTGCCGAAGCTGAAGCCACCGGAAACGCTGACGAACGGTACCCCTTCGCGGCTGGCGCCGAGTACTGGGTGAATCCCGAGGTCTGGGTTGCCCGGATCGCTGAAGCAGGTGCCGGCGGGAACCGCGGAGGTACACGAGTCTTGCACCTTATTCGTGTGTTGAGGATGAAGAAATGTGCCTTGCCCCTCGCGGAAAAATGTAAACCGCGCCTCGTTGACTGCGGTCGAGCCGATCGTCCAGGTATGGCTGATATTCAATTGCTGGAACCGCTCATCCGTCAGATCGCCAAATTGAGGAAGCGTTGCGCCGCCGGCCTGAAACCGCGCGAACGGCTTTTCCAGATAGTGCTGCGTAAAATAGTAGTAACCCGTCAATCGCTGGTTCTTATTGAGTTCGTGGTCAATCTTGACGGTGAATTGATTGCTCCGCTCATGTCCCAAGGGCACTCCCTGGAATATCGCACTTCCATCCTTTGCATTTGGGAGTGGCACAAATTGTTTCAGAAGGTCAAGAGCGGTCTGGTCAAAGCAGGTTGTCGGAATGATGCCGTTAGGAAAAATCGCGGAATAATTGGAATTCCCCAGGATCGACCCGCCGCCCCCCGCCGTTACATCGCTCTGACAGTTGAGCCGCGCGTTCATGGCGTTCGCTACCCCCGAGCCATAGGACCCAGCGAACAAACCATCTGCAGAAAAATCTCCATTCCGTTCAGCCTGGGTCGGCACTGCAACCGTGTCTGAGGAAGTGCCCTTGCGGATACGGTTACCTTCAAAGGAAGCGAAGAAAAAAGTCTTGTCCTTTATGATCGGTCCGCCCAGCGTAGCTCCAAACTGGTTCTGCAAATAATCCAGTTTTTGCGAATCGAAGAAACCGCGCGCGTTCAAATCCTTGTTGCGGAAAAACTCGTATATATTCCCGTGAAAATCGTTCGTGCCGGACTTAGTGACCACGTTCACAACCGCTCCAGAGTTGCGGCCGTATTCGGCATCGAACGTGTTTGTCAATACGCGGAACTCAGCGATGGCGTCGGGAGAGGGCTGGATGGCCGGCAAATTGGCAAATTGGTCGTTGCCGTCGCCGCCGTTCACCGTGTAATTGTTGTCGCGGCCGCGGCCTCCATTAACGCTGACGACGCCAGCGCGATCACTCCCATAGACACCATCCACACCCAGCTGCGACTGCACGCCGGGTTGAAGCTGCAAGAGCTGGTAAGCATCGCGCTGGGCAAGCGGGAGCTGGCTGACGGCGCGTTCGTTGACCACCGCGCCCAGTTGCGTGGATGTCGTGTCTACGAGGGGGGGCGCGCCGGTCACTTCGATCGTTTCCACGGCCGCTCCAACCTGCAACGTAATGTCCAAGTTCACAACTTCATTCAAATTAAGAATAATACCCTTGCGGACGTACTTCTTGAAGCCAGCCGACTGCGAGTTGACTTCGTAGGTTCCCACTGGAACCTCAAGAAAAATATATTCCCCGCCAGCGCCGGCGTCTGTTTCTCTTGTGGTGCGCGTCGCCTCATTAATGATTGTGACCCTGGCGGCGGCAATCGCCGCGCCGCTGGTGTCTATGACCGTGCCGCGAATGCGGCCGCCGGTGCTCTGCGCGTTCGCCAAAGGCGCGGCGAAGAAAACCGCAGCCGCAACCAGGGCGGCCGTAAGAATGTTTTGCCAACAGATGGTACGGACCTGCCGGAAACGTGCGTCAACCTTCATGACCTCACCCCTTGCCGTGAATGATTTGTTCACTTTCTTTTCTTCGAGGTTGCTGCGCCCCTGAAACCTTACTATAATCCAGTAAACTTAGAGAAAGCCGGGACCGGTGTCAAGCAGAAAGAATTTATCCACCGCATCAGCGAAGCTAGGGGCGCATCGTCACTTGCGCATCAGCGAAGTCGCGCGCCGCGTCGGGATTTCATCTTCCGCGTTGCGTGCCTGGGAGGCCCTTGGCCTCGTCACGCCTCTGCGGACGCAAAGCCGCTATCGCCTCTACACCGAAGCCGATGTACGCTTGCTCCAGCGTGCGATTTTTCTCCGCCGCGCTCGCGGCCTCAATCCTGCCGCCATCGTTCATGTATTGAAACGCCAGGGCGTCGTCTCCGCTGTTGGGGAAACGCAGGCGCATCCCGGTCAGCGTTTCCGGCGCCTGCGAACGCGGCGGGGACTCTCCCTCGCGCAGGTAGCGCGAGCCACCGGCGTGTCCGTGGGGTTTCTCAGCAGCCTCGAGCGCGGCCAGATGCGCTCCTCGATCGCCACGCTTCGCCGCATCGCCCGCTTCTATCGCACCAACATCCTCTCGCTTTTCGAAACCGCCGGGGAGCATCCCCGGCTCGTTCGGCCAGCGCAGCGAAAAATCCTGGAGACGACACCTGACGTCCGCATGGAATTGCTCGCCTGGGGCAATACCGCGATGGAACCGCATCTCTTCCGCGTCAAGCCCGGCGGCGGCAGCGGCGAATCCTATTCGCACGAGGGCGAAGAATTTCTACACATCCTCCGTGGTGATTTTGAAATCTGGCTGGACCGCAAGGAGCACTACCTTCTGAAACCCGGCGACAGCCTCTATTTCGAAAGCTCGACTCCGCATCGCTGGAGAAACCCGGGGCGGAAAGAAACATGGCTGTTGTGGATCAACACACCGCCAACATTCTGATTGCAGGAAAGAGTGGCAATGAAAAATTACGCCCTTCGACTCGTTCTCCAAACGCTGGCGCTCGTGCTCGGCGCTTCCCTGCGCTCTCAAGCACAAAGCGCAAACACTGCTCCCGCGGACACGATTGTGTTTCACGGCCACGTCTACACGGAAAATGCAAAACACCAGTGGGCGCAGGCCGTGGCCATTCGCAGAACGAAGATCGCCGCAGTCGGAAGCGATGCAGAAATCGAGCGCCCCGGCCGCGTTCTGCCGAAGTAGCTCGAGTTAGTTCATAATAGCTGGCTGGTTGCCAACCCAGCTCAGCGTGCCTCCGGAGGAACGATGGCAGAACGACTGGAAGATTTTCAGAAATTTCGCGCTGAGCTGAATGAGGAAATCCTCGGCTGCGGCCATCTCGGCATCAAGCGCTTCTTCGCTCTCGACCATCAGGCTTACGAACCCGGCCCGCTAGGCACCAGGAACAAGGAATTGCTCGGCCTCGTCGCCTCCGCCGTTCTGCGCTGCGATGACTGCATCACCTATCACTTGGTGCGCTGCGGCGAAGAAGGCTGGAAGCGCGAGGAAGTCATTGACGCGCTGAATGTCACTCTGATCGTCGGCGGCTCCATCACCATTCCGCATGTCCGCCGCGCCTTCGCCCGCATGCGCGAAATCAACGGACTGAAACCCTGAAAGAGCGCGCAACCATGAGCACGAACTCCGGCCCGGCCCTCACTCGGCCTGAAAGCCTCGGCAAGAAACTGCGCAACGCCGCCGTCGGAATTCTCTTCGCGCTGGTTTTGCTGATTCCCCGGATTCTACACCTGCGCCGCAACCCCCGCTCCTGGCGCCTCTTCTGTATTCTTCTGGGGACCGCCGGCGCTGCGCTCGTCATCCTGCCGCTCGGTCTGGGAAACAACTATGCTTATGCCCTCATCGGCATGGTTATGTTCATCGCCGCCATTCTTCTCCCGCCCGCCAAGCCAGTTTTCAATGTCGATGACAAAGCCCGCGAACTCGGTGCCCTGGTCGTCGTCAACGGTGGGCAATACCAATCCCGGAGCTCTGCCGCTGCATCCGTCCAGCTTTTTGTCGGCGCGGAGAGTATTTCGGTGCTCGACTCTCGCTTCCAACCGCTCCTGGTCATTCCTGTCGCTGAGATCACATTGGCCCGTGCGGAACAATCTGGAGAAGATTGGCTCGTTCGCGTAGTTTGGCCCGATCACACCGCGGAGTTTTCCTACACCGGCATTTTCGCCGAGCACCTTGCGCGCGTCGCTGAAAGCACCCTCCGCAGCGTGATGCGCCCTTCTCTCCCCGTTATTCCGCAGGCCCGCGCCGCCAGCGCCTGATTTTCTCCTGGCAACAATCACAGCTTCAGCGCTACAAGCGCGCACGAATTGTGTCAAACTATGCCTATGGCAAGAGGCTGGGAAAGCAAGGACGTCGAGTCTCAGGTGGAAGAAACACAGGCGCCGAAGCAGAAACCTGGCTCGGGACCCAAGACCCCCGAAGAACTGAAGCGCGACGAGGAGCGCAAGGATCTGCAGCTATCGCGCACCCGCATCGTCAATGACCTCGCGACCGCTACCCACCCCCAGCACCGCAAATCCCTCGAAGCCGCCCTCGCCCACCTCGACAAGAGAATCGCCGGCCTCAGCTAACGAGCACGCCGCAAGCTTTCTGTAATCTGTCTCCGCGTCCTCTGCGCCTCCTTAGTGCCCTCTGCGTTAAAGTTTCTCTCTTCTGCTTTCAGCCCATGCACAAAGGAATCTCACGCGCGCCAGTCATTGAATAAAATCCCCCGCCAGCCCCCAAAAATCATTCACGTAATAATGTGAAAGCACATTCCCGAACAAGTAGCAAACCCCCTGGCATGGCGGAATATCCCCATAGATTTTCTTCCCGCGCGCAAAAATCTTCTTCAGCGACCCATCCCGCAGCAAGTTCCCTGCCACCTTGTGCAGCGGCTCGCAAGGATAAAAAACATCTCCATTCGGATACACCCGCGGAAACATCGTCGGATAGCATTCGAAATCCCCAAACCGCAGCAGCGTCTCGATCGTCCTCGGCGTGCCGTTGATCGGCTGCAGCCCGCTGCGCCGTCGTTCGATGATCTTGTCCACCAGCGCCTGATACCGCGCCTTCTTCAGCAGCGCCAGATTCGGCATCTTTTCCATCTGCGCCGATTGCGCCGCAAACACAAACCCCTGCTCGCCGCACCAATCCAGCAGTCGTTCTACCTCGCCAATGTTCCATTCCTCAATCACCGTGCTGATCGTGATGCGCCGCGGGCTGCCCAGCTGCTCCTTCGCCAGCGCCAGGTTCTCCAGCACTTTCGGCAGCGCCGCCGGTTTCGAAAGCGGATTCGTCGGATCGGCCGCCAAAGCATCCAGGCTCACCACCAGCCCCGTGACCGCGCGTAGTATTCGCGGCTTCCGGTCCAACAATGTCCCGTTCGTGATCAGCAATAGCGAGCGGTACTTGCATTCGAACCGCGCCGCTTCCACCAGCTCCTCGATATCCGCCCGCAGCGTCGGCTCTCCGCCGGTAATGACGATGGAATCCGTCTCTTTTCGAATACGTCTCAGCAGCCCAATCGTGGTGGCCGTGGGCAATTCGTCGCTGAAAACATCCGGCTCTTTTTGTGTGCAGTAACTGCAGGCCAGGTTACATTTGTGCGTGACGTAAAACGTAACGGCATACGGCGCCACCACTTTCGTCCGTAGAATTTTCCGCCGCCACGCGTTTCGAAAATAAAGCTGAAAATTCTTCGCCACAAACGGCGCCTGCCGCACCAGCCCGCGCAAGATCTCACGCTTCGTCGGCTTCCGCTTGTCCAACACACTCACGGGAACAAAGTTTGCTATCTTCTCAGCCATAGTCAGTTCCCTCAGCCTACAGGAGCAGCGCGACCAAGCCAAGAAAGCAACAGGGGCGTCCCAATCACATCGGGGCGCCCATGCTTAGCAAATCGACAGCGCTTGAGCTTTCGAATTAATCCGTGAACACCACCCCTACCGCCACATGCCCCTTGTCTGCTCCCTCATCGATTCTCACGACGTAACCTCGCAACTTCATTGCCTGCACGCCATTCTCCCCCGGCGCCTCCATCGTCACTTGCAGCTCCGATTGCAATTGCGGCAAGTGCTTTAGCGAAATCAGCGCGCCCTGCAACGAAAGATCGCGCACCATCGTTTCTTCCTCGAACGCCTTTCCGCCTTCCGTCAGCCCGGAAACCTTGGCATGGAATTGCGCCTCGCGCCGCAACGCCGTGCGCGTTCCCGGCATGTGCGCCTGCACGCCTTCGCCCGGCGCTCCCAGCGTGATCACCATGCCTTCGCTCGCCGCAAAAACGGAATCGAACTCTTCCCGAGCCCGCTTCAGCAGCAAATCCACCATGCGATCCGTGGAATCCGGATCATGATGAAAGAGCACCAGCGTCTTTGCCCCCACCTCGCGCGCCACGCGCACTCCTTCCAGCCAGGACGAGTGTCCCCATCCTTTCCTCGTCGTCGCCAGTTGTTCCGGTGTGAATTGCGCATCATTAATAAAAATGTCCGCGCCCGCCGCCAGTTCGCGCAGGCTTGCATCCAGCTTGGCGTCGCCCGGTTCGTTGTCCGTCGCGTACGCCACCGTCCCCCCTGGCGTTTCGATTCGAAATCCCAGGCATCCCTGCGGATGGTTCAGCCACCGCGCCGTAATTTTATTTTCCCGGATCGTGAAGGAATCCCCGCCATCCACTTCCTTGAACTTCCGCTTCGCGTTCATCGCGGACATGTCCACCGGAAAATACGGCAGCGCCATCTGCGCTTCAAACACCTGCTTCAAGCTGTCACGCCCCAGATATTTCGAACGAAAGCTGTAAAAATGAAATTCGTTGCTTTCCACATACAACGGAGAGAAAAACGGAATCCCCTGGATGTGATCCCAGTGGTAGTGCGTCACGAAAATATGCGTCTCGGGATTTTTCCCGCCGTTCGGCGCCGCCCAGCGGCTCCCCAGCATTCGCAGCCCTGTCCCGCAATCCAGGATGAATTGCGTGCCGTCCGGCGCAATCAGCTCCAGGCAAGGCGTGTTTCCTCCGTAGCGCCACGTCGCCGGGTCCACCGTCGGCGTGGATCCGCGCACGCCCCAAAAGCTCAATTTTGCTATGGGAACCGTCATTGCCTGAATGCAAATCCCCGTGTGAAGGCTCATTCCGCGCCAACACGCGCAGAACGGGAAGCTCGTTTCATGGTCGCAGTCGCCGGGAGGAGCGTCAATCCATTCGCGGAGGGGGCGTGTCAAACTGCCTAATAAGCGCGGAGGAAGGCTGCGGAGCGTCCATCGAGTGAGTAGAATGGTGAGGATGGGCGCGCATTCTCACGGCCACGATCACCCGGGTCATTCGCATGACCTCAATCATAATCACGCTCACCCTACGCTTCGCCCTGCCGTGATGGGCTGGGCCATGGCCGCCACTCTCGGCCTTGTCGTCGCGGAAGTTTTCGGCGGCATCCTGGGCCGCAGCGTCGCCCTCCTGAACGATGCGGTTCACAATCTTTCCGACGTTCCCGCCATCGGCATTTCCTATCTCGCCATGCGCTACGCGCAGCGTCCCGCTGACAGCGAAAAAACCTACGGCTATCACCGCGCCGGCACTCTTGCTGCCTACACCAATGCGTCTGTCCTTGTTTTACTTTCGCTCTGGCTCGGCTATGAAGCCATCGAACGATTCCGCGCTCCCGTCACCGTCGTCGAGAGCTGGATGATCTGGACTTCCGTCGCCGCTCTCGCCGTGAACGGCGGCATCACTCTGGCGCTCGTCCGCGGTCGCGGCGATCTCAATCTGCGCAGCATCCTGATCCACAATTTCGGTGATGCCCTTTCGAACATCGCCATCATCGCCGGCGCGGTCGTCATTCACGTCACCGGCGCGCACTGGATTGATCCGCTCCTCGGCCTCGCCATCGGATTGCTTGTGTTGTGGTCGAGCATCGGCATCCTGCGCGAATCCTCGCACATCCTTCTCGAAGGCCGTCCGCGTGAACTGCGCTTGGAAGAAGTCGCTCGCGCCATGCTCACCATCGAAGGCGTGCAGGAAGTCCATGACGTTCACCTCTGGTCCCTCGGCGGCGGCCACCACGCGCTCAGCCTCCACGCGCGCATCCCAGACATGCACCTTGACGAGTGCGAACACTTGCTCGCCTCCATTAAGCGCAAAGCTTCACAGGATTTTGGAATCGAGCACACCACCGTGCAGTTGGAGAGGGCCGGCCTTCCCGCGGTTTCCGGTTACGTCATGCCCGAGCCGGCCAAGAAGTAGCGTTCAAGCGGGCAATCGAAAATTCAATCCGCGCTGTTCGTTGAATTGTTGCGTCGCGTTCAGGTCCAGCGTCTCGCGTGCAACGCTGCGCCGCAATCCTTCGCTCGTCACGTACCGCAGCACTCCGTTTTCCCACGCATACGCCACCGCAAAAAACACCGTGCCATCCCGGCGCACAAAAACAAATTCTTCCGTCTGACGCGGGGCTGCGCTTGCTTCCTCAACTTGAGGTGGCGCCGGCGCGGCTTGCATCACCCGCGCGTGCCGCGGCCTCTCCGCAACTTCGGTTTCCGCATTTTCTTCCCCCGGCGCTTCCGGCGCGGCGGCCTCTTCCACAACTACAGGCGAGCTGGGCAGAAAAAATCCGCCGTCAATAAATGGAAAAAGAATTGGTTCCTGTCGCCGATGCCTGCCTGCGCCAACTGCTTCCGGGCCGCGTGTCGCCGCCAAGTGCGTCATGTCAAATCCTAGCCCCGGCACGGGAACGAAATCCGAAGTGAAAGCGGTGGCCCCGGCACTGTGGTGAGTGCCTCCTGCCCTCCGCGTAACCCGTCCCGCCGATGACGACGCTATCCGCGGTCTAGGAATGCCCGTCCTAACAACGATTCTCGCCGTCGGCATAGCCCGGGAAACCATCGGCGGTGCCGCATGCGCGACAGCCCTTGGAGCAGCAGCCACGGCATGGGACGCCGCCGGCATCATCGCCCGGCCTTGCGCATGCACACTCAGGGGAAAAAACGCCGCAAAACTTGCGAGCAGAATTGGCCGGACCATGGTACCCACCTGGAGACCCTGCCTACCGGATCTTACATTACATTAATAAAGATGCGCCCCAGACCCCTCAGGTTTCAAGCCCGGCCAGAGCTCGCCCCGCCGAGCTTTTCCCTTGCCGGGGGATGTGCTATAACCGTCGCGCTGTGGAACGCACCCCGAAGCGGGATGTGGGTCAGGTCCTCGGTGAAGCAGCACAGGCCGCAGTTCAATCGGCTGCGCCCGCGCAGGGAAGCCTGAGCCAGCCAGCCCGGACCGAAGATGCTTCGCGGTACTGTCCCGTCTGCTCGCAGCGTTTGGAATCGCGGCGGTGCAAGTTGATCTGTCCGGTCTGCGGTTATTACATGTCCTGTGCGGACTATTACTGATATCCTTGACGGCTCCGGCCCGGGTTGCCGCCGGAACCCGTTTCCGATGAGGAGGAAAATAACGTGGCTTTGAAGATGACGAATCGCGAAGTGGATGGCGTCTCCGTGGTGGCCCTGGACGGGCGGATTGTGCTCGGCGAGGAAAGCAACGCGCTGCGCGAAAAAGTGAAAGGCCTGATCGCGGAAGGCAAGAAGAAAATCGTCCTGAACATGGACAACGTCACCTTTATCGACAGCGCCGGGCTCGGCACGCTCGTCGCCGCGCATCACAGCGTAAAGTCGCAGGGTGCCGCGCTGCGCCTCTGCCACCTCGGCAGCAAGTTCCAGGAAGTCCTGCAAATCACCAAGCTGCTGACCGTCTTCGATGTGTTCAACACCGAAGCCGAAGCCGTCCGCAGCTTCGCGAAGTAAATCGCCTGCATCTTGACTTTGTAGCGGCAGGGCTTTAGCCCTGCCGTCTTCCCTTTTCCTCGCCACGCCGCCATGAAGAGCGCTTCTAAGCCGGTTTCAAAATCCTTCAAAGCCACGCTCGAGCGCATGCCGTCAAACCTCGGCTGGGTTATCGTCCGCATTCCGCTCGACGTCCCCAAAGTCTGGGGAACGCGCGGTATGCTGAAGGTGAAAGGGGAAATCAACGGCTTCGCCTTTCGCACCTCGCTCTTCCCCACCGGCAAGGGTTACCACTACCTGCTCGTCAACAAGCGCATGCAGGCCGGCGCCGCCGCGCGCCCCGGCTCGGTGGCGCAATTCCGCCTCGAGCCAGACATGGAAAAACGCGTCGCCACCGTGCCCGCGGAACTTCAGCGCATCCTCAACGAAGACCGTTCGCTCCGGCGCTGGTTCGACCAGCTCAACTATTCCACCTGCAAATGGATCACCGACCGGGTCGTGCAAGTAAAGAGCGCAGAGGCTCGCGTGCGCCGCGCTGAACAAGCTGCCGAGCAATTGATGGCCACCATGGAAGCCGAGCGCGAACTCCCGCCCATCCTGAAGCTCGCCTTCGCACGCGAGCCTCGCGCCCTCGCCGGATGGCAGCGTATGTCCCCGACGCACCGGCGCGGCAACCTGCTCGCCATCTTCTATTACCGCACTCCCGAAGCCCGCGACCGCCGCATCGCTAAGATCATCGAAGACGCCCTCACCTTCGCCGAACGAAAACCAAGAGGGAAAAAATAGTCACAGAAAATCTTCTCGGCGCAGGGTTTTGTGTCATTGAAGCGCTTGCTGATGGATCGTGTCTCTCTACGTCCTCGTGGCACAGCCACTCTTGCCTGCCCTGAGCCTGCCGAACGGGGCTGTGCTCTGCGCTTTTCTTTGTGTAGGGGCACGATATATCGTGCCCTCTCTTTGATCGTTGTAGCGGCCGCCTTCCGAGGCGGGCCGCTCTTCTCTTATGTAGAGGCCGGTCTTCAGACCGGTGATTCCGTTCTTCTCCTATGTAGACGCCGGACTTTAGTCCGGCCCTTCCGGTGTTCATGTACCGGCGACTTCACGTCTCCGCTTTCTACTTTCCAATTTCTAGTTTCTGATTTCTAGTTTCTGCCTTCCAACCGGGACTTCTCCACGCCGCGTTCCACTTGACGTTGGTAGTCGGCGCTATCGAACTGGCCCTGCGACTCCGCAATGAGTCCATCCTCTCCCATCCTCCACTTTTCGAAGCCGCTGAACCGAACCCGATGCCCAGTTCCCCCCGGCCCGTTGTTAGTGCCGATAAACGTCCAGTGGTACACCGCGCGGTCGCCTTCAATACGGACGTCGTCCATTTGCAACTCCATGTCCGGAAACGCGGTCATGAATCCCTGCGCCACGTCGGTGATGGCGCCGCGCCCGGCAGCCAGAGCGCCATTGACGCTGAGCGAGCCGTTCGGCGCGAAAAACGCGGCCACGCTCGCGGCCTCCCGGCTGCACCACGCTGCCGTATAGCGCTTCGCAAAATCTCGCAACTGAGCAACTTCAAGCATCACCCGCATCTCCCCTGATAACGACTCACATTCGCAGCCATCGCTGTTTCAAGGAACCGCGCAGATGTCTCTTCCGCATTTCCGATCCGCCCGATCCGTTCATCCCGCCTATACAGCCGTCCAAACCTCAATTTCTTCCATTCCCTTCCTTCTAGTTAGTTAACCTATCAAGACCGGCATGCTATTCTCCCCCGTGCTTGCCAGACTTCAAACCGCTTCCCCCACCCGGCTCGCGTCTCCCTGCCTACTCGAACCCTCCAATAGTTCGCAACTGGAACCATCAAAATTTCATGCCTGTAACCTGTTTAGATTCCACACTTACGAGCCCTCTCGCAAGTGTCGAAAACAAAGGACTTACAGTAAACCTAAATCCTTTAGATGCAACACTTACAAAAAACATAGGGGGGAGGGACTGTTATGGTTAACCAGACACCCGGTAAGGGGTGTCTGTCCTGAACGACGATCGGAGAGAAGGATCTCTCTTTAACCCTTAAACCTTCAAACCTTCCTGCGTGCAGACGTCCTTTAATCCACTCGATACATCGTTATCCCGCTCATCAGCTTGGGATAGAAGTCCGTGGATTTTTGCGGCATCACTTCGCCCGACGTGGCGATTTTCATTACCTGCTCGACATCGCAGGGATTCAGCAGAAACGAAATTTGCGCGCGCCCGCTGTCCACGGCGTCCAGCGCCGCGCTCGCTTCCCGCTCATACGTCAGGTTCGCTTCCGCCGCCACCGCTTGCGGCGTGATGCCCAGTGCGGGCTCCAGGATTCCTTCGTGCAGCAGCACCACGTCCAGTTCGCGTTGCAGCGGCGAAACGCTCGGCAGCAGTTGCGCCAGGTTGACGCCGTCACGCAGCGTCAATACGTAGAACGCGCGCTTCTGCGGCTCCGCTGCCGGATAAACGCCGATCCCTCGTTTCTGGCGCGCGCTTACGAGTTTCCCGAGAAACTTTTTCTGCGCTTCTGCTCTCTTCTCCTCGCTGGAAAACGGAAACGCTTCCGCCGCAAACCACGGCTCCAGATAGCGCCTCACGCCGCTCCACGAAAAATCATGAACGTGCGCCGCCACGCGGTGCCCCGGCAATATCGTCAGCCCTTCGCTCCGCGTATTGAAAAAGCTCATCATGGCGCGCGCGGACGGCGCATTGGGATCGATCCTTCCCGCGTGCGTGGGGCGCTCCTTGTGGTAGTTCAGCGCCGTCTCGTAGCGGTGATGCCCGTCGGCAATCACCAGCTTCTGGTCCTCCATCGCTTTCTGGATCGCCGCCACGCGCTGCGGATCCGCAATCACCCACAGCCGGTGCACCACGCCGTATTCATCGCGCATCTCCGTGGCAGGCGCGGCGGACGATTCGGCCTCCGCCAAAATTCCATCAATGCGCCGCTGCGGATCCGAGTACAGCATGAAAAGCTGCCCCGTGTGCATCTTCGTGTGCCGCAGCAGCTCCAGGCGGTCGGCCTTGGGCCCGGAAAGCGTATGTTCGTGCCGGAAGACTACCCCCGCGGAATATTCTTCCAGCTTTCCCGCGCCGATAAATCCGCGCCGCGTGCGGCGTTCTTCCGTTTCCGGCACCGCATATTCCTGCGTGTACGCATAAAACGACGGAGCGGAATCCTGCACGATAATATTGTTGCGAATCCAATCTTCGATCGCCGCCCCCGCGCGCGTGTACACATTATTCTGGGGCGTGTCGTCCGGATACGCCCGGCCCTTCTCCACGGCAATCAGGTTGTGCGGGTCCGCGGCGTAATACTTTTCCTGCATCGCCGCAGAAATCTTGTCGTAAGGCTGCGTCAGGACGCGGTCGAAGGGCGCGCGCTCCGGGTTGTAGCGAAACGCGCGGAAGGGGTAAACCTGGGCCATGAATTCTCCGGTCTCGTTTTGTGCCGCTTGCAGAATCCTTTATTTTACGCGAACCGGCGGGAATTCCGAAAAATCCGGAGCATTAATTTTTCATGTGAATTTGAAGCGGGATGTGTGACCTCCGGCGAGACGCAGCCGTATTACAATATCCGGTTCATGGCTGCCCCGAAATTTTCATCCGTGCGCGCGATGATCTTTGACCTCGACGGCACGCTCATCGATTCCCAGCGCGACTTGATCCTCTCCGTCAACGCCATGCTGCGAGAAATGGGCCGCGAGGAGCTGCACGAGGACACCATCTCTGGCTACATCGGCCACGGCGCGCCGCAACTGGTCCGGCGCGCGTTGGGCGGGAACGCAGGCGACCAGGAATGTGAGCGGGCACTGCAATTTTTCCTGTCCCACTACAACGAGCACAAACTGGACAACACGCGCGCCTATCCGGGCGTGCCCGAAGCGCTCGAACATCTCTCTGCTTATCCGATGGCCGTCCTGACGAACAAGCCGGTGCGCGTCAGCGTGCGCATTCTCGAAGGCCTCGGCCTCGCCAAATATTTTCGCGCGGTCTATGGCGGCAATAGTTTTGAAACAAAAAAACCGGATCCACTCGGCGCCAATACGATTTTGCGCGAATTCGCCGCCTCTCCAAACGAAGCCATTCTCATCGGC
>QHYE01000032.1 GCA_003224055.1 Acidobacteriota bacterium | reverse complement strand
TCATGGAATCTCCCGTACCAGCAAACTATCTGATACTCACTCTGGCAAAAGGTTTCCGGCACTTGCCGATGAACAATGCTTTGCACCGCATAACCAGTATGTTAGCTTTAACTGGTTATTGGAGGCTCAACCCTGCCTTCCTCGCTTTCTTTCATCCGGTTACTTGGCGGCCGGCTCTGCCTTGACTTCGTCAACACGACTCCTTCCCACTCGGAGCTTTCCTGGGAGGGACTCGTCCTTCTCCTGGAGGCCACCCGCATTGTCTCCGCGGAACGCGGAGCCCAACTTCTCGCTCTGCCTCAATCGGATCCCCCGGCAGCAGAAGGATTGCTCCTGAAGGCCCGGCGCCTGTCCGCCTCTCTTCGTAAGGCCCTGACGGCCATGCATCGAAAACATAAGATCGCAGGGGAATGGGTCGAGCCCATCAACGAAATCCTGCGGATCACCGAAGGACATGACGAGTTGATTTTCGAAGACGGCGCCTGGCGCATGGAATTCATCGCGCGCGAAGGCGGCCTGGATTGGCTGCTGGCTGCCATTGCCCGTTCGGCGGCGGAACTTGTCGCCGAGGGTCCAAAGGCGCCTCTCAGAATTTGCGCCGATCCCCAATGCGGGCTCTTCTTCTACGACAAGTCCCGCACGCATCGCCGCCGCTGGTGTTCCATGTCGGCCTGCGGAAACCGCAGCAAGGTTGCCACCTTTGCACGCAGGCATTCCCCTGCGCATGGGGATGCTTGACGCAACGAGTGATGCTCACCTCTGCTTCATTTCACGTACTTCGGCGATTCGCCCTTGGACCAGGGATCATAGCTATGAGCGAACACCAGCCGCTCTGCCAAAGGCGGATGCGAGTACAGCCAGAATTTGATAAACGCCGGCGGATTCGGATCCGCCAGATCCAATTCCCCTAGGACCTGAAATGCGTGGGCCGCGACTTCTTCCGAATTCGGCACCAGCCCGTGAATCACTTCCAATCCGTAAATGTCCGCGGCATGTTCCTGCATCCGGCTGAACCCGTTGATGGCGGGGGATGCGACGAAGAGCAGCACGTGGAGCAGCAACAGTAAGACTGCCAGCGAGGCCCAATCTTCTTGTCCATAGATTTTCCAGTCCTTGGCCCAGCGGTCTAGCGCCCAATGCAAACCTTGAAACAGGAAATACAGCGCCACCAGAAGCCCCATGGCGCCGACCAAAAATCCCTGACGCACGTGGCCGAGAACGTAATGCCCCAGCTCGTGCCCAACGATGAACAGTGCTTCTTCGGGTGCCGTCTTCTGAATCGTGGTATCCCAGATGACGACCCGCTTGGACGCGCCCAATCCCGTGACGTAGGCATTGATCTGGTTCGTCTTCCTGCTCGCCATCATCAGGAACATACGATCCGGCGGAATCGGAACGGCGGCATGCCGGGTGAGTTTTTCGATGGACGCGACAAGTTCGGGATGCCGCTGGTTCAGCGGCTCAAACCTATTGAACAGTGGATCGATCACCAAAGGTGTGATGAAGATCAAGCCGAATAGGATTAGCACCGCGGGAAACCAGAACTGCAGCCACCAGCGGCGCGGGCTGAACCGCATAACAGCAAACAGGATCACGGTCAGCACGGTTCCGAACGCCATCCCGAGCAACTCTCCCTTGCTCCAGTCCCACAGCCAGGAACCCCAGCCCTGGATGGATTGTTCGTAGCGCAGCGAGAGCAGATGCCAGTAGGCGCTCAATGGCAGGCCGAGAATGTCGATGGTGAAAAACAAAAGCGGCACAAACACAAGGCCCTGGATCCACCTTCTGTCGCTCACATTCTCGGCGATATCTCGAAATCTTGCCGCCAGTCCGAAACGAAGAATCAGGAGCAGGAACACCGCGCTGAGAAAGTAAGAAACAAAGTACAGCGTGTATCCCGCCCGCGAATAGGCCACGGCTTTCTCATAGCGTTCATGGGAGAGCGTGTATTGTTCCGTTTTTGTCTGCTCGGAAGCCTGGGAATCCGAAGGTGGTCTGCCGGGCAAACTAGTTTGCGGCGGGGCTGTTTGGGGCTGCGCCGGTCTGCCGGGCAGACTAGTCTGCGGCGCAAACCATCGGACCACCGGTAATTCGACCCTTGGAGCAGGAAAGGGAGTCGCGGAACCGCCGGCAACTCCTGCAAATGGAAGCAAGACAGAGAAGGCCAACACGAAACGGTGACTGCAGAGACACCGTCCCATAAGACCTCCTCGCGTCTTTCCTGACAGAGTTGTCCGTGCGCTTCCGACCCCGGCCCACACGCGCCGCGAGTATGCCGCACCATCGGTCGAGCCGCAACAATTCATGCCATTGAGTAAGATGAGCGAAACTTGTTGCGCGTTTCCGCGCTTAGGAACTGCGAGAGGCTAAGGCGAAGCCTACGGATGCGCAGTTGGCAAGCAGTAGTTGCGCACGGCGCCCGAGGTTGCAACCCCGATATGCACAATCGAAGTCCAGCGTTCGAGTTTGTGATGTCCGGAACGATGGAATAAGTAGGAGGCCCCGATCGAGACGGCAGTTCCCGCAGCCTCGACCGCCGCAAATGCCGCGTGATTATCCACAAGATCATTGGTAAGCAGGATTTCGTTGTCACCCCGCCGCCGCATGTTCAATGTTGAGGAGTAGTCCAGCGCGCGCGACGCCCCAACTCCGGCGAACAGCCAGGCATTCTTCTTGTCCCAGAAGCGGTGTTCCCGCAGCACAGCCATCTTCCGACTCCTTGCTGTGCGGGCGGAGTCATCGGGAGATGGAGTTTGAGCAGCTGCTGGCGGCGCCTGTCCGCGAGTCGCGCTCGCTCCGGGCACGGCCATCAAGGCGAGCAGCACAAAGCTTTTTCCGTTCAGCACTCTCTTTTCGCTCCGCACAGGGCCGGCATGCCACTGTCTCTTTTTCGCGAATGAGTATATCCGGCGCGAAAGAATAGTGCTGCGTATTAGATAGTCGTGGGTCGAATTGGAGTGAACGAAGGCGCTCTCTTTTGAAGCGGGTCTCGGTATTTCCGAGGCCTGTTTCACATGTTAGGCAGGAGCGCCTTCTCGAACCTCCGCGTGTCGAGCGCGGATTTTACTGCCCTCCGGCTTGATGCGCAGGTGGGCGTCCTCCTGCTGCCACTTCCGCGCCAGTTCATCCAAGTCGCCCATTACCTTGCTGATGTCCTTCATGCGCTTCGTGATGCCGTAGGTTACCGAAGGAGGGATGGTCGGCTCATAGTCGCGGAAGACGAAGCCTTTTTGCTCCAGAACGCGGAGGCGCTCCGTCAGCACCCGCGAAGAAATCCCCTCCACCTGCCGCCGCAGCGCTCCGAAGCGCGTGGGGCCGTTCGTACTCAGAACCCACAGAACGTGCATGGTCCAGGGTCGGGCCAGGATTTCCAGTAACTCACCGAAGGGACAAGAGGGTGGTTTTTTCACAGCCTGTCGCATGGAAGCTCCTCACTCGGTTACTTTAAAGTTCCTACTGTACAAATGCAAGTAGTTATTTATAGTAACCGATAAGCGCCTCAGGTCATCTAACGAGCGAAAGAGAGGAAAAATATGGCAACGAATTCAATGGCAATTTCCACCGGTGCGGAGGCAAGAAGCTTTTCCCAGGGTGCAGTGGTGGTTTTGGGGCGGTTTTTCTTCGCCCTGATTTTCCTGGTGGCTGCCCCCAATCACTTTACCAGACAGACCATCGCCTTTTCGGCTTCCCAAGGCGTGCCTTTGGCTTCCATCGCGGTTCCACTTTCCGGTGTCGTGGCCATCGCCGGCGGCCTCAGCATTTTGCTGGGCTACCGCGCAAAACTTGGCGCCTGGCTCATTGTGCTGTTCCTGATTCCGGTTACCTTGATGTTGCACAAGTTCTGGACGGTGCAGGATCCCATGATGGCGCAGATACAAATGATTCTGTTCATGAAGAACGTCTCCATGCTCGGCGGCGCCCTGCTGATTTCTCAGTTCGGAGCGGGACCGTTCAGCCTTGATGCCCGCCGCTCGCGTTAAGCGTCCAGAAAGAGAGAACCAAAATGCATAATCAATCTGAATCACCGAGTCTTGCTGCTATCAAAACCCCAATCTCACAGGAGGCCGTCGATCAGCTTTTTCGCGAAGCGCGGACATATTCCGCGTGGCTTCCCGAACCCGTGCCAGTAGAGCTCCTGCGCAAGGCTTACGAATTGGCGCGTCTTGGGCCGACCAGTGCCAACGGCTCTCCTGCCAGATTCGTTTTTCTGACCACTCCAGGCGCCAAGGCGCTCCTCAAGCCAGTTCTGGCGCCCGGCAATGTCGACAAAACCATGGCCGCTCCTGTAACAGTTATCATCGCCTGGGACACGGAATTCCACGAGAATCTTCCCAAGCTCTTTCCACAGGCGGATATCCGCTCCTACTTTGCCGGAAATAAACCTCTAATCGAAGAGCATGCCTTTCGCAACAGTTCGCTGCAAGCCGCATACTTCATCCTAGCCGCACGCGCTTTGGGATTGGACTGCGGACCAATGTCCGGTTTCGACGCAGATAAACTGAATGCACAATTCTTTCCTGACGGCAAGTGGAAGGTCAATCTTATCTGCAACCTGGGCTATGGAAACCCAAACAAGCTCCACACACGCAATCCTCGGCTGAATTTTGAGGAAGCGTCTGTGATTCTGTAGATCGAAACTCAATCTAAGCCCTCAGCCCCTTAGCGTGCCCCATTTTGAATGAGTGATTGGCAACGCGGAAACAATCCAGAAACGGGTTCAGGGAAGCGGCGGGCTTCCTGCGCTATGTCAAACAGGCCCACTAGCTATTAAGTTGTCGGATTGGGACGCGTCGGCGGCTTGGGATTGTCATTCCCATTTCGGCGGCGTATCTTGAGAATTGACCCATTTCCGCTCTTCACGAGGAGTTGCATCATGTCGCGTTTGATTTCCTTACGTCTGGCCGTTTCAATTGTCTTGGCTTCAGCGTTGCTTCCCGCAGCCGGGTTCGCACAATCCCAGGATTCCGTAGCGGAGGCCGCCCGCCGCGCGCGCGCGCAGAAGAAGAACTCCGAGAAGCCCGTGAAGGTCGTCACTGATGAAACTTTGGAAGTAAAGAAGGGCGACGTGCAGAGCGCCGCTGCGGAACAACTCAGAATGCCCGGCACCCCGGAAACACCGGCCCAGCCGGCCCCTGCAAATGCTCCATCCTCCGCAGCCCAGAACGAAAAGAAGGCTTCCGAAGATGAAAAACTTGCCAAGGAAGTCGCCGCGTTAAAGGAGCAGATCAAGCAAGCCCAGAGCGACCTCGATCTTGCGAAGCGGGAACAAGCCTTGCAGCAGGATACCTACTTTTCGAATCCTGATTACGTGCACGACACCGCCGGGAAGGCCAAATTAGACGCGCTCAAGCAACAGATCACCGACAAGCAGCAAGAACTCGACCGCCTGAAGGCACGCCTCGCGGAATTACAGCCGCAAGGCGATTCCATAACGGCGCCGCCCAAATCTTAGTTTTTTGCCGATGCGATCCCTGGCTTCCGGCCTGTGCGGTTCAAGGCGGAGTCTGATCGGGTGAATCCAGGCTGGTATTCTCAACTCTCACAAGCAATCGAGTTTTTCTAGTAATTTCAAATGGCGGGATAGAACTAGTCGATCCCGTGAATCCGCAGGCTGACGAGTTGATCGATCGTAAGGTTCTTCATGCCGCGCGATTGCAGATGGGTGATGAAGTCCGGCGTCACTCCATGAATGCGCATGGCTACCAGTTGATCCGGGGCGGGATGCGAGTACCCCAGCTTCTGAAGCTGGCCGATAAACTCCGGAGACACGCCATGAATCCGGAACGCGATCAGTTTGTCCAGTTCCAGATGATCGTAGCCTTCCTTTTTTAACTCCTCGACCCATTCCGGCGTCGCGCCGTGAATTCTCATGGCGATGAGTTTGTCCGCGTCCGGCGTGTAACCGGCCTGTTTAAGACTGCGGATCATCTCCGGAGATACGCCGTGGATTCGAAAGGCGATGAATTTATCGCTGTCCGAAAGATTCAGGCCCGCCGCCCGGATCTCCGAAACAAACGCCGGTGACACGCCATGGATGCGAAACGCGATCAGCTTGTCGCTGTCGGAGGCATTTAATCCCGCTGCACGAATGCCTTCGATGAATTCCGGCGTCACTCCATGAATCTTAAACGCGATGAGCTTGTCCGTGTCCAGCCCATGCAGGTTCTTGGATTTAATCTCCCGGACAAATTTCAGGCTGATGTCGTGAATCGCCATCGCTAGTTGCTTATCCGCGTCAATCCCTTCGAATCCGAGCGATTTCATCTCCTGCGGATACTTCGGATCCGCCAGGAAGTGAAACAGGCCCGCTCCCTCGCCATTATTTAGATATCCTTCGCATTCGAACTTTCCGGCGTCGCGCGCGATCGTGAAATGAACTTCCTGCCGCCCGGCCTTCGCAAAATCCAAACCGGAAAACTCATTTGCGGGCCAATCGGAGCTGTAGTGAAAATGCCGCCCCGCGCGGGAGTCCATCAAGGAAAACTCGACCTTCCCTGGAATGTCCGAACGGTGAATCGTCCAGTCGCCGCCCTGCGATTGGCCGTGAATCGTGCTGACCACGCTAAACGCAATCCCCGCGACGATGAGAACCAGCCCGAAAGCTCGTTTGTAGTTCATGGAACGCACTCCTCCTCGCGTCTCTCGCGCAACTCAGAAAATATTGGCGTGCTTCAGTGAAATCAGCTTGTCCAAAGTCAAATTCTGAAATCCGTGCTTGCGCGCTTTCTCGATGAACTCCGGCGTGATCCCCTGCACTTTGGCGCCGATAACTTCGTCACAGCTCAGGTTCTTGAATCCAGCAGACTGGAGCGTTTTCACATACTCCGCCGTGACTCCCTGCACTTTCATTCCGACGATCTCATCCACATCGGGATTGATTCCGGTGGCTCGCAGCTCCTTGACGTATTCGGGCGTTACTCCCTGCACTTTCATTCCCACAATTTCGTCAGCGCCCGGTTGCAGTCCTAATTCGCGTAATTCGCGTACGTATTGAAGGGTGACTCCCTGCACTTTCATTCCGATCAGATCCTCGACCGAAAGATTCTGCGCCACCGTCCTCATGTCTCGAATGTATTCGGGCGTGATGCCCTGGACGCGCATTCCGACAACTTCCTCCGCGGTTGGTTGCATTCCCAAATCGTGAATGGCTTTGATGTATTCCGGCGTGACACCCTGGACCTTCATCGCAATGATCTCGTCCACATCCAGGTTCTTGAAACCGGCGGCTTCCATGGCATCCAGATAAGATTGTTTCTTGTTGTCGTCATGGGCCGCTGCCGGATTTTTGTCATTGTTGCTTTGCGGCTTCGACGCGGGCTCGGCTTTTCCGGCAGGCTTGGCGGCTTGCGTGGCGCGTTCCTTCGCCGAAACAGGCTCAGGCTTGACGATGATGATGCTGCTGCCTTCTTGTAGCTCTTTTGCCGAGGAGCTGGTCCCCAAGGACGCGTGCGCCACGCCCAGAAACGCGTTCCCCGCCAACAGCGCTCCGGTCAGGCAAACAGCACTCACTCCCAGTCCGGCCATGCGTGTCCTCCCTGTCGCTGCGTCTCCATCCAATCCGAGTAGCCGGACGACACGCTCCGCCAGCCGGCTGCGATTTGCCGCCATCATCAAGGCTGGAGCCGTCCGCCATTCTTCCATCAGGGTGAGGGCGCGCGCGTAGACCACCGCGTCGCCGCAAATGGAAATCGCTTCATCGTCGCAGCAGTTCTCGCGTTCGGCGCGAACCCGCTGGCTCACCCACCAGACGGCCGGGTGATAGAACAGCAGCGTTTCGACGGCGATCTGGAAGAGATTTACGAAGCAATCCAGCCGGCGAATGTGCGCCAGCTCATGCACGATCACCGCTTCGATCTGCTGCTCGCCCATGCCGGTCAGCGCCCTCATGGGCAGCAGAACTACCGGCCGGAACCATCCCAGAACGGCTGGAGCATCCAGGCGGTGGCATTCGCAATACCGGATGACGCGATCGAGCCCCATCCTCCGTTGCAGAGCCATGCACCTTTCATGCAGTTCCTGTCCGATCGGCTTGATTTCTTTCCGCCGCATTCTTTCGATCAACAGCAAACCGCCCGCGGTTCTCAAGCTCAAGACTAGGACGCCAAGGAACCACAACTCCACGAGCCAGAGCATGGCGGTCGGTTGTGCGCTTAGGGATGCAGCGGCCGGGGCGCCGGAAACTGCTGCGACGACGGCGTGTCGCGCCGCCGTCCCAACCCACGGCAAAGAACCTTGCGCCCCGGACCGCACGGCCGGAATGGTTTCGCGCTGCAACCACACGAAGGTAATCACCGGAGAAGCCATCATCAGTGCCAGCACACCGGCGGCCACCGCGTAACGTGCCGCAGCACTCCGGCAAGCCGCCATCGCGACCGCAAACAGCGCTGCCAGCGCCGCGCCTTGCCAGATGAAGTGCAGCAGGGTCCACCCGAGCGTCCGCATCGCCTCTGGCGAAATCCAATGCGCGAAGTTCGTCATCGCGTTCTCCCTTCGTACTTATCCAGCAGGCGGCGCAGCTCGTCCAGTTCTTTCTTGGACGTTCGCCGGCCCTCCAGCGCATGAATCATCAATTCGCTCGCGGAGCCCTCGAAAACCCGGTGTAGCACGTCGCCCACGAGCTGCCGCTTCGTTTCCTCCGCGGGCTGACAAGCTTCGTAGACGTGGGCACGCTGCTCTTCGTTTCTGCGTACCGTCCCTTTTGCCGTCATTATTTGCAGGAGTTTCAGGACTGTGGTGTATCCGAGCGACTTTTGCTCGCGCAGCGCCTCGTAGACCTCGCGCACGGTGGAAGGGCCCTGCGCCCATAAGACGCGAAGGATTTCCAGCTCCGAAGCCGTCGGTTTCTGTGGAGGTTCCTGGCTCATGCGGAGAGGCTAATACGAAGACCTTCGTATTGTCAACGAAAATCTTCGTACTTCCTCTTGGCCCACGCTATGGCCTGTCTCCCCGCTTCGTTTTATCTCGGTTCCAGCACCAGCGGAAGTCCGTTCTTCGGATTCCCAATGATCACAATCTTGGCGTTCGTGCTCGTGGCCAGCTTCTCCGTGGCTTCAATCCCTTTCCATTCGAGCAATTGCGCGCTGATGCCCGTCGCCACAATCCTCTGAAAGTCCGAGATGCCTTGCGCTTCGATGCGCTTGCGTTCCGCCTCTTGCTTTTCCTTTTGCAAGATGAAGCTCATCCGCAGGGCATCCTGCTCGGCCTGCTGCTTGGCTTCGATCGAGCCTTTGAGCATCGCCGGCAATTGCACGTCGCGCAGAAGCACGTTCTCCACGATCACCCCGCGCGGGGCAAGCTGCGCCCTCAACTCATCCTGAATTTGCTGCTGCACCAGTTCGCGCGCATTGGTGTAGAGCGCATTGGCCGAATGCGCCGACGTTGAGGCGCGTATCGCAGCCCGCAGTGTCGGTTCGACAATCTTCTCCGCGTAATTTTCGCCTACGGTCTGGTAAACGTACGCGGCCTTGTCCTTGTCCAACCGGAAAAGCAGCGACGTGTCCAGCGCAAGAATAAGCCCCTCATTCGAGGGCACGTTGGCGCTCTCTTTCACCGACTGCGTCTGGACGGACATCTTTTGTACTGATTTCAACGGATTAACCAGATGGATCCCTTCGGGCAAAGTTTGTCCGGTCACGCGCCCGAAGAGCGTCAGCACTCCCACGTGCCCGGTTGGAATCGAAGTCGTGCTGGCCATCAACAGGATGATCACCAGCACCACAATCGCAAGCTGCAATAATTTTTTCCCTGCGCCGCTGAAACTCGGCATTCCCGGCAATCCTCCGCCGCCCAGATCAAATCTAGTTGTCGTTGGCATTTTCCCCTCCGTCTTGCGGCTCGTACGCATACGAATCGAGCCACTCCACCCTCACTCCCTAATACGCACTATGACCCTTCCCGATTTCCTGATTCTCTTCAACTGGCTGCCACTGCCAATGCAGCCTGACTTCCACAAGTCACGAGTCACGCTGTCAGCTTCCCAAATGAAGGCCTTCACTCCCCCGCAACCTTACCACAATATCTTGTAGTCTTTTCTCTTGACACCACAGCTCTCTCGCGCCAGAATGCGCCCCATCAGTTGCTTGGTTCCAGCGCGGCCCTGACGACCTTTTGGATCTTGCATCGGAATCTGCCCTGTCCGGAGTCGAGGCAGAGCATGCCGCGGGATTTGGCCAACTAGGGGAGCTCCGGTTTTTCTTGCGCGATCGAGATCCGGCCGTGCAGGAATCGACCTGAGCTTTACGGCCTCTGAGGGAGACTCAATGCAATACTTGCCCGGTTTCACCGTGCAGTGCATCAATCCGCTTTGCGAAGCCCGCGGCCAATGGATGCGCGCCGATATCACTGTTCCCACTCCCAACGACGGCCACTGCCCCTGCTGCGGCGACTACCTTCGCAACGTTCCCCCGCCGCTCGGCCCGCGCTTCCGCATGCGCCCCCGCTCCCTCACCGCGCGCCCGCCGCTACGGGCGCGTCCTCGCTGACTGGCCTCTCTGTCTTTCATTCGAGATATTTATTGTCGTCCGTCAAAAACGAAACGGCCAGAGCATCTCTGCTCCGGCCGTTGTCGCGTAGTTCAGTTTGATCCTAGCCCTCGACGAGGCCTTTCTCAATCATCTCCTCGTCGCTGAGCCACAGATCGGGGATATTGGCTGAGCCGAGCCGAAGAATATCTTCGAGTGCACCGCGAACTTCAGCGAGGCGAAAGTCCACGCCGATTCGTTCGAGCAGTTCGATCAACGCCTGGGACCCTTCCGCCAGTACCGGTTTCGCTTCCGCGGCGGCGCGATCCAGGCGGTGGTATTTCACGATGTAAATGGATTGTGGTCCTGCACCGTGTCTCACAATATGCAAAAACCCGTTCGTTTTGGGTTTGGCTGGGGCAAGCCGTGCCGCTGCTGCTGAGCCGGAGGGGAGCGCGCTCATCTCGTTTGTCGTCTCACCTGTCCTTTGCGCCTCAACTGCATCCACTCGTGCTGCCGCAGTTTTCGCACTTGTAGCATGCGCCGTTCGGCACCATCAGCATCCCGCACTCGCTGCACGTCGGCGCGCCTTCGTGCGCGTTGGTCAGCTTGGACGCGGACAGCGCTGCCTGCATCGCATCCAACGACACGTTGTTCATCGCCGGAAGCGCCGCAGCCGAAGCAACCGCGGCCGTCGAAGTCTCTGCTGCCGCTCCACCGTTCAGCTTCAGATAGTCGAAGGAAATAAATTTTCCGCCCAGCCACCGCGCGATGTAATCCAGCACCGAGGAGACAAAACGGATGTTCGGATTCGCCGTGATGCCCGACGGCTCAAAGCGCGTGTTCAGTAGCTTGTCCACGAACACTTTCAGCGGCACGCCGTACTGCAGGCCCAGCGAAATCGTCAGCGCCAGTCCGTCCATCACGCCCGAAAGCGTCGAGCCTTCCTTGGACATCTTGATAAAAATTTCACCAGGACGATTGTCCTCGTACATGCCGACGGTAATGTAGCCTTCGTGGCCCCCGACGCTGAACTTGTGAGTGACCGACGCGCGCTCTACCGGCATCTTCTCGCGTTGCTGCCGTCCAAACAGTTCGCGCTGCATCGGTTCCATCACCGGCGCGGCTGCGGTCTTCGGCTCGTTCTTCTTCTCTCCCGCCGCGGACAGCGGCTGCGAACGCTTCGAATTGTCGCGGTAGATGGCCACGGCCTCCAGCCCCACCTTCCACGACTCGATGTACGCGTTCATGATGTCTTCGATGGTCGACTCTTCGGGCATGTTGATGGTCTTCGAAATCGCGCCCGAAAGGAACGGCTGCGCTGCCGCCATCATCTTCACGTGACCCGTCCAGGAAATCGAGCGGCCCCCGGCGGTCGCCAGCGAGCAATCGAAAACCGGCAAGTGCTCCGCCTTGAAGTGCGGCGCGCCTTCCACGGTCCCCTTCTGGTCAATGTGCGAAACGATTTCGCTCGTCTGTTCCGGCGTGTAGCCCAGCTTCATCAGCGCCTGCGGCACGGTGTTGTTCACGATCTTGATCAGCCCGCCGCCCACCAGCTTCTTGTACTTCACCAGCGCCAGGTCCGGCTCGATGCCTGTCGTATCGCAGTCCATCATGAAGCCGATCGTGCCTGTCGGCGCCAGCACCGTTACTTGCGAATTTCTGAAGCCGAACTTTTCGCCGTGCGTCAGCGCGGTGTCCCAGGATTCCTGCGCCGCCATGAACAGCTCCGGCTGCACATGCTTCGGCTCGATCCCGCGCATCGCCTCGCGGTGCATGCGAATCACGTCCAGCATGGGCTCGCGGTTCACTTCGTAGCCCGCAAACGGCCCCATGCGCTCCGCGATCCGCGAAGACTGCGCGTAGGCCTCGCCGCACATCAGCGCTGTGACGGCGCCGGACATGTCGCGCCCTTCCTCGGAGTCGTACGGCAGCGCCATGGACATCAACAGCGCGCCCAGGTTCGCGTAGCCCAGTCCCAACGGCCGGAACTCGTGCGAGTTTTTCTCGATCTTCGACGGCGGATAGCTCGCGTTGTCCACCAGGATTTCCTGCGCCGTGACGGTCACGTCCACCGCATGCTTGAAAGCCGGGACGTCAAACTGCCCGCCGGCATTCACGAATTTCATCAGGTTCAGCGAAGCCAGGTTGCACGCCGTATCGTCCAGGAACATATATTCCGAGCACGGATTCGAAGCATTGATCCGCGCCGTGTTCTTCGACGTGTGCCACCGGTTGATGGTCGTGTCGTACTGCATTCCCGGATCACCGCAGCGCCAGGTCGAATCCGAAATCTTCATCATCAAGTCGCGCGCGCGCAGCTTTTCATTCGGCTGCCCATCCAAAACGTTCTTCGTCCACCAATCCTTGTCATCTACTACCGCGCGCATGAACTCGTCCGTCACGCGCACCGAGTGATTCGCGTTCTGGAAGAAGATCGAGCTGTACGCGTCGCCGTCAATCGAACTGTCATAACCCTGCTCGATCAGCACATGCGCCTTGCGCTCTCCCTTCATCTTGCATTCGATGAATTCGACGATGTCTGGATGATCGATGTTCAGGATCACCATCTTCGCTGCGCGCCGCGTCTTGCCGCCGCTCTTGATTACGCCCGCGAAGGCATCGAAACCCTTCATGAAGCTCACCGGCCCCGAGGCAATTCCCCCGCCGCTCAGCGTTTCCTTGCTTCCCCGCAGCGTCGAGAAATTCGTGCCGGTCCCGGAACCCCACTTGAAAAGCATTCCCTCGGTCCGCGTCAGCCCCATGATCGATTCCATGCTGTCGTTGACTGAATTGATGAAGCACGCCGAGCACTGCGGCTTCGGCTGCACGCCCACGTTGAACCACACGGGCGAATTGAATGCCATCTTCTGTTCGACCAGCAAGTGGATCAGCTCGTCGCGGAAGGCGTCCCGCGACGCGGCATCGGCGAAATATCCGCCCTGTTCTCCCCAGCGCACAATCGTGTTCGTCACGCGGGCGATCAACTGCCGCACCGATCCTTCGCGCTCCGGGGTCCCCGGCTTCCCGTGGAAATATTTGCTGGTCACGATGTTGGTCGCCGTCTGCGACCAGCTCTTCGGCACTTCCACGTCTTCCTGGCGGAAGATCGTCACGCCCTTTTCGTTTCCGATCAGCGCGGTGCGCTTTTCCCACTCCACCACATCGAAGGGAGACTTCTTCCCGTCGGTGAAGTACCGCTGGAAGACCAGACCTGTCCCCGCGTCCCTCGCTGTCTTTTCTACAGCCGTTTCCGTAGCAGGGAATTTCCCGCTCAGTGCATGCTTCACGGTCGCCATCCGTCCCTCCGCGCTTTGGGGCTCCCACTCGCGGGGGAACCCTCCTATTTTACACCTCTGCGTCCGGCAGAGGCGCCGCGTGTCGCTTTAGGGTCTGGGCTAAAGCCAACGCGACTCGATTCGAGCGGTTCGTGAAAGCAGCCGGCGAAAAAAAAGCCGATCGCATGGCGATCGCACTTTCGAGTGACCAAATGGCGGCTGCACTCTTGTAACCGTGCAAAACGCCAATGCTCTGCCGCTGGCCGGTGGGTCGCACACAGCCTCACAGCAGGTGCCGCGCCTCAAATGCGGGCGCGGAGCATGTACTTCGCGCTCGGTTTTTTCGCTTAGGGCCCGGGTTGGTTTCGTTGCTCCCCACGGACTGTACAGGTTCCCCGACTCAGTCCGTCTGGCGCTTTCACGTCCCCCGAATCTGGAATCGCAGTATCAACGTATGCAAATTTCCTGTCAAGAGAAAAACGCAAAATATGGTTGACGTTTACGTACTGTGTCTATTTGTAGTGGTGCTCTTTCCGCCTAACCGCCGTCGCTTCAACGCTTTTCACTTCTTTCCATCCCGCGCGGCTCTGTTGACATCCTCGATGCAGTTCTCGTTACGAGGGATCGACAAGGAGAGGCTTACGGTGTTTTCTGCTAGGGCAGGAGGGACGATGGCCGAGGTCGGACTCCTGCCCTTGGCTCGCGTGGCGCTGCAAGTAGCCACGCAGGTTTTGCCGCCCTATCGCTCGCGCTTCAGCAAACAGCAGTTCACCCAGCCGCCG
>QHYE01000121.1 GCA_003224055.1 Acidobacteriota bacterium | reverse complement strand
GGATGCGGGCTAGTGGCTGCACCGATCTAACGGCTATGGGAATTGAATCTTTTTTCGTTTGCAACCTATTGATTTTGCTTGGCTTAGGAAAATCAGAGGAAACCGAAAATCGCAGTTAAAAGCTCTACCTTGCAGCATGACGTAAGGAGCATAGCACGCGAAGCGTCCGTCGCGCCAGCGACTACGTTCTAAACGCCGTAACCGGAAACTGGCTCACTGCCGAACAATTCGGCGGGAAATAGGAAATCAAATGGCCGGACCCTCAGCTTCTCTTTTCTGACTCAAAACTGACAACTAAATCGGCTCTATTTATAGAGGAAATATTTGCGGCGAACTTGGTCGAACGTGGAAAGGCTCGGTGCCCAACCCGCCACGATTTTCTCGGGTGCTACCCCTGCCTGCAACTGCTCGACGGTTTTCGCGTTTCCGAGGAGCAAAAGGAGTTTCGCGGGATCGAACTGCTTGGGATAGAGCTTCTGCAACGTAACTGCGATTTCCAGCCCCACCCGCATCGCCCGAACCGCGGCGCGGTCTGTGATGCGCATGGACACACCGCCGCAGCGCTGGCCGCTGTAAGGGCCGCCGATGGGAATGAAAGGCTTCGCTACGAAACGAACTCCCGCAAGACGGCGCTCATTGAGAGCCGTCGCAACTTCATCGCCATCAACCCACGGCGCGCCAAACTCTTCAAACGGCGTTTGCGTCCCGCGGCCGACGGAGACGCCCGCGTTCTGTAGGATTTCAATGCCCGGGTAGAGGATGGAGCCCTTGGTGGTGCGGAGATTCGGCGAAGGTGGAATCCACTTGATACCTGTGCTTTCAAAAAAATAGTTGCGATGCCAGTTCTTCATGGCGATCACATGCAGGTCCGCGCCGATGTGATTTTCGGCGTTGAAAAGCTGCGCGAGTTCGCCGATGGTGAGTCCGTACCGCACGGGCATGGAAAAATATCCGACGAAATTCGTTTTGTCCAGGTCCAGCATCGGGCCCTCGACAATTTCACCACCGATCGGATTGGGGCGATCGAGAACGAAAAACGCGATGTTATGCTTGGCCGCTTCCTCCATGCAATAGGCCATGGTCGCCGTGTAGGTATAAAAACGCACCCCGGCGTCCTGGACGTCGAAGACCAGCGCGTCGATGCCTTTGAGCATTTCATCCGTCGGCCGAAGCGTGTCGCCATAAAGGCTGTAGACCGGGAGGCCCGTGGATGGATCTTTTGTGGAGGAGATTTTTTCATCGTTGCGGCCGGCCAATCCGTGTTCCGGGCTGAAAAGCGCAACCATCTGCACCCCTGCCGCACGTGACAGGACGTCAGCCGTGCTGCGTCCTTGCGAATCGAGGCCCGTGTGATTGGTGATCAGCCCGACGTGTTTGCCGCGAAGGAGAGCGAACTTCTGTGCTTCGAGAACGTCGAGCCCGGTTTGCACGCGCGCTGCACGGCGTGCGCGTTTGGAAGAGGCCTCCGCCGGCGCGGGGACAAGAGAGAGCAGCGCCAGAAGAATCACAAAAAAAAAGAAGGCTGTAAGCGCGCTCTTGTGTCCGGTCAAATGGTCCCCCTCTACTCAAACCATACAATGATATTCTGGAACGCGCTGGCCGCGGTTGCGTTGAGAGCATGATGTGTGTGTGTTATGTATAAATGCAGACGGCGGGCGGCGCTGGGGGATTCGAACCGATGGAAGGACGCCGCGTCCGCTCTCTGCTCTTGATTTCTGTCGCAATTTTTTTCCTTATGGCCCATAGCGCACGCAGTCAAAACCGCGGCACCTCCGCGAAGAAATCCGCCGCGAAAGCGAGCACCGCCGCGTCCCGGAACGCCGCGAAAAAATTGTCTCCCGGCGCGAGTGCCTGGGTGGAGTCCACGCTCCGCAAAATGGCCGTGGATGAAAAGATCGGGCAGCTTCTTTTCACGACGTACCACGGGAGCTTTACTTCCACGGATGCCGCGGCCTACCAACAAATCTTGCACGACGTGAACGATTTGCACGTCGGCGGATTTATCAACATCACGCACGGTTCGCCGCTTGGGATCGTGAAGAGCCAGGCGTATCCCACGGCCGTGCTGAACAACCAGTTGCAGTCAAAATCGAAATTGCCCCTGCTCATCGGTGCCGATTTCGAACGCGGCACCGCCATGCGCCTGGATGAAGGCACTTCGTTCCCCACCGCGATGGCGTTGGCCGCCGGGGGCGATTCGAAAGACGCCTACACCATGGGCAAAATAACCGCGCTGGAATCGCGCGCCGTCGGCGTGCATTGGATTTACGCTCCGGATGCGGATGTGAATAACAATCCCGGCAATCCGATCATCAACACGCGATCGTTTGGCGAAGATCCCGCGCGCGTCTCCGAGTTTGTCTCCGCGTTCGTGCGCGGCGTCGAAGAAAACGGCGGGCTCGCCACCGCAAAACATTTTCCCGGGCACGGCGACACCGCCGCGGATTCGCACATTGATTTGCCTGTGATTCGCGCGGACCGCGCTCGCTTGAACACTCTCGAGCTAGTTCCCTTCCGCGCGGCGATTTCCTCGGGCGCGAGCAGCATCATGACCGGACATCTGAATGTTCCTTCCCTCGAACCCGATCCGAACACTCCCGCGACGCTGTCGCAAAATATTTTGACGGGCCTTTTGCGCGACGAGATGGGCTACCAGGGATTGATCGTCACCGATGCGATGGACATGGGCGGAATCACCGTGCGTTACGCGCCTGGAGAGGCCGCCGTCCGCGCGATTGTTGCTGGAATTGACGTGCTCTTAATGTCGCCGGTGCCGGATGCGGCATTCGAAGCGTTGCAAGCCGCGGTGAAATCCGGACGTATTTCGAAAGCGCGGCTCGACGCTTCGGTCCGCCGAATTCTGCAAGCGAAAGCGCGGCTCGGTTTGCATGCGAACCGCCTCGTGGACGTGAATGCCCTCAATCAGAAATTCGCCAGCGTCGCGTGGCAGAAAGAAGCGCAGGAAATTTCCGATCGCGGCGTTACGCTCTTGCGCGACACGCCGCACCGCTTGCCGCTCGATGCAACAAAACCTTCGCGCGCGCTGTTGCTGGCGTTTTACGCGGATCCGGAACCGTATCCGGGCGAAGACCTGGAGCGCGAATTGCGCACGCGATTCGATTCGTTGACGACGTTGCGCGCGGACACGCGATTTGTGAACGCGGGCATTCTGAAATTGCCGCCGCCGGATTCTTACGATGTTGCGATTCTCGCGCTATTTGTGCGCGTCAGCGATCGCAAAGGAAACGTGGACGTTCCCGCGGAGCAGGCAGCGCTGGCGGAGCAACTTTACAAAACTGGAAAGCCCATCATCACCGTGGGATTCGGAAGTCCGTATTTGATTGAAAAGTTTCCGCAGGCGGAGACGTGGCTCGCGGCGTTTGGCATCAGCGACGTCGCGCAAATTTCCGTGGCGCGCGCGCTGTTCGGGCAAATTCCCGTGCGCGGACATTTGCCGGTGACGATTCCGGGCGTGAATTTGAAAGCGGGATTTGAAATGGAGCTGGCTGCGAACCCGATGGCGGTGCAGCCGATGGATGCGAGAGAAGAAAAACAATTGCGGCCGGCGTTTGGCGTGATTGAGAAAGCGATTTCGGAAAAAGCATTTCCCGGCGCGACGCTGGCGGTGGGTTACCGCGGAAAAGTTTCGGTGCACGCGTTTGGGAAATTGAGTTACGACGCGAAGGCGGCAGCGGCAAATCCGAACACGATGTACGACATTGCGTCGCTGACAAAAGTGGTGGCGACGACCACGCTCGTCGCGAAATTAGTGGAAGGCGATTTCGCGGTGCCGCTGGATCTCGATGCGAAAATCGAGCGCTACTTGCCGGAGTGGGCGAGCGGGCCGAACGCGGAGTGGCGGCATCGAGTAACGGTGCGGCACTTGCTGACGCACACTTCGGGATTGCCGGCGTTCAAGGAATATTGGCGCACGAAAAATTCAAGGGTGACCGCTAAGCGGTCAACAGGCAAGCAGGACACGCTCGCGAGAATTTTCGCGGAGCCGCTGGAATACGAACCGGGGACAAAAGAAATTTACTCCGACCTCGGAATCATTTTGATGGCGGAGATCGTCGAGCGGTTGACGGGCAGGACGCTGGACGATCTGGCGAAGAGCGCCATTTTTTCGCCGCTGGGAATGAAAGATACGATGTATCGTCCGCCGAAAAAATTGTGGCCGCAGATTGCGCCGACGGAAATCGACAACCAGTTGCGGCACCGGCTGGTGCAGGGCGAAGTGCACGACGAAAACGCGTTTGCGATTGGCGGCGTGTCAGGGCACGCGGGAATTTTCAGCACGGCGCCGGATTTGGCGGCGTTCTGCCAGATGCTGCTCAACGGCGGCGTTTACGCGCACCAACGGATTCTGCGGCGCGCGACGATTGCACACTTCACCACGCCGCAGCAGCTTTCCGGCGGGACGCGGACGCTGGGCTGGGCGGTGCCTACCGAAGGCGGATCGAGCGGACATTATTTTTCGGCGCACAGCTTTGGGCACACGGGTTTTACGGGTACTTCGATCTGGATTGATCCCGACCGGCAACTGTTTGTGGTGCTACTGACGAATCGCGTCCATCCGACGCGCGAGAATACGAAGATTCAGAAGGTGCGCGTCGAACTGCACGATGCAGTGATGCAGGCGCTGGGATTTGCGACGGCGACGGCGCGATGAAAATGATTCTCCCTTTGCTGTTCCTCCTTGCGCAGGTCGGGACGACTCCTACGGCACACGAAGCAGTGGAACGCCTTCGAGCGAAGACGCCTGTCGAAGCGGTGGCTACCCCAAGCTTGGCGGAACTGGCCGGAAGATACACAACCACATCGAAGGAACTCGGGAAGCGGGTTGGTCCATTTCTCGCCGGAGACGATCTGTACTTATTTCCAGATGGTACCTACATTTACCGCGAGTGGGCCGACATCGCGCCCGTTACGGTGCATGACATGGGTACTTGGTCGGTGGAGGAAGGGCTCGTAAAGCTGAAATCAGGTCCCGAAGTTAGCTGGGACCCAGGAGAATATCGTTGGTACGATCGCAGATACGTGGCCGTTCGCCGGAGCTCGCGGAACAACGAGGTACTACTGGTCGGTATCGAATATGCTCTCCCATACTTTGAGAAGAAGGCCGGGAACGACCCGGCGTTCATGCTCCTAGTAAACGCTAAGAAAAGGGAGACGACAATCAACCGAGCAGAAGCAAAACCGTTGAAGATGCGTTTGCTCAAGGAGTCATGGCGACCGGAATATTTTCAAAAATCCACGCAGTGATGCAAGCGCTGGGATTTGCTTCCGCTGCGGCTCTGAAGTAACCACAATAGAATTGGCGTTCGGTAGTGTCTATCCGGTTGCTCCCTCCCCCTATTTTTTGTAAATGTTGCTGATAAAGGACTTAGCGTTGCTGTAAGTGGTTTAGAATCAACAGTTATGGGTGCCGTGCAAGTGTTGATTCTAAAGGGGTTTGCCGTCCAGGAGGAGGCGGCAGTTATGGTCGAAGTGGAGGGCGAAGGCATTTCGGTTTGGTGTAGGTTGCGGAGTGGATGGGGCGGTCCGCGGTGTGTTGTCGGGTTGGGCGTGGGCTGGAGTTGGAGGTGGGACGGGGGAAGAGGAAAAAGCAGATTCTCCTCGCGCAATACGCTCGGAGGCGAAGAGGTCCTCGCTGCGCCCGCCACGGCGGGCAGGCTCGGAATGACAATTCACGGGGGTTTCGGCAGGCTTTGCGGAGGGTTGAGGGGGGTTCGATAGGGGCTGGGCGTTGGGTGGGGCGGGTTGGACGTGTGGGGTGGCTGGCAAGGAGCCGGGCTGAAGCCCGGCCGCTACATTTAAAGCTCCCGCAGTTGGAGCGGCGGGTTGATGCGATGGCGGGGCGGAGGCAGACTGTTGAGGTTGGAGGGATCCAGGCTGTTTGTGTTCGGGTTTGGGCGGGAAGAGGTAGTCGTGGTTGGAGTTGACGGAATTGCGGATGGATTTGCGCCAGCCGTCCGTGTCGGAGGCGTTGATGTATTCGTCCTGGGAGATGTGGATGGCCTGCAGGAGAGTTTGGGCCAGATAGGCGACGGTTCGGGCGGTTTTGGGTTTTACATCGCCGCGGACTACGGCGGGGATGAGGCGTGCCAGGGCGGTGCTGAGATCGCAGGCGGAGAGGGAGTCGCCGGAGAAGAAGTAGGCCAGGTCTTTGCCGAGTTTTTCTGCGGCGCGGGCCCGGGCTTCTTTTTGGGCGTGGTAAAAGCAGAAGTGGGGATGCTTGGCGGCGCGCGGAGTGCGGCAACGGCGGCCGTCCGAGAAAGTAAACGAACACAAGGACACGCGGTCCTTTTTACTGAGAGAGGACATAAAAGTCTCCTTAGAGTTGAGTTTTGGGATTGCTTGCTGAAAAGAACCGACACCTCACGCCAATCGGGAGATTGGCGTTCCCGGCGGTACAAAACAGAAACGCCCCGGTTATGCCGGGGCGCAATGGTCAACAGGGATATTGTACCACAGCGATAATTCTCGTCAAATTAAAAATTAGGGCAAAGGAAAGAAAAGTCAAAACCCGCACCCTGAAAACCGTAGGGTGCGGCACCCGGCGATTTTCGGAATTGAGGCGCGGCTACGCGCCTGTCTATATTCGCTTTACATACGTCTTTTCTTCGTTATCTAAGTTGCTGAAAATAAAGTGACTTTCGCCTTGACATTGAGTTTTCAAGCGGCCATACTGCACTGCTATCAGAGGGACTTCTTATGGCCGACCAGAGAGAAATTCGAATCATAGAGATTGATGAAAGGCCTGCGGCAACAGCGCCCGAAGCCCCGCGGACTCTCTCGCTCCAACTGACTGTGACAGACGCTGATTCAGTCCGAGAACTCGCCCTTAGATCTGAAGGTCGAGAGCTTGATGAATACGCCATTTGCGCTTTGAGAATCGGCCTTCTCTCGCTAAAGCATGCACGTGGTCAGGTGGACGCCGACGCGGTCAAACGCGAGGGTGAAAGTCTACTCTCCCAACTGGATCACGCACTCGACACCTACCGAGCTGATCTTAACCAGAACATGTCTTTGTTATCTGGGATGCAGACGATATAAATTCAGATATTATTTTAAAGGCTGCATTTTTATTAACGAAGGGACTCTGTGTCCGCCAGGCCAAGGCCGGCGATGAGAAGGCCGCCGATCTTCAGGCTATCGACGCGGCAATTCTCGAAGTTGAGAGAGAAGCCAAGCGCCTTGCAAACATGAAGTCCTGGACGGAAACAATCCAATCGAATAGCGGCAAAATGCTTGATGAAATTCGCAAGATGAGGGACGGGCTCGAAACCCAAGCCCAAGCTCTGAGGAGCAGCGCAAAAGGCCTGAAAGAATCGGCTCACGGGGGAAGTTAGGTCAGCGTGGCGAGTGTGCCTAACCGACCGCCGACGGTAAGGCTGCGGCCCCCAGCGCTGGGGGCTTAGCGCCCTTGATGACGAGCCAGACGCCAGAGGGAAACTAGAAATTAGAAAACGGACAAGAGTAAAACCCCCACACGCCAAACCCGCGTATGGGGCACCCGCGCATCTTGAGTCTTTATGGACTGATCAGGTAGCCATGAGCGCGAATTGCCTCTACAGCTTTACTTCGGCTGACGGCGTCCACTTGTTTCAAAATTCGATGAATATGATTTCTCACCGTAAACTCAGAGAGATTGAGGTGAAAAGCGATTTCCTTATTTGTGAGACCCTTGGCGACGAGAGCAACCAATTGCTGCTGGCGCAAAGTTAGATTAGGCCTTGGAGCCGCGCTTTGGAGAGAGATCTCGCGGTTCATTTGAGCAAGACAGCGGAAAAGCGTGGAACAGAGCTGGGGAGGACAAACGGCCTCTCCGCGGAAGACGGCACGCACCGCAGCAACGACGTCCGAAGCAGATGCATCGTGCAACAAATAGCCCGTTACGCCGGAACGGACGGCCGCCAGGAATTGTGCTTCGTCGGAATCCATGGCGATGACCACGACTCTAAGAGAGGCCTGATCTCCACGCTCAAGAGCAATATTTGCGGGGAACCAGCTTGTTTGCAAAGAGTCGATGACCAGGACGTCGCATTGAGAATCAAGCACGCGGCGAACTGTCGCCCCCGGATGTCCGCTCTGTCCAACAACTAGAAGATCAGGGCGATTGCGAAAGAGCCGAACGAGCGATTCACGCAGCAGGCGATTCTCAATCAGCAGGAATACGCGGATCGAGGAAGCGGCGGCGGTGATGTTAGAAGGGGCCATTTGTTCGGCTTCTTGTCCGGGCGGCCAGCCTCTGGCAGGAGTAAGCACATTGGCTGCCGCGGAGGAGTCCGTGGGACTAGACACAGGAAAAAGTGCGCCGATTGGATTCACAAAGAGCTTCCTCCAAGGTATGTTGCTGGGTCTGGCCTGTGGCGAATACTGAATGGAACGGAGCAGCACCACAAGCGACAAGGAAGGACTCGAATGGGAATGACATGCAATTTCGCAGTTTGTCGCATGGATAGGCTAGGACAGTTCCGACTTATGGGGAGTTTCGACGGCTCCGTGTGTCAATTGGTGCCAAAATTGGCATCCATGGAGGCTTGTTCTATCGGGGGTAAGAAGAAGTTGGCCGAGGGACTTCAGCAAGCCCTTACTGGAAAGAGAGTTGTTTGAGAAAAGTGGGGATATCGAAATTGAGATGACCTGCGACGTGTTCCTTTGTGACAAGCGATCACAAGGAATTCGGACAGGCGGGACAAAAGGAGAGAGGCGCTCGGTAACCTCACAAGCGCCTCCTCTACTACTTCAACGTAAACCGAACCTCACTGGATCACCTCCTTCTCGGCAGGAACGCCGATGTCGACAGGAATGTCGAGTGCTCCGAGTATAGCGCGGGATCGGGAAGATTTCAGAACAAGCGTTTCCTTAACCTTGGGGTTCTGGCACTCGAAGCCACTTTTCCGGTTCGCGGGTTAATGAGGCACTAGCGTCGACCAAGGAACTATGCTCCAATCAGCTCAACCGGCGAGTTACCGGCTGACAGCGAGTTGCGAAGAGAAACTATGAAAAACATTCTCTTGGCGCTTGTAATCGGACTTGCGACGATTGCATGCAAGTCAGAGCCAGCGCCAAAGACGGCAGCGGTGGAGTTGAAGCACTTCCCCTTGGACAGCATGGAAGGGGTACGTGCGACTACCGGGGCCAGCTTCGACCCGAAGATCTCGGCGGACGGAAAAGGTTCGTTGCGTGTCGAGGCCAAGGAGCCGGTAACGGTGCCACTGTTTGAGGTCACCGACATCGGGGTCGAAAATGCAAGCCTGATCTACATGGCCAAATTGCAGTCAGA
>QHYE01000120.1 GCA_003224055.1 Acidobacteriota bacterium | reverse complement strand
CAATCCTCCTTGAATTGGCATCTGACGCACACCTGATAACGAAACGGAAGTAACCGGACACCGGTAAGATGGCTGGCTCACTTCAGGACAGTGAAGTGCGCTTCCTTGCGCGTCACTGGAAAACTAATCTCGACGCTGGCTGCTGACAATCCGGTGAACTTGATAATTTGGCAGAATGCAATTGCTGAAAGTTGCTAAAGCGAACTCCTCAGAGCAAAATACCCGAGCGCAAGGTGCCGTAAGTTCACTGAGTCAGCGTCTTGAGGAATGAGCGGATTTATGTTTCTACAAGAGGCGGCCTGCGCCGCTTGACAGTGACGATGAGTCGGCCTACACTACGGAGTTTTTAGATGGCGAGAAAAGCACGCTGAGAGGCGAGGCTTCGAGAAACGAGAGATACTGATGTCGGGGACAAGGACCAAGGCAGTCATGGACAAGAAAAGGCTCGAGTATTACAAGAAGAAGCTGCTGGCGCGCCGCGAGGAGCTGATGAAGACCATCGCGCGCACGCAGGAAGAGGGCCGCACGGCGGACGAAGATCCCACGGTCGATCTGGCGGACAAGGCGGCGAACTCCTACACCAAAGAATTCCTCTTTGGCATGACCAATACGGACCGCAAGATCGTGAACATGATTGATGCCGCGCTGAAGCGCATCCAGGTGGAGGAATACGGCGTCTGCGCGAATTGCCAGGAAGAAATGCAGCAGAAGCGGCTGGAAGCGGTACCGTGGGCGAAGCATTGCATCAGTTGCCAGGAAAAAATGGAACAGGGATTGTTGCAGTAGTTAGAACCCGCGGAAAAGATTTAACACAGAGAGCACAGAGGGCGGAGCACCGAGGACGCAGAGAAGAGAAGCAAGTTCGCGGATCTAAAGACCCGCCACTACAGAAGATTACTTCGACGTACATTTCTACTTTAATTAAAACAGGAAGAGGAGTAGATTTCTGCCTGCGTGGCGGAAGCGACTCCATCGCGGGATGGGCGAGCGGCGGCGGGGCGTAGTGTGGGCGATGGGCGAGGTGTGCGCGGCACGGACGCGACGGGACGGGGTTGGCTGGCGGGCATCAGCGATGCGCTGGTGAGCGTGTTTTTCCCGGCGGGATGCCGGATCTGCGACGAGTTGCTGACGAGCGCGAGCCGCCTGCCGATCTGCGAAGCGTGCCTGGGCTCGTTTGTTCGCGTGCCGCAACCTGCTTGCGACGTTTGCGGGCGGCCCCTGCCGGGGCTGACGCCGGAGCCGAGATCCGTGCGGAACGAGGGGCGTGCGCTGCTCTGCCCGGCCTGCCGGGACAAGACGTACGCGTTCGAACGGGCGCGCAGCTTTGCGATGTACGAAGGCCCGCTGGTGGGGGCGATCCTGCTGCTGAAATTCGAGCAGATCGAGCCGCTGGGGGCGTGGTTCGCCGAGCGGCTGGCGGAACTCATGAAGGAACAAGGCAGCGCGCCGGCGGCGGACGTGGTGGTCCCGGTGCCGCTGCACCGCCGGCGGGAGCGCGAGCGAGGGTACAACCAGGCGGCGCTGCTCTCCAAGCCGCTGGCGAAGCGGCTGCGATTACCGCATAAAGCCGTCCTGCTGATGCGCACGCGGGCTCGGCCGGAGAAGCAAATCCTCACTTTGGAGGAGAGATGGGAGTCCGTGCGTGGCGCTTTTGCCACACGTCCCGGCAGCCAGGTTGACAACCTCCGCGTCTTACTGTTAGATGATGTATTGACCACTGGAGCGACACTCGATGCCTGTGCCCGAGCGTTGCTGGAAGCGGGCGCCAAATCGGTAGTGGGGCTGACGGTAGCCCGGGCCGCGAGGAACCCCCTGCCAAGCTCCAGTGAGTGGTAACCCGAGAAAACGCGCGATGGGCGCAAACCGGCAAAAGTCGGTGGATTTCCGGGGGCGCTACACCCCCGAAGCGGCCGGCGCGGCTGTGTCCGGGGCCGAAGACCCCGCAGGCAGTAGATCCCACAACTTGCTTTTGAGGCGCCGTGCATCGCTGATGCAGGAGCCGGTGCTGGTGCTGAACGCGACGTATGAGCCGATTAACGTGACGGCGGTGCGGCGCGCGATGGTGCTGATGCTGAAGGGCGTGGCCCAGGCGGAAGAACTGCACAGTTCGGAAGTGCATTCGGCGTCGCATGCGCATCGGGTGCCGTCGGTGATTCGACTGCTGGCCTACCGGCACATTCCGCAACAGAGCCGGGCGCTTTCGCGGAAAAATATTTTGCTGCGCGACCGGAATACGTGCCAGTTCTGCGGGGGCGTGTTTCCCAGCTCGGAATTGACGCTGGACCATGTGGTGCCGCGGTCGCGGGGCGGGCGTTCTTCGTGGGAGAATTTGGTGGCTTGCTGCTACCGCTGCAACAACGGGAAGGGCGACCGGACACCCGAAGAGGCCGGCTTGAAACTGGCGCGGAGGCCCCGGCCGTTTACCCTGCATACCTCGCGGCAGCTCATGCGGCTGATCGGACACCGGGACGAGCGGTGGCGTAAGTATTTGTTTTACTAAGATTTCCGCAGCTAAATCGATTTTTTAAGAAAAGTTTAGGTGGAAGGAAACCTTTTTTGTTCCCGCACATCTAAGTTAGTAATACCACTTCGAGGACACACCCCGGGAGGCGGTTAGAGCGAAGGCTCTAACCGCTTCTCTCCTTTTCAGCGCAAATTTTCACTTCTAATGGTTTTCTACTATCGCTTCGGGCGATTTTCTGGAAAGCTTTGCAACGCCGCTTCTTCATCGGGAAATTCAGGGAAGACCTGATAGAGGTGCGTAATTTTGAGAACTTCTTCGATTTTAGACGACAAGCCGATTACTTTCATCTGCCCGCTTTGTTTGACTACGGAAACGTAAACGCGCGCGAGCTCGCCGATCTCGAGCTATCCAGATACTGCAAATCGGTCAGGTTCAGGATGATGTCCTTGTGACCCCGCTTCAAAAGTGCGGAGATGGAATCGCGCAGCGCTCCGGTTTCGAACGAGGTCAACCGGCCCGAGACGTCCACGAGCGAGACCATACCTGCCTGACGAATCCGGATTGAGAAATTTGCAGTCACGGTTCATGCCCTATCTGCCGGGCGCATTATTCTACTTGCGGAACGAGGAAGAGGGCGGAAAAATTACGAGGAAGAAAATGTTTGCGGAAAAATGCGTTGGTTCAGCCACGACGATTGCCGCGCGGCAAATTTCTACTGACGCATCACGATGCGGAGTCCGTGCCGCCAGCTTTCCGCGAGGCCAACGCGAACGATTTCAAGATCGGATGAGAGATATTTCAGGAGTTCGTCGGTGGTGGGATGAAATCGCAACGCGGGCGCAACCAGGTAAACGAGCGGAGGAACTTGCTGCAATTCGACACCAGGGAAATAGCCGTAACGAGCGATCTCTCCGCTATGCAAATGGCGCCGAATGCGCAGCCAATAGTCGGCGGCCTGCAGGGGCAAATAGATGTGCTCGCTGGCTTTCAATTCGATGATGGCGAACCTTCCCGAGCGCGTGACGGTGAGGAGATCGAGAATCCCGTGTTCGCCGCCGGCGTTGGCGAAAACTTGAGCGTAGACGAAGCGCGGATCGAGCGCGGCATCCACGCGGGTGACATCCTCGCGAACGATGGATTCCAGCCAGCGTTCGGCTTGCGCGCGGTAAAGGGGATGGCGGGTATCGCTGGCGAGCGGTTGGCGATGCAATTCAAGGTCGTGCAGGAGACGGTTCAGAGCGGGGCGTGAGGCCGCGTTGAGGTCCTCGCGAACGTCGCCGATGCCGAAAGACACGCGCCCGTCAGCCCAACGGGCAAACGGAAGGCCGCGAAAACGGAGCCAGACTTCACTGGATGGCGTGACCGGATGCATCGTCGCGGCGCGCGGGGCCAGGGCGAGAATCTCCGCGAGCGCGGGCCGCGCCCGACCCAGGAGCGCCTGGGATTCGCGGCGCGGCACGAGCCCGGCATCCAGATTTGCCGCGCGCCGCGGATCGATCTTTTCCAGGGTTTCGAGCGCTGGATCGCGCTCATACAGCTCGACCGGGCAGTGGGGCTCGAGTGCGGCGAGACGGCGCGCAATGGTGCGGCCGGCGCCCTTGGGAAGAATCAGGCGCAGAGCTGGAATCGTTCCTCGCTGATTTGCCTGGCGCGCTCGCGCCAACCAGAGCAACGCAAACGTGAGGCTGTTGTCAGCCGTGTCGGCGGATTCGCCGGCCGGCACTGCCAGCAGAGCGACCGAAGCGGATCCGCGCCGGAGAAGTCCCCGGGCGTAGTTCCCGGAGAGAGAATGCTCGAGATCCGGAGAAACGGTCAGCGATTCCAGGGTTTCATCCGGGAATTGCTCGGCAAGGAGACACGCCAGCCGATCGCGAAACTCTCCCCGGGACAGCTCGCTGGCGCTGCGCTCGAAATCCCTGCGGATAAATTCCAGACGATCCGGTTTTGACCGGCCAAAGCGTTCCACCGCGAGCGCCAGCCGGCGCTCGGAATAATCGGTGATGGCGAGGACTCGTCGCGTGAGATTGAATCGCTCGGACCACAAATGAAGCAGCGGCTTCTCACCGGCGCCGCGCACTTCCCAGGACATACCCGAGAAGGGAGCGACGTGGCCGCCGTTCTCGCGCACTTCGACGATTCCGGAGGCGGTGAATTCCTGAAGGCTGGCCTGCAATTCCGTGGCAAATTCCACGTGCTGAATTATAAGGGAAAGACGTATCACATCAACTATATATTTCAGGAAATACGTAAAAGTAAGAATTGAAAATTAGCGGCCGAGCATCAGCCGCTGGACCAGGGGTTCCGGAAGGCGGGCCTGGCGCATGCGTTCCTGGACGGAAGAGATGTCGTAGGACACGCGCCAGAATTCAACGGTTTGGTGGTCGAGGTCCGCGATGGCAAAGGCGGCTCGCGGATCGCCGTCGCGCGGCTGGCCAATCGAGCCGGGATTCAGGAGATAGCGGCGCGGCGCTTCAATTCGCAGTGCCGCAAAGGATTCGGTTGGGCGCGGATGAATTTGGAGAACTTCAAGCCGCGAATCTTGATAAGAAAAGCCGCCCTGGTGATGCGTGTGACCGAAGAAGGTGACTTCGGCGGTGGAATCCAGGAGCCCGTCGAGCGCCTGCGCGGGCGTGAAGACGTATTCATCCTCATCCTGAAACGCGCCATGAACGAGTACGATGCCGTCGGTGGCGAGGGGACCAGGCGGAAGCGCCGCAAGCCAGGACAAGTGCTCCGGTGTAAGTTGAGCGCGCGTCCAGTCCACAGCCGCTTTCGCGACCGGATTGAAGTCGTCCGTGGGCATAACGCCGGCCACTGCTTTGTCGTGATTACCGCGAATGGTCTGCGTGCCGAGCTTGCGCAGGCGTGCGGTGACCTCATTGGGATCCGGGCCGTAGCCGACCACATCACCGAGACACACGGACTGTTCCCAGCGGCCCTGGGCTGCTTCGAGTACCGCGTCTAGTGCTGTAACGTTGGCGTGAAGGTCGCTGAGAACGAGAATCCGCATCCGGGGTATCCATAAATTGACGTTGAGTATCGGTGACAGAGTATAGATGAACAAGCGAGGCGATGCACGGTGCATTACAAAAAGGCTGCCCTACCTCCGACGCGGCGCGCGGGAATTGGTCATCTGGGAAAACAATTATTTTAGGAGATATTTAGAGACAGAAGAGGGCACAGCCGACTGTCGAATCGCGGCGGCTTACGTTTGTGAGACGGGGCGAAAAATTTGAGGCCGAAGCGACGAAACATTCGCGAGGCGCCACTCGTCTATAGAGGTGCAGTCCGCTTCGCGGCTGCTCTGGGTGAGATTCAGAAAAAGCCCCGCGGTGGCAGCCGCGGGGCTATGACACGCAGTCTTTCCGGCCGTTAGTCCAGGAAGAAGAGGTGTCTTCCGGGCGAGAGTACTCGCCCGCAGCGCGCGTGTCAACTCCATCTAGCCAGCGGCAGCCTGCTGTGCGACTGACTCGATCCTAACCGAAAGGAAGTTGACACGCATGAAAACCAAATTGTTTTTCCGCAGTATCGCTTTGCTGGCCGCCATTGCTTTGACGGTACCGGCATTCGCGAAGCCTTTTGCCAAGACGATCAACATCTCCCAAAACGCAAAGCTGGGCAAGTCCGAATTGAAAGCCGGTGAATACCGTTTGCGGATCGAAGGCACGAAAGCCACCGTCCAGAAGGGCAAGGACATCGTTGCCGAATCCGAAGGCCGCTGGGAAGATCGCAGCACCAAGTCCTCCTACGACTCCTTGCTGGTCGGCGAAAACGGGCAAGTGAAAGAAGTTCGCTTCGCGGGCCAGACCCGTGTTTTTGTTTTCAGCGAATAGCCGGGGAGATTCCGTGACTCCTTTCCTTGGGACGAGAGGGAGGCTGCTTTCTTCGGCGGCCTCCCTGCTTGTCGCCTCCCGGTAAACCACGAAATATCCCTTTCCACGCGCGAATTAGCGAATCAACATGCAGTCGCCGTAACTGTAAAAGCGGTAGCCCGCCTCAACCGCATGACGGTAGGCGGCAAGAACCTGGTCGCGTCCCGCGAAGGCAGCAACGAGGGCAAGTAATGTCGAACGCGGCAAATGAAAGTTTGTGAGCAGGCCTTCCACTACGCGGAACGGAAAGCCCGGGACAATGAATAATTGTGCGTCGGCCTTTCCAGCGACTACAAGACTTGGCGAGCCCGCATTGGCAGCGCGGCGCGCGGAGTCCTCCAGCGCGCGGACCACGGTGGTGCCGACAGCGAAGATGGGCCTGCCGGCAGCGCGCGCGGACTGGATGCGAGCTGCAGTGTCTGGCGGAATTTCATACGCTTCGGCATGCATCACGTGGCCTTCCAGAGTTTCGCTATGAATGGGTTGAAACGTGCCGAGGCCTACGTCCAGAGTCAGCTCGCAAATCTCCGCGCCGCGCGCACGAATTTGCTCTAAAATTTGATTTGAAAAATGCAAACCCGCGGTTGGTGCGGCAACGGCACCAGGATTTTTGGCAAACACGGTCTGGTAGCGCTCGCGATCCGAGATTTCGTCGGCACGATCGATATACGGCGGCAGCGGCACGTGGCCGAGGCGATCAAGATGTTCGCCGATGGCGTGTTGGCTGTGAGAAACGAATCGCAGCGTGCGCAACCCGAGTTCCCCCCGTGCCAGCACCTCGCACTCAAGTTCGCCATCACCAAATAAAACGCGTTCACCGGTATGCATCTTTCTTCCCGGCCAAACCAGTGCTTCCCAAGTGTCGGAAGCGAGCTGGCGAGTCAGAAGGACCTCCACCTTGCCGCTAAGATGCTCGGACCGCGAGGCCCGGGAGGGAGGCTGGGAATGAATCCCGGCGCGCCTCCCGAAGAGCCGGGCAGGGATGACGCGCGCATTGTTGAGGACGAGCAGTTCGTTACCCCGAAGAAAATCGAATACTTCAAGAAACAAATGATCTTCGAACCGGCCGGTGGCCCGATCCAACAAGAGAAGTCGCGAAGCTTCGCGGCGATCCAGTGGCCGCTGAGCGATCTGCTCCTTCGGCAGGTGATATTCGAGTTCATCCAGTTGCATGGAGCGTGGAGTCTAGCAGCAATCCCCATAACAACAAGAAAGGAAAGGAGAAAGCTCCAGCTTTGCCGATTGGGGGAGCCGATTGACAAGAATAACGAGAATGCGTGCGCAAACGCTTCCGCTATAAGCTGCACAAAATTAAGAATTTAACTGTAACAGAAGAAGGTCGGAAAAATACTTGACAATACTAGGCGCATATTTTATTATATGGGCGCAGTAATATTTTGGGGGAGCAAAATGAGAACACTTACAAGATGGGAACCCTTTCGCGGGGCAACCAGCCTACAGGATCAAATCAATCGCGTATTCAAAGACGTTTTGGAGCGGACGGGAGAGGAATCCAGCCTAACCGCATGGGCCCCTGCCGTCGACATATACGAGACGGAGCATGAATTGGTGGTGAAGGCCGATCTCCCGGACATTGATCCCAAGGATCTGGACATCCGCGTGGAGAACAACGTCCTGACGATCCGCGGGGAGCGCAAGTTCGCGAAAGACGTGAACGAGGACAACTACCTGCGTGTCGAGCGTTCCTATGGTACGTTCTCCCGCAGCTTCACGCTGGCGAACACCGTGAACGCCGAGGCGATCAAGGCGGATTACCAGAACGGCGTGCTGACGCTGACTATCCCGAAGCGTGAGGAAGCCAAGCCCAAGCAGATCAAGATCAACGTGGGAACTCAAGCGATGGCCGCTGCCGCAGCGAAGTAAATTGCGAGAAACTGTGGTAAGAGAAAGGGGCTGGCCATCGCGCCAGCCCTTTTTCTGTGGTGGGCGCTGGAAATGAGGTTGCTATGTTGAGATTTGAAAGAATGACGGTCAAGGCACAGGAAGCCGTCCAGGCTGCGCAGGAAGTCGCTGCCGGGCACGAAAACCAGCAAGTTGAGCCGGTGCACTTGCTCGCGGCGCTGGCTGCGCAAGCCGATGGCGTGGTGCCGCCGCTTTTGGCGCGCCTGGGAATTCGCGGCGAACTTCTGGCGCAGGAAATTGAGAAGGAGATCGCCAAGCTGCCAAGAGTGCAAGGCTTCGCGCAGCAGCACATGGGCAAGGCGTTGAACGAGGTTCTCGAGCGGGCCTTCAAAGAGGCGGCCAATTTCAAGGATGAATACGTTTCGACCGAGCATCTTTTCCTGGCCATTGCAAAGCAGGAGCGCGATCCTGCAGGTCAACTTTTGAAACGCCAGGGAGCTTCGCACGAAGCGATTCTGCAGGCGCTGACAAGTGTGCGCGGAACGCAGCGCGTGACTTCGCAGAATCCCGAAGCCACGTATGCATCACTGGAAAAATACGCGCGCGACCTGACGGAGCTGGCGCGGCGACAGAAGCTGGATCCGGTCATCGGACGCGATGAGGAAATCCGGCGCGTGATGCAGATTCTGGCGCGGCGCACCAAGAACAATCCCGTGCTGATCGGCGAGCCCGGCGTGGGGAAAACGGCCATAGTGGAAGGGCTGGCGCAGCGCATCATTGCGGGCGACGTCCCTGACGTTTTGAAAACCAAGCGCCTCGTGGCGCTGGACCTGGCGGCACTGGTGGCGGGCGCAAAGTACCGCGGCGAATTTGAAGACCGTCTGAAGGCCGTGCTGAAAGAGATTACCGAAGCCGAGGGACAGATCATTCTGTTCATCGACGAACTGCACACGCTGGTGGGCGCGGGGGCGGCGGAAGGCGCGATGGACGCCTCCAACATGCTGAAGCCGGCACTCGCACGGGGCGAGCTGCGGGCAATCGGCGCGACCACGCTCAACGAATACAAGAAACACATCGAAAAAGATCCCGCGCTGGAGCGCCGCTTCCAGCCGGTGCTCGTCGAGGAGCCCACCGTCGAGGATACCATCGCGATTCTGCGCGGATTGAAAGACCGCTACGAGGTACATCATGGGGTGCGGATCAAGGACGCTGCTATCATCGCGGCGGCTACGCTCTCGCACCGCTACATCTCGGACCGGTTCCTGCCGGACAAGGCCATCGACCTCATCGACGAAGCCGCAGCCAGCCTGCGCATGCAGATTGATTCCCTGCCCGTAGAAATCGATGAAATCGAGCGGCGCATCATGCAGTTGGAAATTGAGCGCCAGTCGTTACTGAAGGAGAAGGATCTGCATTCGAAAGAGCGCCGAGCTCAGATTGAAAAAGAACTCGCGGTGCTCAAGGAAGATTCGAACGCGAGAAAAGCGCGCTGGCAGGCGGAGAAGGAAGCGATCAGCAAGATTCGCAAGTTGAAAGAGCAAATCGATCAACTGAAATCGGAAGAACTGAAGTACGAGCGCACCGGTGAATTGGCCAAGGTAGCGGAAATCCGCTACGGCAAAATGGCCGCGGCAGAGCGCGAGCTGAAGCAAGCAGAGGAACGGTTCGCTGGGGTGCAAAAGGGCGCACCCATGCTGAAGGAAGAGGTCGACGAAGAAGATATCGCCAAACTCGTGAGCAAGTGGACGGGAATTCCCACGGGGCGCTTGCTGGAAGGCGAAGTGCAGAAGCTCGTGCACATGGAAGAGCGGCTGCGGCAGCGCGTGGTGGGACAGGACGATGCGCTGGCGCGCGTTTCGAACGCCGTGCGGCGCAGCCGTGCGGGACTCTCCGACACCAAGCGGCCCATTGGCTCGTTTATTTTTCTGGGCCCGACCGGCGTGGGGAAAACCGAGCTGGCGCGGGCGCTGGCGGAATTTCTCTTTGACGACGAAAAGTTGATGATCCGCATTGACATGAGCGAATACATGGAGAAGCACAGCGTCTCGCGGCTTATCGGCGCGCCTCCGGGCTACGTTGGATATGAAGAAGGCGGCCAGCTCACGGAACAAGTACGGCGCCATCCCTATTCGGTCCTCCTGTTCGACGAAATCGAAAAGGCGCATCCCGATGTGTTCAACGTGCTGTTGCAAATTCTCGAAGATGGCCGCTTGACGGATGGCAAGGGCCGTACAGTGGACTTCCGGAACACCGTGCTGGTAATGACCAGCAACGTGGGCTCGACGGCCATCTTCGAATTGTCCAGCAAGGATCCGGAGCTCGCGCGGAAGGAAGCGATGGATGCATTGCGCGCATCGTTCCGGCCGGAGTTTATCAACCGGATTGACGAGATCGTGATCTTCAATCCGCTCGGGAAGGAGCAGTTGAAGAGCATCGTCGGCATGTTGCTGAAGAATGTGGAGAAGCTGCTTGCGGAACGGAAGATTACACTGGAGCTGACGCCCGCGGCGCAAGAGTTCTTGCTGAGCGAAGGCTACGATCCGGCATACGGCGCGCGGCCTCTGCGGCGCACGATTCAGCGGCTGATTCAGGATCCGCTGGCTCTGCAGATTCTGGAAGGTAAAATTCTGCCGGGCGATCACGTGCGCGTGGACCGCGACGGGCAGAAGGACGCCATGCGGTTCGAGCGCATGCCGGCGAAACAACCCGCCGCCGCCGCGCGAATCTAATGGATACAGGCTGAGCGGTGCCGGGGCACTCGCCCGTTTCAGCGAAAGAGGTAAGATTTAGGGTTGTTCGGACGTAACAAAAGATAAGGGGCACAATGAGAGTTATTCGCACTACTTTTCTGCTGGGAGCGCTTACGCTCTTCCTAATGCTGGTGGGCCAGTACGTCGGCGGGCGAAACGGAATGACTCTCGGCTTGGGAATTGCGATCTGCACGAACGCGTTCGCATATTTTTTCTCGGACAAAATTGCCTTGCTCTCCAGCGGCGCGCGGCCTGTTTCGCGGGAAGAGTTGCCTCGGCTCTACGCAGTGATGGAGCGCCTCGCGGCAAAAGCGAACTTGCCGGTTCCGAAGCTGTACGTAATTCCGGAAGCCGCGCCGAACGCCTTCGCAACGGGCAGGAGCCCGCGTCATGCTTCCGTTGCCGTGACCGAAGGTTTGTTGCAACTCATGAATGATGACGAGCTCGAAGGCGTGATCGCTCACGAACTTTCACACGTTCGAAACTACGATATTTTGATCAGTTCCATCGCGGCGACACTTGCGGGAGCCATCACCTGGATTGCGCACTGGGGTGCGTGGTTTGGGGGAGGGAGCCGCGACGATCGAGATCGTGGTGGCGGCTCCGGCATCCTCGGTCTGCTGCTGTTTTTTCTGGCGCCTTTCGCCGCATTGCTGCTGCAACTCGGCCTTTCGCGCCAGCGAGAGTTCTCTGCAGACGAAACGGGGGCCCGGATAGTGGGCCAGCCCTATGGCTTGATGAGTGCGCTCCAAAAGCTGGGGGCTTACAACCAGCGCATTCCAACGACTTCGCTTTCCCCGTCCACCTCGGCGCTCTGCATCGTCAAACCCTTGTTTGGTGGTGGCATGCTGTCCTCGCTCTTCAGCACCCACCCGCCGCTGGAGGATCGCATTGCCGCACTTCGAGAGATGAGCACTACACCTCTGCGATAACGATTATTCGCGGAGATTCTGCGCACTTCAGCCCCCGGGAGTGCAGTCCTTTTCGAGAAATTACACACTGCCAAATCCGTCCCCTCTTTGTCACTCTGCATAAACATTTGATTTAACAGCAGTTAATCCACCAGACCGGTTGGACGAGATTGGCGCAAGAAGTGCACGTCCAACGACAGGTCATTTGTCGTTGCTGGGGACCTGAGGGATGGGGGCTATGAGCTGTAGGGACACTATCCATTTGATTTGTTGGTACTTAGAGGGCCGTCTCTCGCAGTCTGTGGAGACTGAGATTCAGCGTCACTTGGAAACTTGCTCGGACTGTCATCTCGTCCTGGACGCAGCGGTCAACACTCTCGATCGCTATTTTACTACCGAACGACCCTCAGAAGTCGAGCCAGCGATTCAAGCCGCTTAGTCAGTGCTGTATCCAAATCATTGATGTATAAGAGTTTGCTTCTTCCTTCTCTTCTGCTCCAAGACCTGTCGTGTAGGTCCAGCTGTGGCAAGTTAGTTGGCCCAACCCCATAGTCGCTCGCCAATTGCAAAATTTACGTCTGCGAAGGAGACAGCGTAATCTTTACTGGTTCTAGTACTAATATATCCTGTCTTTCTGGTGCGCCCTGGCTCTGGTAAACATAAGATTCTGCATGCTTTAGTGCGTATTCCTGTGGCTTTTGGCCTTTGGTGGCGTGGGTGCACAATACCAGGGTACAGGGCGAAAGCCAAAAGGAGATACGAAGTATATGAGCGACTTTCACGATTCGACCATCGCGCACACAACCGGCACCCCCCGTTGGGTCGGGCTGGCAGTGGCAGTGTTGGGCGGTATCTCGCTACTCAGCCTGGGCATAGGCTGGAGCGCACTCAATCAAGCCCGGGGCATCGAACAGAACACACAAGCCTCTATAAAACAGTCCAATGAGGCATTGACTCAGCGACTGGCGAAGGAAGACGAAATCAACCAGCAACTGCAGAGCGACGTGAAGGTGGTCACGGATAAGCTAAACGTTACGCATGCGGATCTGGTCAAGGCGCGCAAGCAGAACAAAAATGCGACCGTCGCGGTCGATCAGAAAGTCACCAACCTGGCGACATCCGTGAAGGCTGAACTCGCCACCAAGGCGAACAGCGAAGACGTCAATCGGCTGAACGGCGATGTCACTGGCGTGAAGAGCGATTTGGACGCCACCAAGAACAGCATTCAGATGGCGCGCAGCGAAATGGGCACGCTCATCGCGCGCAATCACGATGAAATCGACCAGCTCCGCCGCATGGGGCAGCGCGATTACTTCGAATTCACCGTGCAACGCAAGGGCGGCGCCACGAAGGTCGGCACCATCCAGATCCAACTGAAGGACACCAACACGAAGAAAAACCGCTACACCATCAACGTGCTGGCGGATGACAACAGCTTCGAAAAGAAGGATCGCTCCGTCAACGAGCCGATCTTCTTCTACACCGGCGGGACCCGCGCGGCACTCGAACTGGTGGTCAACAAGGTCACCAAGTCGACGGCTTCGGGCTACCTAAGCGTGCCAAAGGCAGCGGGAGCCGCTTCGGCAAGCACAGCAACTTCCGGACAGTAAGCAAGTTTCACTCGAGTTGGTGATCAACTCTTGCGGAGCACAGCAATCAAGGGGGAGGATTCCAGAGAATCCTCCCCTTTTTTTCTTGCAGCTCATCCGGGAATAAGAATTCGCCGTATTAGGTCTTATTAGGAAGAGTCTGGACACTGGACCGCCGCTGTGCCAAGCTACTGGGCGGCCCGGCGAATCATATACCGCAGTGCATTTCTGGAGGGGGAACTCATGAAAATACGATTTGCAGTGGCAATCGCAGCGACGCTATTTGCGGGGGCACTCGCGATGGCGGCGGATGGTTCATGGACCGGCTATATTTCGGACAGCCAGTGTGGAGTAAAGGGCGCGAAAGAAGGCCAAGGCGACTGCACGACCAAGTGCGTCAAGGAGCACGGCGCCAAGTACGTGTTCGTGAACGACGCGGACAAGAAGGTATACGTAGTCGACGCGCAGGACAAAGTGGCGGCGCATGCCGGACATCACGTGACCGTAAAGGGCAGCGTGGAAGGCGAAACGCTGAAGCTGACCAGCATCGACATGGCACCGGCAGCCAAGTAATTTTCCAAGAAATTCTCCACGTCGGGCGCCCCGATTCCTTCGAGGCGCCCGTTTTGTTTTGTGTCGCGATGCATTTCCGTTACGATGTTCACTTACTATGTCGACCATTCTGATCCACGCCGGCCGCGCGTTCACACCTACAACTGAAATCAACGAGGCAGGGATCCTGATTCGGGAGGGCGTGATCGAAGCGATCGGCCCCCGCGCGGGGATGAGCCTGCCTGCGGGAGCGCAGGAAATCCGCGCTACCGAAAGGACGGCCGTCCCCGGTTTCATTGATGTTCACATTCACGGCGCCGGCGGCCACGACGTCATGGAGGGCAGCGCGGAAGCATTGCGAGCGGTCACCCGCAAAGTCTCTCAATTCGGCACCACCTCCTTCGTGGCCACCACCGTCACCGCCAGCACCGATCAAACCCTTCGAGCGGTCGAAGGCATCGCCGCCTACATCGCACGCCAGAGTGAATCCGAAGAATCCCGCGCCGAAATCCTGGGGATTCATTTTGAGGGACCGTTCATCAGCAAGGAGCGCCGCGGCGTTCATCCAGCCGAGTGGATTCAACCGCCATCGGCGGCAACGTTTGACAAGTTTCTGAAAGCGGCCGCCGGCAACGCCAGGATGATCACCATCGCGCCGGAAGTGCTGGGCGCTGCCCCGTGCATCGACGCCGCACGAGAAGCGGGCCTGGTCGTTTCGATCGGGCACACCGACGCTACCTACGAACAGGCTCGTGCGGCCATGGCTCGTGGAGCACGCAGCGCTACTCACGTCTACAACGCGATGCGTCCGTTTTCCCACCGCGATCCCGGGGTCATCGGCGCCGTGCTCACTTCGCCGGAGATCAATGCGGAGCTCATCGCCGACGGCGTGCACGTCGAGGAAGCCGCCATGAAACTGCTTTTGCTGGCCAAGGGAGCGGCGCACGTCACGCTGGTGAGCGACGGGATCTCCGCGACGGGCATGCCGGACGGAAAGTACATGTTGGGCGGGTTCGAAGTAACCGTGAGCGGCGGTGTCTGCCGCAATGCCGAGGGAATCCTGGCGGGCAGTACGCTGACGCTCGACCGCGCACTGCGAAATATCGTGGCCCTTGGCGCATCGCTGCCAGATGCGGTGCGGATGTTGACGCTGAATCCGGCGACGCTGCTCGGGATCGAATTCAAGAAGGGTTCGCTGCGGGTGGGCGCGGATGCGGATATCTTGCTGCTCGATGAAAGCTTGCATTTAACGGACGTCTGGGCGCGAGGCGTGGCACTGAATTAGGTGGGACAGGCATTCCTGCCTGTCGTCGAGACTTCCCAAATCTTAGATGGACAGACAGGAATGCCTGTCCTACAACTGCGGGAGGGATTCCTCATCTGCAAGTCAAAATACAAACAGGTCATGTAAAAAGGAATTTTTGCAAGTATCAAGGATTGAGGGGAATGTTGAGTTCGGCGGCAAGTTGCTCCGCATCGAACGGGCTGCATGCAAAATAGCGGCCACCAACATCGAACGTCGGAACTACGCTCTTGCCGTCATTTGCTTTGACCACGATCGCTTCCGCAGACTCGTCTTCCTCGATGTTCACTTCGCGGAAGCTCACCCCGCGTTCTTTCAAGAAATTCTTCGCGTGCCGGCAATCGGGACACCAGTTCGTGGTGTACATGATAATGGATTCCATACTCTTGTCCTGCAAGATTAGATGAGCCCCAGCCAGTTCTGGTCGCAGATGTATACTGCGGGTGTCGCGGACGGTATCAGGGGGAGCTGTGGGGCGCGCCGCGATATTTTCTTGCCACTTGGACGCGAATCAGAGCGCGCTGGAGCGCGACGGTTGCGCGGTCCCAATCGATGTTGCTATCTCCGGAGGCAAGGCGTTTTTGGGCGCGGGCCAAGGCGGCCTCCGCCCGGGCAAGATCGATCTCCGCGGCAAACTCAGCAGTCTCCGCCAGAACTGTCACCCGGTCCCCCAAGACCTCCGCAAATCCGCGGATGATGGCGAGGTGCGCCGATTCCTTGCCGCTCATGTCGTGATAGCTCAGCTCCCCGATACCCAACTCGGTGATCAGCGGCGCGTGCCCTGGCAAGACACCGAGATGGCCATCAGCGCCGGGAAGTTGTACCTCCTTGGCGCTTTGGCGAAGCTGCTGCTTCCCCGGCGTAACTACCACGAGTTCGATGGATTCAGAGAGCATTTTTGCTTTAGGCGCCCGCCTTCATCTTCTCGGCCTTGGCAAGCGCCTCGTCAATCGTGCCAACCATGTAGAACGCCTGCTCCGGAATGTCGTCATACTTGCCCTCGACGATTTCCTTGAAGCTGCGCACCGTGTCCGCGATCTTTACGTATTTGCCCTCAAGGCCGGTGAATTGCGCGGCCACGAACATGGGTTGAGAAAGGAATTTCTCAATCTTGCGGGCGCGTGCCACGGTACGCTTGTCCTCGTCGGAAAGCTCCTCGATGCCGAGAATGGCGATGATGTCCTGCAGATCCTTATAGCGCTGCAAAATCAATTTCACGCCGCGCGCCACGGCATAGTGCTCCGCGCCGACGATGCGCGGATCGAGAATGCGCGAGGAGCTGGCCAGCGGATCGACCGCCGGATAGATGCCGCGCTCGACGATTTGCCGGCTCAGGTTCGTCGAGGCATCGAGATGCGTAAAGGTCGCGGCCGGCGCGGGGTCCGTATAATCGTCAGCGGGAACGTAAATCGCCTGCACCGAAGTAATCGATCCGCTCTTCGTCGAAGTAATGCGTTCTTGCAACTCGCCGATTTCGGTGTTGAGGTTCGGCTGGTAGCCGACGGCTGAAGGCATGCGCCCGAGAAGTGCCGATACTTCGGAACCCGCCTGCACGAAGCGGAAAATGTTGTCGATGAAGAGGAGCACGTCCAGATGTTCCTGATCGCGAAAATATTCCGCGACCGTGAGGCCGGTGAGACCAACGCGCAGACGCGCCCCGGGCGGCTCCGTCATCTGACCGTAAATCAAAGCGGCGCGGGACTTTTCCGAATTGCCCGGAACCACCACGCCCGCTTCCTGGAACTCAATCCATAGGTCATTTCCTTCGCGGGTGCGCTCGCCCACGCCCGCGAAAACCGAAACGCCTCCATGCTTCATGGCGACGTTGTTAATCAATTCTTGAATGAGCACCGTCTTGCCCACGCCGGCGCCCCCGAAGAGTCCGATCTTCCCGCCCTTCAAGAAGGGCTGGATCAGGTCAATAACCTTAATCCCGGTTTCGAACATTTCGAGGTTCGTGGACTGATCCACCAGTAACGGCGCGGGACGGTGAATCTGGTAGTTGGTATCGCTGGTGAGAGGCCCTAACTGATCGACAGGTTTTCCCAGAACGTTCATCACTCGGCCAAGCGTCGAGCGCCCGACCGGGACGGTGATACCCGCGCCGGTGTCGAAGGCTTTCATACCGCGGACCAAGCCTTCGGTGGGTTCCATCGCGACGGTGCGGACGCGGCCTTCTCCGAGGTGCTGCTGCACTTCAACCGTCACGTCGATCGGCTCAGGTACCTTGAAGCCTTCGCTGGTGATGCGCACGGCGTTATAAATCGCCGGGAGGTGGCCCGCCTCAAATTGAACGTCGAGTACCGGTCCGATAATCTGGACGACGTGTCCGACGGCTGCGTATTTCTCTGCCATTTGCCGCTCCTCTAACTCGGTCGTGACTGGTGACTAGTGACTGGCCCTTGGCGCTGATTTTGTTGCGTAGCGAACGGCCCAGCGCGTTGATCAATCTACCTGTCGAATCACAGCCGGGATCAATCCGAGCGTTCTCTTCCTTTGAAATCTTTCCCACATCGCAGCTCAGAAACATGAAGTACCGAGTTTCCTCCAGCTCACCACGCGCAATCTGAAGCGACCTCAAAAACTCTTTTGTTGTTCCCCTTGCCAAAACCTTCGGCGATATTTGCGGCCACGGAGGAAGCCGATCGCCGAACCTGCGACACAATCCCAAACTGATCCGTTCTCGGGAATTTATCAGTCATTCTAAACACCAGCAGAGCGAGTTCATACGCCTTCTGCCAAACCTGTAAGTCGCGGTAGCTCTTGATATCCACCAGTCACCAATCACTAGTCACCAGTCACTACGCCGTTGATGAAGCGCCGCTCACAATCTCAATGATTTCCTTGGTAATCGCCGCCTGCCGCACTTTGTTCATATGCAGGGTCAAAGTTTCAATCACATCGCCGGCATTTTTCGTGGCTGATTCCATAGCGGTCATACGCGCGGCATATTCCGCGGCCGACGATTCGAGCATGGCGCGAAGCATTTGCGTCTCGACATAACGCGGAAGGAGCTTGTCGAGAAGCTGCTCTTTGGGTTGCTCGTAGAGGTAATCGACCTGGGTCTCGCCTTTCGCCGCTGCGCCTTCTTCGGTCTCCTGAATCGATTCGACGGGAAGAAGCTTATCGACGACCAGATTTGCCGTCATCACCGTCTTGAACTCGCTGAACACGATATAAACCGCGTCAACCTCTTCCTTGGCGTACAGCGAGGTGATCAGATTGGCGATCTCCCGCGCGGTTCCAAAGTCCACGCGGGTCAAAACATTGATATATTCTCCGGCAAAAGTGAATCCTGCCTTCTTCAGCGCGTCGCGGCCCTTCTTGCCGACCGGGATGGTGACAATCTTCTTGTCCTTGTTGCTCCGGAAAAATTCATTCGCTTTCTTCAAAATGTTGGTGTTGAAGGCTCCCGCGAGGCCGCGTTCTCCCGACAACACAAGAACCAGAACATTTTGCTCCGTGCGCCTGGCGAGGAGCGGGTGTTGCGGCTCTTCGATGCGCGCCATGATCGAACGCAACATCCGGGCAAGCTCTCTGGCGTACGGGCGTGCCGCGAGGGCTGCCTCCTGTGCGCGACGTAGCCGCGCCGCCGCGACGAACTTCATCGCCCGGGTAATCTGCTGGGAGTTCTTCACCGAGCGGATGCGGCGCCGAAAATCGAGAAGTGTGGGCATCGTTAGTCGTCAGGCGAAGTCCCTAATTCGTGGCCGCAGCAACTGCAGCCGTGAATCGTTCCTTGAATGCATCGACGGCAGCCTTGACTTCGGCCTTTATAGCGTCGTCAAGCGCTTTCTTTGCAGCGATGTTTTTCAGGATCGCAGGATTGCTGGTTTCCACAAATTGCAGAAACTCCTTTTCGAAACGGCGCACTTCTGCAACCGGGATGTTGTCGATGGCCCCGCTAGTTGCCACAAGGATGCTGAGCACCTGCTTTTCGATCGAAAGCGGTACGTACTGATCCTGCTTGAGGATTTCCGTAAGGCGCTGGCCGCGCGCCAGTTGTCCTTGCGTGACTTTGTCGAGCTGGTCGGTGCCGAACTGGGCGAAGGCTGCCAGGTCGCGGTACTGCGCCATGTCCAGCCGCAGCGTGCCGGCTATCTGGCGCATGGCTTTGATTTGCGCGTTGCCGCCAACTCGGCTGACGCTAATGCCCACGTTAATCGCCGGGCGAATGCCGGCATTGAAGAGGTCCGCTTCCAGGTAGATTTGCCCGTCGGTGATGGAAATTACGTTCGTTGGAATGTACGCGGAGCCGTCTCCGGCCTGCGTTTCGATCACCGGCAGCGCCGTCAGCGAACCGCCGCCCAGCTTATCGTTCAACTTCGCCGCGCGTTCCAGCAAGCGCGAGTGCAGATAGAACACATCGCCGGGGAACGCTTCGCGTCCCGGAGGGCGGCGCAGCAACAAGGAAATTTCGCGGTAGGCCTGCGCGTGTTTCGAAAGATCGTCGTAAAAAGCCACGGCGTGTCGCTTGGTATCGCGAAAGTACTCGCCCATCGCACAAGCGGCATAAGGCGCGATGTATTGCAGCGAAGCCGGTTCCGCAGCGGAGGAGGCCACCACGATGGTGTAGTCCATCGCGCCAGCGTCGGTCAGCGTCTTCACCACTTGCGCGATCGTTGAGCGTTTCTGCCCGACGCCGCAATAGATGCAGATAGCGTCACCACCCTTTTGATTGATGATGGTGTCGAGAATGACGGCGGTTTTTCCTGTTTGTCGGTCCCCGATGATCAGCTCGCGCTGACCGCGGCCGATCGGAATCATGCTGTCGATTGCTTTGATCCCCGTCTGGAGCGGCTCGCGGACCGGTTGTCGGTCCAGCACGCCGGGCGCGATGCGCTCGAGCGCGTTGCGCTGCTTTGAAGCCACGGGGCCTTTGCCGTCGAGCGGTTCACCGAGCGGATTGACCACGCGGCCGACCAGCGCCTCGCCCACGGGCACGGACATAATCGTGTTCGTGCGCTTGACGACGTCGCCTTCCTTCAGTTCCTGGGATTCGCCGAGCAGCACCACGCCCACTTCTTCCTCTTCCAGGTTGAGCGCGATGCCGAAGACGTTGTGCGGGAAAGCTAGCATCTCGCCGGCCATGACTTTTTCGAGCCCATGCACGCGCGCAATTCCGTCGCCCACGCTGATGATCGCGCCGACTTCGTCGACCGAAATGGTCTGCTCGTAGTTCTCGATCTGCTCGCGCAGAATCTTGCTGATTTCGTCTGCCTTGATATTCGCCATGCCTGCTCCGTCGCTTCCGTTTCAGTCTGTGTAGCGGCCGGGCATCAACCCGGCCGGCCACCAATCGCCAGCTACTCCGCCGCCAGGCGCACGCGCAATTCGTTCAAGCGGTTGCGCAACGAGCCATCGTAAATCGTGTCCCCAATGCGCACGACCGCGCCGCCAATCAGCGCCGGATCCAGCGAATATTTTGTTTCAATTTTCTTGCCGGTCAGCCGCGCCAGCGTCTTCGCGAATTCCGTTTTCTGCGCCGGGCTCAATTCCACTGCGGAAGAAATCTCCGCTTCGGCAATGCCCTGCCGCTGCCGTAGCACTTGCTGAAATGTGGCGATGATTTCCGGCAGAAGCTGCGTGCGATGACTGTCCGCAATGATGAACAGAAAATTGCGAAGGATTCTGCTGGCGCCCAGCCGCGCGATAATCTTTTCGATCACCGCGTGCTTCGCCTCGATCGTGACTGCCGGGCTCGCAAGAAACGTGCGCAGCTCGGCGGATTGCGCATAGGCTGTCCCAAAATCGTTGAGCTGCCTGGCGGTCGGCTCCGTCGCGCCTTGCGCGAGGGCGATATCAGCCAAAGCGTTTGCGTATTGGAGGCTCGCGGACTTCAATTCGGCCTCCCTTCCAGGCTGTTTACGAAGCTGGTGATGAGCGCTTCCTGCGTCTGCGGATTGAGCTGCTTGGCCAGCAGCGATTCCGCGCCATCCACAGCCAGATTCGCGGCGAGCGCCTTCAACGCTAGGCGCGCCGCGCGTTCCGCGGCTTCGATTTCCGCTTTTGCCGCCGCTGCGATTTTCTGCGCATCGCTCTGTGTGGCGGCGCGGAGGCGCGCAACTTCCGCGGCCGATTCGCGCTCGGCAAGGGCGCGGAGTTCCGCCACCTCTTTCTGCAGATTCGCGAGCTTCGTTTCGGCTTCGCGGAGCTGCGCGTCGGCCGCGGCCTTCGCGGCGGTCGCACTCGTGACCGCCGAGCTGATGGCGGCCGCGCGCCGGCTAAAAAAAGCGGGGGCTTTCTTCAAGCACAGCCAAAGAATCAGACCGGCGACGATCGCGAAGTTGATCCACTTGAAAACCTCGGCGGCCTTTTCCGACGCGGCGCTGCCGCCTTCTTCCGCAGCGTGCGCGCCGGCTGCGGCGAAAAGCAAAACGAATAGAAAACATGCAAAAAAGAGACGGTGACGATTGCGGATCATCGAGCCTCTCTCGCGGGAGCGCCGGGGCGCGGTGCCTGCAGAATGCGGCGCGCAATTTCAGCGGAAAGCTGGGATACGGTGGCCTCGACCTCACGGCGCGCCGCGGCCAGTTCGCCGGCAATGCGTTCCTTGGCCGCGCTCACCTCGGCAGAGGCTTTGGCGCGCGCGTCTTTGAGCTGCGCGGCGCGTTCATCCAGGAGCTTTTTGCGCGCGGCTTCCTGCTCCGCGTAAACCTGTCCGCGCGCCTGCTTCAGCGCCTCCTGGTACTGTTTCACCTTCTCGGCGGCGGCGGCCTGCGCGGCTTCGGCCGCCTTTTGCGCGCCGGCGGTGCGCGCGTCGCGCTCTGCCATCACCGCCAGCAGCGGTTTGAAGAAAATGGCCCGTAAAATGATGTAAAAAAGCAGGATGATCAGGACTGTAGGCACAGCCTGAAGGAACAGTTCGCCTAATTGGTGACCGATGACTTGCATCTAGAATTGTTTCGCCAAACCCCGTCACGTGTGGCCAGCAAACGGCCAACCGGTTGGCAGCCACCCTGCGCCCCTACCCAGGGCTCTGACCGCTTCGCGGTCGCACATAACGAGGACTACGGTGGGCTTAAAGCTGCCGACTTGAAATAATATTGTATAGCATCCGTAGCAACTTCCGTCAACGCGGCCAAAGTTGCACCGAGCAGGCTTACGCGAGTCCCGCTAGCGGGTCTGTGCTGGAAGGTCGTAAACGTAGCGGACAACGAGCGGAGTGTTGTTACGGCCGGTGGTCATGTGCAGTGTTTGGTAGAGCTGCCGGCCATCTTCAGAAAGCTCAAATGTGCGGCTGATCTTGTCCCCGCGAGGACTCTTTTCCTCGGTGACGAGGCGCTTGCCGTCAAACTTGGCGGCAATCTCTTGATAGTTGGCAGCTTTGGATTTTTGCAATTTCCTTCCGTCGGTTATGAACGCGCGTTTGCGATCCCGATCGTCTACCAGATCGACTTCGGCACCGGTCATGGAAAGCGTCATCGCCGCCGGCGGTGAGAATAATTCGCGCATCTTCTGCCGCTCTTCGTCGCTTTCGCCGCCACGCCTCCCGTATCCACCGCGTCCGCCGCCCATTCCTCCGCGTCTGCCGCCCATTCCTCCGCCATTCGAACTCCCGGAATCTTGCCTCCTCTTGCGCGGGCCATCGCTTTCATCGCGGTTGAGCTTCCAGGTGCCAAGGATCGTCGTGCGTGGCGGCAGCGGCGCCTGTTCTTGCGGCCTGCCCGCGGAAGCAGGCTGAGGCGGCGCTCCCTTCACCGGCCCTGCAGGCGCCTGCGCGCGAATCGCGGCAGGAACAAGAAATGTAAATGCGGCAAGAGCTATGGAAACTGCGAGTTTGGCGAAGCGCATGGCATTCATTTTCGAACTTAGAATCTCCTGGAACGGCCATTCATAAATTCCTGATTGCCCCGGAAAAAGTTCCTGCCGGTTTACTTCAGCCATCGATTTAGTCCGGTCGCGCGGGGGAGAAGGGCCAGGGCGCCGAGTTCGCGAAAGCGCGCGGCACGCTGGCGGTAGCGGTGCTCGCCCGGCGCAATGATGGCCAGGAAGGGCACGCCGGCATCCCGCGCGGCCAGCGCATCGTCAATGTTGTCGCCGAGGTACAGCGCCGCGGCGGGATCTCGGCCGCCGAGAATTTTCTGCAGGCCTTCGGGGTGCGGTTTTCGTTTCGCGTCGTCCATAGTAACGACGGTGCGAAAATATTTCGTTGCCGGCCAGCGTTCGAACGTAAACGAAAACTCCTGCCGCGTGCGCCCGGTAAAGAGATTCAATTCAAACCGTTGCGCCCACCGTTCAATCCGTTTTGGGGTTACCACCAGTTTTTCGTTTCGAACGTTCCCCGGCTTCCCATCGCTGCCCCAATAAAACCGTTCGAACGCTATGCGCGCTTCCTCATAGTTGGTGGGATGTCCGAGCGAGCTTACCCACGCGGACACCATGGCCCAATCATCATTGAAGCCGGGCTTGCTCTTCCACGCATGCAGCTCGGCATACGTGACGCGCTTGCCGGTGAGGTAACGCACCGTCTCCAGCGCCGAACGCCAGTAGGTTCCGCGCACGTCAACGAGAACGCCATCCACATCAAAGATCAGGATTTCCGTTGGCGGGCGCTTTTTCGCGGCAGGCACTAAAATATTGGAGCAGAAACAGGGGAATGTGGCAACCAGGGTCAGGACCAGGCATTCGTTGCTGTCGATTTGAGCGGCGTCCTGGAGCGCTTGACCTGTGCCACTCGGAGCGCGCGTGGCCAGGGGCCTAAGAACGGGAGGCCCGGCTCCGGCCAGTTGCGGCGCACAGATTCAAGGCGTGCGGTCCGCGTTTATTGTGAAGGCGGCTGTGCTGCCGCGCTATTGCTGTTCGCGGAAGGCTTCTTCTGCAGTTCCTTTTTCTGCTGCACAAGCGTTTCCATTTCGCCGCGCGTATCGGCAAGGATTTGTATGCGCTCCTGAAGGATCTTTTTCAGACGTTCTTTGTCTTCCTGGGGCGCTTCTTCGATCTGCTTTTTCAAGCGTTCCACATATTCAGTTTGGGCGTCGACGTCCCGCTTTTCCCAGGCAATCATCTTGTCCGCATCGTCTACCGTCTTAGGGTTCGACAATGCGGGAGACGCAGTATGCGGTTTCGGCTTCGGAGCCGCCGCTTCCTTCGAGTCGGCCGCTCCATCAGCCTGGCTATACTTCGCGTCCATGTAGGCATTCGCCGGCGAGCGCAGAGATCCAATTTCGTCGTCGGTCCAAACTTTGTGCGGCTTCGGTGCCGCTTTGGCTTGCTTGGCCGGCGGCGTCTTTTTTTGTGAATTGCTCTGAGCGAAGCCGGGAGCAGACAGCCCAAGAGCCGCGGCCGACGCCAGAATTGCACTAGAGAGAAAACTGTTTTTCATTTTCATTTTCATTTTCTCATCCTGAATTTCTAGAACAATTCGCGGAACGAAAGAACCTGGTACGTCAGCGTTGGCTGGGACCTGTTGATCCAGCAACTATTGTAGTAAACGCCGTTTCCGCCGCCTCCGGAGATGCTGAAACCGACGTTTCCCAATTGGGACAAAAGATTGCCGGCAGAGTCTTTGATGGAAGCCACAAAAATCGCGCCGTCGAATTCTTGGTTACCGCCGCCGAGTCCGGTGAACGTGGTCGTGCCGTCTCCGACCACCAGAATAACTCCCTTCCAACCGGTGTTACCGTTGTACAGGAAATTCCCCGTGACCACGAGCAGCCCATACCCTACGGTGGAGCTCAAGTCGAGGTTACCGTTGACCACGACAGTCGCGGGATTATTGACATCCATCGCCGGCAAATCCGAAGCATAAGCTGTGCCTGACGGTGGGGTGATAACCGTCGCTACTTTCGAGATATCCTGAACGAGTGTATTGAGGCTCTGGGGTGTCTGCAGCGCCGAGGTGAGGGTGATCGTATCGCTTACGCTCGGGGTGGCGAGACCTCCGCCGCTAAAGTGGTCCGGCCGCGGAATGCCGGCGATCACGCTAGCTTTGTTACCAGTGCCACCTTGAGGCTCCGTCACCCCGATGGCCGGCAGAGAGGTAGCGGGGTTCGGAACGCAACCAGGAACTGCGGGAGGATTGCCGCTTCCGTCTGTTCCATTCGCAAAGTACACGTTCGAATTGGGGCCGGAGAAAGCAATGTTTTTTCCAGACAAGGTCAGGGCCGAAGGAAAGCTGAGATTGAATGTCTTCGCAGACACCACATATTGCACAGTCTTTTGGGCGCCATTTGGCAGGATTGCCAGAGCTGTGATTTCGTACGCCTGCTTTGCCGTGGGTGGCGGGTTTGGTGCGAGCCCGAGCAGGGGGGGAACGATGAGGCTTGGCTGAGGCAGGTGCGCTCCATCGTAATATAAGGGAGTGGTAATATCAAACCCTCCGCCATTAACGTCCGTCTGGATGGAATTCTCCGTGGCGGGCGTAATGCGGACCCACTTGAAGAGCGGCCCATAGTAAGTTTTGCCGCCGGAATTAACGGTGGACACGGAGGGGATGTACTGCACATTCGCGGGGATGGGAGGCGCGCCAAACTCGTTCGCATACTCGGTGTCCGGGTAGGTCCCCAGCAAGGCCGCTCCCGCAGGTTCGCCCGCAGCAGGATTCACGATGTAACGGACCTGGCCCAGTAAGAGTGGCCCCGCGGGTATGAAGTTGGCTATAGTAGTATTGAAATAGTCCGAATTACTGGACAGCAATCGTCCGCGGGCCTCTTCCAATCCGGCTGCGCCGGCGAGATAGGCGCTGGTCGAGGAGCGGTAGTTGCCCGCCAGGGCGCTTTCCCCTCCGGAGGCGACAATCAGCGAAATTGCGATCACGCTGACGAGCATCAGGACAAAAATCGCGATGAGCAGTGCGACTCCCGATTCCGAATGCTTGCGGCGGTTGATGAGATTGGATTTCATGGTGTTCTCCATATTCTTACTGGTTCGGATTGATGCGGTGCCCGCGTCCGTTCAATTGCACCAGGCGCAACTTGGCTGTCTGAGCATCCCGCTGCGTGGTCTGAACGATGAGAACGATTTCGATATCGCGAACGTTCGCAGGGGCATTGCTGGCGCCGGCATTCTGGCAAAGCACCGTGCCGCCGGCAGTATCACAAGTGTATTGGAATACGGGTTGGGCAACTCCGCCCGGGAACATCCCTGGATAGGCGGCCTGAAATTGTGCGATCTGCGCGGCCCCGGGATTGTTCACTACGTTCGTTACGTAAGGAAGCAGTACGCCTGACGCGGCATTGGTGGCCGCATCGGGGTCGCCGCCCACTGTCTTATTCGCCACTCCGCGGAAAAGCGTCGTGCCTGTTAATTGATAACGGATCCATTTCACGCCCGAGCCGTCGACGTCCCCTTCAAAAATCACGTCAAAGTCGCCCGGGGTTGTGCATGTCCCCCCGCCCGCGGTGCCAATAAGGCAGGGAGCTGGCGTTAGATAACCGGGCTGCCAGGCAAGCGGCCCGGCGGTATAGTTATTCGCGGGGGGAAGTACGTCAAAATGATTCAGCGGCGGATAGCCGGAAGCATTGGCATCGCGAACGATCTGATCCAATCCGAGCCGGGCTTCTTGAAAAGAGCTAAGAAGCTGCGACTCGGTCTGAAATGATTTCTGTGATTGCCCCAGCAATCCGAAGATGGCCCCGCTGATGGCGATAAAAATAGCGACCGAAATCATCAATTCAATCAGCGTAAAACCCGTTTGCTGTGCCTGCTTATGCGTGAGCTTCATTTTTCCACCATGGTGTCCAGAGTCACGGGCAAAAAGGGTGCGTTGCCGCCGCGCCGGCGTACGCCTACAATGAAACGCTTCCCCGTCGGATTGGCGCCGTTCGCATAGGTAATCACCGCCCAGCGAACGTCGTAGGACAGTCCGAAAGGATCGTTGGGATCCGTATAGTTGAAGCTATAGTTCGCAACAGCCGCCGCCGAGAAGTCGATCATCGGCACGCTGCTGTTGAACATCACCACGGGGCTGCCGACAGGCACTTTCGGCGTAGCGGCAGTCCCAAGGTTGCAGAGGGTAGCTGGAGGGCAGAGAACCCCTTGAGGGTCGCTGAAAGTCGTTGCGGTAATGGGCTGATCGACCATCTCATCCAATTCACGCTGGGCGAACACCAGAGCGGTGGAATCGTTGCGATTGGCTCCATTCAAACGGATCGAAAGCGGCACGAGCTGCGCCACCGCCACGAGACCCACCACGAACACCACCGTGGCGATCAGCATCTCGATCATGGTGAAGCCGCTCTGTTTGCAGCGTGTCTTGCTAGGTTTCGGTTGCATACTTATCCTTTTCGTCCCCGTTAGTTGGTCTGCTGCCAATTGCCGCTCGCACTTGTCCATATCTGTACCGATCCCGATGGAAGCAGGACCACGGCCCGATAGCCCAAATCCGGAAATGCGACGTTTCCAATGTAAAGCACGTTCACCGCTGCTGGTGTGAGCGCCCCCCGGTGGTCAAAGGCGACGGCGCCAGTCGGAAGGGGTACGCTGGTCAGAGTGGCAACGCCCACCGCCGCAGCCAGGCCCCCCGGAGGAGTGCCGGCGGGGACCAGGTTGACGTTTCCAGAGAGCCGGATTTGCTTCTCCGTATTTTGCGCGCTCCCGTTATAGTTGGAATCTGTAAAGACGTTGGTGATAGTCCCCGCCTGAATGACCCGTGCATTTAATGGGCCCCCGAGGCCAACCGTGCCGCTAACATTTAGGCGGATAGCCTCATAACGAGTAAATTTGAGAACGCCAGCAACCTGCGTAGCGGCATCATTCAGCCGGTAAATGCGCATGGCCTGCATAAAAGAGGGCATACTCACGGCAGTGACGACCATGATCACGGCCACCACGACGACGAGCTCAAGCATGGTGAACCCGCGCATCCGGCTCTTTTGCTTCGGAGAATTCTCAGAATCAGTAAACAAGGCTCTTTCCCCCGCAGGTGTCTTTCTAGCGCCCTGCGAAACGCACTTCAGTTTCGTTGCACTTCAGGAAGGTGCATTTGGGAGACCAACCTTCGAAGTCCCGTAAACTATTGAACCTATGACCTTTAAAGACATCCACCGGAAAGTCGTAGTTGAGACTTCGGGCCCGGTGGGTAAAAACGTAACAAGTCGAGTGGTGCACAGCGGAATCCGCAACTATGGAAAATCGCTATTGCAACTCATCCGCGGAGCATCTTTCCAGTCGCGGGCACAGTTTGTTGCTGCCCCTTTCGGGGGCTTGCTACAATCGCCGTGTCGGAATTGCGGCCGAACGGGACGCACTCTGGGAACGGCGCCCGCAGCAGGTCATTTTCCGGCGAACCCATTACGAGTGGCCGAAGGCAAAGCGCGCCATCCATTTCTGCGCGCGTCGGCCGCTTTGCGGCCGCCAGAAACGAGGAGAGAAGTATGCCGGGATACGGCGGCGTCGATTTTATCGATTTTGATTCACAGTTGAACGACGAAGAAAAACTGGTGCGGCAGACGGCGCGGCAGTTCGTCGAAAACGAAATTATTCCCATCATCGAAAAGTACAGCCGCGAAGCGACTTTTCCGAAGCATTTGGTTCCGCAACTTGGCGAGCTGGGATTTTTTGGTGCGAACCTGCATGGTTATGGCTGCGCGGGAATGTCCAACGTCGCGTACGGATTGATGACGCAGGAACTAGAGCGCGGCGATTCCGGATTGCGCAGTTTTGTTTCGGTGCAGGGCGCGCTGGTGATGTATCCGATTCTTTCATATGGAAGTGACGCGCAGAAAAATAAATGGCTGCCGCTTTTGCAGCAAGGAAGAGCGATCGGCTGCTTTGGTTTGACGGAGCCGCAGTTTGGATCGAACCCGGGCGGAATGCTGACGCGCGCGGTGAAGAAGGGCAACAAATATACTCTGAACGGCGAGAAAATGTGGATCACCAGCGGATCGATCGCGGACGTCGCGGTGGTGTGGGCCAAGGGCGAGGACGACAGGGTCCGCGGATTTCTCGTCGAAAAAGGCACGCCGGGATTCAAGACCTGGGATGTGCACGGAAAATGGTCGCTGCGCGCTTCGGTGACGTCGGGACTCGCGTTCACCGATTGCGAAATTCCGGAAGAAAATCTTTTGCCCGGTGTTGTCGGGTTGAAGGGGCCGCTGAGTTGCTTGAACCAGGCGCGCTATGGCATCGGCTGGGGCGCGCTGGGCGCGGCGATGGCGTGTTACGACACCGCGCTCCAATATGCGAAAACGCGCAAGCAGTTTGCCAACAAGCCCATCGCTTCGCACCAGCTGGTGCAGGAAAAACTGGCGTGGATGATCACGGAAATTGTGAAGGGCCAGCTACTCGCGCTGCACGTGGGCCGATTGAAGGATAACGGCAAGGTGGATCCGTCGCACATCTCGATGTTGAAAATGAACAACGTGGCGATTGCGCTGGATACCGCGCGCAAGGCGCGCGACATTCTCGGCGCCAACGGCATCGTGGACGATTACTGCATCATGCGGCACATGAACAACCTCGAGAGCGTGTATACCTACGAAGGCACAAACGACATTCACAAGCTCGTGATCGGCGAGCGAATTACCGGCATCGCCGCGTTTGTTTAGAATTGTCCAGTCAATCGAAATGGCCAGGAACGTTATCCACCTTGGGGTCTCATTGATTTCGCTCATCGTCGGATGTGCCAAAAACCAAAGCCAGAAGAATGTTTGCCCAATTGACGGGCAGCCACCCCAGTGGGTAGGACAGAAAAACGGAAAATCTTGCGAGTTCTTCCACTACAGCGACATCGAACGCCACCCTCATTCCTGCTGGGCCGATTGCGAACAAGGCGGGACTCAGCAGCCGAACTCGCTGCCCAACAGTCCGCCTCAAAACCAACCCTAGTGAGCTGCGCTGAATCTTGTAAGCTGTAGGGGCGCGATATATCGTGCGCCTACGGGAGCCCGCTTATGCAATGTCGCTCTGGATTTCGACTTCGGCACTTCATTTCGATCGCGCTTTTGGTTGCCGCGGCTTGTTTCTGCGCTGCAAGCCAAGCGCAGCAAAAGAACGCGGCACCGCCAGACAAGCCGAAGATACGGGCGATCACGGCGTTTATCAATCTGGACCGGGCGCAGTACAAAGAGCAAGTGGCGGATGCGCTGAAGATGTTGAAGCGCGCGCAGACGATCTTTGAATCGCGCGGGTACCAGGTACAGACGATCCGGATCGCTACACAGCCGTTTCCGGAGTACACGAAAGGATTGACGACGCAACAAGCCGTGGCGTTCTTCAAGGAATACGACGCGCTGGCGGTGAAGGAAAAATTCGCCGCGTCGATTGGACCGGCGATGCTGAATCCGGGCGACAGCGAAGCGCAAGCGGACCTGCTTGCGGAGATCTTGAGCAATACAAAATCGTTGAACGCGAGCCTCGCCGTTGCGGGCGAGGACGGCGTGAACTGGAAAGCCGTGGGCGCGGCGGCGCGCGTGATGAAAAAGCTGGAGGAATCGACGCTGCACAGCCAGGGCAATTTCCATTTTGCGGCGATTGCGATGGTGCCGCCGCTGACGCCATTTTTCCCGGCAGCGTATCACAACGGATTCGGACATCAATTCGCGATCGCGCTGGAATCCGCGAACGTGGTGGTGGCCGCATTCAAGGATGCGCCGGACCTGGCGACGGCGAAGCAACGTCTGACGGATTCGCTGGCGAACAGCGCGTTCGACATCGAGCGGCACGCGGGACGAATTGATATGGATACCGGCTGGACGTACATGGGCATCGACCTTTCGCCGGCGCCGTCGGGAGACGTTTCGATCGGCGCGGCCATCGAGAATTTGACGACGCAACCCGTGGGCTTGAGCGGTACGCTGACAGCGGCGGCGACGATTACCGCGGCGGTCCAAAACGTCAAGGTGAAGCAAACCGGCTACTCCGGCTTGATGCTGCCGATCCTGGAAGATACGCGGCTGGCGCAACGGTGGAGCGAAGGGCGCATTTCCATCGATGCGCTGCTGAGTTATTCCGCGGTCTGCGGCACGGGGCTCGACACGGTTCCACTGCCGGGCGATATCAGCGCGGAGCAGCTTTCGCTCATCATCGGCGACATGGCCAGCCTGGCGGTGAAATGGCATAAGCCGCTCTCTGCGCGGTTGCTGCCCGTGCTGGGCAAAGGCTGGGGCGAGATGACGGAGTTTGATGACCAGTTCCTAGTGAATGCAAAACTGCAGCCGCTGGAAACAAAGTGATTGGTGACTCGTGACTGGTGACTCGTGGCAGAGCCGGAGACAACCTTGGTCAGATTTGGTAGAAGCTGCCTGCAAACTCTTGTCTATCTAAAGGTTCGCGGCGTACTTCAAGTAAGACTTTAGAAACGGTATGCCCGACACCCCCCACCCCCGGCATTGATGGATGAATATCAAACTAAAGAATTTAGAAATGGGGCAATTCGTAATCCATTGATTCTAAAGGACGGAGGGCTCTCCCACACTTCCGTCAGCACCTTCTTCCTCCGCCGTCTGGAGCAGCATGCGCACGGGGCCCAGCCTCGTCGTCCTTGGTTGAAGTGGCTGATTGTGGTGGATGTGCAGCAACAGATTTTGTTGGCGCAGCGCGCCCGTCAGGGGCCCGGGTGCGACGCGCGTGCTCTGCCGGGA
>QHYE01000119.1 GCA_003224055.1 Acidobacteriota bacterium | reverse complement strand
CCAGCATTGCAGAAGATAGTGTCGGTCTATCGCAAAAACCGGGTTGTCCGAATTCAATTTGGGGTCGAGCAGACTGATATACCGGCGCAGTGAAATGCAGTGAAGACCCATTTTGTGACGACTGCATGTGTCCTCTAACTCACGTCGCCTCCCTAGCGTGTTCCATGCGACTTCGAAAGAAATTCTCGGTGTTCTTTTCCATGAAGTGGACGTAGCAGCCTTTCATGCCCCGAGTCAGAAGAACGCGATAAGTGTTCTTCACCATTTGTGTGAATCGGTCGCCGGACCTCTTCACGACTGTGTCAAAAGACTTGGTCTTGTCTCCCTTCCAATCTGCCGCCTCAGGCAGGTAGACGAGATCAGGCCCGAAGATGACACCCACATAGTCGAATTCGAATCCCTGGGCCGTGTAAACACAACCAATTTGATTCACGCCGCCCGAGTCGTAGGCCCAGAGACTCTCTTTTGGGATGCCAGGCGCGAGGCTGCCCGAGTCGGATTTGGCGTTCCACGGTCGGACGTAATCGCCGATGACTACGTCATCCACGAGTGTCCCGTTGGACCGGGGATTAGACCACGGCCAACAAAAGCCTGCTGCCAGCCGCGCTGTCGATTTTTTTTCTAGTCTTTTCTTGATTGCCTCTTCCAGAGCCTGGGGAGAGGACATGATTCTGAAGTCGAACGCATCCGCTTGATTCCACATCACGTGTGGCGTGCGCTGAATCCCCAGCGTATTGTTCACCCAACTAACGAACGCATCCGAGCCGGCACAACGGAACTGGGCTTCCAATTCAAATTCACAAACGTCGCAATGGAGTTTTTCAGCTTCTGTCTTGATGTAATCGGTCGAGCCGATCTCCCCCGGCCTCACGATCTGGTTGTCATCGATGAAAAACACTGCGGTCCGGCTGGCCTTCAACAACTCTTGGATTTGGGGGAGTTTGCTCTGTTTTACCTTCGGCGTGAACCGGTTGTTGCTGGTCTCCCGAATTCGATGGGCTTCATCGGCGATCATGACGTCAATTACGTTCATATCCGCGCCCATGTAGCTATTGAAGTAACGGACTTGAGCCGCCCCACGGGTGCCAACGATCTCGCGGATAGTTGAAGTAAATGCACGGGAGCCCGTCACGTAATGCGCGTTGAGGCCCATTCCAGAAAGATCGCCAAGCAAGTTCATAGCAATGACCGATTTCCCTGTGCCCGGGCCGCCTCGAACGATAATGGCAACCTTTTTCTTGCCTTTGACACCCTCTGTTGCAGCCTCCACAACCTTGTCGTAAACGACTAACTGCTCATCGAGCAGGACGTATTCCGGCTTGCCCTTAATCAGTTTGGCGACATGGTCTAGCAGTTTTTTGCTGGGGCGGTATTTGCTCTGTTCTACTTTTGCCGATACCTCACCACTGTCAGCACCGTGGATTCGTTCGTTTAGAAACGTGGTCAGCTCAGGCACGTGATCGGCGGTGAAGACCGGAGACCGGCTAATTTGTTCTGCAAATTGAGGCAAGAAAAGAGGATCGTCCTTGATCGGGCTGTAGTTGTGCAGATACGAACAGGCATGTGCGCTAATTCCGCCCTCGCCCTGAAAAGCCGTATGGCAGTCAGTCAGATATGTCTTGTACTGACCGACTTGGACTGAAGGATGGAGCACGTCGCGGATATTACCACCGACGAAGGTGGCCACCTCGTTCTTACCAGATGCGCCTTTGCACCCGCTCCACTGCTTTAGCTCGATGATGACTGCGTTAGGTGTCTTTTTGCCGTCGTACCCGGTCACAAGGCAGTCGAGCCGTTTGGAGGTAAGAGGAAGTTGAAGTTCCAGCAAGACTCCATGATCGAGCAGTGATGCTGCCTGAAACACTTGTGAGACGGCGCGGAGGGAATTGTTCCAGGAGTTCACTTCAGCGACTGATGGTTGGTAGCGAAACTCGGTGAAGAAAGCATCCTTTAATTTCGGGGCAATACGATTGAACGTGGAGTCTTCTATTAGAGATTTGGTGGTGCCGGAATAAAGGCGCATGTTTTTTCTGTTTGTTCCCGCCCCGGAGGACTCCGCATAATCTATGACACTCTGGCTACTACCGTCTACCGCCGATGTCGTCGCCGCGAAGGTCGTGACAATAGTTTTGCTATCCAGCGGAAAAAAACAGCAAACAGCGAGTCGTGTTTATGGTGGAATGGCTTGTTTGCCATGCATCGTCGACAATAGTATGGATGGTCGTGTGCCACGATTACCTAATCATATTTCGGGTTATGATCGGTGACCCGAGGGGTTGGAGCACTACACTAACCTTGGTCAAGCACTTGAATGATTTGCTCGACAATCTTTTCCAATCCCTCCTTGGAACTCACTGCTAGTCGATCCGCCAAGATTGGTGAAAAACCGCGAACTTCCTCGGCGGTAACGTTGTGCCACACAGGCAATATAACTTTCTTCCCCGCTGCTTCCTTCCCAGCGAGGCCATTTAGTTCCTGAATTGGCCAGTGCTTCGAAAAGAAGTCCTTACTTAGTATCACAACGCCATATCGTGAATTTGCGAGTCCAAAATCAATAGAGCTTCGAAGGCTGTCGCCCATCTTTAGTGACAACTCGTCATACCATACGGAAATTCCTCGATCATTTAGTGCACTGGCCAAAGGACGGGCGAGTTGCGTTTTATCTTCGCTTGCGTGCGAGATGAAGACATCCCATTTTTTGGGGCTCTTAATGTTCCTGTTTAGATTACTTGCTTTGACTTCATCGACCTTGGGCGTTTTATTGTTTTGTTTGATGGGTAATCCAATGGCCGCAACCATGTTAGCTGCACTGTCGAGCTTTTGCTTTCGCTGAGAGATGAGAGTCTCCACTTGCTGACCAACCTTACTGTTAAAATCAGTGATCGATCCCTCTTGCCAACTCAAGTACTGTTTTATGCTTTGAAGGGTGCGCTCGTATTCAGACTTTACGGCAGCTGCATCGTCGTCTGTCCGCGTGTAAACAAGGTGGAGCTCTTGACCGCGTATTTCCCCTCTTGGGGGATTCAAGTTGAAGGACGACGGACGGACGTCAAACCAGGCGGGATCACCTTTGAACGGAATGCTGAATTTGATTTCCGTGGCTTTCACATAGAACGGTCCGCTTCGATCCCAAATCATCCTCATAGGATCGCGGCTGACATCCATGTCCACCTCGCGATGAGAAATGTACGCCTTATCCTCTTCAAGCACTGGAATCTCGATCTTGAATTTCAACGTCAAATCACGAGCCAGTTCCTGTAATGAGTAGCGCTCGAAAGTAGTAGACGGAAGGTCATTCACTTCGGATTTCAGACTTTCCTGTCTATGGGCCAGAACATCGAAGATACTAATACGCGAAAACAGAAGTGCGTTCACGTGTGCTTACTCCTGATAATTGCTTTCATCCGTATCACGGATCTTCATTGGAATTTAGAACCTTGACTACCATTTCGGGAATTTCATTCTGATTTATGTCCAGAAAGCGCTCGATGAGACTAAGGCTTTTGTCGTCGGCGGGTTCGCCCGGGAAACTGGAACGAGAGACAGCGTGAGCCCATGCTTGTGGACGATACCTCACCAGAGAACTTAGCAAAAAAAGTCCAAGATAGTGAACGGAGAATTCCGACAGATATGTGTCGTTAATCGGGGCCATTGCGTAAATTCTGCGACCCAAACCGCCCGCTACAGGACGAATACCTTGTTCCAACGTGAAGCGCTGATTTTGGTCGCCAGGAATTGGACGTTCCTGAAAAGCGCCATTTTCGAGCGCAAGGTATTCGTCCGAGAACTCGTCTAATCCTAGACTGGGTGTGTTCCTCAAATAAATTACAGTATTTCCCCAAGCCTGCTGTGCGGAAGCCAATCGCCAAGACTGCAGCAGAGGAAATCTTGAACGCCATCGATCCACTATTTGCTTAAGAGTTGCTCTATCTTCGACGATCTCGGGATCGTCTATGCGGATTCGGAACTCTTGATCCTCTCCTTGGAAGCCGGTCTGAAGATCAATCGAAGCAGTTTGAGCATCTCCTCCAAAGGTCATCCGATAAAGCGATTCCAATGTGGGTACGCGAGCAAGAATATCTTTAAGCGTTAATTCACAACCTGTAAGCTGCGCGGAGCTTGCGGAGGGAATCGCGATACGGCGCGACCTCGTTTGACTGTCTATGTAACTCAATCTCGTCAAAGCAGCTACAACGTCGTTAAAGGCCTGAAATGTCCCGGCATTCTCGATTTTCACGCGCAGGTCGGCTATTCGAGAGCCTCCGGCAGATATGTCTCTGAGTCCGTGAGACTGTCTTAATGTCGTAAGTGACTTCAACTGAGAGGATACAATGAGAGCTTTCGAAAAACCGATCATACCGTAGAACTGTTGCAAAGGTCTGATTTCCAAAGGAGAGGAAACCGCAGCTTCGTAAAAGAGGCGTCCCTGCAACAGGCACGCGATGATCTCTCGCGCCAGAGTCGTTGAAGGTTCTCGACCAAAGCGCTCCTTCACCAGCGGCTTCAGATTGCCCACACTCTCTAGAAACTTGCACTTATGCCAATCGGTGGTTCCCATACTACCTAAGTATAGTCAGGAAATAATAAACGTCAGAATAATAATGGATCCGCGCAACAGGGCAGTTTCGCTCTAGCCTATCCCCTATCCCACGGGCCAGTTGACGCTGCCATGCGGATTCAGTAGCCTCGTTTTGCGCCTTGCAGCCTATTCTTGATCGCAAAGGAGGGCTTTGATGGGCACCGAGAAGGACCATGCAATATCCCGCCGCGAATTTGCGCGACGAGCGGCCATGGTTTCCGCCGCCTCGCTGGCGCCCGCAAATTTACTGGGCGCGGACGTCCTGCCTGCTGCGCCCCAAACGCAGCAGCCACCGAATCCTACGAACCTTTCGCCGGAAAGCCAGGCCGAAGTGGAATCACGTGTCCAGGCCATCCTCGGCGAATACGGCGGCCGATTTTCCGAGGCCCAGAAAACGGATCTGCGCAGATTGTGCAAGGAAGCGCAGCCTGTGCTCGATCGCCTGCGCGCCTACCCGGTGGAAAACGGGGACGGACCGGCGCTCTATCTGAGGCCACTGATGGAACGCGAAAAGAAACCTTCGCCGATGACTGCTCCGCGTAAACCAACGGCTGCACCAAAGAATTCCTGAGGAGCGAGACGAATGCCCGGGGAAGAACTCTTCTATCTCACTGTTAGCGAACTTGCTAGACGCATCGAATCCAAGAAACTTTCCCCCGTGGAATTGACTCAGGCCTATCTGGACCGCAGCCAGAAGTTGGGCCCGCGCTTCAATGCCTATGCGCGGCTGACTCCGGAGATCGCGCTCACGCAGGCAAAGGCGGCGGAAAAAGAGATTCAACGCGGCCACTATCGCGGCCCGCTTCATGGCATCCCTTATGCCGTGAAAGACCTGCTTTCGGTAAAAGGCCTTCCGACCACCTGGGGCGCGAAGCCCTACGCCAACCAGGCTTTCAACTACAACTCTACCCTCATTGACCATCTCAACCGCGTGGGTGCTGTGATGATCGGCAAGGCGGCGATGATCGAGCTGGCTGGCGGAATGGGATACCGCTTTGCGTCGGCATCCTTGCAAGGCGAAGCCAAGAATCCATGGGACCCCACCTGCTGGACGTGCGGATCATCGTCCGGTTCGGGCGCGATCGTCGCTGCGGGGCTCGCGGCATTCGCCATCGGCACGGAAACGTGGGGCTCCATCATTTGCCCGTCGGCGTTCTGCGGCGTCAGCGGATTGCGGCCGACGTATGGGCGCGTCAGCCGTTACGGAGCCATGGCACTCTCTCCTTCGATGGACAAGATCGGACCTCTGGCACGTTCAGCGGATGATTGCGCCCGCATCTTCGCCGCGATCGCAGGGCATGACGCGCGAGACCGCGGCACGCTGCCAATCGATCGAGCCGCATTTACGTATTCGGCATCCTTAGAGTTGCGTTCTCGTCCATTACGAATCGGCTGGCTCAAGAATGCGTGGAAGTCGCTCGATCCCGGTATTGCGAAGCCCGTGGAAGCTGCGGTCAGGGTCCTCCGCAAGACATTTTCGAGCGTGAAAGATGCGTCTCTGCCTGCCGGTCCCTGGGAAGAGGCTGGAAATATCGTCATTGCCGCGGAAGGCGCGGCATCTTTCCGTTCGTTAATTCGTTCGGGCCGGGTCAGCGAATTGACAGACCCTCTAGGGCAGATTGCCGGCTACGTCAACGAACAGTATTCCGCTGCGGACTACTTGCAAGCCTTAAAGGTGAGAGAAATCCTGCAAACGAAGATGGAGACTCTGTTTGATTCCTTCGACGTGCTGGCAACTGCATCGCAGCCCGTCGCAGCGACACCGCTGAATTTGAATCTGGAAACCGATCTCGTCTTTCCAGACCCCCTGGGCGGGATCGGCAACCTCTGCGGCCTTCCTGCGTTGTCTGTACCATGTGGATTCACTGATAAAAATCTCCCCGCCGGCTTGCAATTTGTCGCAAGAGCGGGAGACGATTTCGCGGTCATTCAGGCTGGGCGCGCTTTCCAGCAGCATACCGACTGGCACAAGAGACATCCGAAGATTCGCTAGGAAATCGAAAGAATTGCACGCCAAGTCCAGGGGAATCGTTCAGGCCGGATTCAGAATTTCGTACACAGTGCGGAGCAGCGCGGAACGGCTGAAGGGCTTTGTCAGCAAGCGGATGGAAGAATCCCCCTGAGCCGATTCTGCGGCGGCGCGTTCGCTATAGCCGGACATGTATAGCGTCTGCAGTCCCGCGCGTTTCTGCTGCAGGCGTCCCGCCAATTCCTGGCCGTTCATGCCGGGCATGACCATGTCCGTGATGAGTAGCCCGATCGCGCCTTCATGCGTTTCTTCGAGCTGGAGCGCTTCCGCGCCGTCGCGCGCCTCAATGACGGTGTAGCCGCCCGATTCCAGAAATTCCTTCGCAACTTCACGGACGTCCTGTTCATCCTCGGCAAGCAAGATGGTTTCCGTCCCTCGCGGAACATCCGAAACAAACTGGGTTAATCCGCTTTTGACCACTGGCTGGTCCACGCGTGGCAGATAAATCTTGAACGAGGTCCCCTTGCCCAATTCGCTGTAGACCCAGACAAATCCGCCGCTCTGCTTAACGACGCCATAAACCGTGGCCAAGCCGAGGCCGGTGCCTTTCCCCTGCGGTTTCGTGGTGAAGAAAGGCTCAAAAATGTGCGCTTGTGTCTCTGCATCCATTCCCGTGCCGTTGTCGGAAACCGCGAGAAGAATGTAACTTCCTTGCCGGACAACCGGATGCACGGCGTTGTAGGCACTGTCCAGGTCTTCGTTCGAAGTCTCGATCAGAAGCCGGCCGCCGTTTGGCATCGCATCGCGGGCATTCACGACCAAATTCATGATGACTTGTTCCATCTGGCTGGCGTCGGCTTTGATGGCACCGAGGTTTTTGGCTGTACGGATCTCAAGGTCGATGTCTTCACCGATCAAGCGAGGAAGCAGACGGCCCATGTCCTCCACAACTTCGTTGAGATTCATTACGCGCGGCTGCAGGACTTGCATGCGGCTGAACGCGAGAAGCTGGCGGGTCAGAGAGGTGGCACGATCGGCAGCGCGCTCGATTTGCTCGATTTTCTTCGAAAACTGATCCGTGGGCGATATCGCATTGCGCAGCAGCTCGGTGTGCCCCTTAATCACCATGAGGAGATTATTGAAATCGTGCGCCACTCCACCGGCCAAACGGCCGACCGCTTCCATTTTTTGTGCCTGGCGAAATTGCTGTTCGAGCAGATGCCGCGCACTTATGTCCTGCGCCACGACCAGGCGTACGCGCTGCCCCGCGTAGTTCAATTCGTGGGAAACGCTCTCGACCTCGAGGATTTTACCGTCCTTCTTCCGGTGCTTCCAATTACCGTGATAGCGCCCGCCTCCGCCCCACTGCCGGAAATGTTCGATCCGCTTTTCCTTTTCTTCCCCCTGGTCCACGTCGAGGAGACTCATGTTCCTGAATTCATCGCGTGAATACCCGTACTGCTGTACGGCAGCGTCGTTCACTTCCAAAAAGCGCAGCGTCTCTCGGTCGAGCACCCACGTAGGAAGCGGATTATTGCTGAACAGCAGGCGAAACATTTCTTCATTTTTGCGGAGAGCGTCCTCGGCACGGCGGCGTTCGATTGCAAGAGCGATATGCCCGCCAACCGAACTCAGGAATTCCATATCCCGGGTGTCGTATGCGTTTTCGTTTTCGTAGTGCTGAACCACGAGCACGCCGATCGTGGCCTTCGGCGTCTTGAGCGGGACGCCAAGCCATGCGGGGGACGGTGAGCCGACGAGCTCGACTTTTCCTTGCGCCGCAAGCCGGTCAAACTCGCTTTGCGGAATCAACATCGCCGAACCCGTACGGAAAACGAAAGCTGTGCAACTGCGGCCTACTTTCTGCGGGGGAGGCGCAACGTCCACTTGATCCGCAAAAAACGGAAACGAAAACGTATCCGTCTCGGGATTGTGAAGCGCGACAAAACAATTCTCCGCGTACAAAACCTTTTTCAGCGCTTTGTGGATGCCGGCGAGCAACTCGTCCAGGTTTGCCGTTTCGTTGAGGGCATGCACAACTTCGGAGATGACTTGGCGCTCGGCTTCCATGCGTTGCAGATCGGTCACGTCCCGGCAGCTGAGAATGATCCCCTCAATGACGGGATTGCTTGTGTGATCTGTCGCTGAAGTGTCGAACCAGCGCCAGCTGCCATCCTTGCTCTGCAGCCGGCAACGAAAACTGAACGCCCCACCTCCGCTAACGGCAATTTCCCGGACACACTGGCCGGCACCAGCGGTATCGTTCGCGTGAGTCAAGGAAGTGAACGGTCTTCCAACAAGGTCTTCGGTTCGGTGTCCCAGAATGCGGGTAAATCCCGGGCTTGCGAATTGGATCAGCCCGTCCGAGCTTAAAATTGTGATGAGCTCATGAATAGAATCTAGCAGCGCGGGAAGTTGCTCCGGACCGACGGGCGCGCCTGACAGGAAAGATACTCGATGTGCCATATAGTCGTCGCTCGCAAAACCGGCCTGCGGCTTCGAGCACCGCGGGCAAGGTGAGACCTGCGTCCTCCGCCGAACAGGATCGTTCTACGTCGAGCCCTTGGAACTGAGGGAAAGCTAATGTTTCAATGATACGAAAGGCTTGCTGGATTGGGAGCGGCTGCCTTCAGTTGTGCCGCGAAACGATGACTGTACGAAGGGACAGGAATGTCCTTCGTATCGGGTACCATTTAGTTCAATTGCCCCGTGCTGCGCTGCTCCGGTCCTAGGATAACGGCAGCACACGCGGAAAAATCAGGAGGTGATTCTGCAATGCACGACATCTGGAGAGACATGTTTGTCATGGGACTTCCCTTCTTGGAGAAAATCCTTCGGCCGATCTTCGTCTATGCGTTTTTGGTGGTGAGCTTGAGGCTTTTCGGGAAGCGCGAGCTGGTTCAGCTCAACCCCTTTGACCTGGTTGTCCTGCTGACACTATCGAATACCGTACAGAACGCCATCATCGGAGAAGACAACAGTGTGCTTGGAGGAATCGTCGGAGCAATTTCCCTGCTCGTCACGAACTACCTGGTTGTTCGTTTCCTGTATGGCCATAAGAAACTTGACCAGCTTGTTGAAGGCAAGGCTGAGTCTTTGATCGAGAATGGTAAGGTGCGCACTCAGCATCTGAAGAGCGAGTTCATTACCCTCCCACAGCTCGAAGCCGCGGCGAGGAAGCAGGGATTCGAATCGCTCTCAGAAGTCAACCAGTGCATTCTCGAGCCCGGCGGCACGCTCACGTTTGTCGGGAAAAAGCCGGGCACGGAAGACGTGCGCCACAAGGAACTTCTCGATCGGTTGGATCTTCTGACGAAGGAAATTGCGACGCTCCGGGAATCTCAACCTCCTGCTCGTGCTTAGCTCAATGCAGGAAGAAACCCGTCAGCGCAAGGGCAACACCGAGAGCGCCGACGAGCATGCCGCCAAACCAGAATAGCCTGCGTTTCGTCAGAAGCGTGATGGAGCAGATCACCAAGCCGATCTCCAGGAAGGCTTCGCCCCCGTCAAAACGGTCCGCCTTGCGCCCAGCCAGATCGCGCTCGGCTTCCAGGTCTTTCGCTTCTTTGCTGATATCTTCCTTGTCGCTCTGGTAGTGGTCGACTTCCTTAGCATACTTTTCGCGCAGCGCAGCGCCTCTTTCCTTATCCAGCGACGCGACGATATTCACTACATCGAAGAATCCCTGCGTCTCGTGCAGCCGCACGCTCTTGGCTTGATATTGCGCCCACCGGTCGGAGGCCTGACTCTGACGGAGTAACTCTTCCGTATGCGTGCGATGGCCTAACAAGGCAACTGACGCCACAAGGACCGCCATGATAGAAATCGTGATTGACACGGGTAGGATCAGCGGCCCTTCCTCCCCACCGTGATGAACCTCCGGAAGTTCGATACCCTCGCTCATTCCTCTACTCTCCTTCCGTCAGATCAAACCGCAGAATCAGCTGAAATGGCTTGCAGCGATTCGTGTGCTGCGGCCAGCGTGCGGTCGATATCCGCGGAAGTGTGAGCCGCGGAGATAAAAGTAGCCTCGAATTGCGACGGCGCCAGGAAGATGCCTCGATCCAGCATTTCGCGGAAAAATCGGGCGCAGCGCTTCGTATCCGAGCGCTTGGCATCCGTGTAGTTCCTGACGGGCCCCGCAGTAAAGAAGATCGTGGCGAGCGATCCGATCGCATTGACTTGAGCAGCAATCCCGGCGTCCGCCAGTTCCGAGCGAAGTCCAAACACCAGCCGCCGCGCCAACTGAGTCATTTCGTCATATAGATCAGGTTTGCTCAGTTGTTCGAGCGCCGCAATGCCTGCTCGCATCGCCAACGGATTCCCTGCGAGAGTTCCAGCCTGATACACGGGTCCAAGGGGAGCGACGTTGTCCATCAGCTCGGCGCGTCCGCCATAGGCGGCCACCGGCACTCCTCCGCCGATAATTTTACCCAGCGTCGTGAGGTCCGCTTCAATCCCCAGCAGATCCTGGACGGAGCCATTGTGCAGCCGGAAGCCCGTAATCACTTCATCGACGATCAGGAGCGAGCCGTTGCGGCGCGTAATCTCGCGCAATCCCTTCAGAAAATCCGTCGCCGGAGGAACGACGCCCATATTTGCAGCGATAGGCTCGACGATGACGGCGGCAACTTTGCCCTTGTGCTGAGCGAAGGCATTCTCGACGCCGCCTAGATCGTTGTAGGGCACATTCAATGTCAAAGCCGCGAGTGCCTGCGGCACGCCCGGGCACTCGGCGATTCCAAGAGTGGCTAATCCCGAACCGGCCTGCGATAGGAAACTGTCCGCATGGCCGTGGTAGCAGCCTTCGAATTTCAAAATGAAGTCGCGCTTGGTGACGCCGCGCGCGAGCCGCACCGCGCTCATGGTCGCTTCCGTCCCGCTCGAGACGAATCGTATTTTCTCGATGAACGGAATTGCCTTAATAATCAGCTCGGCAAGTTCCAATTCCAATTCCGTCGTCACGCCGAAACTCGTGCCTCGCCGCGCCTGCTCCGCGATCGCTTCGCTGATGGCCGGGTTTGCGTGCCCCAGGATCATCGCTCCCCAGGAGCACACGTAATCCAGCAGCTCGTTCCCGTCCGCGTCGTAGAGATTCGCCCCGTTTCCCCGCTCAATGATCAGCGGCTCCCCGCCAACCGCGCGGAACGCCCGCACAGGACTGTTCACCCCACCGACCAGCACTTTTTCGGCGCGCTCAAAAATCTCCCGCGAACGCTTGCGCTCGCGCTTCAACTTGGCTTGCGTTGCACTCATGCTTTTCCCGATCCAACGATCACGGCTTCAGCCAGCGAGCGACGTCCTTGGCGTGGTACGTCAGCAGGATATCCGCTCCCGCGCGCTGAATTCCGGTAAGTATTTCCAGCACCACGCGCTTCTCATCCAGCCAGCCGTTTTGCGCAGCGGCTTTCACCATGGAGTATTCTCCGCTCACATTGTATGCAGCCACCGGAACATCGAATTGATCGCGCACCCTGCGAATCACATCCAGATAGGCTAGCGCCGGTTTCACCATCACCATGTCCGCGCCTTCTTCCAGATCCAGTTTCACTTCCTTCAAAGCTTCGCGTGCGTTGGCCGGATCCATCTGGTAGCTGCGCCGATCGCCAAACTGCGGAGCAGATTGCGCCGCCTCCCGGAAGGGTCCGTAGAAACCGGAGCAATACTTCGCCGCGTACGAGAGAATCGCGATGTTTTCAAATTTGTTTGCATCGAGCATCTTGCGGATCGCCGCCACGCGGCCATCCATCATGTCTGAGGGCGCAACGATATCCGCCCCTGCTCGCGCGTGTGAAAACGCTTGCTGCGCAAGAATCTCCAGCGTCGCATCGTTCGCGACTTCTCCATCTTCCACGATGCCGCAGTGCCCATGGTCCGTGTATTCGCATAAGCAGACATCCGTAATGACCAGCAGTTTCAACTTGGCCTTGCGAATTGCCTCGATGGCCCGCTGGACCACTCCTTGCGCGTGGAGCGAACTCAATCCTCGTGGATCTTTGTTTTCCGGCAATCCGAATAGAATAATTCCGGAAATCCCCAGAGATTCCACCTCGCGGGCCTCTTCCATAATCTGATCGACCGACTGCTGATAAACCCCCGGCATCGAGCTGACTTCTTGCCGCACCTTCGTTCCTGGACAAACAAACATTGGGTAAATGAGACTGGCCGTAGTCAAGCGCGTTTCGCGGACCAGACTCCGCAGCGCTACGTTGCGGCGCAGACGTCGCGGCCGGTGTGTGGGATAGCTCATCCTCGGTTCGCTCCTGCAGGGTGCGACCTTACCGCATCGCAAAATGGTTCTCCAATGCTTGCACTACAGCCTCGCTCGTCGTGTCTGCCGCCACAACTATGCGTTCAACCTTGGATTTACGCAAAGCTTCGGCCGTTACAGGTCCAACAGCCGTGATCGCCAAGCCGTTCTGCAATCCAAAAAAATGTTCTGCGCCCACTAACTCCGCAAAACTCTGAACCGCCGAAGGACTGAAAAATAGGACCGCATCCGCTTCGCCTGTGGAGATTCTGCCTAATTTCTGCCGGTCCACTTCGCCCGGCTGCAGCGTTCGATACGCAACCGCTTCCGTGACCTGCGCGCCGTGCGTCTTCAGCGCTGCGGGCAAATCCGGATTGGCCCGATCACTCCGTGGCAGGAGCACTCTGCAGCCTCGCAACCGTTCTCCCAATTCGTTCGCCAACCCAACGCCGCTGTGCGTCCTGGCGACGTATTCCACGAGTAGCCCCGTTTGCCGGACTGCTTCCGCGCTCACTGGGCCCACTGCTGCAATTCGTAACTTGCTCCCCGCAGGATGCAGCGAAGCCCCAAGATCCATGCTGCGCGCCACAAACGCCCGCACTGCCTGACCGCTCGTAAAAATGATCCAGTCAAATCGTTCCAAATTTGCGATCGCGGCATCAAGCGAACCAAAATCCTCGGGTTCGCCGAATTCCACCAGCGGAAGGACTACCGGAATCGCGCCTAGTTCCGCGAGTACCTTGGCAAGCGCTTCGCTTTGCGGCGCGGCCCGTGTGATGACAATCCGCTTCCCGGCCAGAGAAGATCGTGCGATTTCAGCCACGCTGCCGGCTCACTTCTTCCAGGATGGATTGCGCACCTGCTTCAATCAGCAGTCGCGCCATGTGTTCCCCGAGCGCTGCCGCCTGGTCCGGCGGTGCCGTGGCACGCTGTTTCACATACTGCACTCCATCCACGGAACTGACACATGCTTCGAGCACCAGCTCGCCGCGTTCGATACGCGCCCACGCCCCCAGCGGCACCTGGCATCCGCCTTGCAGCGCTGCCAACAGCGCGCGCTCGGCAATGATCGCGGTTCGCGTTTCCGCGTCGTCCAGCGGTGCCAAAATGTCGGCCGTCTCCGTATCCTTTAGCCGGCATTCCACTGCAATGGCACCTTGACCCACTGCCGGCATGCAAACGTCGGGCGAAAGGATTTCCGAAATCCGCTGGCTCACGCCGAGACGATCCAACCCTGCTTTGGCCAGCAGGATCGCGTCATATTCTCCGCTTTCCACCTTCCGCAACCGCGTATCTACGTTTCCTCGAAGGTCACGAAAATCGAGATCCGGCCGAATATGCAAAACTTGTGCCTGGCGCCGCAGACTGCTCGTCCCCACACGCGCCCCTTGCCGGAGACTTGCAAGCGTCGAGCCAACCAGGCAATCCCGCACGTCGTCCCGCCGGCACACCGCCGGAAACATCAGCCTCGAAGGCGTATCCGTGGGAATATCTTTCACGCTGTGCACCGCCAGGTCGATGGATTCCTCCAGCAGCGCCTCTTCCAACTCCTTGATGAAAATTCCTTTGCCGCCGATCTGCGTAAGCGGTGCTTGCTGCATTCTGTCGCCCGCGGTCTTGATAATAACAATTTCCGCTTCCACCCCCGCCGCCGCAAACACCCGCTTGCGAATGGATTCCGCCTGCCATTTGGCCAGCAGGCTGCCGCGTGTGCCGATTCGCAGTATCCTCACGGTTTGTCCCGCTTGGAAAGAAACAAGTCGCGCAGTGCTTCCACGTTCTGAATTTTCCGGCGAAGCTCCTTCTCCCCCCGCAATTTCCGCGCCGGCTCGAGCAGCAGCTTCTCCAGCAACTCATCCATCAAGCCTTCCATTCGCAACCGGTCCGGCTCGCTCAGGTGCGCCATCGAATCCATTCGCGCCTTGACGAACGCGTTGCGCTCCTCCTGCACTCTGGCGCGCAGCTCATCCACAAGGCTCACTAGCTCGACACTCGCCTGCCACGAGAGAAATTTTCCAACGTGCGCCTCGACAATATTCTCAGCGCGGGGAATCTCGTTTTCGCGGGCCTGGCGGTTTTGCTGCACGATGTCGCTGAGATCATCCATGTTGTAGACATACACGTTGTACAGTTTTGCTACGCCCGCATCGATGTTTCTCGGCATCCCCAGATCCATCAGGAACAGCGCGCGATTTTTCCGCGCTTCCATCGCTCGTTCTACGACTTCCAGACCAAGAATGGGCTCTTCCGTGGCCACCGATGACACCACCACGTCCGGCGCTCGCAATGCCGTCTCCCACTCTCCCCACCCGGCCACCTTCCCTCCGTACTGCCGCGCAAGTTCTTCCGCGCGGTCGCGCGAACGGTTCATCAGGAAAAGATTCGCGATGCCCCGGCCTCGGAGTTGCGCTATGACCTGCTCGCTGATCGCGCCCGCTCCCAGCACCAGCGCACTGCGCTCCTCCAGTTTGCCGAAAATCCGCTCCGCCAGCTTCACTCCCGCGGACGCCACGGACATGGGCCTCGTCCCCAAATCCGTTTCCGTCCGCACGCGCTTCCCTACTTCCAGCGCACCTTGAAACATCCGGTTCAGCACCGGGCCGGTAGCTCCCTGTTCGTGCGCAAAGCGGTATGCCTCCCGCACCTGGCCCAGGATTTCCGCCTCGCCAAGCAGCATCGAGTCGAGTCCCGCCGAAACTCGGAAGAGATGCCGCACAGCTTCCCGGTCATAGTGATGATAGAGCGATCCGCTGAGCGCTTCCGGCCGCACCGCGTGGAACTCGCTCAAAAAGGAAGACAGCCCCGGGGCGCATTCGTGTGAAGACTCCGGTGGCACGCCGTACACTTCACTGCGATTGCAGGTCGAGAGCACCAGCGTCTCTTCCAGGATTCCGCGGGAGCGCAGCTCATCCGCCGCGCGGCGCGCCTGCTCGGCGCTGAAGGACACTTTCTCGCGCACCTCTACGGGCGCCGTCCGGTGATTCAATCCGACGAGAACGATTTCCATGCCGCGGTTTGATCACTCCTAAAAATAACGGTGGCTGTGCGACAAATACAAATTCACCACCGTAAAACTCAGCACCACCACAACGAAATTGAAAATGCACAGCTTCGAAGCGCGCGCCCCCCGCCATGTCGCGGTTCGCGCAAGCCGGAAATAGAGCGCGTACAGCAAGAGCACGAACAGCGTGACCACATACTTCGGATCGTAAAACCAATATTGGCCCATGAGCCGGTCCACCGAGACGAATCCCAGTGCCGTCCCGATCGCGATCGAAACAAGTCCCACCAGCACGCTGGACTGGCTCATGCGCTCCAGTAGCTCCAGCGGCGGCAGTCGCCAGACCATGTTCCCGAGTTCGTGCTTGCGCAGGAGCCTCTCCTCTCCCAGGAAAATCAGGCTGAGTACAAACGAGAGAGCGAACGCCGCGTACGCCAGAATGCTCAAGGTCACATGAAACGCGAAAACGGCTCCCCGCAAATCCGGTTGCGGCAGCCGGTCCGCCGGCGCAAGGTGCGCCGCGAGAAAGAACACCAAGATGAACGGCAGGACGAAAGCTCCCACGGAGCGCTGTCTGTGATACAGCTCCAGTCCCAGGTACGTCAGCGCCAGCAACCATCCGAACAGCGACATCGATCCATACAAATCGTGATACGGCACAGTATGCAGTCCACGCGACCTCTCTAGAAGCGCGAAATAGTGCGCCACCAACCCCAACGCGAGGAACAGAGTTCCCAACCGCCCAATGAGCTCGCGGCCCGTGTTCAAAAAACGCATGTAGCAGCCGAAACTCAGCAAATAGGCGGCCGCCGTCAAAATGAGTGCGATTCGGTTCATGCTCGTTTCCGCGAAAGGGTCTCAACCTTTCCGTAGCGCGAAAAATAGTGATGATCCCTCTTCGAGTATAGCCCACACGGGAAGGTACAAGCATCGTCAGAGGGCCCCCGACGAGCCCGTTTCAGCAGGAACAGCCGGGATTTGTTATCCTTACTCCCTCCGGCGGAACATGACTGAAACATCCGCATCTATCAACCAGAAGGACTTGTTTCTTCGCGCTTGCGGCGGCCAGGCAACTCCGCGCCTGCCCGTCTGGATGATGCGCCAGGCTGGACGCTATCTCCCCGAATACCGCGAAATCCGTGCAAAGCACACATTTCTGGAAGTTTGCAAGACACCGGATCTCGCCGTGGAAGTCTCCCTTCAGCCTTTTCGCAGGCTGGGCGTCGATGCCGTGATCGTGTTTTCAGACATTCTCATTCCCGCCGAGGCCATGGGCTTGACCCTCGAACTCGGCGACGCCGGTCCAAACTTGCCAAATCCCGTGCGTTCCCGCGCCGATGTCGAGAAGCTCAGGCACTTCGATCCCGAGGCCGAAACCGGCTTCCTTCCTGAGGCTATTCGCCGCATTGTCAAAACGGTGGGGCCGGAAGTCCCGGTCCTAGGTTTCGCAGCCGCACCGTGGACTCTCGCCTGTTACATGGTGGAAGGCAAATCTAAAGAAGGCTTCGCGACGGCGAAAAGCTTCTTCTACCACGAGCCGAAGACCTTCCGCGATTTGCTTCATCGCATTGGACAAGCAACGATTCCCTATCTCAAAGCCCAGATCTCTGCCGGCGCCGCCGCCGTTCAATTGTTCGATACCTGGTGCGGCGAGCTTGATCTTGACGACTACAACCGCTTCGCGCTTCCGGCCGTCCAGGAACTCATTTCCGGCCTTGGCAACTCCGTGCCTGTCATTTATTACACGAAGGCATCCCACCATTTGCTCCCTGCGGTCGCTCAATCCGGCGCAAGCGTTTTGAGCGTGGATTGGCGCGTGGATCTGTCGGAGATTCGCAAGTCTTTAGGCTCGAAAATCGCTTTGCAAGGCAACGTGGACCCGGCGGTATTGCTTGGCCCGGCGGAAAAAATTCGCGCCGTCGCGCAGGACACCATCAGTTCTCTTGGAGGGCAAGGCCACATTCTCAATCTCGGCCACGGCATTTTACAGAACACACCCGTTGAGAATGCCAAGCTCTTCATTGAAACCGGCCAGCAGATGCTCTTTCAAGATGCGCGGCCCGCCGCGCAGGCACGCTAAGGAATCTCCCCGATGACTCCCGCTCATCCAAGCCTGCAGAAAATGCGCGAAGAGCTGCGCGTCGGAGAGGAATTCCTCGCCAAATACAATCGCCCCGGCCCCCGCTACACCAGCTACCCCACCGCGCCCGTTTGGAATGACGCTTTCGGCCCTGATGATCTCGTAAAAGTGCATGAAGAAGCGGAACGCGCGAAAACGCCGGTTTCTCTCTACATGCACATCCCGTTCTGCGAAAGCCTCTGCCTTTTTTGCGCGTGCAACGTCGTCATCGAGAAGAACAAAGCAGTCTCGCCGCCGTACCTCGGAATCTTAAAGCGCGAGGCGGAGCGCGTCAGCCGCAGCGTTTCGAAGGACCGTCCCGTCGTGCAATTCCATTGGGGCGGCGGCACGCCCACCTACCTGACGCCCCCGCAAATCGAGGATCTCTTCGGTTTCACGCGCGAGCATTTCCATTTCGCACCAGACGCGGAAATCGGCATCGAGATTGACCCTCGCGTCACCTCGCGCGAGCACTTGGAAACTCTCCGCAAACTCGGCTTCAATCGCCTCAGCATGGGCATCCAGGATTTTCACGCCGACGTGCAGAAAGCCATCCACCGTATTCAGCCGTTCGAAATGACGCGCGACCTGCTCTTCGCCGCGCGCGATCTTGGTTTTGATAGCATCAACGTCGACCTCATCTATGGCCTGCCCTATCAAACGCCAGACCGCTTCGCGCACACCGTGGATCAAATCCTCGAACTCACTCCCGATCGTGTCGCCCTCTTCAGCTATGCTCACGTTCCCTGGCTGAAAAAACAGCAAGGCTCCTTCGCCGCGCATCTCCCCGAAGGCATGGAAAAATTCGCAATCTTCCGCATCGGACTCCTCAAGTTCCTGGAAGCGGGATACCTTTACATCGGCATGGATCATTTCGCCAAACCCGGCGACGAGCTCGCCCTCTCCCAGCAGAACCGCACGCTGCATCGCAATTTTCAGGGCTACACCACCAAAGCCGGCGCGGACCTCTATGGCATGGGCATCACCGCCATCAGCGGCTTTCAAAACGCTTACGCGCAAAACCATCGCGACATCCCCTCCTGGGAAAAAGCCGTCAACGCCCGCGGCATCGCCACCATGCGCGGCTATCACCTTTCCAACGAAGACCGCCTACGCCGTGCCGTCATCAACCGCCTCCTCTGCCATACCGTCGTAGTGAAGGACGAGATTTCTCGCGAGTTCGGCATCGACTTCGACAAATATTTTGAAGAAGAGCTGCGCCGTCTTGAACCTTTCCGCCAGGATGGCCTCGTCCTCCTGGATCAAGGTCAGATTCGCGCCACCTGGCTTGGCCGGATCTTCATCCGCAATCTGGCGATGATTTTCGATCCCTATCTTGAAAAGCAGCAGCTCATTGCCAAACCGCTTTTTTCAAAAACTCTCTGAGCTATCGATGACCGGAAGAACGCCGTGACGCCCCGCGTCCAAGCACTGGTGGTCGGCGGAGGAATTTCCGGCCTCGTCTGCGCCTACGCACTCCGCAAAGCCGGCCTGGATGCGCATCTCTTCGAAGCCTCGCCCCGTCCCGGCGGAGTCATTCAATCCATCACGCGCGACGGCTTCCTCCTCGAACTCGGTCCGCAGAGCTTTAACGGCACCGCCCCGCTCCGGGCGCTCTTCCAGGATCTCGGTATTTCCGATCAAGTCGTCCTGGCTCCCGCCCGCGCGCCTCGCTACGTCCTCGTGGACGGCGTGCTTCGGCCCGTTCCTCTGAGTCCGCCTGCTTTTTTCACTAGCTCGCTGATCGATGCTTCCACCAAGTGGGCTTTGCTTCGCGATCTCGTCGGAAAAAGTGTTCCTCCTGATGCTGACGAATCGGTCGCCGCCTTTGTCCGCAGAAAATTTTCTCCGCAGCTTCTCGATCACCTGGTGGGTCCCTTCGTTTCCGGCGTGTACGCGGGCGATCCGGAGCGTCTCAGTCTGCGCAGTGCTTTCCCGTCCCTCCACGAAGCCGAAAAATCTGCGGGCAGCATCATCCGGGGCACGTTGCGTGCCCCAAAAACAAAAACAAATCCCCGCGAGCGCCCTACACTCCTGGCTTTCCGCAATGGCAATGAAATTCTCATACGCGCACTTTCGAACATCCTCGGCCCCTCTCTGCACACGGGGGCAAGCATCACAAGAATCTCCGCGCAGAATGACGGTTCGTTTAGCGTGCAATTCGAAGCCCATGGTGCCTCGGAGTCTATTTCCACGAAGTCTTTGATTCTTGCCGCGCCCACAAGCGTCTCGGCAAAGTTACTCTCTCCTCTCGACCCGTCATTCGAATCGCTCCTCGCTCTCATGGACTACGCTCCCGTCGCCGTCGTCTCTCTCGGATATCGCATCAGCGCCATCGGTCATTCTCTCGAAGGATTCGGTTTTCTCGTGCCTCGCTCTTCCGGCCTCCGCGTTCTCGGCGCGGTCTGGAATTCTTCTCTCTTCCCTGGCCGCGCTTCCCAGGGCCACGCCCTTCTAACAAGTTTTGTTGGCGGCGCCACCGATCCCTCCGTCGCAAGTCTCCCCGCCGAAGCGCTCACAAGTCTCGTCCACGGTGAAGTCTCACTCATCCTTTCCATTTCCGCCGAGCCCGTCTTTTCCAACGTCACCGTTTGGCCTCGCGCCCTCCCGCAGTACAACCTCGGCCACAGCGACCGTCTGGCCGCCGTCGCCAAACTTCTGCGGAAGCACCCTGGAATTTGGCTCGCGGGCAATTACTTGCGTGGGCCCGCCATCGGCTCTTGCGTCGAACAAGCCTTGGCAGTCGCGGATGAAGTGCGAGAGGCGCTCGAAAAGTGAAGCGGGCAATCTCATCCGCTGGATTTCGATTTGGTCGAATCTGTGCCGTACCGAAGCTCTAACCTCGTCCTGCGCCGCTCCGCCGCTTCCTCAAATCGCCGCTTTTCCTCCGCAGTCTTTACGATCAGCGGCGCCACCGTCTTCGGCTTGCGCGTGTGCTCGTCAATCGCCACAAACGTCACGTACGCTGTCGTCGTATGCTTCCGCTCTCCCGTAAGCACGTTCTCCGAGTGGACCTCCACGCCCACTTCCATCGAAGTATGAAACACACGATTGACCTGAGAGCTTAGCGTGACGATCTCTCCGAGACTCACCGGATTCCTGAAATCGATGTAGTCCACCGACGCGGTGACCACGTAACAGTTCGAATGCCGGTGCGCCGCCAACGCCGCCGCCATGTCAACGAGATGCATCACCTGTCCGCCAAGAAGCTTCCCCAGCGGATTGGTCTGCGCCGGCAGTACGATTTCCGTCATCTCCGAACGCGACGCGCTCACCGGCTTCCCCGCCAAATTACTTTCCTGCTGCTCGCCATTTTTCTTGTTTCGCTTCATTCGCATCCCCGCTTCAGCCTGAGTTTGGAGGCTCACTCTCGCATCCGTATAATACGGGACGACCCAATGACCGAACAAAAGAAAACCCGCCGCCAGATGCTTGAAGAGTCCGTGGCCACGAAACCCGAAGACGCCTTCTCCCGCTACGGACTCGCCATGGAATGCATGAACAGCGGCGACCCCGCGGCCGCCGACACGCATTTTCGCGCTCTCCTCGAACGTAATGCAGACTACGTCCCCGCTTATCTGATGTACGCCCAGCTGCTCACCCGCGAATCCCGTACCGCCGAAGCCAGGCAAATTCTTTCCAATGGCATCGCCGCCGCCGCAAAAAAAGGCGACCAGCACGCCCGTTCCGAACTCGAAGCCCTTCTCACCGAGCTCGGCTGATCTCCTGGCCTGGCGGCATCGACCGGCACCTGTCCAGCAACGCGATTTATCGGGGCTTAGGGCTTGATTCATTCTCGACGAATCAAAGTGGCCGTGGGATGGGCAGAAGGTCAGGCTTGCGCCTGCAGCAGTTCATTAACGCGAGAGACGAGGTCGAGGCCGGCATCGCTCGCATCGAGGGTATAAAAATCGGCAGGAAGAAGCAGGAATTGCACGTGGGGATCGAGATGGTGAAACTTCTCGAAGGCAGGACTACTCGACTCTACTCCAGGGCCGCACACGATCACGCGCGGTTTCATGGCACAGAGAAGCGTGGAAGCATCGGCCAGATAGCGCGTGGTTTTTACTTCGAAGCCGGCGCGGTTGAGCACGACCGCCATGTAAGCGAGAAGATCGCTGGACGGGTCTATGCACAAGACCCTGGTGTTCGAGGACCACGCCTGCGGTTCGACGGGTACCGGCCGCCGCGCGAAGTCTGCGAGAGCGTCTTTTTCCGTGTCATGGATGCAGAACACGCCGTGGAGGTTCGTGGCGCGCAAGATGTTTTGCACGAAGGGCGAAACCTGGCAGAGCTTGAGATCGCCACGGTATGCGCGGAGCGTGCCCACGAGTCGAACCAGTGCGCCCAACGCTCCGCTGTCCAGGTAGCTCACTGCGCCTAGATCCAGGACGTAGTTTTTCGTTTCGAGGCTGTGTTTTTCGACTTCTTCCTGCAGTGCGCGAACAGCGTCGCTGACCACGAGGCGCCCCTCGCAGTGGATCACCGCGACGCCACCCACTCTATGCGATTGCACGACGAACTGCATTTGCCGGTAGAACCTATCACATTTCAACAAAGACGCAACAGGTGTGTTTGTGACAGGCCCTGGAATCCCGCCGGAATATCTGCCAGGCCCTGCCATACATCTCCCGGCTCCTCTGGTATCATTTGGTCTGGGACCCCATGCGGCCAGAACGCATTCCGCTTTTTCCGTTGAACGTCGTCCTTCTTCCCGGCGCGGAGCTTCCCCTGCACATTTTTGAGCCGCGTTACCGCACCATGATCAAAGATTGCCTCGCGGAGAAATCCGAATTCGGCATGCTGCTTTCCATGCCCAAAGGTTTGGCGCGCGTCGGCTGCACCGCGGAAATCCTCAACGTCGTCAAGCGCTACGGCGACGGCCGCATGGACATCCTCGCCGTCGGCCGCGCCCCATTCCGCGTCCTCGATCTTTTCCAGGACCACCCGCTTCTAGAAGGCCAGGTGGATTACCTCGAGGATCGCGAAACCGCCGCTAATCCCCGCGTCCAGCGCGAACTCATCGAACTCTTCGAGGCTTGTCACACGCTCATCTTCGACGACTATCCAAGAAATCTAAAGGGTGCCCCGCCCGAAGAACTTTCCTATCTCGTTGCCGCTACCTTGCCCATGGAACTATTGTGGAAGCAGCAGATTCTCGAGCTGCGCTGCGAAGCCGACCGCCAGGAGCGCCTGGTAACGTACCTTCGCGAATGGGCGCCGCATCTACAGAAACGGGAAGCCGTGCGCCAGCGCGCCGGTGGCAATGGACACGGACTGAACTAGTTTGTGCGGGCCCCGGCCGCTCCGGGGCTCGCGGAACGGGACCCCATGACGGCCAGCACTTTTATGCAATCTTCCGGACAATCGAAACCGCGCACGCTCGGCGAGCTCAAGCGCATCCCTGACTTCGACCCGCGCAGCGCCTCCATCTCCGTGAAAAACGAAATCCGCCGCAATCTCCTTCGCGCCATCGAAAAGGGCGAAACGTTGTTTCCCGGCGTCCACGGCTACGAAGACACCGTCATCCCGCAAATCATTAACGCTTTGCTCTCCCGCCACAATTTCATTCTTCTCGGCCTCCGCGGCCAGGCCAAAAGCCGTATCCTGCGTGGACTCATCAATCTCCTCGATGCCGAAATGCCCGTCATCGCCGGCTGCGAAATCAATGATGATCCCTTCAAGCCCATCTGCCGCGCCTGCCGCGAAAGAATTTCCGCCGAAGGCGATAATACGCCCATCGCCTGGATGCCCCGCGAAAATCGTTTCGTCGAAAAACTCGCCACGCCCGATGTCACCATGGCCGACATCATCGGCGACGTCGATCCTATCCGCGCCGCGCGCGGCGGCCGCGATCTCTCCGACGAACTCACCATCCACTACGGCCTTCTGCCCCGCGCCAACCGCGGCATCTTCGCCATCAACGAGCTACCCGACCTCGCCGGAAAAATTCAGGTCGGCCTCTTCAACATCATGCAGGAGGGTGACATCCAGATTAAGGGCTATCCCCTCCGCCTTCCGCTCGACATCCTCCTCGTCTTCACCGCCAATCCAGAGGACTATACCGCCCGCGGCAAAATCATCACGCCGCTCAAAGACCGCATCGGCTCCGAAATTCGTACGCATTACCCTTCCACCATCGAGGAAGGCATGACCATCACCGCGCAGGAAGCCTGGGTCGCCCGCGACTCCGGCAAAAAAATCGAAGTCCCTCATTACTTGCGCCAGGTCGTCGAAGAGATCGCCTTCCAGGCGCGCGAGGACAAGCGCGTGGACCGCCGCTCCGGCGTCAGCCAGCGTCTCCCCATCACCACGATGGAAGGCCTCGTCAGCAGCGCCGAGCATCGCGCCGCCCGCACCGGCGAAAAATCCGTCGTCGCCCGCGTCGCCGATGTCTATGCCGCGCTCCCCGCCATCACCGGAAAAATGGAGCTCGAATACGAAGGCGAGCTCAAAGGCGCAGACACCATCGCCCGCGAGCTCATTCGCACCGCCGTCGGCCGCGTCTTCAGCAAGCATTTCACCGACGTCAATTTCCAGCCCGTCATTCAATGGTTCGAATTGGGCGGCGAACTCAAGTTGCCCGAACTCGCTAACACCAGCGACCGCTATCAACAGCTTTCGAAAATCCAGGGCGTCATGGATCACATCGGCAAGCTCGGCGTTCAGGATCGCAAAGATGCCGGCGCCGCCGCTGCCGCCGCCGAATTGATTCTCGAAGGCCTGTGGGCCCATCGCCGCATCGGCCGCAGCGAAGAGCGCGGCTTCTACGCCGATAAACCCAAGCAGCCCGAACCGCGCGACCCGCGCGAATCCCCCAACCGCGGCCCCCGCCGCCAATTCAACTAACATGCCTCCACAACCAACACACCGTCATTCCGAACGGAGCAGGCCGATTTTTTCTTCGCCTTTCGCTCCCGCGAAAGGGTCGGCCTGCGGATGTGAGGAATCTCTCTTACTCGTGGGAAGCGCGGTAAATCGTTCATGAAATTCATCCGCTACGCCAAATACACCGGCGAACCCGCCGACGCCATCGACCTCGAAGAACTCGTCAAACGTCTCGGCGATTTTTTCCTGCAAAGCGGATTCGAATCCCAGTTTTACGGCGTCTCCCAAATGGATCCCGAGCGCTCCATGGAAGCCCTTCGCGAAGCCATCCTCCGCGCCCTCCAGGAAGGCGACCTGCTCCCCGAAAACGCCATGTCCCACGAACTCCGCGAAATGCTCGACGAACCCAGCGCCATGAACAGCCAGGCCGTGAAAGATCTCCTCGATAAAATCATGGAGCGCATGGCCAACGAAGGCTTCATCAATCCGCAGCAGCCGCCGCAAGTCACGCCGCCGCCGCAGACTTCCGCCCGCGCCCAACTCGGCCAGCCGCACGAACGCCAGCCCGAAGCGCGCTTCGAGATCACGGACAAAACCATCGATTTTCTTGGTTTCAAAACGCTGCAGGATTTGCTCGGTTCGCTTGGCCGCAGCAGCTTCGGCCGCCACGACACTCGCGACCTCTCCACCGGCATCGAATCCGGCGGCGTCTCACGCCCTTACGAATTCGGCGACACTCTCAACATGGACATCTCCGCCACGCTCTTCAATGCCGTCTGTCGCGAAGGCCCCAAAGTTCCCATCGAGATGACCTACTCCGACCTCATGGTCCACCAGTGCGAATACCACAGCTCTTGCGCCACCGTCGTCCTTCTCGATTGCAGCCACAGCATGATTCTCTACGGCGAAGACCGCTTCACGCCCGCCAAGCGTGTGGCCATGGCCCTCTCCCATCTCATTCGAACGCAATATCCTGGCGACACGCTCAACCTCGTTCTCTTCCACGACTCCGCCGAAGAAGTTCCGTTGAGCGAACTCGCCCGCGTCCAGGTCGGCCCGTATTACACCAACACGCGCGAAGGCCTGCGCATGGCGCAGCGCATTCTCCTCCGCCAAAAAAAAGATATGCGCCAGATCGTCATGATCACCGACGGAAAGCCTTCCGCCCTAACGCTCGAAGACGGCCGCATCTACAAAAACGCTTTCGGTCTCGATCCCTTTGTCGTCGGCCAGACTCTCGAAGAAGTCAACAAGTGCAAGCGCGCCGGCATCATGATCAACACCTTCATGCTAGCCAGTGATTATTCCCTCGTGCACTTTGTCCAGAAAATCACCGAGATGTGCCGCGGCAAAGCCTACTTCACCACGCCCTACACCCTCGGCCAATATCTCCTCATGGACTACATGTCCCGCAAAACCAAACAAATCCACTGAAGGCCTCTTCGATTTTGTAGTGGCGGGTCTTTAGACCCGTGTTCTTTTTCTTCGCCTTCCTCTGTGATCTCTGCGTTCCAGGTTTTTCGAAGCAGGTGGGCCGGAAGTTTTTGCACGTGCGCGAAATGCGGCAACTTTCTTGCAGTCACTTTCTGGGATGCGAAGGATTCTGAGCGGCGGGTGCGCCGTTGGCCCCATCCTTCGCCGCCAGAAATGTTTCTTTCCTCAGGTGCACGTCGCCATCCACGTACGCCGTAAAGTTGCTTCCTTCCGCGAATACGATGTCTTTGCCGTGCCCTTGCGAAATCGATTCTGATGTCTCCTGGAAGGAGCGCACTGCCGCCTTTTCATTGTTGCCGAGCCGCAAAAAATTAATGCTCAATGCCAGCTTCCCGCCGCGGCCCAGCCGCTTTTTGGGTTCGACCTCCGTCACAGTTCCGGTGGCAGTTGCCCCGATCGGAACCACCGTAAGTCCATCCACAAGCACTTCCTCCGCCGCATGCAATTCCACCACGTCTCCCACGTGCGCGCTCGCCGTGGAAATCGTCTTGCCAAGTTTCAAGTGAATCGGTGTGCCGTTGGCGAGCGTGAGGTCGAAACCAGCCGGCACGGTTTTCACGGGAGGCGGCGGAGCAGCATGTTCGTCGTAAGGAGTCAGCTCTCGAGCGGGCTTTTGCCGCAGCGCCTTCGGCTGGTTCGCTCCCGGCTTGTCTTTAATCAATAAAACGCTGTCCAACGGCACATAACCAACTTCGCCCCTGGCGGTTCGAACGCCAAAATACGTGTCGTACCGCCCAGTGATCTGCACTTGCTCGCCACACTGCAGCGTCCCGCGCACGTCCATCGTAATCATCGAGCTGTAGAGATAGACATAACCACCCGAGCGCGGACATTCCACTTGCCCCACGCTCTGCCCTCGAGCCGTCGCTGGCAAAGCAACTGCGAAGACCAACCACAAATATTTGGCTCCCAGTTTCATGTTTTCACCCGGCAGCTCTGAAGCCCGCAAATCGCAGGCGCGTGATGTGCACAGGTCGTGCGCCATTCACGCTTCGGGTCGGCTTCTTATCCCGTACCTTCTATCCAAACGTACGGCAGCGCGCCTGACAAGCGCGGACACTGTGCCTCTTACCCAAAAAGGTACGCCCTGCGCTTGCACGCCGCCCCCTCTCGCTCTCCCTTTTCGCATCGCCCTCTCGACACATCCGCCGAATTTGAGGTATGAATTGTGTAGCCTTTCCAGCCCTCGGAGAGCAAAAATGAGAGGTTACTCGATCGTTCTTTCATCGGCCGTGCTGTGTTTTCTCCTTGGTTCCTTTTCCGCCACAGCGCAAGACGCGAAGGATACCCCAGACGCGCAGTCTCCTCGCTGGTACAATCCCAAAAGATATAACCCGCTGAAACTGATAAATCGTGGACCCAAATCCGCAAACGACCAGCTCGCCTCGAATGGCGACCTGGAAGCAAAACTAACCCATCAGTTGCAAGTTCAGGGAATCTTGCCGCGGGACAAAAATTTGCAGGATGTCTGCTCGTCGTTTAAGTATCTGGACGAATGTGTCGCTTCCCTCCGCGTCAGCCGCACTCTACTGATCGATTTCAGTTGCCTGAAATGGGATGTGACCGGCGTAAAGCCTAAGCCGGTCTCCGATTCCTGCGCCGGTCCCGCGGGCGGCAAAGCCATGGCCCTTCACAGGGCCATCGATCTCCTGAAGCCGGATTCCGACGCCAGAGAGGAAGCACGAAACGCACTCCGGAGAGCTCACGACGACATCAAAGACGCAGGCGGATAGGCCCAAACGCCACGGGTCAGTTTCGGGCGGCCTGGTATCCCTTTGACTGGCAAGCACTTAGGGTGATCCACGCGCCGAGGAGCGATCAAAGCGCATCAATTTTGGTTTGCAATGCAAACTAGATTGCGGCTTTAAATATTCCTTGACACGCATATACGTTTGGGAGCATATTTGCGAGCCATGATGGAAACACTCCGAGCGCTGGCCGAGCCCCACCGTTTTCAGATCGTCGATCTGTTGCTGGAAGGACCACGGCCCGTCGGGGACATGGTCACTCAGTTGGGCCTCCGCCAACCGCAAGTATCCAAACACCTGCGGGTGCTCAGTGATGCCGGACTGGTGGACGTTCGCGTGGACGCGCAGCGCCGGATTTATGCGTTGCGGCCCATGCGATTCCAGGAGCTAGAGGTCTGGCTGGAGAAGTACCGGCGTCTCTGGGAGGGCAACTTCCAGCGCCTGGATGCCCTGCTGGACGAGATGAAGACCGACGAGAAAAAACATGGACGCACGAAACGATAAAGGAGAGCGCCGATGACGAACCCAGGAACATCGAAAGTGAAATTGCAAATAACTACGCCCAGCGACCGCGAGATCGCGATGACACGCGTGTTCGATGCGCCGCGCAGACTGGTCTTCGACGCTTTCACGAAACCCGAACTGGTCAAGCAGTGGTTACTCGGGCCGCCGGGCTGGACAATGCCGGTCTGCGAGATCGACCTGCGAGTGGGAGGCCAGTATCGCTACGTGTGGCGGCGTGAGAGTAACGGAAAAGAAATGGGAATGGGCGGCGTCTACCGGGAGATCGTGCTGCAAGAGCGGCTCGTCTGCACCGAGTTGTTCGACGAGGCCTGGTACGCAGGTGAGTCGCTGATCACGACCACGCTCGTCGAGCAGGGCGGCAGGACCACGATGACGAGCACCATGCGCTACGTATCGCAAGAGGTCCGCGACGGTGTCCTCAAGTCCGGCATGGAGAGCGGGGTCGCTGCGAGCTACGACCGGCTTGCGGAACTGTTGGCGCCGCTCGCGCGACGCATGGAGCGATTGCTGATGCGGCGGAGCAATTCTTTCTAGACCGAAAATAACACTCGGAACGTTGAAAGTAACCATGCCCACGAAGCCTGGGCCCGCTGACACGCGTCTTTGATGCCACGCGGGCCCGGATTATCACTTGCATTGTGCAAGTAATATATTCACACTCATGCGGTACCGACGGTGTCCAATTGAAAAGCAAAGCGGAGAGCCCGATGCAAAAAATCAGCCCGTTCCTGTGGTTTGACGGCAAAGCCGAAGAAGCGATGAATTTCTATGTTTCCGTCTTCAAGAATTCAAAGGTCGTGAGCGTCAGTCGACATGGAGAAGGAGGGCCGGGACCGAAGGGGACGGTCATGTCGGCGACATTCGAGCTCGAAGGACAGAGATTCCTTGCGCTAAACGGCGGCCCGCACTTCACCTTTTCGCCGGCTATCTCGTTCTTCGTGAATTGCGAGACCCAGCAGGAAGTAGACGAGCTGTGGGAGAAACTTTCTGAAGGCGGAGAAAAGCAAAGATGCGGCTGGCTCAAGGACAAATACGGTCTGTCGTGGCAAATCATTCCCTCTGCTTTAGGCAAACTGTTGCAAGACAAAGATGCGGAGAAAGCAAAAAGGGTCATGAAGGCGATGCTTCAAATGGATAAAATTGACATACACCGATTGAAGCAGGCATACGACGGAGAATAACTCAGCAAAATCATAACGATGGACAAGAACGAAGTAATGAAGTGGCTCAAACGGCGCGGGACCCGGCGTACCGTCGAAGGGCTGCCACGTTACGGCATTGAAGCCAAGCACGCATTCGGCGTCACGATGGGAGCGCTGCTGTCGCTGAGGAAGCGGCTGGGAAAGGACCACGCCCTGTCGCTGGCCTTGTGGGAGAGCGGGTGGTACGAAGCGCGCCTGCTGGCCGCGCTGATAGGCGACCCACAACGCGTAACGCGCCGGCAGATGAACGCATGGGCGGCCAGCTTCGAAAACTGGGGCGACTGCGACACGGTCTGCTTCCATCTCTTTGAGCGGACGCCGTTCGCGTGGGAGAAGGTCCGCCAGTGGTCTGGTTCACCCCGGCCCTTCGTCAAGCGCGGCGCCTTCGCCCTGATGGCGTGCCTGGCGCTCCACGACAAGGCCGCTCCTGACAAGAGCTTTCTCCCGGCGGGATTAGTTGCTTGCCTCCGTCCACGAAAGACATTTGCACAACTTTGGCAGACTCCTGACCTTACTGGAAAAATGGACCCTGGAGATCGAAGGTAACCTCCCATCAGTTTCGGCCGTAAGTGACGCCGTATCTTGGAGTTAGCTCGGCCTTGGAACCTTAGGCTCGTGCTCCATGCCTGCCATGAAATATAAGAGTCGCGAAGCCGCTGACGCCGGGCTACTCGATTCTTAGGGCGTTCATGGGCGAAATAGATGCTGCGCGGTTTGCGGGAATTATGGCCGCGAAAAAGGAGCAGATCGCAAGCGCGACAGCGGCCACGGTCAGGGCGAACGGATCCCACGAGGAAACGCCATAGAGTTGGGCGGAGATCAAACGCCCGGCGCCGACTGCCAGGGGCAAGCCCAGAATCAGACCAAGTAAGACGCGCTTGAAGGCGCCGCGCAGCACGAGGCGAATCACTTTCGCGCGGTCGGCACCGAGGGCCATGCGAATGCCGATTTCGTTGGTTCGCTGGGCAACAGAGTAGGCGGTGACACCGTACAGTCCGATCGCGGCCAAAACCTAGTCTCTTGCCGGAAACGTGATCGTGGCCTTCCGTGCGCGGAATTGGAACGCGTACGGTTTCAGCTTGTGTCCTTCTGCTCACTTCTGGTTAGCGAATTACTCTGCGGCGCTAGGCGCGGAGATGATCCCGTGGCGCATCGCGTAGTGGATTATCTCGGCCAGAGAATGGAGGCCAAGCTTGACCATGATCTTAGCTCGGTGCGTCTCAACCGTCCTGACGGCGATTCCCAGCTGCGCGGCGATCTCCTTGTTCGTTTTCCCTTCTGCCAGGAGGCGAATGATTTCAAGCTCGCGGGGAGTTGTTCGGCCTGCTCGCTTCCCATGCTGATGCCAGCTACTAGTCTTGAGAAATCCCTCCAACACGATTTCGGATACTTTAGGGGTGAGGAAACGCTTGCCCTCTGCAACGGCTTGCACGGCTTTTGCAAGGCACTCCGTGAGATCAGATTTCAAAAGGTACCCGCGAGCCCCCGCTTCCAGGGCGCGGCGTACCATCTGGTCTGACTCGTGCATCGAAAGCACAAGAACTTTGGTTTCCGGGACAGTCTCTCGGATTTGACGTGCTACCTCGACGCCATCCAGTTCGGGCATGCCGATATCAACTACGGCCACATCCGGTTTCAGCTCTTTAGCCTTTCGCACCGCCTCACGGCCATTCGCCGCCTCGCCGACGACTCTCCAGCCGCGTCGGGAGTGGAGGACCTCCCGCGCACCACGCCGCACCAGCCCATGGTCGTCAGCTATTAGAATGCGAAGTTTTTTCACTTTCGTCTCCTCGTACTTTCGTCTCCCCCTAGAGGTATCGTCACGCGTACTGTGGTGCCGTGACTGCTGGAATCAATCTCGAGCCGCCCGCCGATCAGCTTCACTCGCTCGTGCATGCTGGGGATGCCGACACCAACTTCGAACCGGAGCCTCTCTTTGCCTCTTCGTACACCGGCAGAGAGTCCGCGGCCAAGGTCGCTGATTTCCAGCGTGAGATTCGAGTTGCGATGAATTCGTATCTTGGCTAGCTGACTTCCGGAATGGCGCTGGATATTGGTAAGGCTCTCTTGTACCACCCGGAATAAAGCCATCTCGACGTCTCGTTCCATCCGTCCCACACGCGGTGACACCTCTAATTCCACCTGGATGCCACTTCGCTTGGTGAAGCCGCCCGCATAGTCACGAAGCGCCTCAACTAAACCAGCCTCATCCAACAGTGGAGGGTGCAACACGTAGGAAAGTGTGCGGACATCGCGGATGCACTTGTCCGCCAACGTCTTACACTCGGAAAGAAGCCTAGCTGATTTTCGATCGACCGAAGGAATTGAACTCCGGAGCTGACCGAGCATCGTTGCCAGAGCGACAAGATCCTGGCCCGTAGAGTCGTGCAAATCCCGGGCGATCCTCCGTCGCTCTTCGTCTTGCGACCGCAAAAGTTGTCCTGAGAGGCATCGCAACTCCTCTTCGGCCTGCTTTCGATCTTCGATATCGGTGTTCGTCCCGTACCACCTAACAATGCGTCCTTCCGCGTCACGCATCGGCAGGCCACGTGCCAAAAACCAGCGGTACGTTCCATCGACTCTGCGGTGGCGTTCTTCTTGCTCGTAAGGCGTCCCCATTGTCACTGACTCGTGCCAGGCTTTTAGCACCCGCTCCCGGTCATCGGGATGAAGCATGCTCTGCCAGCCGTCGCCTTGCAATTCTTGCAGCCCGAGCCCCATGTAAGAGCGCCAACGTTCGTTGCAATAGTCAAGCGTGCCGTGAGCCGGGCCGCTCCAGATCTGCTGCGGGATCGCATCGAGCAGCGTCCACGATTGGCTTTCCGCTCGCTTGCGGTCGTCAATATCGATGGATACCCCGTACCACTTAACCAAGTTTCTCTGCCCGTCGCGCAGCGGCGCGGTGCGAACCAGGAACCAGCGATATTCTCCGTCAGCCCGCCGCAAACGCATTTCATCCTCGGAGGGTTCCCCAGCGGCCACGTCCACGAGCCACTTTTCCATGACTCTTGGAAGATCTTCTGGATGAACTGGGCCTGTCGGGTCTTCGATTTCCTCCTCCAAAGTGAGACCCGTATAGTCCAGCCAACGCTGATTGACGAAATCAACGGCGCCATCAGGTTGAAGGGTCCAGACCATCGTCGGAATTGTGTTGATAACAAGCCGAACGCGATCTTCGGCCCTTTTCAGATCTTCGATGTCGATGGACGTTCCATACCAATTGACGATGTTTCCCGGCTCGTCTCGCAACGGCACTGCGCGAATTAGGAACCACCGATACTGCCCGTCGGCCCGGCGGAGACGCGCCTCCTTCGCAAAGGGTTTCCCGGCCGCCAAAGCCGCGCGCCATTCCTCCATCAAACGGTCGTCAGGATGAAATGCATTCATCCACCCCCAGCCCAGTCCGTCCTCTAAGGAAAGGCCCGTATATTCCCGAAAATGTTGGTTGAGGAAATCAGCTGAGCCGTCAGGGAACTTGCGCCAGATTATTGCGGGAATTGCGTCAATGATGAACCGCAGGCGCTCTTCGATAGCTTTCGATGCTTTGTCAGCGCCGATGTTGCGCGTTTTAGACACTGTCTGGCTCATGGTGCCCTCCTCCAGACGGTGCGCGAGGTGCAGACCGGCCGGTCAGCGCTTGAACGAGGCCCATCTTTTTCCGAGCGGCTACAAACAGTGGGACGGCGGAGGTTACAATCACTATGAGAAGCAGCAGGAATATAGTCGGCCAGCGGTAGCCCACGGGGACAGGCAAGTTAAAGGCCAGCATCCCGACAAAGTGCATCGACCAGATCCCTAGCCCCATTGAGATACCCCGCCCGCCAACCAAGCGTGGCGAACTCTTCCTCTCGCAGCCGTCACGTGCACTGCTAGATCGAGCCCAACGTAGGAAGCCAAAATGGCGATTAGAATGGAGAGCACGACGAGGTAATAATCATGAAAACCTACAAAAGGTACCCCTATCTGGCCCATGGTGCCCACCTCCAGATGGTGTGCAGAGTGCACATCGGCCGGCAACCGTATTCGGGACACGCGGGAACGATTCCTCTAACCGGCTTAGGATAACCAAACAAATCCAAAGTTATTATACGCAGACTTATGTACATAGTTTTGGTCAATAGCCCATCCTGTCAGACCGTTTCGCAAGGAATGGCGCCACGCATTCAGCGGTATTGAATTCATATAACTGTTTTAGTAAACACAGTGCCGGTCGTCCCTCCGAGAAAAGAAAACTGGAAAAAATGGAAGACCCCGCGGACCTCTCGCGGCAATCCACACGCCCGATTAACGTATTTACCGCAGAAGTGGAATGGGCGGCGAAAACCGGAAGGCAGATGCCCGGTGAGGCGACTACGCGGCCAAGTGGAGGTATCGGGAAGCGCTGCGGGTTTTTTCACTTCGAACGGCTGCGTGGCAGTCTGATGCTAGACTCGTGAGGAATGCCCTTGTAGTATTGCCCGCATGAAAAAAGTTAAATCGGGGAATCGCGGTTCTGCGGCGAAAAGCAGCGTCGCTCCGAAGAACGTAGACGAATATCTCGCAAGCGTCCCGGAACCCGCCCGCGGCACTTTGAAGAAGATTCGCGCGGCGATTCGGTCCGCTGTGCCACGGGAAGCCACCGAGTGCATCAGCTATGGGATGCCCGCGTTCAAGAACAAAGGAGTGCTGATGTGGTTCGCCGCGTTCTCGAACCACTGCAGTTTGTTCCCCACTGCCGCGGTTATCGAAGCGTTTAAGAAGGAACTTAAGGGCTTCGCTACATCCAAAGGGACAATCCAATTCCCTACGGACAAGCCACTGCCGGCTGCACTGGTTAAGAAGCTGGTGAAGGCGCGCGTCGCGCAGAACGAACGCAAGAAACAGCGCTGATCGGGCCGCCTTCGAGAATCCGCCCCTACCGCTCCTCGGCGTCCAACCGAAAAGTGAGCTGCCCCTCTACTGGCCGATAGGCCGGTGCCGGGAAGGACACGCAGCGCAGCTGCGGCTGCGGAATCTTATACGATTTATACAAGCAGGGAATACCTATCGTTCGCAGGTTTGTAGTTTACCTGACGAAGGGGACCAACCAGCCACCTCCTTCGATTCACGCTAAGGGTACTCCCTTTGGAGGATCGTAATGTTCGACTCTCAGGTCCGTCACAAACTTTGGCTTGCTGCGGCAGCGGCAGGCTTCTTGACTGTAGCAGGCTGCTCGAACCAGGCCACCAACAAGGCTGCCGCCACTACGAAGAAAGCCGAGACACCGAAGGCTGTCAGCGTCTCAAGCAAAGCACCGCAGCCGACCACGATGGTTACCGTGCCAAAGGGCACAGCAATCAGCGCGACGGTAGGCCAAACTCTCGCCAGCAACAAGAACCACGTCGGTGATACCTTTGCTGCGAAGCTCTCCACGCCCGTCCAGGTCGAGGGAAAGACCGTGATTCCCAAGGGCGCGAAAGTGGTGGGCCGCGTCGTGAAGGTCAAGAACAAGGAAATGAAGGTAACTCTCGCTTCGGTTGAACTACACGGAAAATCCTACGAGTTGGAGACCAACTCGGTGGCGCAATCCGCAAAAAACCAGGCCAAAAACAATCCCAAAGACAGTACTCAGGCCAAGGGCAAGACGGACACAAAGGACGTAACCACCCTCCCTGCCCAGAGTCAACTGTCGTTTAAGCTCGCCAAGTCCGTCACCATTCCCGTGAAGGGATAAACAAGCAGTTTTCGACTGCCGGGCCCCAGCCAGCACGATCCGGCTGGGGTTCGCAGTCTTTAGGGCTCGGGTGTCAGGAGATCTGTGGTGAATACGGCGAAACGAATCGTGCCCGTGGCATTGCTCTTCCGCTGCTCTCACTAGCGACTAGCGCGTCGCTGCGTGCCGCTGAGAAATCGGATTGGGGCAACTTGAAGCAGGTGGCTCTGGGCCAAACGATCAAGGTCGTAGCCACAGACGGGAAATCGTCTCAGGGCGATTTTCAATCTGTCAGCACGATGCGCTGGTGCTGCGCTCAGCTGGCCGGCGGAAGCTGTGTCTCGGAATTGCGCGGATTTAGCTCGAAGCCCTGAACACTCTGAGAGCAGCGTACTCGACGGGGTTCAATGAGTCGCAATAAACCGCCTACGGCACTAATCCCATATTGAAAGACTTGATCGTTGCCGTGGATTTTGACAAAACGATTTTGGCATTTATTCCGGTTAAGGTCGAAGGAAACATCACCCTGCTGACTTGGAAGATCGCCGGCGCTCCCACTGCCGTGTTGTTCGTGCCAAGCAGGACAACTTGAAACGTCAACGGATCGGGCTGCGCGAGGTCAATGTTCACGGTTCCGCTGGCGCCTCCTGCGGAATTTATCGCAAACGTGCCGAGCTGGATCGGTGAGCCCAGCCCGGTAAGTTGGGAAAGATTCAGGCTGCCTGCAACCGGCGTGCCGTCGTCCCAGGTCAGAGTAGCCGATAGGTTCAGCGTCCCCGGGGTCCGTGACACGCCTCCCGTTTGGTACGTGATATTGTCCAGCTCGATAGTCCGGCCCCCCGGAAACTTCACCGTGATTATCGACGCAGCTTTCGTGAAACCTGTCAGCAGCGTTTGAAACGTGGTGTCGATCGAGTGCGAAAAGCTCTCTCCGGCATCGGTCGAAATCGTAAGCGTTCCTGAGCTGGTGGACGTCGCCGCGCTTAGCGAAAGCAGTGTTCCCGGCGTCTGCAACTTAAACTGTCCGCTATTGCTGTGGCGGTACCAGGCTATGCTTGTCCCCGTTTGCCCCGTCAGCCCGGGATTTTCGCAATCCCACGGAGATAGGCTGAAGTCGATTCCTTGATAGGCGCCGATTGCCGTCCCGGTGCACGCGGGGCTGTCGAAGTCGGCGACTGTCGTTTGGGCTGAAGCTTCCGCTGCGGCAAGCGCGAATACCAGCGCTAGAAAAAAATACTTTTTCACTTATCCCTCCAGGATTGCGTCGGATGCGCTCTTTAGCACGTCTCACGTGCAGGCCAGGGAGCTGGAAGGGGGGCTGCCTACTCGTCGGACCATCTGTTAACAAGATAGAGGCGCCCGCAGGGCAGCGCTAGTGTTCAGGGGGACAGATTCGGTTCAGATGTCCTTTCTGTTCCTTGTTGGCCGAGCGACTGTACTTCCGGGTCAGGAGTCACCGGGCGATGAAACCGCGAGGTTGCGCAGCGCCACTCAGAGTTCCTGCAAATTCCCGATGAACTCATTTATCGGATGGCTGTGCTCTATCTCTACTCGCAGGTCGCCGGCCACCAGTCACCGGTCACGAATCACCAGTCACCATTCACCACTCACTGTTCTTACGCTACACTCAACCGATGGGAATTCTGCGGCGGCTTAAACGCTGGATGGGAACAGACGAACCAATGACGCATATTGTTGCTGGGAGTGTGGCTCCAGCATTTTCGCTCAAATCCCTCGACGGCAAGGAATACTCGCTCAACGATCTCTTGCAACGCGGCCCCGTCGTCGCCGCCTTCTTCAAAATCTCCTGCCCCGTCTGCCAGTTCACGTTTCCCTTCCTCGAACGCCTGCACAAACGGTATGGTGGCGACGGCGTCACGTTCCTGGGCATCTCGCAGGACGACGCGCGCGACACCAGGGATTTCGCTACGGAATTCGGCGTCAGCTTCCCGATGCTGATCGACGACGAAGACCGCTACATCGTCTCCAACGCCTACGGCCTCACCAATGTCCCCACAATTTTTCTAATCGATACCGGGGGGACTGTGAAAGTCAGCTCGATGGGTTTCGACAAAAAAGATTTGGAAACCATCGCCGCGGAGCTTGCCCAGCGCCGCAGTATCATGCTCGCGCCGCTCTTCCGTCCGGACGAAGTCGTTCCCATCAACAAACCCGGATGAGGCTCCAAAAATTAGGTCCGGTCGGACCTGACAATTCTGGGGTGCGGGAGCCTGGCTCCCACTTTTGAAGAGAAAGGAGCCGCGGCAAAAAATTTGATCCCGGATTATTCGAGTTCGGTTTCCAGCAATTGCTTCTTGTGTTTCGCGGGCCGTTTCCGTTTGTCGGGAATCACGCGCGTGACGGCCGGCGCCAGCCCGGATTTCCGGGCGGCGCGCCGCGCTTCCACGCCCTTGTCGATGTTCTTTCGTTTCTGCTTCATGGGAAGCCTATTTCGCGGCCAATTCCCGAACGGCACGCCAGGCTTGATCGATTGCTTCATTCGTATAAGCAAACGCGCCGGCATCCGAATTCGCAATATGGACGCGGCCGAACGGCTGGCGGCCGATTTCGCAGGGTGATTGTCCCGCGGGCCACTCCGGATCGTACAGCGAATTGTATTCGTAAGCGTAACCATGGGGCCAGCGATTGACGGTGATGGCCTGAATGTCACGCGCCGGATCGAATTCGCCGGAGGAGAGCATCCGCGCAAGCTGATCGCGCACGTTGTATTCGAATGTTTCGAATTTCGTGGTGTAGAGCTTCAAACGGCCGGCACGCTGTTGATCACGAGCAGGCAACCCGGGTGAGCACGGAACATGCTGCAGGTGAACGAGGCAGGGTTGTTCGGCTTTTTCCGAGTAGCGGTAACCTCCCATGCTGACCGGAAAGTCGAGTTCGACATCGCTGAAATAGCTGCCGGGGCACGACGCGCCGCGAATTTTCAGTTTTTCGAATGCAGCGCGGTTTCGAAGCTGCACATTGGTGTAAACCAGAGGAACCTTCACGCCGTATGCAAGGGCTTCTTTCTGCTTGTCGCTCATTTCTGGACAGAGATAGGGAATGACCGTGTTCCAGCAGGCGAGAATGCACGCAGCGCCGCGCACGGAGCGCGCTTCCCCGTCGCGCACATAGATGACTTCAACGCCGTCCGCGGAAGAGTCGCCAGAGTTTCGTACACTGACTGCCGTCGAATTCAGACGAAGTCGAACAGCAGAATCGGGGGAATTCAGTTTCGAATAGTCCATCTTCGCGAGGACGATGTCCTCCATGGAATGGCCGGAAGCTGAACCGGGAATTAATGCGCGGACCAGCAACCGGGCGATGGAGGCGTTGCCGTCGGGAAAATGATAGATGTACGGCTCATTATCCTGGCGCGTAACCTCCAGCCCAATGCCAGGTCCGGGCGGCCCGGAGAGATCCATGCCCTGAAATCCTGGATGAAAACGGAGACCAGCAAGATCGCCGGCGGGAACCGCATCGATCCCTACGCCATATAAACCGTAGGTGGAAGACTGAAAATAGCGAACGACCTCTGGATGAACCTTCGCGTCGTTCAGCAGAAAATCCTTGTAGCTGGTGCGCCCAAGATAGTTTTTCTTCTCTGCCGCGTTTTTCGCCAGGAGGTAATCGACTTTTTCCGTATAGAGGCGTCCGAGATCTTTCTGCGCGGTCTCCGAAAGCGGCGTTCGGCCAGCGAATTCGGGCCAGGAAGGTTTGCCGACACCGGGCACAAGAAGATCTCTGCCAAACGTCTCTTTGTCAAAGAAAACGCCGCTCGTGAGTCCCCGGGAAGCAAAGAATTTCTGGTCATAGAAAGTGTCAAACTTCCTGGGTTCAATTCCCATCTGGCGGAATAGATTCTTCGATTCCGTACTATATAAATCTGGACCGGCAATCGACTGAGTCCCCCCGTAGCCGAGGAGCAAGCGGCCGCCAGACCGAAATTCGTTGCGTTTGGCGTGGCCGCCGAAATCATCGTGATTATCGAGAATTAAGATGCGGGCTTTCGGCCCGGCCTCTTGGCGATAGAAATAGGCTGCAGAAAGGCCGCTGATGCCGGCGCCTACAATGATCAGGTCGTAGGACTCGGCATCAGGCGCCGCGATTCCCCACTTCTTGCCGTCGCGCAGGGCGTGCGCCACCTCCCATGAGCCATCGTGGCTGCCCCTCAGACCGGTCTTGGCGGGTGGATAGTAGGTTTCCTTTTTTTGCGGATCTGAAGGCGGACCCGGCAACCCGAAGGCGTCGGCCCATATCGCGTGAGGCAGCGCGAGCGAAGCGCCAACGGCCAAACCGAAACCATTTAGAAAATCACGCCGCGCGATGGGGCGCTTCATCCCCAGCTCGAGGTCGCGCTTATTCTTGCTCAAAGGCCGCTCCCGGATGTTTTGCCGCGGCTCGAAAGGAAGTGGCCTGCCGGCGGGCACTGGATCATTTCTTGTTAGAGCTTAGCTTAAGAAGAGTACGCAGGAAACATACCCGCGCTCCCCTTGCCTCAGATGCGATAACAATGGCCAAAAGTAGATTTGATAAAATGCCGGCTTATGTTTATTGCGGGAGATTAGAAGCTGAACGACACCTGCAAGTCGATGCGCCGATTCGCGGTGGGTGAGGAGAAACCGCGCGCCAGGCCATTGGCTTGGCCGAAGAGCGGCGAACTCAAATTGCCGATGGGCGTGTCGAGATTGACGTTGTTGAAAACGTTCCGCGCCGAAACGCTAAACGTCAAATTGTAGCGGTTGTTGTTCGCTCCGCCGTCCATTCCGCCACCGCCCCGCCCGCCGAAACCGCCCCGCCCGCCACCGGGTCCGCCCGGGCCTCCGGGGCCACGGCCAAACGTGCCGCCGGCTCCGGGGCCGCCCGCTCCGGTGTTCACCGGCTCTTTTTTCTGTCCGAAGCCGAATGTTTTGCTGAGACGCAGGTTCAGCGAAAAACGGCCCGCACTGGTCAATGAATTGACGGGAACGAGAATTTCACCGGGCTGGGGCACAACATCGAAGGAACCATATTTGTTGGTGATCACATTTTGCGGCAGGGATTGCGGCGATGCGAACGCAGGCCGATCGTTGAAGATGGAATCGCCATTCACGTCCTGTCCCGTCGTGATGTTAAAGGGCACGCCGGATTGCGCAATGAGAAATGGACTCAAACGAAAATTGCGGGGCAGCCCCACGGAACCGCCAAAAAAAACGCGGTGCCGCACGTCGAAAGCGGCGCGACCATAATCGAGACTGATGTTGTTGTCAAAAGAAGGAAAAGTTCCGGCGCCGGCGGCGTCGCTGTTCGCGTAGTTCAGCGTGTAGTAGCCGAAGAGCGAAAGCTTTGTGCCCATTCGAATGCTGCTGTTGATGATGAGCTGCTGCTGCCTGAAGATGCCTTCGGATTGATATTGGTACACGTTGGCGGAATTTCCGAGTGGATGGAGAGCGGTTGACGGATCGCAGGGAAGCGTGCTGCAAATTGGTGCATTGATATTTTCCGTGAAGAATTGATGCACGCCGCGCGCATTCAAGTACGTGAGTGAAAGGTTCGCGGATTTCGTGAGCTGGCGTTCGAGCGTCAATCCCGTTTGCATGGTGTAAGGCGTGCGGAGATTCGAATTGGGCTGATAAAGGGTGGGCGCCGTTGTGCTCATCGCCGCCAACTGATCCGTGGACGGAGTATCGGCCAGGAAAAACTGCGGGTTGGCAACCACGAACTGTTTTTGCGTGATGTTGTTCAGACGTTGCTGCTGCAGGACGAGGTCGTAGCCGAAGCGGTCGTAGAAAATGCCAAAGCCCGCGCGCAGCACGGTCTTTGGCGATTTCTTGCCGCTTTCATCGAGGCCCCAGGCAACACCGATGCGCGGCGCAAAATCGGCGTGGTCGCCGATGTTGTTCTGACTTTCATAGCGCAGACCGTAGCTGACCGTAATGTTGGGTTTGACGCGCCAGTCGTCCTGGAAATACAAGCCGGCGTCAAAATACGTTACGTCCGCGAGAGCCGTTCCGGTGGTGATCGAGTACTGGCTGGCACCGCCGCCCGCGGCGATAATTTGCGCCATCGGCATGCCCTGAGCAAGGCCTTGCACGGTCATTTGATAGGCCTGAATGCCGGTAATTTTCGGGCAGTTATCCGGGGTGCTGTTCGGCGGGCAATTGGGGTTTTGGCGCAGCCCGAAATTAAAGCTGCCGTTGTAGCCGGAGCGCGACTCATTCGAATCACGCGTGGCGCGCAGGCGCGCGCCAAATTTCAGGAAGTGCTTGCCATGCGACATCGAAGTGTAGTTTTGCAATTCGTAGCGGTCGAGGGTATCGCTGCTGACTCCCCCGCCATTCCCGCCATCCGCGAAGGCGCCTTGCGCGGAAACCGTTGGCGCCGTGTTCTGCGGCGTCCGGTCGCTGGTTTCGCGCACGAATTGGAAGCGGGTCTCGTTGATGATTTTGGCATTTATGATTTGCGTGTCGCTGATCTGGAGCTGGTGTTCCCGGTTCTGTTGATTGAAGCCCATGGAAGGGAGGCTGAATTGGCCGATGCCGTTGTTCGTTTCATTCTCCCGCTCGTATTGGTAGCGCGCTGTGAGTGTATTGTTACCGCTGACCTGATAGTCCAGACGCGGGCTGAGATTTGTGCGCGTGCGCGGATTGGGAACACCTTCGCTGAACGGGACAATCGTAAAGGTAGCGGGATCCACGATCTGGGCGCTGACGACGGACAATTCATTGATATTGCGCTGCTCGATATTAAAGAAGAACGAGGCCTTCTTGCTGAGCAACGGCCCGCCGACGTTGGCGCTGAATTGCGTGGAATGATAGCCGGGCGACTGCGTTCCGGCCGGGATGCTTTCGAAGGGGTTTCGTGAATTGAATCCCGCCGTGTTGCCCAGCAAGGAGACTTGCCCGTGAAATTGATCCGTGCCGGGCTTGGTGAAGACTTCGATCCGGCCGTATCCCAGCCGGTCGTATTCGGCGGAGAAGGGATTCTGATTGATGCGAATCTCACGAATGGACGCTTTGGGAGGCAGCGTGCCACCCGTGAATCCATCGATGTAGATTTGCCCGCCATTGGGGCCGGCGGACGGGCCCGCTAGCGCCTGAAGATCCGAGAGCAATTCATCGTGATCGTCGGAGAGGGCTTCGAGATCGGCACCCTTGAGAACTACGGCGCCAGCGTTGTTGGTAGGATCCACGCCGACTGTGGTGCTTGAATCCGAAACTTCCACTTTCTGCTCTTCGATCTGGATAGTAAGCGGAATGTTTAGCTGTTGAAGCTGGCCCGCGATGATCTGCACATCTTCCTTTGTGAGGAGAGCGAAACCTTTTGCGACAGCTTTCAACGTGTACGTTCCGGGTGCGACGTTTTTGAATTCGTAGACACCGTCCCGGTTGGTTGTCGTATCGATCGATGCGCCACCTGAATTGATCAATCGGATGGCGGCCTTGGCGACGCTGGCGCCGGATGGATCGGTGACCACTCCGGTCAGGCTTCCGGGCCGTGCCTGAGCATATAGATTTCCGACCGGAAGCAACAAAGACACGCTCGCCAGCAGAATCAGCAGAACACTTCGAACGGACCTAAAATTCATTAAGACTCCTGCGCCAAAGTTCACTGATTCGAACGCGCGGGTTCTCAAGGCGCGGCTGCTTCCCCGCCTGCCGAACTACCGAGACTCCAGGGCGAAAGAATTGTGGATGCGTTGCTGTTGGGTGAGGCTTGAAGAATCGGTTCCACACCGCCAAGCAGGGTGATGGCCGTCGGCATTCCGCCGCGCCGGCCTTCCGTTGCAACGAGCATGACGGCATCGCCTTTCTGTAAATCGGAAAGAGTCGCGGGGGGCATGCGATTGATCGCCTGCTGCAAATCGGGAGAGCCGTTCCCTGCAGGCCTGCCCATTCCATCAGGCCCACCTGCTCCCGGGCCTCCTGTTCGAGAGCCGCGCGGATTCGGATTTTGTGGCGCATTCGCCGGGCCAGCGGCTCCATCTGCGGCAGGAGTCGCCGCCTCCGCGGGAGTTCCTTTGAGGCGCATGGCGATGCGCTGTGCCATCTGGGGCGGCAATTTGCGCAGCTGAGATTCCGATGTGATCTTCACGGTTACGGGCTTTTTCGTGGCCAGATCCTGCAGGGTGACCGTGCTTGCGGATGCATCGATCGCGGAGATGGTGCCAGCAATATTTCGAAACGTGCCCGAGACGACTTCCACGGCGGTCAGCTCGGTGCCGTCAGTGTTGCGCGAGCCACGAGCGCGAAGCTGATCGCCGGGCTTGATTTGATCGAGCGTGGAAGGCTTGGCGTCGTCGAATTTCACGGAATCCGGCGCGTAGCGGCGCATTATGGTGTCTTTCGAAACATGGACCGTGAGGTTTTTCTTTTCGCCGATCGCTGGCAAGGAAACGATGATGGTATTCGTGGCCGGATCCACGCTGCTGACCAGACCTCCGGCGCCGTGCTTTTGCCACTCTTCGCGGTCACTTGCCTGCTTTTGGGAAATGTCCTCTTTTTTCATGGCGATGACGGAAGCCGCGAGGACGGATCTTCCGTCATCGGCGACTTTGCCCCGCACGAGGATGCGGTCTCCGACTTGAACATCCTGGAGCTGGATAGGGGCGGCGTCTTTGAGGTCTTTTTGCCCGGGCGCGATTCGAACGAGTTTGGTCGCGTCTTGAACGAGAATGGTCACGTCGGTTCCGGCGTCAGTGGTCAACGTAATGGTATTCCCGGAAATGGCCTTAATAGTTCCGACGGGTCTGGCGCTGGATGCACTTTGAGCAGAGGGCTCCTGGGCGCTTTGAGCCTGAGCGACTTGAGCAACGGTTCCGATCCCCGCCCATAAGCTCAAGCAAATCGAGGCTTCCAAGCATGTTGCCCTGCACCTAAATTGGCGTGATGCCATCGTTTTATCCCTCAATCCCCTCGTGTTCACGCTCGGCCTGGAAATGACTCCATCATACCGGCCCAATCCGTTTGAACAGACGAATGGTGCTTCACTGTTAGACGTATTTCAGAAGGAAAATTGTTACACGGGGAGATTCTAAGAGTACCTGCACACCAGAGCGAACTTGAAGCAGGGCGACGATGCAGAATTTGGCATGACCGCAGAATCGGTCAGGAATCCATATGCCCTGCTGTCCCGGGACGTTTATGGCTTCCGATTTGCCCACCAACCAGACTAGTAGATTATTTCCGAGTCCGTCACTCGGGCATAATCGCTCAGTCCGAACGACTCGCGAATAATAGGCGACTTGATTGACTCGCGCTGGTCGCCGTCGTAGCCTGCCGTGTAGCAAATCCTCCTTGGCGGAGCCCATTGGCTTATGCGTCCTTGGTCTGCCTTACCCCGACCTTTCCTCGCCGCGCTTGCTGGCGTGTTTGCCTCAGTCGCGGTCCTTTACGGGTCCCTCTGGATGTACGGTGTGCGTTATCCAGGCCCGGATGTCGAGCTCGGTTTCAATCAGGTCCACAACCCTCACTATGACGCGCGAACGCACTCGCTCTCGGTTGATGACGTGGTGGCAGGAAGCCCCGCGGCGCAAGCTGGACTGCGCGCTGGCGACCGCATAACTGCCGTCAATGGGCGTACGCTGGGCACCGAGATTGGTTCCGACGAATCCTACGTCCGCGGCCATCCCGGAGACGCTGTGGCCTTAACTATAGAGCGGCCGGGTGAGTCCAAACCTTTAGTTCTGCATGCAGTCTTTCGGACAAAAAGATCACTAAACAGAGCCGGCGAAAGCCTTGCCAGATCCTCCGCTCTGCAAGTCATTGGACTATTTCCCATTCCGTTTCTTCTGGTCGGATTCGCTGTCTTGTTCTTGAGGTTGGAAGGGCCAACGGCATGGCTCTTGGCATTGCTGTTCTGCGCGTTCATCGGCGCTCCCGATCCTGTCATTCCCTCGGGAGTTTCTCCTGCGCTGGCCGCATTCGCGCTGGCGTTCCGGGCGATCTTTTGTGGGATGCTCGGTCCGCTCTTCTATCTCTTTTTTGCCCTGTTCCCGGCCCAGTCTGTGCTGGATCGGCGATTCCCATGGTTGAAGTGGCTGGCCCTGGCCTTTGGGATATGTATTGTCTTTCCAGGGCTGCGGGCCGGGCATCCAAGCTTCCCGCGAGTGGTGGCTGAAGTGGCAGGCACTCGCAACGCTGACTTGATTCTCTCATTCGTTCTGTATGCCTTATTTGTCCTGGGCATTCTTTCCCTGGCACAAAATTCGTTTATGGCCGCCCCTTCGGAAGAGCGGCGCAAATCGCGAGTGATTCTCTGGGGAACTATTGCCGGGGTCCTGCCGATCGTTCTCGAGCGCGTTGCGGTGGACTTCGCAGGATATCGCCCCTCTTTTTGGTTCGACACAGCACTGGTTCTGGTGTTGTCCTTGTATCCTCTGTCGTTCGCTTATGCCGTGGTGAAACACCGGGTGATGGAGATTCCGGCATTGTTGCGGCGCAGCGCGCGGTACGTGCTGGTGCAGCGCGGCTTCACGATTCTGCTCCTGGCCCTATGGCTCGCCGCTATTAGGCTCTTCACCTACGCTGTTTCGGGCTTGGTCGGGACATTCTCGAATACGGTGCTGGGCCTCGGCCTTGTATTTGGCGTCGGATTGGTGTGGATTTCCGCGCCACTGGTTAAGCGCGGAACAGCGCGCATCGACCGCGCCTTTTTCCGTAGCGCGTATGACGCGCGGGTCATCCTGCAAGACCTGGCGGAGAAAACGCGTACCGTCACCGACCGCCGCGAACTCGCGATGCTGCTGGAAAAACACATCAGGGGTGCTCTGAATCCGAAATCCCTTGCTTGTTATCTGGAATCCGGAGATGGAAATCTCGTCGCGGAATTCGGACCAGTGCCCCGAGAGTTCGACACAACTCCAGCCGCATTGCCTCGGCCGAAGTTCCCTTTCCGCTTTGGCGCAGCCTTCCTTCCCAGAGAGTCGTACACAATTCCAGCCACGCTGCCATTGCTCAGGGAGATCGCTCAGCGCGGAAAGGCCTGGGACGTCCCACAAAGTCACGAGGCGGCCGGCGATCTGGGGCCCCTTGCTCCGGAATGCCTGGTGCCTATCCTTGGGCGCAATAACGGATTGATCGGCTTGCTGGTGCTTGGCCAGCGGCTTTCGGAAGAGCCTTACTCCGGCGAAGACAAGCATTTGCTCGATTCAGTGGCGGGCCAGGCGGGAATCACTCTGGAGAACATACGTCTTGCCGAAAAGATGGCCGAGCGGATGGAGGCGGATCGCCGCGTAGGCCGCGAAATGGAGATTGCCCGGGAAGTGCAAGTGCGGCTTTTTCCGCAAAAGTTGCCGGCGATGAAGACGCTTGAGTATATAGGCGGCTGCATCCCAGCTCGGGCAGTGGGCGGGGACTATTACGATTTTCTGAAGCTCCGTGAAGGCCACCTGGCGCTGGTGTTGGCTGATATCGCGGGCAAAGGTGTGTCCGGCGCCCTACTCATGGCCAATCTGCAAGCCAACTTGCGTAGTCAGTGCGTGATGGCGGTCGACGACCTGCGGCGCGCACTCACTTCTGTCAACCACTCGTTCTGTGAAAACACAGGCGACGCAAGTTACGCGACTCTCTTCTTTGCGGATTACGACGACTGCAGCCGCAGACTCCGCTACGCGAATTGTGGACATCTGCCGCCACTACTGCTGTGTGGCGGCGGGGGCGCGGAAGATCAGGCTTCTGGAATTGGCCAGGTGCAGCGGCTAGATGCTACCAGCACGGTCGTGGGGCTATTTGATGACTGGCAATGTGAGGTTGCGGAAGTGAGGCTAGCCCCGGGAGACACGCTGGTACTGTATACCGACGGAATAACGGAAGCCCGGAGCGCCGAGGGCGAAGAGTTCGGCGAGTCCCGCTTAATCGACACTCTTCGCTCCTATTGTCATCTTCCGGTAGGTCCAATGCTCCAAGCAGTCGTTGGCGCAGTCCAGCAATTCAGCGCCGAAGAACAACAGGATGACATTACCATGGTGATTGCGCGGTCGCGCGCATAATCCCATCTGGTCTTACGCCAAGCCGAAGATCGGGGTGGCAAGGGGCAATGGACCCGCCCACACCAATCCATGTGACCGAAAAATCAATCTGTCGTGGAAGCGTTGGCCCGTGCATTGGCGGTATTCTGCGCGAGTGGTTGGCAAGCCGGAAGTAATGGCGCCGAACTTCCAAGCCGCTTCGGCGTAAAGCTTAGGCGACTCCCGCCCCAAATGCAGAATCAACGACAATGTCGGGTCGCGCGCTGTTGACGATCGCTTTCAGCTCGGCTTGCTCCTTAGCGGGAACTGCAAACTTATTCAGTGTCTGCTGAAAGTCGTCTAGGAACGCCTCCCACTCCTTGGCGGTAATTTTCAGATGGGCATGAGAGTCCGCCATTGATCTTCCCGTGTATTTTTGTGGGCCGCCTGTAGCCCAGCAAACCATCTCGGTCACCAAGTACTTGAATCCTGCGGGCGGTACGCGATGATGGGCTTCGTCTACCGAGGGATTCGCATTCAATCTCGGGTCTACCATAATGCGGTCGATGAAGTCGTTCACCACCGTAGCGATGCTGTAGACGCCGCCAAGTCTATCGTAGAGAGAGGCCTTTTCTACTGACTGCATAATATGCCTCCGCATACCAGAACCGTATTCGAAGAACTAGACAGATTCAAACTCGAATCAGATAAACTTGTTACGGACAAATCGGACACGTGTTTGCCACTCATCGGGGCACAGCGGGCAGCGATTCTGGGCGGGTGGTCGGCAGGCCGGAAGCCACAGCCCCTTCAGCTCTTGCGAACACCGGCGTAGACGAAATGTCGCTTCTCCCCAACTGTCCCACTACAGGCAAACCGGTGGCGTTTCCGTCCTAGCCCGCGAGTTTCTTTTCCATCAGGACCGCTGCCTCCGCCGGGTCACGATAATACCCCGCCCGCCGCCCCGCCTCGGCAAATCCGTGCTTGCCGTAAAATGCGATCGCCGCGTGGTTGGATTCCCGAACTTCCAGGAACACCCGGCTCGTCCGCCGCGTTCGAAACTCCTCCAAAGCCGCTTTCAGCAGCGCCCCGCCCTCGCCCCGTCGTCTTCGCGCTGGCACCACGGCCAGATTCAGAATTTCTCCCTCATCGGCGATCTGCCGCCCGATAACAAATCCCGTCACCCTTCCTTCCACTTCGCTGGCCAGCGCCACCGCGCCGCGCCAGCCCAACGACTCCACGTAACTCTTCTCCAGCCAATTCGCCGCTTCCGCCGACTCCCTCAAGACCGCCGTCGCCGCCGCCGCGTCTGCCGCACGGAACACGCGGATGGCCGCCCCCGTCCCGTCGCGCTTGATCTCAGCCTCCATGCGCTGCGCCCTTCCAGAAAATCTCCGCATCCGACCGTCGCACGTAATTCGCATCCAGCGAGAGCGCGTCCGTAAACCGCCCCGCCGCCAGCTGTCTCATCCCGATTCTCCCCACCGCCGGCGCGAGCACGCTCGAAATACTCTCGATCTGCTCGCCTCGCGCTTCACGGGCCTTCCAGTTTTCTTCCGAAGCCAGGACGGCTGCATCGATCGAGACCCAGGAAATACTGCCACCCTTCACCAGCTCTGTCGCAGTCTCGATGAACTTTCCCGACGGAATCACCATCTCTTCTCCGAGCCGCTCCAATCCCTCTCCCTTACGCTGAAATACGGCTCCAAACACCTGTCCACGCCGTGCATCCACGAATGCCGCCACATGTGACCTTCCCAGCGCCCCCTGCATCGCGATCGCCTCCAACCGCGACACCGCCGCAATCCTCTTCCCGTAGACCTCGCCCCAGGCCTTTACTGTCGTCAATCCCACTCGCACTCCCGTAAACGAGCCCGGCCCTGCGGCAACCGCATATCCATCCACTCCGTCCATCACCACACCGGAAGTCTCCAGCACCCGCCCCACGGCCGGAAGCAGCCACGACGAGTAATCTTCACTGGAGCCATGCACCACAAGCTGCAGCACGCAATCGTCCCGCAGCACCGCCACGCTCCCCCGCGAATCGCACGTATCTATAACCAGAACAATCACATCCGTATTCTATCGCATCCCCGCCGCATCGCTCGACTTCCACTCTCCCATTCGAACACCACCCCGCCCATCCCAACCACAGGCCCCTTTTGACTCGTCTCCACACGCGGATTCCAATCGTGTCCCCATTCGAATCGTCCCCACCCATTCGAATCCCCCATTGTTTACCCTGCTGAGACTCCTATCCCCTATGCTCTGCCACCCCCCCTCGAAATTCGTCCATCCGCAAACCAAACTTGCCCCCGCCGCCCGAGCAATTCCAGTGCCAAATTCGCACCCTATTTTCCCTAACCTCTTCATTCCACTGCATATATCTTGACTCTTGAAGCACAATCCCCTTATACTCGTTCTGCATCTCTCTGGGGGGCAACCGAATCTATGGACTACAAGATCGGCGACAAAGTCGTTTACCCGAACCATGGTGTGGGCAATGTTGAGCAGATCAGCTACGGAATACTAAACGGTAGAACCGAACGTTACTTCATGATTCGCATTGTTTCCAGCGGCTTGCGCGTTATGGTCCCGCAGTCGAACGCAGAAACCGTTGGCCTTCGTTCCGTCATTCGTTCCGTGGAATCCACCAAAGTTCTTGGTTTCCTCGAAAAGGGCAAACTCAACTCTCATCACGACTGGAAGCATCGCTTCAAAGAGAACTCCGAGCGCATGCGCACCGGGTCCCTCCTCGAAGTCGCCGTCGTCCTCAAGAGCCTCGTTTCCCTCAGCCGCAGCAAGCCCCTCTCCTTCCGCGAAAAGAAGATGCTCGAACGCGCGAAGTACTTGCTCGTCAGCGAAATGGCCACTTCCCGCAACACCACTACGGAAAGCGCAGAAGCCACCGTCATCAAGTCGCTCGCCAAGGCCAAGCTCCAATTCCCCGTCCTAACCGAAAAATTCGAATAGGTTCTTATTCTCCTTGTAGGGGCACAGCACTGCTGCGCCCCTCTTTTTTTGGCTCTCTCCTATCTGCACGCAATCTCAGTTCAACCAGTTTCAATTATGCGGCAGCGAAACCGCCAAGCGTGACCCCAGCTTGCCGCAGAGTCCGCACGACCGCGGCA
>QHYE01000031.1 GCA_003224055.1 Acidobacteriota bacterium | reverse complement strand
TCTTCAGGCGGCGGGAGCAAGAGCGTCCAGCCGTTTTCGTCCGCAAATACTCCGGCAGCGAGAGTGACTTCGACATTCGCGCGCTTCTTCCGTTTTTCAGGCAAGGATTCGGCGATGCCCAGTTTGCGGCCTTCGCAAAATTGCGCCACGGGGCAGAGCAGGCATTGCGGCGATTTTGGCGTACAAAGCGTTGCGCCAAGTTCCATCATCGCTTGATTCCAGTCGCCAGGTGAATCCGGATCGAGGAAGAAATTCGCATTATCTTGCAGAGTTTGCCAGCGCTGCGAATCGCGGACGTCGCCGCGGATCGCAGCGAGGCGCGCAAGTACGCGTGCGACATTTCCGTCCAGGACCGCAAGTTTATTTCCGAAGGCGATGCTCAGAATTGCGGCAGCGGTGTAGTTGCCGATGCCGGGCAAGGCGAGGACATCCCCCGCGGTCATTGGAAATTGTCCTCCGTGCTTCGCCATGATTTGTTGCGCCGCTTTGTGCAAATTGCGCGCGCGGCGGTAATAGCCGAGTCCGGACCAGAGACGCAGGACTTCTTCTTCCGGCGCGTTGGCGAGCGCTTGAACATCCGGGAAACGCTCGAGAAAACGCTCGTAATAGGGAATCACCGCCGCGACACGCGTCTGCTGCAGCATGATTTCCGAGAGCCAGATGCGGTACGGGTCTCTCGTTTGGCGCCACGGCAGTTCGCGTTGGAATTGGCGGAACCAGCCGAGCAGCTGTTTCCGAAAAGTGGCGAGATCGCGGCCGTTCTGCATGGTGCCGGGACATTCTCGCACATCCGAGTAGGACAGACATTCTTGTCTGTCCGGTTTCTGCACGTTCGCCGGAGGAAGGGGACACGCCCTTCGAGGCTCAGGACAGGCAAGAATGCCTGTCCTACTTACTGCTCAGGATCGTCGAGGAAGACGACGTAGGATGAACTCCAAACCGAGGCGGGGATGGAGCCGTGGGGCTGGCTGGTCACAATGATTTTGAAAAGGTCGGGCGAGGCGGCGAGCTCGGCCATGAGTGTTTGATTGGGGTCGGGCGGCAGAGGCTGCTCGAGCGCGAGGTAGCGCAACACGGCGAAGATGAGGTCGCCTGCGGGAGCGAGAGCGGTTTCCATGGTGGCGCCGCGGAATTGCAACAAGGAATTGTTTTCGTAGAAATGCCAGGCCAGGCTGGCACAGATGGATACAGCACGCTCGAAGCGCTCGTTTGTCTCTGAGATTCCCGGTTTGAAGCCCGCGGCTTGATCTGGGGATAGATGCGGGTCGAGGACAAGCAGGATGCGGCAATCGTCCTCGCGCGCAAATTCGCGGACCATCAGCGAACCAAAGCGTGCGGAAGCTTTCCAGTGAACGTGACGCGCGCTGTCCGTAGGGACGTAATCCCGCAGCGCGTAAAGATCCTGACCGCGGCCCTTGGCCAAACTTTCGAGAGCTCCCTGGATGCCCGGCAAAACTTCCAGATATTCTTCGCTCGGTCCCACGGACGGATAGACGAGAGCTTCCGTTTTCAAATTGACGTGCCGGGACTTCTGCAAGAATCCGAACGGGAAGCGAGTGACGATCCGGAATGCTTCCTGACGGTAAATACCACGGCGCGGAAAGGTCATGGGCACGGTTTGCTGCACGCGGTCATGCTTGGGGAGATACGGGAAATAAACGGGCGTCTCCAGCATCGCCGCGGGAGCGGTCGTGCCTTTTGGCTTAGCGGCTTCGACCCGGAGGGAGAACGATGGCAGCGTCAATTTTTCATTTTGGAGTTCGACCATCGCGCGGACCGGCTGGCCCGCAAAGATATGTTCTGGCATCTTCAGGCTCATTTCGATCCCCGAGAGAGTAATCGAAGAAAGAATGCCGGACATCAGGATGATGGCGATGAGGCTTGCAAGAATCAGGAAGAGAAGATTGTTGCCGGTGTTCAGCGCGGGGAGCGCGACCAGGAGGATTCCGGCCATATAGACCCAGCCCTCCCGGGTGATGCGAAATTCCATCTTGTAGCCGATCCAGCGGAGGGGGGTGCGCTTCGCGAGGACGGGGACGAGCGTGACGCCTACCCAGCCGGCAACCGCCAGCGCGATAAGCGCGGAAGTGCTGGCGAGGCCAACCCGGCCGAGTTCCGCGGCGGCGCCGGAATAAAGCGCGAGAAGAAGCGCGGCGGAGAGAGCAACCATGGAGAGAAGGAACGCACGGACAGAGGGGCGGTCGGCTTTGGCCCAGAGCTGCGCAAGAGTGGACTTCGCAGCGCTCATTTTGCGGGCCGCAGCGGGCAGAAACAGATTCCTCGCTCCGCTCGGAATGACAAATATTTACGTGAAAGAATGGTGTCCACCAGAATGCTCAAATCTACAAAGGAACGGGGACGGATTCGACGATATCGCGCAGCACGGATTCCGTGGCTTCCGATTTTTTCTGCAGGGAGGCGTGGCGCGAACTGGCGACGACACGATGGGAAAAGACGGAGACGGCAAGATGCTTGAAATCGTCCGGGAGGCAAAAGTCGCGGCCGTCGAGAAAGGCGCGGGCTTGCGCAGCGCGCTGGAGCATGAGCGTGCCGCGAGGACTGACGCCGAGAGTGAGCTGCTCGGTCTTGCGCGTGCGATTGACGATTTCCAGCGCGTAGTCGTGAAGACTGGAGTCGACTTTGACGTGGGCGACGGAGTGCTGCATGGCGATCACTTCACTGATGTCCGCCAAGGGTTCGAGTGAATCAAGCGGATTGTCTCCCACGCGCTTGCGCAGAATTTCCTTTTCGGTTTCGTGCGAGGGGTAGCCCATCTTGATGCGCATGAGGAAGCGATCGAGCTGCGATTCGGGGAGAGGATAGGTGCCGTGGTGCTCGACCGGATTTTGCGTGGCGATGACCAGAAAAGGCTGAGGCAGCGTGAGCGTTTTCCCGTCGACGGTGACCTGCGCCTCGTTCATGGCTTCGAGGAGCGCGGATTGCGTGCGCGGGGTGGTGCGATTGATTTCGTCGGCGAGCACGACGTTGGCAAAAATCGGGCCGGGTCGAAATTCAAATTCGCGGGATTCGGGATTATAGACGCTGACGCCGAGAACGTCGCTGGGAAGCAGGTCCGATGTGAACTGGATGCGCTGGAAGGAGCAGTGGAACGATTTCGCGAGGGCTTGCGCCAGCGTGGTCTTGCCGACTCCGGGGACATCTTCGATGAGCAAGTGGCCACGCGCGAGGAGCGTGATCAGCGCGAGCTGGATGGCGTCTTCTTTGCCGTAGATCGCGCGCGCGATGGAGCGCTGCAGTTGCGAGACGACTTGGGAGGTGGCGGTCAGCATCTGTTGAAAACCGAGGTCCTTCCTGTTACAAATAGAGGAGCGTTGTAAGTTCTTGCCGTAAAACGGGCGACTAGCTCAGTTGGTTAGAGCGCTCCCCTCACACGGGAGAGGTCAAAGGTTCGAGTCCTTTGTCGCCCACCATCTTTTGCTTCCACGCTGAAACCTATTCTAGCTAAAATCTTCTCATGTCAACCTTCCTTCGTACTATCGAGTTTCTAGGTTTGAGTTTGTGGCTGGGGAGTGATGTGTTTCTGAGCTTTGTAGTGGCGCCGGGGGCGTTCCGGATTTTGGCGAGCCGGGACCAGGCGGGGGCGATGGTGGGGTTCGCGCTGTGGTGGATGCACATGATTGGAGTCGTGTGCGGGATCGCGATCTTGCTGGCGCGGATGCTGCGCACGCGCGCGTTTTCAAGCCTAGCGGCACCTGCGGCCCTGTGCGTTGTACTGATGATTGGACTCACGGTGGTGTCGCAGCATGCCGTCAGTCCCAAGATGGCGGCGCTGCGGACGCAGATGGGGTCGATTCAGGCGTTTCAGGCGACGGCGGCGGATAGTCCGCTGCTAGCGGAGTTCAGCCGATTGCACCGGATTTCGGTATCGCTGGAAAGCGGAGTCCTGCTGGCCGGACTGGCAGCCATGTATTTGATGGTGAAGGAATTAGGCGCCATGGGGAAGTAGAGCCAGTGTCTAGTTAACCATAACACCCCCCACCCCCTGTTTTTTGTAAGGGCAATAATATACTTCACTAACCAAAACTGCTAGACTGCTCCCGCCGTGACAGGGTAGCATTTTCGCCGGGTTTCGCCGAAGAGACTTTCGCCCACTTCTAATTGCGTACGTTCTCAGAAGCCACAATGAAAGGACTTGCACTCAGGAGTATACAGTGCTAAAAGGGAAAGCACGGCTCGCGAAAAGCCGTGCTTTCGGTTTGACTCGAAAATTTTTGTGATGCGGTAGACCGCCCGACAAGACGGCCTCAGTTTAGCACCCAAAACCTTCCTGTCAAGTCCAAAGTAAACGGATTTGTGTGTCTGGGGGAGAGTTCTATGTCGGAACATCCGATGCGACCATTTGTTCAGGTAGCGGCAATTTGCCAAGCGCCGATGCAAGAAACGAACGGCTTGTTCAGCCTTATCCGCATTATGGATCGGGTTCCAGTGCAAGGCTTGACCGATGAAATGCAGCCCCAGCCGCTCAATATGCTGTCCTTGGTAATCATCTTGAAGTCCGGAGAAATGAGCGGTAAGTACAAATTGAAAGTAGTACCCCAAACGCCCTCTGGCAAACACCTGCCTCCATTGGAGATGCCAGTTCTATTCGAGAGAGAAGAACGTGGAGTGATCTTATGTACGCCATTGGGCCTTGTGGCGACAGAGGAGGGCCTCTACTGGTTCGACGTTATGATTGAAACAGATGTGTTAACCCGAATACCACTGAGGGTGATGTACCAGAAGATACAGACCATCCCTGGAACGCCGCTTCAACCACCACCGGGCGATTAACAGGGTCAGAGAATTGGGCAAAAACACGGCTATTTGATGAAGGAGAAGCAGTGACAAGTTCTCGCAACGCGTTAACGAAAGCGGGCTTCTGAATGCACCCTGAGCGAAGGTCGGCCATCTTGAACTCAATCGCCCGTGCTAGTGCCACCGCTGCCGCATCCCCGTTTGTGTGGATGTTGTATGACAAAGCGGCAAATTCAAGGACAAACTTATCCGAATCGTTGTCGGATAAATATCTCGCAACGACTTCACGAATTTGACTGGCGGATACCATGGCCCAACCTCCTAATCTAAATTACCAAGTCGTTTCGGCGGATGAGATGAAGCGACTTGTAGGTCAACACAAAATCGAAGAAAAACTTCCTAGTTGCGCCCAGCAACGATCGCGTCAAGAACAAAGCCAAAATCACGAGCAGTTTTGCTGCAAAAAAGACCTTGTGTTATTCACCGACTCAAGCACCAACGAAAGCCGCCAAAGGGACAACGCGAACTTTCAGCGAAATCCGCGTCGGCAACAACGTTTACCGCTTGCGGATACCATAAGATACCCACAATAGGTGGTGGCGTTGCCTGCCACTTCATATCATAATACCTCCATGAGACCTAGCAAAACCCATCAAAAGGCCAAAAAGGAGGCGGGAACGGTACCCTGTGCGACCGAACAGGCAGACGAATATGCGACGTTTTCGTCGGCCCTTAAGAAAGTACTAACGGTATCGCATAAGGAAATACAGAAGCGAATCACTCGCGCTTCTTCCTCCCGCGCTTCAAACGCAAAGGATTAGGTGGTCGTTTCCTGCACCTTGCCAGTCACCTCCGCAAAGGTGAGCCGCTTCCCCGCAATCTGCGATAAGGCTTTCTGAAATCTCTCTCCGTCGTTCACCGGAATCTCTTTGCTGCCGCGATTATTGTAGCGATAGACCTGCTCATCGAGATACCGGAAGAGATGGAACGGCTCGACGGAAATGTATGTTCCCTTCAATCCACGCTTGACCAGACTCCAGAAGTTTTCCAGCCCGTTGGTGTGCACTTGCCCGTCAACGTATTTCTCCGCGTGGTCAATGACTTCATGCGCGAAGTCTTGCCCCTTCAATCCCTGATAGGACATGAGGGCATCGGAGTAGATCGCGCTGCCAGCCTTGACGTGAGCGCGTATATTGCCCTGTACTGCGTGCTTCTTCCGATTTGGAATCATCATTGCGCGAACTTCGCCGCCACGCTCCAATATGCCCATTACCGCTGTCTTGTCCTTCACTCCGCGTTCAGTAATCATGCGCTTCTTGCGCTCCGGGTGCATGAAACGGGCCGCGCCACCGATGAAGGTTTCGTCTACTTCGACGTGCTTCCCTTTGCCGCCCACCTTGCTCACGCTGCCGCTCTGTAGCGCCAAGCGGAGACGTTGCAGAACAAACCATGCAGATTTCTGAGTGATTCCGAGATCGCGGCCAACCTCGTAGGAACTGATTCCATTCTTGCAGTTCACAAGCATCCACAGAGCGGCTAGCCATTTGTCCAACGGAATCGCGCTATCCTCGAAAATCGTTCCAACCTTTACCGAGAATTGCTTGTAACATTCTTTGCACTTCCAGCGGCGCTGAGACGCCAGGTAGTAGTGCTCTTTGTGTCCGCACTTCGGGCAGACCGGGCCATTGGGCCAGCGCAGGGCCGCGATGGTATCAATGCAAACCTGCTCATCGCTGAAGTAGCGGATTGCCTGTTGGAGTGTTTTCGGCTTGTCCATGACATCCCTCACAACTTAAACTATGGCAGAGACGCCTTGGTTAGTCAAGTATATTATTGCCTTTGTAAGTGTTCATTCTAAAGAACTTAACACGTCCATAAGTCTTTTATTTTCAACACTTACAAGAGGGTCTACAAGTGTTGATTCTAAAGGCAGTTACGTTGCACCAAAATTGTGCAAAGACGGATTGTCTACCAGCGTGGCGGCTTCGGCAGGAAAACGCCTCGTGATAGCGCAAAAGGATCAGCATAAATAGAAAAAGCGGCCGCCGGGCCGCCGCACTCCAAACACATGTTTACCTGAACTGTATATTAGACGAAGACTAAGCTCGCGTCAAGGAAAAAGCCGTAGGCCACCAGATCGGGCCGGGATGAGGGCAAAGGAACGGTCCGCCTCCTGGCGGCTCATCCTACTTATGTCCTGGGACATCTCACCCGGACTCTACAGTCACTTGCTGCGGGAGCGTTTGCGCAGGTTGGGTTTGCGATTGGGGCGCGCGCGAGATTTGCGCGGGGGTGCGGGTCGAATCTTGCGTAGGGCAGCGCTGCCGGCGCGCTGGCAGGCGCGCCACATGTACCAGCTGGCGACGGTGCGATAGGGCCGCCAGCGCTCGCCGAAGGCGAGGAGCTCCTTGGGCTTGGGCATGTGCTTCTTGCCGTAGGTGACGGCCCAGCCTTTCTTGACGCCGAGGTCATGGATGGGGAGAACGTCGGGGCGGCCGAGGCGGAAGATCAAAAACATTTCGACGGTCCAGGCGCCGATGCCGCGGACGGAGACGAGGCGTTCGACGAGTTCTTCATCGGAGAGCTTTTGCGCTTCTTCGAGCGAAGGAACGATGCCTGTGATGGTTTTCTTTGCGAGATCTTTCATGGCGAGAACTTTTGCGCCGGAGAGGCCGGCTTTGCGTAGGGCGGACTTTCTCAGCTTTAACATTTCATCGGGCGTGGGTGCGCGGCCGTTGGCCCCGAGGGCCTTGACGCGGCCAAAGATCGTGGCGGCAGCTTTTCCGGAGATGGATTGATAGGCGATGGCCTCCAGGAGGATTTCGTAGGGGCTATCCGAGCCGTCGGTTTCGATGCGGAATTCCTGGGTGTCTTTGATCAGCGGGGCGAGGTGCGGATCCTTCGCTGCAAGGGTGTCCATTGCGAGGCGCAGATCGAACGGCGGCAGGCGAAATTCCTTGGTCATGATGCGGCTCCGGATTGGGTAACGGTTGAGAAGATTAACAGTTCTGTTGGACGCGGGAGCGTGGAAAAAGTGCTCAGTTCAAGATGAAGATTGGTCACGAAATGAATAATGCTGGGCCGGAGATTCGCTACGATTTGCGGCCAGGCTCTAGGTAACGATTCCATGCCTTCGATTCCGCCAATTTCTTCAAAATGCCGTTGCGGCGAACGAGGAATCGCCGCATATAGGCAATGAGGAAAAATCGGTCCACAATTTTGCCGAGAAGGCCGAATGGGGACTGAAACTCGAAATGGTCAATCATCAGCGTCCCGCTAGGATGCTCGAAAAACTCGTGATCATGTCTCATGCTCTTGAATGCTCCCGCGACCATGATGTCTTGAAAATGCTGCGGGCGGTCAAATCCAGTCACACGAACAGTTAGCCTTTGCCTTAGTCCTAAGTGGCGCGCTTCCCACGTCACCTCGTCATTGAGGCCAATGAGTCCACTGGTCACGCCTGCTATCGCACGCTCCTGAGTTCCTTCAGTGGAGTCCTGATGAGCGTCGATGCTGCAGGCGAGGTCGAACACCCTTTCTCTTGGCGCGGAAATCACCGTAGATAACTTAATGAGCGGCATGAACGGAGTGAAAGCTACTACCGGAGGATGCTGGGTGTAAAGAGATGAGCAACTGGCTAGCCTAGGCAAGTTGAACTCCTCCGTTGCCCGCCGGGACGGAACCAGGGAGCAGGGTAGGGTGTGCTAGGATTACGAGTTTATGCAAACAGGAACTATTGGGCTACCGCAGGTTGGGAAAACCACGCTGTTTCGGATATTGACGAAGGCGCATGTCGAGGGGAAGGCGGGAGCGTCCGCGACGCACGTGGGCGTGGCGAAAGTGCCGGAGCCGCGGCTGGTGGAGCTGGCGAAGCTATATGACCCGAAGAAAATTACGTATGCGACTGTAAATTATGTGGATTTGGGCGGGATGCAGAAGGAGCGCATGCGGGATGCGCTGGCGCAACTGCGGGAGGTGGACGTGATTGCCCACGTGATTCGCGTGTTTGAGGATCCGTCGGTGCCGCATTCGGAGGGGAGCATCGATCCGCTGCGGGATGCGACGAACCTGGACCTGGAGCTGATGCTGTCGGACCACGACCAGATTACGCGGCGGCTGGAGCGGCTCGAGAAGGATTTGAAAAAGAAGAGCGAGCCGGTGTTGCTGTTGGAAAAGAATACTTTGGAGAAATGCAAGACGCACCTGGAAGCGGAGAAGGCGCTGCGCGAACTGGAGTTGACGGCGGAGGAGAGAAAGTCGATCGGGGGATTTTTGTTTTTGTCGGCGCGGCCGGTCCTGTATGTGTTGAACCTGGGGGACGATGAAGCGGACAAGCTGGACACGGCGGTGGAGCGGCACAAGTTGGGGTCACTCCAAGGGCGGCCGAATGCGGCGGTGGTGGCGATTTGCGGGCGGCTGGAAGCGGAACTCGCGGAGATGGATGAGAAGGAAGCCGCGGAGCTGCTGGCGTCGTATGGATTAAAGGAGCCGGGGCTGAACCGATTGATTCGTGCGACGTATGATTTGCTGGGATTGATCCAGTTTTTCACGGCGGGTGAGCCGGAAGTGCGGGCGTGGACGATTCGCAAGGGGGCGATGGCGGTGAAGGCGGCGGGGGCGATTCACAGCGACATTGAGAAAGGCTTCATACGCGCGGAAGTGGTGCGGTGGAATGATTTGCTGGCGGCGGGAAGCCTGGGGGCAGCGCGGGAGAGAGAAAGAGAGAAAGAGAGAAAGAGAGAAAGAGAGAAAGAGAGAAAGAGAGAAAGAGAGAAAGAGAGAAAGAGAGAAAGAGAGAAAGAGACTTAAAGCAGAGGGGCGCAGAGGACGCGGAGAAGAAGAAGCGGTGAGAAATTTGGGACTCTTGGCTAGCGCTCAGATGCATTGAAGGTTTGCACAGGCTGAAGCCTGCCTACGGCAGGCAGGCAGGCAGGCCTGTGCCACTAAAGATGGGACATGATCTGGCATTTCGGACGGCGCTGGCGGCGGGGCTGGGGCTCGTGGCCGCGGCGGGGAATTTGATCGGCGGGTACTTTGTTGTCCGGAAGGACTGGCCGAGACAGTTCCTGCAATATTTTCTGGCGCTTGGCGCGGGCTACATGCTGGCGGTGGCGTTTGTTGAAGTGATTCCGGAGTCGGTGAGGCTTTCGGGCGAGAGCGCGCTGCTGTATGTCCTGATCGGGTATTTCATCATTCATTTGTTTGAGCACACGATTGCGCCCCATTTTCATTTTGGGGAGGAGACCCATCACGAAGAATTCAGCCATCAGCACGCGCAGACAACGGTGCTGCTGGGGTTGACGATTCACACATTTTTTGATGGCGTGGCGATTGCGGCGGGATTTCTGGTTTCCACGTGGCTTGGCGCGGTGATCTTTGTGGCGGTGTTTCTGCATAAGCTGCCGGAGGGATTCACGGTGGCGTCCGTGGTGCTGGCTAGCGGCCAGGGAAAGCGCAACGCGATTCTGGCAGCGGGGTTGTTAGGAGTGGCGACCATTGCCGGTGTGCTGCTGACGAGCGCGTTGCAGGGGGAGTTGAAATATGCTCTGCCGCTTTCGGGTGGGGTGACGTTGTATGTGGCCGCGACCGATTTGTTGCCGGAGGTGAACCGGGAGCCGAACTGGCGGATGGCCTTGCTGGTTTTTGTGGGAGTGGCTAGTTTGTTGATAATGCAGCACTTGTTTCATTTTTGAGGCAATCGAAGCGAATTTCGGACGAGACAGACAGGGCAGGGCTAAGCCCCTGCGTCTACACGGCTTAGGGCGACTTTGGCGGTTCCTTCCAGTTGCAACTTTCTGAGACAGCTTGGGTTTGATACAGTGTGGCGGCTATGGCCAGGTCGGACGTCCAACTGATGCTGGACGTGAAGGCGGGCGATGAACAGTCGTTCGCGCTTCTACTACATCGCTACCGGAGGCCGCTGGTCAATTTTCTGTACCGGATGGTTCGGAACCGGGAACAGGCGGAAGACCTGGCGCAGGAAGTTTTTTTGCGAGTGTACCGCGCGCGGGAAGATTATGTGCCCAGTGCGAAGTTCACGACCTGGCTCTTCCGGATCGCGACAAACCTGGCATTGAATTCGGTGAGAGACAACCGCTATCAGCGCATGGAAATCTCACTGGATGCGCCGGTGACGGCGGATGCCGAGGACGGCGACGAAAAGACGCTGGACGTCGCGGAAAAGCACCCGAACATCGAGCAGCACCTCGTCGAGGACGTGCAGCGCAAGATGATCCGGCATGCGATTGAGAAATTGCCGGAGAAGCAACGCGCGGCGGTGCTGTTGCACAAGTACCAGGAGCTGGACTACGGAGAGATTTCGAAGATTTTGGATTGCTCGGAGAGCGCGCTGAAGTCGCTGCTGTTCCGGGCGTACGAAACGCTGCGAGTGGAACTAGCCCCGCTTGTGGCGCAGCGAGCAAGGCAGTAGACCCTGGGTAGAGAAGGAAGGAAGTTATGAGTTGCAGTCGGATGGAAAGCAAGATTCTGGGATACGTGGACGGGCGCCTGAAAGAAGGCGAACGGCTGGAGATGGAGAAGCATCTCTCGACGTGTGGGGCGTGCCAGTTGCGCGTGAATGAGTTTCGCTCGGTGCATGCGTTGCTGGATGAGCTGCCGATGATCGAGCCATCGGCGGCGTTTGATTTGCGCGTGCGAGCACGCGTGGCAGCAGAACCGGCGAAGCAGAGCTGGTGGGCCTGGTTTACGCCGTCACCGCGAGTGGCGTTTGCGGCTTCGATGCTGCTGCTGGCGACGGTTTGGGTTGGCAGGTATTCCATGTCCGATCCACCTCAAATTGATCAGGCCGACATACCCGTGCTCGAAAACTACGATGTGATCTCGAGCTTCGAGCCGTTGACCGAATTGTCGCAAGCGGAGCCAGCTGACAACGCAGATCAGCAAAGTCAGGATATGTAAGGCGCGATGAAACTGCGGCTCCAATTCGGCGGATGGCTGCTGGCGCTCGTGATCAGCGCAGGATTGGCGTTGCAGTGCGCGGCGCAGAATCCACGCACGGATCGGGAGCAGAGCCGTCAGGAAAATAAGCCGCCGAAGGAACAGCGGCAGCAATCAAACCAGCAGCGGAGGCAAGAGCCGAGGCAGGAGCGCCGCCAGCCACGGCAGGAAGCGCGCAGGGTACAGCCAGAGCCGAGGATTGCCGAAGCGCCGCGCCGTAATGCTGAAGCGCCTCGCCGCAACCTCGATGCGCCGCGCAATCCTGCCACAGCGTATCCTCTACCGCGGGGATCGGGAAACTCGCGCGACGGAGGGAATCGCCCTCCGAATGTGAGAGGGGAGACCATTCAGCGGCCGAATTTCAACGGGAACCGTCCGCCGAATGCGACGGGGCGTTCGCGAGAATTCACGCCGGAAGAACGGCGGAGATTTCAGCAAGATGAAAGACGATTCAGGCAGCTTCCGCCCCAGCAGCAGCAGGAGTTGCGCGAGCGGGCGCAAGTCTGGCAAAAGATGACGCCGCAGCAGCAGGACCACGTGCGCAATGAAGTGCTGCCGAGATGGAGGCAGATGCCGCCGGAGCGCAGGCAGGCGATTCAGCAGCGGCTGCGCGTGCTGCAGAATATGCCGGAATCGGCGCGCAACCAAAGGCTGAACGATCCGAACTTCACGCGCGGGATGAGCGATGAAGATCGAGCGACGCTGAGAGATTTGAGCCACCTGCATGTTGGGGGAGCGCCGGACCCGCCGAACGAATAGGGCAGTTGCTAGTTCTTAGTTTTAGTTCAAGAGCGATTTTCAGCAGGACTGATAGCGGCGCGTTGCCTTTTGCTCATTCCGCTTCCAGCCCACCAAAGATCTCCACCTACAACAAATGTAGCAGATTAGGGCGCAGCCCGCCGCGGCGGCCCCTACAAGACAAAATGGCGGAAGACGAAGGAATTGGTGCGTTGACAATGGGCCGCATGTCGCGACATGGTGACTAGTCCGGATTCTCCGCATCCAACGAGTGGAGGAAGATTATTTTGAAGAGTGACCGCAAAGCGGTCAACCCCGCCGTGTCCACGCGCTTCCGCGCGATGCAGCACCGCAACTTCCAGCTATTCATCGCGGGACAACTCATATCGCTAATCGGCACCTGGATGCAGAACATGGCGCAGCTTTGGCTGGTCTATCAGCTGACGCATTCTGCGGCGTTGCTTGGAGTTTTCGGTTTTGCGAGCCAGGTGCCGATGCTGTTTCTTTCCTCGCTGGGCGGGTATGTGGGAGACCGCTTCGACCGGCATCGCGGGGTGATTGTGACGCAGACGATTACCATGATTCTGGCATTTGTTCTGGCGGGATTGACGTGGGCCCATTTAATTAGCAAATGGAATTTGATCGTGATTGCGTTTCTTGTGGGCATCGTGAACGCGTTTGACGTGCCGATCCGGCAGGCGTTTTTCGTGCAGATGGTAGGAAGAGAGGATCTGCCGAACGCGATTGCGCTGAATTCATCGATATTCAACGGCGCGCGGGCGGTGGGTCCGGCGATTGCAGGGTTTGCGATCGCGCTCGTAGGACCTGCGTGGTGTTTCTTCATAAACGGATTGAGCTTCCTGGCGGTGATTGGGGCGTTGCTGCTGATGCGGATTGAGCCGAGAGAAATCAAGCCGAGCGTGGATTCGCCGCTGAGGAGTTTTGTGCAGGGTTTCCGGTTTGCAATGAGCGATCTGCCGGTGCGGTCGACATTGTTGCTGCTCAGCACGCTGAGCCTCTTTGGATTGCAGTATGCGGTGTTCATGCCGATCTACGCGCAGGACATTTTGAAGGGAGATGCGCGGACGCTGGGATTTTTGATGAGCTCGGCGGGAGTAGGTGCGGTGATCGGGGCGCTGCAGTTTGCGGCGCGCACGCATTACCTTGGGCTGGCACGATGGATTGCGGGGGCGTCGACGACTTGCGCGGTGTGCCTGATTCTTTTTTCAGAAGCGAAGAGCTTAAGGCTGTGCGTGGTGGTGCTCTTCATAATGGGACTTGCGGCTACGTCGCAGATGACAGCGACGAATACGCTGATTCAGAACCGTGTGCCGGATGAGCTGCGGAGCCGCGTGATGGCGGTGTATGCGACGATGTTCATGGGCGTGCAGCCGGTCGGATCGCTGATCGCGGGAGGTGTGGCGAAACATATTGGCCCGCAAAGTACGCTGGCGGTGTTTGGGTCTCTGGTGTTGGTGGGGAGTTTGATTTTTATTTTTCGAGTGGTGATGAAACTGGGAGAAACTCAACCTGCAGCGGCGGATTAGAGGGGATTCGGGCGGTAGAGCCAGGCAGACTTTAAGACGACCTGACCCGGCGGTGCAGTGCTCATTTCGTTCAGGATGACGTCGATTTTTGGGCGGAGGGGCGACAGCGAACAGACGGGATCAGTGGCGGAAGCATCGCCCGCGAGGAGCAGTGCCTGGCAGCGGCAGCCGCCAAAATCCTGCTCGCGGCGATCGCAAGTACGGCACGGTTCCTGCATCCAGTCTTCGCCTCGGAATTTCTGGAAGGCCGCGGAGTGCTCCCAGATTTCGCGCAGACTGCGATCCTTCACGTTTTCGAATAACAAACCGGGAATGACTTGCGCGGCGTGGCAGGGAAGCGCGTCGCCGCTGGGCGTGATGAGCAGGAGTTTGCGGCCCCAGCCACCCATGCAGGGTTTGGGATACTTCGCGTAGTAATCGGGAACGACAAATTCAATACGGATTTTTCCCTGCAATCGTTCCTGCTCGCGCTTTATGACCTCCACGGAATCGTTCACTTGCTGGCGCGTGGGCAAAAGATTTTCGCGATTGGCGAAGGCCCAGCCGTAATACTGGACGTTGGCAAATTCGATGCGCGTGGCGCTCGAAGATTCCGCGAGCCCGACCATTTCCTCGAGTTGATCGATGTTGCGACGGTGGATGACAAAATTCAGCGTGAGAGCAATCCGGTGCCGTTTCACCCATTCGAGGACGCGCAGCTTATGCGCGTGGGACTTTGTGCCGGAGATTTCGTTGGCGGTGTTCTCGCGCGTGCCCTGAAAACTGAGTTGGATGTGGTCGAGGCCGGCTTCGACGAGGGCGGCTAGTTTTGCTTCGTCCATGGGAAGGCCGGAAGTGATGAGGTTGACGTAGAGGCCGGCGGCGCGGGCAGCGCGGATGAGATCGACGATGTCTGTTCGCGCGAGAGGCTCGCCGCCCGTGAAATCGGCCTGGAGGACGCCGGCTTCGGCGGCTTCTTTGAAGACGCGGGACCAAACTTCAGTGGGGAGTTCGTTGGCACGGGATTGCATTTCCAGAGGGTTAGAGCAGTAGACGCAGTGAAGCGGGCAGCGATGCGTGAGTTCGGCGATGAGGGCGAGTGGATTGGGAAGGGTAAATGTCATTGTCAGAGAAAAGACGCCTGCCTATACAACTGAAGGTTGCCGGCAAGGATGCCGGCGCTACAAATCAAAATCGAGGGCGCGCTGGTCGTGCAATAGGGCAAGGTAGCCCAGTATATCTTGCTCGACTTTTTCTGACGCGGCCTTGGAATAGATCTTCTGAAGGTCCGCGACGATCTGCCCTACGGTGTGCTTGCCGTCGCAGCGCTCGACGATTTCGAGGCTTGGGCCGTTGAGACGCAAGGCGCGCTCGGGCATGAGCAGCACGCGCTGGTTGTTGTTTTCGCCGAGGCGGCATCCAGGGGCGAGGCGCGGGCGGCTGTTCGGATCAGGCGTCATTCAGGATGTCTTCTCCGGCTGAAAGGCGCCGGGCGGGGGCCAGCCGGGATTCACGTAGGCAAAGTAAAGAGCGTCAAGTTGGGCCCAGAGAATGTCGCATTTGGCGCGCAGGGCAGCGTGCGCCAGAGCTTGTTGCTCGCGCGTGTGCGCGTGCCGCACGACCCAGGCAAGCGCGAATTCGGCGTCTTCGGGCCCTTGCGTGAGGCGGCTGGTGAAGTAGTCGAGGCCGCTGGAGAGCCACGGGTAGTGTTCGCGAAGCCGGTCCATGCGAAGCGTGATGAGTTTTTTCGAGAAGAGTTCTGTCAGGGAGGAAGCTACCGCTTCGAGGTGCGAACGGGTGGAGACAAAGTCCACATAGGCTTGAACGGCGTAACGCGTGGCGGGAAGGATGCCATCGCCGGTAAGCGCTTGTTCGCGCGGCAGACCGGTGGCTTCGACGAGGCGCAGCCATTTTTCAATGCCGCCGGGTCTTGTGCCGTCGCCATCGTGATCGAGGATGCGTTTGCGCCATGCGAGACGGAAGGCGGGATCTTCGCTGCGCGCGAGGATGGCGGCGTCTTTGATGGGGATGCGGCTCTGATAGTAGTAGCGATTGAGAGCCCACGCCTGGAGCAGGCCGCGCGTGAGCCTGCCCTCGTGCATCAGCGCATGGAAAGGGTGCTTATGGTGGTAGCGCTCCTCACCGATGGCGTGAAAGCCGGCGATGAAGGCGGCTTCCGAAAGCGGTGGTTGCTCAACGAAATTGTTCACGGATGGGTTCACAGTTCGAATTCCATTCCATCATAGGCGATTTCCCATCCGGCTTCACGAACAGCACGGTGTTCCGGGCTTTCTTCGTTCAGCACGGGGTTTGTATTATTGATATGGATTAACACGCGCCGGGTCTTTCCAAGGCGGAAGGGCTGGCGAAGAAGGCCGCGGTCGCCGCTTAGAGGACTGTGGCCCATCTCTCTTGCGGTCTTACGGCTTCGCTTGGCGGTGATGAGTTCGTCGTCTTTCCAGAAGGTGCCGTCGAGCAGGGCGAGATCGCAATCGTCCACGGAGCGGCGCCATTCCTCGCCGACACCGGGCAAGCTCGGGCCATAAAAGAATTTCTTTTCCTTGTGGATCAGAACCAAGCCGACGACCGCTTCTTCGGGGGGAAGGCTTCCCCGGAGAGAATCGCTGACGTAGTCCGGAGAGTTTCCGAGGAGAGGGACGGCCTTATAAAATAAGCCGTCTTTCTTGCCAGGCGCGGATGGAGGAACGAGGGGCATCAGGCGGTCCAGAGGCATCGCGTCCCACTTTACGGGCGGGTTCGACCGCGCGAGAACGCGAAAGAGGCCATTTTCTTCCGTGAGAATGCGGCGGACGGACACGGTTGACAAGATGTGGAGCGGCTGGAACTCTCGCAGATGAAGCAAACCCATCACGGAATCCACATCGGCGCTCGTGAGGAGGACGGTGGATATGGGGGTCCCACGAGTGGCTGAAGATGGATTCAAATCTGGAGTTGATAGGATTTGCTGCCGAAGATCAGGAGAGGCATTCAGAAGTAACCAGCAAGACGGATTGGGCGAGACAGCGACTTGAGCCTGCGTGCGCGGACGGGCTTTCAACGTTCCAGCGCGCATCGCGCTGCAGTTCGGACAAATACAATTCCATTGGGGAAAACCGCCCCCGGCTGCGGAGCCGAGGATCTTAATGCGCATGCGATCCTCCGCCTTCCGGAGAGCGGTGGAGGTTCAGGCTAGAGTTCGGCGTTGGCGTACGAGCTGACTTCGCAGTTCAGATCGATTTCTTCGTGCTGGGGAGTGGTCCATTCCATGAGCTTGGCTCCTAGGGGAAAATTGCTTGTTAAGCCAGGCAATAATAACACGTGTCCGGCGGGAAGGGAAGAGAGAGAAGAACCAGGAGTCGTCCCAAAGGGAAACAAAAAGTTCGGAAAGAACGGTGCAATTCGGCACAGCGTATTCAGAAGAAGCAGGCTACCAAGCGTAGTCGCAAAGCGAAACCACAAGCACAAGCTGTGGTAGGGAAATTCCGCGTTCTTGGTGTGCAAAAGAATTCACAACTATTTGAAAAAAAACGCATGATTCCTCTTGACAAGAATGCAAAGCAGCCTATGATGTGGCGAGAAGTGGTAAGAAGTGGGTGGTGGTAGGACAGAGTAGCGGGCACTAGGGCAAATTAGACAACTTCCCAGGGTTGTGGCGAAAGTGGGCATTTTGGCCATTCTAGACCACATATTTGTGTGCGATCCAGGGCAAATAGGGGTCGACATTGTTTAAGGCGGCCGTAAGACGACCGACGAGCGGGGCGCATGAATCTGCGGGGCAATTGTCCGGCGAAGGTGGACGAGAAGGGCCGATTGAAGATACCCGCCGTGTTTCTGGACGCTTTGAAGGAGTACGGGAGCCATTTTTACATCACCAGTCCGACGGGAGAGTCGGCGCGGATTTACCCGATGAAGGTTTGGTCGGAAATTGAAAACAAGCTGGCGAAAGTGTCCAGCCAAAACCGGGCGAAGAGAAAATTTCTGATGAGAACGAGTTACTACGGGCAGACGGTGGAGCTGGATGGGCAAGGAAGAGTGCTGGTGCCTGCGGTGTTGCGGGAATCAGCGCAGATGAAGGGCGAGGTGGACGTTTTCGGCAACCTCGATTACCTCGAGGTGATGAACCACACTCGCGTGCTGGATGAGATGAAGAATTCGCCGTACACGGAAGAAGACGACAGGGCTTTGGAAGACCTGGGAATTTAAGGTTTTGCAAGATTGGCTGCGCCGCACACGCCGGTGCTGTTGGAAGAGGTGCTCGAATGGTTGCGCGTAAAGCCCGACGGAACGTACATCGACGCAACGCTGGGAGCGGGCGGGCACTCGGAAGCGATCGCAAGAAGGCTCACTTCCGGGACGTTGTCCGGGCGCCCTTCCGGGCGACTGATCAGTCTGGACCGGGACGCACAGGCGTTGGAACTGGCGCGGGAGCGGCTGAAGAGCTTCGGAGAGACGGTGAAGCTGGTGCAGTCGCCGTTCTCGAGGATTGCGGAGGTCGCGCAAGAGTTGGGGATTCCGCCGGCGGACGGGGTCTTGGCCGACTTGGGGGTTTCGAGCATGCAGCTTGATCAAGCCGCGCGG
>QHYE01000030.1 GCA_003224055.1 Acidobacteriota bacterium | reverse complement strand
CCCTCCAGCGGCGCTGCTGACCTTGTTTATCTCGCATTTCCGTCAACCCAACTACCTCAGAATTCAGGGCTTGCACCCAGTTTTGAAACAGCTTCTAGTTTCTGATTTCTGCTTTCTAGTTTCTGCTTTCTAGTTTCTGCTTCTAGTTTCCAATTTCTAGTTTCTAACTCCCCGCGCTACACTCCTCCCCCGAGACATCCCATGGAATACCCGATCGGCTTGCTGCTCTCCCTGGCCGTCGCCGGCCTCGCCAACCGGATTGGTTTTGACCGCGACCCTTCCTTGCTATCCCTCCGTCCTCATCGTCATCGCCTCCTAATTACGTGAAAAGCCAGTACGGGAATTCCATTTCACATTTTGGGAACTCATAGGACTACTAGTGGGTAACTTATAGAAGTACTGGAGCGTTCGATCAGGGAAGGTTTCCCAACCTCTGGCGAACATTGCACCTCGGATAGGCCTCTTCGAATGGCAGAGCACACATCAGCCTTCTAATTTGAAGTGATGAGAAGGGCAAAGGAGGAAGCCGACCGCACCCGGAATGGAGCAAAGTCTCCTGGCCTGGATTCGCAAAATAGCCGACACTTCGGCGGCTAATACCCTGCATCTTAAAGACTTAGAACGGATATGGTAAAGGGCCCGATCGTTTCGTGACAAGAACCAATGGTGGGCCTCTTTTTTGAGTCACCGGAAGGACTGGCTCGTGCCGCCTGGATGCGCACTCCCAGGGGGAGCCTCATTGTTGACCTAACCCCTGGCCCTAGTGAGGATTGGCATCCCTGTTGCACAAAAATGGGGCAGGGGGGTAGATGGCTAAGCCTGGCGAGTATCGCGATTGTATTCCCCGTTGCAAGCTTCCTGTACCGGCGGAACTCGATTCGGTGGGTCTCTGTGTCTACCACTTCACCTGGAGCGTGGAGGAGGCGTGCGCTGAAATGCACCGCCAGGTTGCATTGCGCAAGGCGACCGTTGAACGCCGTGCGGAGATGGCCACCTATATTCGCGAATGCGCCTTGCTCCTCGCCCGCGTCACCAGCAACTTGTGCTTATCGGACGACCTAAAAAGGCGCATCATCTGCACTTTTCGTCGCGAACGTGGACGAGGAAGCAAGGGCCGGACCTTCTCCCATTGGGCGTCGGTCAACAGACGACCGTATCGCGCCATCGGCCCTCCAGCGGCGCTGCTGACCTTGTTTATCTCGCATTTCCGTCAACCCAACTACCTCAGAATTCAGGGCTTGCACCCAGTTTTGAAACAGCTTCTAGTTTCTGATTTCTGCTTTCTAGTTTCTGTCCCTACTTCTTCTTCCACAACTCCACGAAGCGTTTCACCGTCCCAGGCCCGAAACCTTCATAGTGATTATTCGCGTAAGCAAATAATTTCCGAATCTTCCTGTCGTTCACCATCCCCTTCCGAAGTAAGATTGCCCTTCTCTTTGTAGCTGTGGTGATGACTTGGGGTTTGTGGGCAACTCTTCAGGGCGGTGACGAAAAGATTCCTGCGATCCAAGAAGAGTGTTCGAAACTTTCAAAAGATCTGATATCCAAGTGGGGTCTCCCACCCGATCTGCCCATTCGGCTCAACAGCACCCTGGGAGAAGTGTTGCTGACACTGACCGATCAGAGACATCCAGAATGGCAGAAAGTCGAACCGGGCAAGCAGATTGATTTCTACCTAGAATTGCAGCATGAACAAAAGAAATGCCAACAACTAACCAGGGCGGCATACCTCGTCAAGGTTCATGTACCCTATTTGCTGGAACCAATCTCCATCGATGGATTGTCGCTTGGAGACCTCTGGCCATTTGTCATGGTGGCAGTCACTTCAGCCATTATAGTATTCCAATTAAGACAACGCGCGAATGCAATCGTTCTAAGCTGGCTGGGATTTAACAACCCAGATGTTCCAAGCCGTGAACTACTTCGCATTCGCTCCAACTATCGCGTTGGTCTTCTGCATGAAGAGACTATCCACAAGAAGCCATTCCTAGTCTACAGGCCGCCCCTCATAGTTCAGCCGGAATCCTTATTCGTTTACACTCTCCTCGGCCTGACACTCTATTCATCGTTCTCCCTGGAAACAGCCCATAGAATTGAGATGTCCCATGAAATGAGGTCCGTACTCTTTGATTACCTCAGCGTGTTGTGGTTTTTTTCTATGGCAATCGCGTACCTGATCTATCGAACATGGCTTTACTACGAACAAAGTCTTGAGGCCGCTGTAGGGCGCCCAGTCACTGGACCAATCCGTTCCATGCTGGCAAACAGTTCAGCACTTCTAGATAAGCCCGTCAAAAATAAGATCGAACTCAAACTTTATCAAGCGCTGAGCATGCCGGGCCGCATCTCTGACAGCGTTTGGGCACTCGCAGCACTCGGCACGCTGTTCATTTCGTGGATGGAACCCGCGTCGATTCGCGGATATACATTTCTAACTGGCGCAAAGAACCTCGACGCAGGACTCGCGACTGAGTTACGGTATCAATTGTATCTGGCAATTGTCTTCGTCCTGCTCTGCATATTTCGCTCGCTCGCTCACAACCGATTATCTCAAAAAAGGTCTTACACACTCACCAGATGGACTAGGAAGCTCGGACTTGTGGTGATTGTGCTGATTGGCAATTTGTGGTTTCACGTCGCCATCCTTCGCATTATCGCCGGATCCGCATTGACCTCCTGGTTTGTCTTAGAGAATAAACCACTCATAGACACAGACCCAGGGCTTGGGTTTTTATTGTTCTCGGCACTCGTTTTGTTTCTGGCCGCGCGATCATCCGCCGCGAAATAGTTGACAGACCTGACGGACTGACAATTCTGGAATTTTCTCGTACAGCGCGAGATTGATTCTGCAGGTTGATATGCGCGTAGCTCCAGCGGGCAAACGAATCTTTCGCTACGTCGATAAGTCTTCCACGCCAGTTCTAAAGATTCTTCTGCGGACGGCCCGACGTGCCGCACCCCACGGTTTTCAGGGCGCGAGTTTTGCATCTACGAATCGGCAAACCACACCCTTTCAATGATTTCCAAGTCCATTCGAATTACACACTAAATAAACATTGACAGCCAGTACCTTCCGCGTTATACTCCTCTTGCCTTTCAACGCGGCGGAGAAAGGAGCGCCTCCCTTTGTCCGTTACCTCTTTACCCCGAGTGACCCCCGATCTTGCGCTCCCCGGCGTTTGTCGATCCGCCCGGTCCCTTTCAACTTTCAACTTTGAACTTTCAACCTCTTTCTTTTCAACATTTCAACCTTCAAACGTTCAAACGCGTTCTCTGTCCACCACCCACTGTTCACTGCCCACTATCTTCTTTAGAATCAACACTTATGAAACCTCGCGTAAGTGTTGCAGACAAAGAACTTACAGGATTCCTAAGTCCTTTAGATTCCGCACTTACAAAAAACATGGGGGGTGGGGGGTATTATGGTTAACCAGACATGCGACGAAGCATGTCTGTCCTGAGCGACCATCGGGAGTGAACGATCTCTCTTGCTATCCGATCAGGAAGGGGGCGCGACTGTCAATTCCACAGATCGAAGAACTGCCCCATTTTGCGAAATTTCTCGTACCGGGCATCAACCAAATCCCGCACCGGCTGATTCGTCAGCGCCACCAGTTGCCGGTCCAGCACTTCGTCCAGGAACCGCGCCGCCCCTTCGTGGTCCGTATGTGCGCCGCCTTCCGGCTCTGGAACGATCTCATCCACAATTCCCAGCTCTTTCAAATCCTTGGCCGTAATTTTCATGGCTACCGCTGCGGTCTCCGCTTTCGTCGAGTCGCGCCAGATGATCGAGGCGCACCCTTCCGGCGAAATCACCGAATAGAAACTATTTTCCAAAATGTTGACGCGATCTCCCACCGCAATCGCCAGCGCTCCTCCCGATCCGCCTTCCCCGGTCACCGTCACGATCACCGGCACCGGCAGCCGCGCCATCTCGCGCAAGTTCCGCGCGATCGCTTCCCCCTGCCCGCGCTCTTCCGCGTCAATTCCCGGATACGCGCCCGGCGTATCGATCAGCGTAATAATGGGCCGGCTAAACTTCGCCGCGAGCTGCATCACGCGCAGCGCTTTCCGATAACCCTCCGGCTTCGGCTGGCCAAAATTCCGGATCAGCCGCTGTTTCGTATCGCGCCCCTTCTGATGGCCGATGATCGCCACCGGACGGCCGTGGAATTTTCCCAGGCCGGCAATAATGGCTTTGTCGTCCGCGTAGCCGCGGTCTCCGTGCAGTTCCACAAAGTTCGTGAAAAGCAAATTGATAAAGTCCAGCGTGTACGGCCGCTGCTGGTGCCGCGCGATTTGCGCGCGTTGCCACGGCCCCAGGTGCGTGTAGAACTCGCGCCGCAGTTCTGCCACCTGGCCGCGAACGCGCTCCAGCTCCGCGTTTGCATCCGCGTCGCCCGCCAGATGCCGCAACTCTTCCACGTCCTTTTCCAGCCGTTCGATTTCCTTCTCGCGGTCCGGAAGCGTCGCTGCCCGTTTGTTTTTTTCTTTGGCGCTCATTCCGCCACCGCCGCAACCGAGCGAGCGCCGCAGATTTGTCGCACGGCCGCTGTTAATTCCGGCGTGGACTTAACGCGTTGCTGCGCCTGCAGCACCGCCACGCAACCATCCGCCGAGCACATTTCAAACACTACTGGGCACGGCCCCGGAGAGGACGCCAGCACCTCTTTCAAGCGATCGAGAATTTCTTCGCTGAGCACTTGCATCTCGAGCCGCACGCGAAATTCGTCGGCAGTTGCTCTCTCTGGAAGTTCGTCCAATCGTCGCGCCTCCTGCAGCGAGAGCCGCGTGCCCGCCTCCTCCACTTGTACGCGAACTTTCAATAGCAGCGGATTCCCCGGCTTCAGCACCTGTTCCAGGCGGGCAAAGCTTTCTGGAAATGCCAGCATCTCCTGCACGCCGGTCATGTCCTGGATCGTGAAGATAGCCCAGCGCGCGCCCTTCTTCGAGCGCATCGGCCGCGTCCCCACGATGAGCGACGCCACCGTGATTTCTTTTCCATTCCGCTGCTCCTCGACCAAATCGAGCGAAATCGTTTTCAAATCCTGCAGCCGCGAAGCATACTTCGCCAGGGGGTGGCCGGAAACATAAAAACCCAGCATCGCATATTCGCTCGCGAGGCGTTCTTCTTCGCTCCAGGGAGCGGCTTCGCGCAACTCGAATGGCGAAAGTGCAGGCGCTGCTGCCGTTCCAAATAAACCGTGCTGCCCGCTTTCGCGAGTTCGCGATGCGCGCTGTAGAGCGGCAACGGCATCATCCACCGACGCCAGCATGGATTCTCGCGGCCCGAGCGAATCAACTGCACCGGATCGGATCAAACTTTCGAAAACGCGCTTGTTCAGGTAGCGGGACTCGATGCGCTCGCAAAAATCGTAAAGCGATTTGAATTCGCCCTGGCTCGTCCGCGACTCGCGAATGGCCCGCGCCGTGTTCTCGCCCACGTTCTTGATGGCAGCGAGGCCGAACCGGATGGATTCGCCGACGGGAGTAAAATACAAATCGCTCTCGTTCACATCCGGCGGCAGGATGGAGATGCTCATCCCGCGCGCTTCGTTGATGTACTTCACGACTTTTTCGGTGTTGCCGGCTTCCGAAGTCAGCAGCGCGGCCATGAATTCCACGGGGTAGTGCGTTTTCAGATAAGCCGTCTGATACGCCAGCAAAGCGTACGCGCAGGAGTGGGACTTGTTGAACCCGTACCCGGCAAATTCTTCCATCAAGTTGAAGATGCGCTCGGCTTTTTTCTCTGGAATCTTGTTCGTCGCGCAACCGGTCATGAATTTCGCGCGCTGTGCCGCCATCTCTTCTTTCTTCTTCTTGCCCATGGCCCTGCGCAGAATGTCCGCTTCGCCGAGCGAAAAGCTCGCCAGCCGGTTGGCGATCTGCATCACTTGCTCTTGATAGAGAATGACCCCGTACGTCTCTTCCAAAATATCTTTGAGCTGCGGCAGCTCGTAGCTGACTTTCGTTTTTCCTTGCTTGCGGTTGATGAAGTCATCGATCATCCCACCCTGAATGGGGCCCGGACGATAAAGAGCGTTGAGAGCAGTCAAATCCTCGATCCGGGTGGGCTGGTAGCGGCGAAGAATATCGCGCATGCCGTGTGATTCGAATTGGAAGATGGCGGTGGTTTCGCCGCGCGCGAAAAGTTTGTAAGCTTCGGCGTCATCCAGCACGAGATTGTCGATGTCCAGCTTGATCCCGCGGTTCTGTTCGGCCATTCGAACGGCGTCGTGCAGAACCGTGAGCGTGGTCAGCCCGAGAAAATCCATCTTCAAAAGGCCGACGCGTTCCAGCGCATTCATGTCGTACTGCGTGGTGATTTCGTCGCGGTTCGTCTTGTACAGCGGCACGACGTCAGTGAGCGGCCTGGGGGAAATCACGACGCCAGCCGCATGCGTAGACGCATGTCGCGCCAGTCCTTCGAGCCGCAGCGCCACCGCCATCAAATCCTTCAGCCGTTCATCGCTATTAATCGCGGACTTCAATTGCGGCGCGTCCTCCAATGCATCTTTCAACTCGATTCCCAGCGTCGTGGGGATCAGCTTCGCGATGCGGTCCACTTCACCGTATGGAATATCCATCGCGCGCCCAACGTCTTTCACCGCGGCTTTCGCGGCCATGGTCCCAAACGTAATAATCTGCGCGACGTTTTCCCGCCCATATTTCTGGGTGACGTATTCGATTAATTCCCCGCGCCGCCGCATGCAGAAATCAATATCGATATCGGGCATGGAAACGCGCTCTGGATTTAGGAAGCGTTCGAACAGCAGGTTGTACTGCAGCGGGTCCACATCCGTGATGCGCAGCGCGTAGCTGACCAGACTCCCCGCCGCGGAGCCGCGGCCCGGCCCGACGGGAACGTCCTGTGCCCGCGCGTATTGGATGAAATCCCAAACGATCAAAAAGTAGCCTTCATAGCGCATCTTTTTGATCATCTCGATTTCGAAAGTGAGCCGCCGCTCGTACTCAACGAGCGGATTTGCAAGTGCATTTTGTTTCGCGAGCCGTTCGAGCTGCGGCACGCGCGTGGCGAAACCCTCGCGCGCGACCTTTTCAAAATAACTTGCGGAGGTATGCCCTTCCGGAACTTTGAATTCCGGGAAAGGATTCGGGATGCGCTCAATCTTGACGTTGCAGCGCGATGCAATTTCCACGGTGCGGCTCAGCGCCTCCGGCACTTCTCCGAATACCTTGTCCATTTCTGCTGCGGTTTTGAAATAAAACTGGTCGGTTGCAAATTTCATGCGATGCGCGTCGCTCATGGTCTTGCCGGTCTGAATGCAGAGCAGCACATCCTGGGCATGCGCATCGTCGTGATGGAGATAGTGGCAATCGTTGGTGGCGACGAGCGGTATGCCGGTCTCTTTCGAAAGCCGCACGAGTTCGCGGTTGACGCCCTTCTCGATCTCTAATCCCTGATCCTGAATCTCGAGAAAGAAATTCCCTTTCCCGAAAACGTCGCGCAAGCGATACGCATTTTCACGTGCCAGGTCGTACTTCTCGTCCACAACCGCTTCCGTTACCGGCCCCCGCAAACATGCGGAGAGCGCAATCAATCCCTTGCTATGTTTCGAAAGAAGGTCGTAATCAATACGCGGTTTGTAGTAGAAGCCTTCGAGGAATCCGGCAGACACCAGTTTGATCAGGTTGTGATAACCCTCGAGCGATACGCACAGCAACACAAGATGATTGCTGCCGCGCATTCCGGGTTCGGCGTCGCCGCGATCCTGCCCGTTACCGCCGCTGGCCTTTTCGCCGCGGTCGTGCCGGCTGCCCTTGGCAACATAAACTTCACAGCCGATGATCGGCTTCACATCGCGCTTGCTGGCCTCATAAAAGAAATTCGCGGCGGCAAAGAGATTGCCGTGATCGGTGATGGCCACTGCCGGCATTTTCTGCTGGGATGCTTCGTCCAGGAGCTCGGTGGTTTCGCAGGCGCCGTCGAGCAGGCTGTAATCCGTGTGAACGTGCAGATGAACGAACTGCGGCTGGCCCATGGAACTCGATTCTAACAGGATACGGAAAAAGTCGATACGCTCCGCGCCTGAGCGGCACGTAGCAAATGTCTGTCTGACCGAATAGCGGTCAACGCAGGATGGCTGGCCGAAGCCGGGTGGCTCGACCAGGCGTAGTATCCGAGATCCCGACCATAAGTCTCACCGTGGGGCGAAACGTCGGCTCCCACGAAAACTTCCGAGCAGGCGTCGATTCGGGACTCGTCGTGTGGCAACTCACCTTGACATTCTACTGGAAGCGGTCTATTCTCCCCTAGGATGTCTACTAAAGAACAAAAAGAGCGCATCGAGCTGCTGCAAGGCACCCTGGACCTGCTGATTCTCCGCACGGTGATGCTGGGCCCGGCGCACGGCCACGCCATCGCCAAGGCCATCGAATTCAACTCCGCTGACGTGTTGCAGGTCGAACAAGGCTCGCTTTACCCGGCACTGCACCGGCTCATCAAGCGGCGATGGATTTCCGTTGAGGAAGGCACGTCGGAGAACAATCGCCGGGCTAAGTTCTACCGTTTGACGGCCAAGGGGCGCAAGCAACTGGAGGTTGAAACCAACAAGTGGAACAAGCTGGCAGGAGCGATCGCGCGGATTCTCCGACCTGCGTAACTGGAGGGCGAAACATGAGGCGTCGCAAGCAAATGATGGAAGATCTCGATCAGGACATTCGGGACCATATCGAAAGGGAGACGCAGGACAACATCGAGCGCGGGATGTCGCCGGAGGAAGCGCGTTATGCGGCTGTACGAAGGTTCGGCAATGTGACACGGGTAAAGGAAGAGACGCGTGAGGTGTGGAGTTTCGTTTGGCTGGAGCAACTCGGGCAGGACATTCACTATGGCCTGCGTATGCTCGCGAAATCCCCAGGCTTTGCGGCGGTGGCCATTCTCACGCTGGCTCTAGGCATTGGCGCAAACACCGCTATTTTCAGCTTGGTCGACGCGGTAATGCTGCGGTCGCTGCCGGTCGAAGATCCTTCGCAGTTGGTCCTGCTTAAGTGGGGCGCGCGCAACGCGCCAAACATTCACGGCTACATGACTTCGGGAGATTGCCCCACGAACTTGAGGCCCGGCGCTGCGAATCCCACAGGCTGCTCGTTCTCCGAACCGATGTTTCGCGAAATAGCGCAAGTAAATGTCTTTTCTGCGACGGCGGCCTTTGCCAACACCGGTAGGTTGAACTTGACAGGGAACGGTCCTGCGACGGTTATCAACGGCCAGCTCGTTTCGGGGGAATTCTTCCACTCGATGGGTCTCAAAGCCGCCGCTGGCCGGTTATTCGACGCAGCGGACGACACTCCGTCCGCTGCACCCGTCGCTGTGCTGAACTATGGCTACTGGCAGAGCGCCTTCGGCGCCGCTCCCGACGTAGTCGGCCATAGGATTGAACTGAACAATGTCCCGTTCACGATTATCGGCGTAGCCGAACAGCGATTCACTGGAATCACTCCGGGCAGCGATTACGATGTTTGGCTGCCGCTCTCCGACGCACAACGTATTGGCGATCCCCGCGATAAAAGCCGTTCTGGCGATGTGAGTAACTGGTGGCTGACGATTGTCGGCCGGCTCAAACCCGGAACGCCGATCGCCCAGGCGCAAGCGGCGGTGAGCGGCATCTTCCGCAATGAAATGCTTCACGGATCCGTCCCGCTTTTCCACGGCGGCGAGATGGCAGGAACGCGTGGCCCGCGACATGGAACACCGGCTGCGGGCGGCGCAGTTCGCAGCCAAGTGACTTACGGTGGGGGCGGGCCGATGCGGCGACCGACGGGAAATAAGCCGGTCACCCCACCCGCCCCGCAACATGCAGCGCCTGCGGGCGGCCCACACAACTCCGAAATCGATAGCGGCCCGCAGACCCTATCCAAGCCAGACGATAATCCCAACGTAACACTGGTACAGGCGCAAACGGGCCTGACCGGTGCCCGAAGTCAATACTCCAATCCCCTGTACGTACTGATGCTCGCTGTCGGCATCATTTTGCTGATTGCTTGCGCCAACGTGGCGGGGCTGATGCTCGCCCGGGCCGCCGCGCGGCAAAAGGAAATGGCCGTGCGATTGGCGTTGGGCGCGGGCCGCGCACGGGTGGTGCGCCAGCTTTTGACGGAAAGCGTAATGCTCTCGGTGCTGGGCGGCGCGCTGGGGATTCTGCTTGCCTACTGGGGAGCTCACGCGATCATTTCGTTTGTGTCCAGCAATCAGGCACGTCCTCTGGGATTCGCCACGGGTGTCGACTTGCGCGTCCTCGGATTCACTGTCGCCGTTTCGCTGCTCACCGCAATCCTTTTCGGCATCGCGCCGGCTTTTCGCGGCGCGCGCGTCGATTTGACCCCGGCGCTCAAGGAAGGCGAGGGAAGCTCCACGAGTTCGGGCCATGCCGGTGGAAAATGGTTCAGCATCGGCAATGCACTGGTGGTGGCGCAGGTCGCGTTGGCGATCGTTGTCCTCGTGGGTGCAGGACTTCTGGTGCGCACCCTGCAGAATCTGCGCAGTATCGATGTTGGATTCGATGCGCACAACATCTTGATTTTCGGAATCGACCCGACGCTGATCGGTTACAAAGGCCCGCAAATGGACGCCTTTTATCGCGACTTGCAGGGACGGCTTTCGGAAATCCCCGGAGTGAAGTCCGCGAGCTACTCGATGGTGCCGCTGCTGAGTGACGGGCTGATGGTCACCATGTTCCATTGGCCTGGCACGCCACAGGACCAAAACTCCGAAGCAGACGTACTTGGCGTCGGCCCGAATTTCTTCGAGACCTTGCGCATCCCACTTCTTGCCGGCCGCGGATTCAGCGCGTCTGATTTCAAGCTTTCCGCCTCGAACAGCGGGGCCACTCCGACTTCGGCACCGACTGCGGTGATCGTGAATCAGGCCTTCGTCGAGAAATATCTCGGTAAGGAGAACCCGCTCGGGAAACAGTTCGGCGAATCGGCAGCAGGTCCGGACGGCCCGGCGAGTCCCGGCTACGAAATCATCGGCGTCGTCCGCGATGCGAAATACAACAGTTTGCGGCGGGAGATTCACTCCATGATGTACATGCCGCAGAGCTTTGGCGGAGCGTCATTTGAATTGCGCACCGCGGCCGATCCGCAGGCTATTCTTCCCGCGATACGCGAAGCAGTGGCAAAAGTGAATACCAATCTGCCGCTCTTTGACGTCAAAACTGAATCGGAGCAAATCGACCGGTTGCTGTTTCAGGAGCGACTGGTCGCCCGTCTATCCAGCTTCTTTGCTTTGCTCGCGTTGATCCTGGCGTGCGTGGGATTGTACGGGCTGCTTTCGTACGAAGTTTCGCGGCGCACACGGGAGATCGGAATTCGCATGGCCCTCGGCGCGCATCCGGGAAGTGTCCTGAAGCTGGTCTTACGGCAAGGAATTGTGCTGGCGATAGTCGGAGCCGCCGCAGGCATCGGCGTGGCCCTGGGCGTAACGCGTTATCTGACCTCCATGCTCTACGACGTCCACGCCAACGATCCCCTAACGATGATTGCCGTCGCGCTACTGCTAACCTTTGTGGCCCTCGCCGCATGTTACATCCCGGCACGCCGGGCGATGCGTGTCGATCCCCTGGTGGCCCTGAGATACGAGTAGACCGGGTAGTTATCCAATAATAACTTTACTTCGCTTCAATTACAGCGTATGGTCCATTTGCAAACTGGGAGAGCGACTAGGTACGGCGCTGTGGGCCTTCCTACCTGGTGCTTTCCTTCACTCGGACGCCCTCGTTGACTTTGCCCTAATCTGGTGGGTTCCCCCATTGCTCTCGGAGAGGAGACAGGAAATGCGACTAGTGAAAAGATTTTGTGTACTCATACCTGGCTTAGCGATGGCCCTCGCGATGTCGTCAGTCGTACGAGCCGA
>QHYE01000029.1 GCA_003224055.1 Acidobacteriota bacterium | reverse complement strand
CGTGCCACCCATGGCTCTCGGCGTAGTCATGCCATCGGAGCGCGAAAATCGATCCGCCTTCGACGCCATCCCTATCGATTCCATCTGGCTCAGCCCCGCGCCGGGCACGTGCAAGAGCGCATCCTTTTCCCCGGGGTCCATGGTCATGTGATATTCACCAGAGCCGCTGGGATCCACGAATTCGATGATGATGTTTTCGCCGATATCTTCCAGATAGCGCCAGCGCCAGGTTTCCCACGGGTAGGTAGTCGTTGAACCTCCGCCTTCTTCCATCGGCCGGTCATAGGTGCCGCCGGTCGGGTGGGATTCCACTTCGTCGGCGGGGCCCCACATGATGTACATACGGCCGCGATCCGTCTTCCATCCAGGAACACCGGAGGCAAAATGCTCGTTGGCGTAAGCAATGCGGCGGTAGTGCTCTTCTTTGAAATCATTTTCCGGCAGATCGGGGTTACTGCTGCGCCGGAGCCAGAATTGTTCGATGAACTGCTCGCGCTCTTCGTTCGTATCCAATTGAAGGAAAGCGTTGCGCTCATCCGGCGAGATGATATAGGTGACGTCCTCGCTGAGCCATTGCCTGTAAGAGCTATCCAGCTCCTTGAGAGTCCTCCTCATCTTCTTTTTCGTGTCTTTGGTCAGCTTTTGCGGTGTTGGAGCAGCCGCGGGATCTGGTCCCTGTTGTGCCCCGCTCGATGGAAGCGCGATGAAAATTGAAAAAGCAGAAGCCAATAGGGTACGTGCTACCCGTGACATGAATACACCTCAAGATCTAGGACGTTGCGATTCTAACCCCCGGACAAGCTCCCGTCAATCGAGGAATCCCCTTCATTTTGTGACACTTGTCCCCCGAATCGGGTTAGAACATGCGCTGACTAGTTTGGTTGCCTGACAGTTTTTGGCCTGAACGAAAGTACAGGGGATTGCAAGGAAGTTCTGGCAAGGAGATCAAGAGTTGCGAAAACTACTGAACGCGTTTGGGAAGGCCGTCTGAGCCTACCAGGGAATCGAAAATGGCGAGCACATGGCGGCGGTAGTCGGCCATGCGGGAGAAGATGTCGCGCAACTGTGGGTCGCGCTCCGCATCGCGGTGCCATTTGGCCAGGACCGCGGGGGGAACTTCGATATCCCTGCGCAATTGCTCCGGGGAATGGCCGCGCAGGAACAGGCCGTAGAAAAAAGCGGCTTCCCGCTGCGGAAAGTCAAAATCGTTGACGACTTCGACCGGAACGAATTGTGGCATCGTGGCCATGGAGAAAAATGCAGTTTACTCAAAAACTTGTCCGCGTCAAGTAGGACTGACGGTATCTTGCCGCGTTCCGGGTAACTCCCCCCTCCCTGGTCCAACAGCCAGCGGCAGATTAGACAGTCCTTGCAACGCCGTGGTTGCCAGCCAGTTCCAACCGCCGTAGGATGATTGTAGGCATGCCTAGGTTATATAACTCGCGCGGGGGCTCGCTGGCGGCCCGCACCGTCGGGCGGTTCTTGAGGTTTGGCGTCTTGCGCGGACTCCGCTCAATCGAAATTGACCCGGAAGACTTCCGGCGCGAACTCTCCGACAAGCATGGACTATGGGTGCCTAACTTTTCGCGCATGAAGGACGTTCCGGTGGAGCGCCTGGATGCCATCGCCAAGCAGCTGATTGGTGACGCCGAGCGGCTGGCTTTTGCCGAGGGCGCGGGATTCGGCCTGGGTGGAATGATCACGTTTTTGCCGGACGCCGGTATTCTGACGGTGATCACCCTGCGGCTGATCCAGCGGCTCTCTCTGCTTTACGGATTCGAGACGCACGGGCGTGATCAGCGGATGGAAATGTGGAAAGCGGCGGCCGCAGCCGCCGGGATTGACTACGGAAAAGATCTTGCTGAAAAACAAATCCTGGAGAAACTGGTTCCGCGCATCGTGGGGCGCTTCGCCGCGAAAATCGGGGCGGAGGCTGCGGAGAAGTGGGCCGGCCGCCTGATTCCGCTGGCCAGTTCGGCCATTGGGGGCGCGCTCAATTTTTCATTTGTGCGGAGCTGGGGCAGGCGCGTGCAGCGGCACCTCCGGGCAAAGCATCAAGGAACCAACTCTTCCGTGTCCCCGCGGCCACCGGCGCAAAATACGACCGCGGCTGTGTTCGTGTCCTAAGCTCTACGGTCGCGCGCGAAATGGTTTTTCGAGCGTCTAAACGGGCGTGATGAAACACATTCAGCGGTCCCTCTTCCTTACGTCATGTTTGGTCGTAGCTCTCCGGAGTCTTTCGCCAACCGCGTACTCACAAGAAAAGGAAAAGGAGCAAATCAAGGGCGTGCTGGCGGAGCCGGCTGATGCTGCCGACGTCCGCGAGCAAATTGCCGTCGTAGAGAAACTGAAGACGATCGTGCCGGACCGCGGCGCGGTCCTCTATTTTCTGTCCACTGCCAAACAACACTTGGGAGAAACGCGAGAGGCTCTTGAGTTGCTAAACGAGTGTTTGAAGCTGCGGGAAGGGTTTGACCCCTCCGGCTCTCCGTCCTTTCTTGGGCTGAAGGGCACAAAGGAATTCGACGATTTAGTCGCTGCCGTGCGCCGAGACTTCCCGGCGGTTGCTCGGGCCCGGCTCGCGTTTGTCACCGAGGAAAAGGATCTCATCCCCGAAGGGTTGGCCTACGACGCAAAGCGCAATCTTTTCTACCTGAGCAGTCTGAATCGGAAAAAGATCGTAAAGATTGATTCCGAGGGAAGAGTTGCAGATTTTGTACCCGCGGATCGCTACGGTCTTTTGCCAGTGCTGGGAATCCGGCTTGACCCTGCGGACGGGACGGTGTGGGCCGATACTTTCGAAGATGCAGGCCGGACCGATCTCGTGCATTTCGATTCCGCGGGCAAGTTATTGGACCGTTACGCGCCGAAAGACAACGCGAAGCGCGGTTTCAATGATCTCGTGGTGCGCAAGAATGGCGAAGTGATTACCACGGACAGCTTAGGCAACCAGGTGTTTCGCTTTGATCCTCAATCGCACGCGTTCACTCCTCTGCCCGTCTATCGAGTGCTTCTCTATCCCAATGGCATCGCCCTAGCGGACGACGATCGTTCACTGTATGTTGCCGATGGCGTCGGCGTTGTGAAAATCGATCTGGCCGACAATAGCAGCCGGGACGTTGACCCCGGCCCGCGCAATACCATTGCGGGGGCCGACGGGCTCTATTGGCACAACGGCAGCTTGATTGCCGTGCAGAACGGCATGGGCTCGCCGCGTGTGGCTGCATTCAAGCTTTCGAAAGACGGCAATCGCGTGACGCAAGCGACGGTACTGGAGAATCGCACGCAGTTCACCGCACTTCCCACCACGGGAGCGCTCCGCGGCAATGATTTCTATTTCATCGCGAACAGCCAGATTGACAATCTGAACGGCGACAAAATTATGGACGTGACAAAACTTGCTGCCGTTCGGATTGCCGTCGTGCGGCTGCCTTAATCGTTGCATTCGAAAGCAACGAAATTGGAGCAGGGTGGAAATTTGCACTCCACCACCGTAAAGTAGACCAGGAAACGAAGAATTTGCGATCCGTGTACTACGGGGAGGCAACCATGTTTCGAAGCAGAAGATTGCTGGGCAGTGCAGCCCTTTGCGGCCTTGCCCTGGCGTTCGCAGTCCTGCCGGAAAGGGCGGCTTCCGGTTCTCCGGCAGGTCAGGGCACGCCTCAGTCCGGGACCACTGAACCTGTGCCCGCTTATCACAATCAAGCTTCGCCCGCCGCGCTCCCCGCGACTTTGAATCCGGACTTCTTCAGCGATCCCTTCGTGCAAAATGCTTACACGGTTGCGGCGCGAATCAAAAAAACTCTCTATCAGCAGCCGTGTTACTGCCACTGCGACCGCAGCCAGGGGCATGGCAGCCTGCTCGATTGCTTTGCCAGCAAACACGGCGCGGGATGCAACATCTGCATCAGCGAAGATTTCTACGCCTACGAGCAATTGCGCAAAGGGAAGACCGCCGCGCAGATTCGTGCGGACATCATCCGAGGCGATTGGCAGTCCGTGGACCTCTCCAAATACCAGAAACCGTTGCCCGCGAAATGATGCATGGGCTGTGGCGCGCATCTGCTTGCCGGGATTTTGGAGAAGCTTCTTGTCACGAAGCCCGGCAATTCGTAAACTAGTCTTACGCCCAGCCGAGCTAAAGGAGGAAGAATGCATTTTCGCGTGAAGGTGTGTGTGTCGATACTGGCGATTGCCGCTTTGTTTGTTTCGGCGGAAATTCCGGCGCGGGCCCAAGACAAGCAACATGTCGTTTCTCTGAGCGACCTGAACAAAGACGCCGCACTGCCGGCCCAGACGCGTCAATCGAACGAAGCCGGTCAAAAAGCGTTTAAATCCGTCAACCTCGACTACCAGAAGGTGGATAAAGCCGTCGGGCAATTGAGCGATGAAGACCTTGCCAAGCTGGCCGAGCGGTCCCGCCAGGCGCAGAGCGATTTCGCTGCCGGACGCATACCCGATCGAGATCTGCTCTGGATTATCGTGATCTCCATCGGCATCATCGTCTTGGTTGTGGCCCTTCGCTGATCCTTACACTTCGAAACTGCAACTTGCGACCATGAACAGGGCTGCTCCCGGTTTGCTCCTGCTTCTCTTCCTGGGGCGTTTCGTTCAGCTGGCGCCCCAGGAAAAGGCAGGAGTGTGGCTCGATGTGCCGTTCGTTAAACAGAGCGAGGACGGCTGCGGCTCTGCCGCGATCTCTATGCTTCTGCAATACTGGAGTGCTCATGGCGTGCGGATGGATCAGCGGCGGGCCGATGCCGCCCTCATTCAAAAACAGCTATATTCGCCGAAAGCCCGCGGGATCTATGCTTCCGACATGGAAGGCTATCTGAAAGAGTTGGGCTTCCGCGTTTTTCTTCTCGATGGAGAGTGGAAAGACCTTGAAGAGCAACTGAAGCAGGGTCGGCCGCTGATTGTAAGCCTGCAACCGGGCAGCGTCAAAGCTCCTCTGCATTACGTCGTGATCACGGGAATCGACTGGCAGAGCGGAGCAGTTTTCATGAACGATCCGGCGCGTGGCAAACTTCTCCGTACCGAACGCGCGGAGTTTGAAAAAGAATGGCGGCCGAACCGCAATTGGATGCTGCTGGCGGTACCCCAAAAGGCCGCGTGATCCTTTTCCTGGCTGCCGTATTGATTCTGGGTTTGTCCGGCTTCGCCCAGGATCAACCCTCTGAACAAGGCCGTCTGGCCGCGGCACAAAAAGCGTTCGATGCAGGGAACTGGGAAGAAGCAGCGAATCTAGCGCGTGGTCCCGCGGATCAATCGCCGGATCTCGACTTGGTCATGGGCTTGGCACTTGCCCGTCAGGAAAAATGGAGCGAGGCGAAACAGTCATTCGAATCAGGCTTCGGCAAAGCGCCGGGGGATCCGCGCTTTCTCGTTGAACTGGCCGGCATCGCCTACAAGCAGAAGGATTTTCGCGCTGCGAAGGACCGCCTGCACGCAGCGCTTCGGCTCAACCCGCAAGACGCGTACGCGCGCGAATTTCTCGCAACCATATACTTTCTCGAAGGCAACCTGGAAGCCGCGCTCAAATACTGGAATCCTGAAGACAAGCCGCGGCTGCGAAGCGTTGCGTTTGAGCCATCACTGCATCTGAGAGAATCTCTCAGCAAGCGCGCCCTCGCCTTCAATGCTCCTCAAGTCCTGACCGGAGACGCGCTTCTCACCACGGAATCGCGATTGGACCTTCTCGGCATCTTTTCTAGCCGGCGAATGGAACTCACACCAACAGACTCCGGGAATTACGACGCGACGCTGCATCTCGCAGAGAGAAACGGCTGGGGCGATTCGAAGGTGGAGGGCATCGTATCGCTCTTAAGCGGAGTGCCTTACGCCACGGTCTACCCGGAGTTTTACAATCTCGGCCATGATGCGGTGAATGTAACTTCACTCGCGCGATGGGATTCGGAGAAGCGCCGCGTCTCACTCGCCGTTTCCCTGCCCGTCTACGGTGACCCGAGCCTGCGCTTGCGGCTTTACGCCGATGCACGCAATGAAAACTGGAACCTGACGCGAACTTTCTTCGGCGCGGGCACACCACTGAGTGACTTGAACCTTCGCCGCGTGGCTGTCGGCGCGGAATTTCGTTCCGTCGTGAACGGCAGATGGAGTTGGAGCGGGGGCGCGGAGGTTGTCCGTCGCAACTTTCGAAATCTACTTGGGCCGCTTTCGTCCTCGGAGCGGCCATTTTTTACCGCAACCACTTCTCTTGCCGGATGGCTTGGCGCCGGCCGTTCTCTGCTGCGCGTCCCAGAGCGCCGCTTCACGCTGGATACCTCTGCCGAATTGCGGGCAGGCCGCGAATTTACCAACGGTCTCGGCCCGTTTGCTTCGCTGCGCGGCTCGCTCCTCGCACACTGGATTCCTAAAGCACAAGGCGATGACTACGAGATACAGACGCGAATTCGCGCTGGTGGAACCGCGGGCAAAGTCACGATCGATGAACTCTTCCAGTTGGGCATCGAGCGCGACAACGACCTCTGGCTTCGCGGACACGCCGGCACCAGCGACGGTCGAAAAGGTGCTGCCCCGCTCGGTCGGCGATACTTCCTCGCGAATTGGGAAATGGACAAGAATATCTACCGAAACGGCTTCTTCACTCTGAAGCTTGGACCATTTCTCGACAGCGGCGCCGTTGCGGACTCCTCAAGCCTCTTCGGTTCGCAGCACTGGCTCTGGGATTCCGGCATTCAATGTAAGGTGCAAGTCCTTGGCAGCGTGACTGTTCTTCTCTCCTATGGCCGCGATCTGCGCGGCGGCAAAGGCGTTTTTTACGGGACGGTTCTCCGATGATTTCCAGCCTGCATTTTCGCGCAGGCCGGATGTATCAACTTCCGCTCTCCAACCTGGCCATCTTCGTGCAAGCCTTCGGCTGCAAGAAGGGCGACGCCACACGGTTCGCGAGCAGGCTTGTAAGATCTGGTGACGGGCTTCCGCGTGGATGCCAGGAAATCCCGTGGTGCTTCGAAAGGCTTGTTCTAGAAATGCAGGACAACTCCAGCACCAAGCTGGAAGTTGTTCTGGCTCTGGCCAAAAAAGCCGGTCCGGACGTAGTTGCCTTCGAGGCGGCCCGAAAGTCGATAGTTAAAGTTGTAATCGGCGCCGCCTCCCAGTTGGATACTGTAGGTGCTCTTGCTGTTCCCTGTCGTTTGCGGCTGCTCGTGAGCTCCGCCGAAGATGCCGTGCAGCCAGGGATCCCACCGCTTGTATCGCCGCCAGGTAATCTTTGGCCCCCCGCCGTAGACCAGCAGCTTCGCGCGTTGGCGGGGAAAAACGTCCGGGCCCCAGGCGGCCGAGAGGTTTCCTTCAATGCCAAACCAGTCGTTCGTGTAATACGTCACGGATGTTTTCAGGCCCACGGCGTTGGCGTTGAAGATGGACGAGCGAAACCGGATCCAGTTGAATCCCAAGCCCAACTCCCAACGGACAATATCGTCCCGGGAGTACAGGAACTTCGGCTTGGGCGCAGGAGCACCCGGGTCCGCAGCGTCGAACGGCAGAGCGAGCGAGGTAGCAACGGCGGGTGCATCGAAGGTGGTCATCGGCTTCGTTACGGGAAAAACAGGCGCGCCGCTGGCGGCAAACGAATTGACGAAATACACCTTGGGAGTTGAACTCGCCACAAGGCCCGGCAGCATATTTGCCTTGTCATTCGCATCCGGGGCCGCAGGCTCCTGTGCCTGCGCCACACACACGCATCCAAGCACCAGCAACGCCGTTGCAAAAATCCTCATGATGTTGCTCCCCTCAGAGGGCTGGCCCCACGCCTGGGAATAGCCACCTCGCTACGGTAAACAACCCCGAGGCCCTTTGTCTATCTTCTTTCGCGCCGAGCGGGATAGAGGAGAAAATGGCCGGCACCACTCTCTTCGCTGGGCTGCTCCAGAGACGAAGTGCTCAAATGCTCGTGATGGAGATAGAGTCGTCGTTTCTTCCCGCGCTATCCTAATTCGTCCAACTCTCAACCGTTCAACGCTTTACGGGCCCGTTCGAATGATATGCATAAAGTAATTGACACGCAGTGTACTTGTGTGCTATTCTTGTTTGTGTTTGCCAATCAAAATCTTTCGCCGATCGACTTCGCTAGCTCCCGCCGCGCCGCGTCTACTCCCTTTCCGTCACGTGACCAAAAACCCGTTACCGCAACTCTTTTAGAATCCGCATTTACAAACCGTGACGCTCGTAATCCCTATAGAATGCGTATTTGTGAAAACTGCCGGGTGTCGTACCCCTTTTTTGCGATTCTTGTTTCTCGGCGCACTTTTCCGTGTAAAAAGCTCATTTGCAAATCCCTTGTTTTCTATGCGCTGCGCACTCTTCCAAGTTCCGTATCCTGTAAGTCCTTTGCTTGCCACTCTTACGAAAACTGCCGGGTGTGTACCAACAATTCCCATTCTGGAACTCGACCCTCACGCCGGGAACCCGGCGAAGTTGGAACGACTTCGGAGACGGAGTTAGCGGCCGTGCCGCAGGTAGTCGTCTGTTTTGTTCAGCCAGTCTTCGCGCGGCGGGTCGAAGACGTCGAGGTCCACGGTATCTTCGAGCGCCCAGGCTTCGTGGGGCATCATCGACGGGATGCACAGCACCTCGCCGGCGCGCACCACGATTTCCTTGCCGTCGATCGCGAATTTCAGCGCGCCCTCCAGGATGTACGTCACTTGTTCGTTGTGGTGGTGATGCAAAGGCACGTGCGCGCCCTTCTTCATCAGCACGCGCGCCAGCATGATTTTGCCGCCGACCACCATCTCGCGGTCAATGAGCGGATTCAATTTCTCGCGCTCCACGTTTTTCCAGGCGATGTGTTTCGATTGGGCTGGGTTGCTCATTTCATGTCTCCATACAATTTCGCGGCGTTGTCGTGCAGGTACAAGCGCGCCAGTTCGATGGCCTTCTCTTCCGTGAAAGCGCCTTCGGCGACGAGTTCCGCCAGCGCCGCGGCCGCCGCCGTCCGCGCGGAACGAACCGCCAGCCAGAACGTTTCTTCCGCGCCGACCGCATCGTTGAACGGAAACGCGTCCGAGGCGAACATAATTTTTTCGGGATACAGCGAAATCCACTGTTTGAGGATGTTTTTTAACTCCGATGGATAAACGTAATAGCCCATCAGGGAGGAGTCGGTGTACACGTTTTTCGCGGCCGTCAGCCAGATCATGTCCAGCGTGTAGGGATAGCCACCGTGGATCAGCACGAATTTCACGTTGCTGTACCGCGGGTCGCGCAAAACGTTTTCGAGATTGAGCGGATTGCCGTTACGCAAGCTGAAATAGTCGCCGATGCCGACCGCGCTGTGAAAATGAACCGGGAGTTTCAGTTTTCCAGCTTGATCGATCAGCACGCGGAAGATGTAATCCTGAAACAGGCGGTATTCTTCCGCAGTGGGAACGCCGCTAGCATGATACTTGGAGTAAATCGCTTCCGCCTTCTCGCGCGGCAGATCCGCGAAGTGCAGCGAACGGAAATAGGCGGCCTCGAATTTCATGGCCACGCCGCCCTTTTTTTGATTCTCGGCGAGTGTTCGGCGGACGAATGCTTCGTATCCTGCCAGGTCGGCTGGCAGACCGTTCACGGATTCTTGCTTCATGTAACGCTGCAGCACTTTTTCCTGCAGCGGGATATACACGCCCATGTCGCCATTTCTTGCGGCCTGCTCGTGATTGTCGAAAGGAAACAGGAACGAATCGACGAAAAATACCCAGTGAAATCGTTTCGGGTCCAGGTACGGGGCTAAAGCCACTCGATTCGCAAGGCACGTTTCGATGTTCATTTTGTCGAGGATGCTGTTCCAGTACGCCGTGCCGCCTGCGGCTTCCGCGGCCTTTTTCTTGTCGATCAGCCACTTCGCGTGTTCGGGCTTGAAATCGTCAAAGGGGTATCCGAAGAGCGCTTTCGCTGCGGCCACAAATTCGGGATTCGTATCGCGAAGGCGCAGCACGGTGCTTTCCCCGGGTGGCGAAGCCATGGCGTCCATGTCGGAATCATCGGGAAACGTCGCGTGAGAATGATTGTCGTAGATGGGGATGCGGTCGATCTGCTTCAGCAGTCTGTCGTACGTTTTTTGGAGATCCGCCCCGGGCAGCGGCCTCGCCTGCGCTTGCGCCGTCGTTGCGCACGCGAATCCGAAGAGCAGGGCCGCGCCAAAGTGAAATAAATGTTTCATTTTTCCCGATGCCTCACGACCGCTTGTTTGCTTCGCAACCACCGAAGAATTGCGAAACGCGCGGAGCACCGCCCCCAAAAAATCGGCGGCGTCGAGACTAGCGCGAAACCGCCGCGCGCCAGTGCACGGAGACGCGCTGCATGCGCTCCAGCGCTTCTTCCAGCAGATTTCGCGCGCTCACGAGCGAGAAGCGCAAATAATTTTTGCCGCCCGCGCCAAACGCTGCCCCGGCGATTCCGGCGACCCCGGCTTCTTCGAGCAGCAACTTCTGCAGCTCTTCGGCGGAAATTCCCGTATCTTCAGTGTTCACCCACGCGTAGAACGCGCCGTCTGGCGCCTGGCAGCGAAATCCGGGAATGCCTGCGAGACCGGCGACGAATTGGTCGCGCCGTTTGCGGTATTCGGTCACCATGGCTTCCACGGCATTCGTGGAATCGCGCAAGGCTTCAATGGCCGCCACCTGCGTGAATTCCGCCGTGCAAGTGAAAGTGTTCAGCACCAGCAGGTCCATCGCATCGATCACGCGCACGGGTGCCACCGCATATCCCAGGCGCCATCCGGTCATCGCGAAGCTCTTGGAAAAGCCATCGATGATGACGGTGCGATCCACCATGCCGGGCAGCACCGAAATGGATTGGTATTCGCCGCCGAACAAGATTCGCGCATAAATTTCGTCGGAAAGAACCCAGAGGTCGTGCTTCACAGCAAGTTTCGTAATTCCCTCGAGCGCGGCGTTGCTGAAAACCGTGCCGGTCGGATTATTCGGCGAATTGAAAATGATCATGCCCGTACGAGACGAAATCTTTTGCGCAATTTCGTTAATGTCCGGCTGGAATTTGTTTTTTTCTTCCAGGCCAAAGGGAACGGCGATCGCACCCAGCCCGCGAGTAAACGACGGATAAATTGGAAAACCCGGATCGGGGTAAAGCACTTCATCGCCCGGCTCGATCAGCGCCATCATCGCCAGGGAAAGCGCCATCTTGCAGCCAGGGGCGACCAAAACCTGCTCGGCGGCAACGTCGAGCCGGCGCGTGCGTTTCAAGTACTCCGCAATGGCTTCGCGCAATGCCGGCACGCCGCGCGTGGAACAATAGCGATCTCTCCCAGCTGCTACGGCGGCGCGCACCGCATCGACGACCGGCGCGGCAGCATGAAAATCCGGCTCGCCCAGTTCCAGGTGAATGATGGAGCGACCCTGCCGCTCAAGTTCTTTCGCGCGCGAAAAAACCGCCAGCGCGCCTTCGCCAGTCAATTGAGAAACGCGCGATGCAATTCGAGTCATAGTCTTGTCCGCGGCAGAATCTTATCACTTCGTTGCAGGCAGCGGCGTCTTGCCGGAGATGGGTGCAAAACCAAAATGGAGTCAGAGGAAATTTGGGGCACACGTGGATGCGAGTGCCCTAACCATCCAGAGTTAACATTCCCTCCGTTAGAACGCGTAGCGCAGCGAGAGCTGGATGAGACGCGGGTTGCCGACCGTAGAGAAGATTCTGCCAAAGGGCCCGCCGGGCAAAGGCTGTCCCGTGATCGGATCGCGCGGGATGGCCACCACGTCATTGATAGACGGATTGGCGAAATTGGCGTGGTTCCAAATGTTGAAGAAGTCGGTTGTAAAGCGGACTTGGTGGTGCTCATTGATCTGAAAATTCTTGATCAGCGAGAAGTCCCAATTCTGCTGGTACGGCCCGCGGTAGATGTTGCGACCAAGGTTGCCAAAAGCCGTTGTGCAGGCATTGGCATTCAGGAGGCACCCCGCCTGATCGGCCGGCGGCGCAGTGGTGAAGTTAGCCGGCTTCAGGTAGCCGTTGTTTACGCGGTCGTGGGTGCTACCGCCGGTTAGACCGGCACCGATGGAACCGCCCGACGCAAGCGTGCCGCCGAGAGTCAGAGCGGCCAAGCCAGGGCCGAGGAACGCGGTTCCGGCCGTGGAATCGGTCACGGAGAACGGCGAACCGGACTGGAAGATGGTGATGCCGCTGACGGCCCAGCCCCTGAGGAGAAGGCCCTTGGCACCGGTGGCGTCCTTGAAGAAAGGCAGGTCATATCTGTAGCTGACCGAGAGCCGATGCTTGCGGTCGAAGTCGGAAAGGCCGCGGGAGTTTTTCAGATCGGACTCGTCGTTGAACGCGGTATTGAGAGCGGTGTTGCCGCTCGACGTGGCGTCGGTGGATTTCGACCAGGTATAGGCGCCCTGGAAATAACCGGCGGCCCAGCGGCGGGTGAGGGTTAACTGGAGCGAATGATAGTGCGAATAAGCGTCGTCGGCGAAGAGCTGGAAGCCGCCGTAGCCATTGATGCCCAGGTTGTTCGAGCGCGCCGCGCCATTCAGGACGGTGTTGTTGGTGATGGAGCACGAGGGCTTCGAGCCGGTGGTGGTTCCATCGCAATTGATTCCGGAATAGACCACAGGATTCTGCGGAGTGGCGAGACGCGCCTGAATGCTCGTGCGTGTTTCGCGCAAATGGACGGTGTGTGCGCCGACATAGCCGACTTCAAGTACCCAGTTTTTTCCGAGGGCGCGCTGCACGGTCAGGTTCCACTGCTGGGTGTTCGGCGCTATAAATTTCCGCGGCACGGTCAACCCAAAGAGGAATTGTGACGGAATGACGCCGGGACTATTGCTCGCACAGCCATAGTTCGGGAATTGGGTTGTGTCGCCGCCAGGGAAACCTTGGAAAACGCCGAGGCAGGGGATGAAATTCGGGTCGAGTACGCCCGCCTGGGGGAGCGCGTTGAAGCCGGTCAGGAAAAAATTGGACAGGCTGCCCGGCCCGCCACCTCCAAACGCCACCGGCAGAAAGGGAGCTTGGAAGCTGAGCTGGTCCACGGTGCCTACGTCCTCGCGGGCGAAGTAGATGCCATAACCACCGCGAATGGTGGTCGTCTGGCGTCCGAAAACATCCCATGCGAAACCGATGCGCGGCCCCAGGCCCGTCGTGTAGTCGTTACCGTAGGTCGTATTGCTGCCGGTCGCGTTCAGACCCGGAACATTCAGACCTTTCACGCAACTCCCGTAGATGAAGGGATACTGACCGCTGTTGGCTAGTTCCGGATCGAGGTTGCCGATGTGGCACTTGTCGTCATGGAAGGCGCCGAGGACTTCGACGCGAAGCCCCAGGTTGAGGGTCAGGTTCTTGCGTGCCTTCCAATCATCCTGGACGAAAAATGCGAAATCATTGGTCCGGTACTCGTGGTTGAAGACGCCGCCGCCGCCGAAACTGAACTGCGGCGAGCCAAGTAGGAAGTTCTGGAAGTCGGTCCGCGCCGGGATGCTGTTGGCCGGGTCGGCAGGAGTATTGGTGAAGAAGAGCTGGCCGTTGAAAACTTGCGGGAAGAGTTTATCGAGGTTCACGCGGGTGAATTCACCACCAAACCGGAAGACGTGCGCACCCTTGACCCAGCTCACCGTGTCCACGAAGTTGTAGTTGTTCTGCGTCTGAAACTGGTCGGCAGGCGGGGTCGGCCCGATCTGGAAGCCCGAGCTAGCCAGGGTGAATTTATAGATGGACTGGGTGACCTTATTCGTAGGCCGGAGAATTCCGAGATTGTCGGCGGTGACGGGCGGTATGTTGACAAGGCTGTAGTTAATGTGGACAAAGCCGAAACGGAAATCGTTCACCAGCGTCGGCGAGAAGAGATGCGTTTCGCTGACAGTGAAGAACCGGCCCTTCAACGGCAGGTCGTAAGGAAAGTTGAGATCGGTAGGGGCGATGCTGCTGGCGAGGGTGCCCCCGAGGGAAGCCTGGAGGCCGCCGGCGCCGAAGGGAAGCAACGATTCCGAATTGGAGAAGAAGAAGCGCGCGGAGAGTTTGTCCTGGCCGCCACGGAATTCGTGGTCCCAGTTGGTGGTGAACTGGTCGTCGGTGTATTTTCCCGGCTTGCTCCGGATAAACGCGCCTGTGTTGACGACCGGAGAGGCGGTGCTTGGATAGCCGGACACGCCGGGCATCCCCAAAATCGTGGGGAGCAGGAAGCCGTTGGGGTCGCCGCCAAACTGATCGCTCTTGAAATTAAGCAGTTTGGAAATGACCGGGTCAATGATTGCCGTCGTATCGCCCGGGAAAAACGTGGCGAGCAGAGAAGCGTTTGAACGGTCGGCGGGCAGAATAGGAAAACCAGGATTGTTGATCGCAGTGCCCGGAGAGAGACCGCTGCGCTGGCGGGTGCCTTGGTAGTTCACGAAGAAAAAGCCGTATTTTTCCTTGCCGACGGGCCCGCCCTGGCTGCCTCCGAAGATGTTCTGTTTGACCGAGGGCTTGGACTGGCCGGCGGCGTTGAGGAAGAAATCGTTGGCGTTGAGGATGTCGTTGCGGAAGTATTCGTAGACATCGCCGTGAAAATTCTTTGTGCCCGATTTCAGAATGGCGTTGACGTTGCCGCCGCCGTTGCGGCCCTGGCTCGCGTCATAGAGCGAGGTCTGGACTTTGAATTCCTGGATGACGTCCGGATTGGGCAGGGGCACGTTCGTGGACTGCGCCACGTTGTAGTCGGTCGCGCTAATGCCTTCAATCAGGTAGTTATTGTTGTCCTCGCGCTGGCCATTCACGATGATGCGCACATTTCCGCGGCCGAGCTGCGCCGAGGCGTTCAGCTCGCTTTGCGCGCCGGTGGAAAGAGTCAGAAGCTGCTGGTAGTTCTGGGTCGCAAGAGGGAGGTCGCGGATCGTAACAGAATCGATGGACTGACCGGTCGTGGCATTGGTCGTTTCGACGCTGGTGACCTGCGCGGAGATTTCCACTTTTTCGGACACCGTGCCGGGTTTGAGGGTGATGATGATGCGCGTGGTTTCGGTGATGTGGACTTCGATTCCCGTGGCCTTGGCTTCAGAGAAGCCTGATTTATTTACAACCACGTAGTAGGTGCCCGGCGGCAGCAGTGTGGCGACGAAGGAGCCATCGGATCCTGTTGTGAGCCTGCGCGCCACCGCTTCTGTGCGCGTATCGATAATCTGCACATCCGCGCCGGCGACGGAACCGCCACCGGTATCGGCGACCACGCCGCTGATGGCGCCAGTCGCGCCGCCCTGGCCATAGGCGCGCATTCCGCCCAGGACACCCGAAAGCAACAACGCTGCAACTATAAATTTATGAATGCCTCGCATAACACCCCCTCAGCTATGAGACTGCGTAGCTCCGCAGCCGTGAGCGAACCTACCCAAATTCAAAACTTCCTTTTCCTGGAAAGGATGATGGACCGCGGGATGCAACGCGTGCGCATCCTGGCGTTTTACCCCCTTGAAACTAACGTTTCATTTTCGTGGTGTCAAGAAACTAAGGCGCAAAATTTTGCATCTACGCCATCACCAAACAGAATCCGGCGGGGGTTCTACTCGTCTGGATGTTCGATTCTCACGCTTGCAGAGGCTGTGCTTGACGCGGCCATCTCCTGGCGAGACTATGGCTTAGGGAACCAGGAAGAAACCTGCCGGTTCTTCGCAGCGTCTAAGATTCAGGTAGCGTCCCCGAGAGGGGGTAAACATGATTTCGCGTAGGTTGATCCCTTCCCTGTTGTTGATCTTGTTCTGTGCGCTGTGGGCTGGAGTTGCGCCTGTCGCTGCGGATTCGAGCCATGCTCGCATCATCCGCTTGAGCCTCGTTCAAGGTGATGTCCGCTTCACCAGAGATTCGCATGGCGACCCGCTGGCCGACTCCAAGACGGCTTGGGAAACCGCCGAACTGAACCTGCCCATCCGCCAAGGGTACGTCCTTGCCACGGACCAGGGGCGGGCGGAAGTTGAATTCGAGAATGGCGCAATGGCCTTTCTCAAAGAAAACACGGTGCTTGAGTTTTACGACCTCTCGTTGAAAGACGGCGCGCGCACCACGCGCCTGCTGCTTCGCCAGGGCAGTGCCTCTTTTTACGTCAATCCTGCGAGCGACGACTATTTCAGCGTGACCGGCGGTGATTTCACGGTGGAGGCGAACGGCCGGAGCAGTTTCCGGCTGGATAATTATGACGACGGAAGCACGGTCCAAACCTTGAAGGGCCATGTCACCGTTCTTCACAAAGACAACTCCGCCCGCCTCGAGAAGGGCCAGTCCCTTTCGATGAAGGCCGGGGACGATTCATCCCCCGACATCGGCCGGTTGGCTGCGGAGGATGATTTTGACCGGTGGGTCTCCGGCCGCATTGACGCGGTTTCTAAAGCGACGAATGCCGCCCTTCAATATACAAATACGCCCTACTACGCTTCGGGGTTCGCCGACCTCTTCACCTACGGCGCCTTTTCCTCGTGCGGAGGATACGGCCTCGCCTGGAGGCCTTTTGGTGTTGGCTCTGCGTGGTCACCATTCTCGACGGGTCAATGGATGTGGGATACCGGATTCGGCTGGACCTGGATGAGCTCGCAGCCGTGGGGCTGGGCTCCGTATCATTACGGCGGCTGGCTTTTCGACGCGGGCTGCGGCGGCTGGTTTTATTCGCCACCGGTGTTTTACGGGTCCCCGTACTTTCCAAGAGGGCGTTTTCCCCGGGGTGTTCATCCTCCGCGCCCCCTCTACCAGCCGGTGACAGGCGTCTTCGTTCGCACCAAAGGCAAGGTGGGCATCGTGCCGATTCATCCTCTGGATGAGAAGGGCAAGACTCCGCGGAATCTGGAACACGGGGTGTTCTCTCCGGCGCTGACGAAAGGAATGAGCGAGCGAATCACGGGGGGCGAGACCGGACAAAAATGGGATACGTTGAAGTCCGCGCCGCGCGAAGCGCTGACCGGCAGCTTGGCCTCCACTACTCGTCCCGCGCGCGTTTCGCGAACGATTGCCGAAGGCGGCTCGAGTGGCCGATTCGTTTCTCACGGCAATCATTCTTCGATCGCCTACGATCCGCAGGGACGCCGCTTTGTGAATACCAACAACAATAGTTCGGCAGCATCCACTGTGAAAGCGGGGGAATCCCGTTCCGAAAGCGGACAAACGGGCGCCGCTTCAGCCACGCGCACCGGAAACGTGCAAAGTAGAATTCCGAATCCCGCCGGCGCTTCGTCGCCGCGCGCTCCCTCCGCTTCTCCCGCGACGCGCACAGCAGCTCCGCCGCCTGCGGCACGCAGTGCGAGCTCGCCACCGGCACCGCGTTATTCGGGTGGCGCACAGGGCGGCTCCAGCGGCAGAAGCGGTGGGGCTGGTTCGACGTATTCGGGCGGAAGCAGTGGGGTACGTTCTTCTAGCGGTTCAAGCGCTCCCTCGCGCCCATCCGGCGGCCGACCGCACTAAGCGAATCAAACACAAATTCAAGAACGGCTCCGGGAATCCTGAGCAGTTTTTCTTTTGGCGGCGCAAAGCGGCTTGATTCGAACGTCATGAAAAAATCATGCCGGCGTAACCAACGACCGCATCACGATCGCCGGAAACATCCGCCGACGTGGCGTACTTCACCAAGTCCGAGTTTTTCGCCCCAAGCGCGTTCAGTGCGGTAAGCATCGCTACGGCCGGGCCCAGCCCGCACATCGAAATGTCTTCGTTGCGGCAGGCGTCGTAGAGCCCGCGTGCATTCCGCGCCAGCAATTGGTCGATGGCTTTGTGGTCCTTGACGCGCGTGGTGGCATCGTCTTCGTAGTGATTCAAGTCGGAAGTTGTGAGCAGAAGAACGTCTTCGTTCGCGGTTTCGAGAACTCGCGCAAGCGCTTCGCCGACAGTTACGAGGTCATCGAAGCGCACAGTTCCGAGAGCAACAGGAACGAAGGTGAAGCCCGGTACGAGCACCTGGAGAAATGGCAACTGCACCTCGAGAGAATGCTCCGCGCTGTGCGCCACGCTATCCTCGCGCAGGAGCGGACACGCTTTTCGCAATGCGCCCGCCAGCGCTTCGTCAATCGGAGCATCGCCCAGTGGCGTCCGCCACGCCCCGCTCGACAAGATGGCCGCCAGCTCTCCTCGCGGATAATGACGCACTCCGAGAATAAGGATTCGCTTAGGCAGGATGATGCGTGCAAATACTGCGCCCGCGACGTGGCCTGAATAGACGTATCCCGCGTGCGGCACAAGGCAGGCCCTTATTCGAACGGGTGCCGCCTGTGAATCAGCCTTGGCGTACTTGTGAACGAGAGCGGTCAGTTCGGCGGGATCGGAGGGATAAAAGCGTCCAGCGACAGCGGGAAGGCGAAGCATACTGCGGAACCGCAAATCAGACAGGCTTTGAAGGTTTGCCTTTAATCTTGATCGCTTTCACCGTTGCAGGGTCGTAAAAAATCGTTACCTTGTCGCCCCACTGGTAGCCGCCTTTGTCAATGATCTGCTGCATCTTTGCAGAGGCAGCTTCGGAAAGCGGAAACGTCTGGATGGACAAATCGTTGCCCTTCGCACGCACCGTGATCTGGGCGATGTTGGCGTGTTGCACGTAACCCTCAAACTTGACCTGTCCAGTAGCCTTCGGTTTTGGCTTTATTGCGTTGATGATGATCGGTACCGCAGTATCCACGATAATCGGCGTAACCGGACCCTGCGCGGCAGCGGGGGACGAAAAGATCCCGGCTGCCAGCATCAGGGGCATGTCCAGCCGAGCGATCCTGAGGAAAATCTTCATTCGAGCTCGTCCGTGGCGATCCGCAAAGACTTCAAAAAGCGCACATCCTGGGGAGTCATCGCAAGCTTAGGCCCCGGCTTCCGGTCATTTTCTTCCAAAGACGACTCCTGATCCACCTGAATTCTTAGCGACTCCAGGAAACGCTTGTCCTGCGTCGTCAGTTTCGCGGCTTCCGCGGCTGCGGCGTCGCGCTTGGCGAGCCCGATGGTGGCGTCGAGCTTGAGCACGATGTCGTACCCATGGGCACGCACTCCGGCAATGGCACCGGTAATACGATCGGAGTCGGACACCGTGTCATTGATCGCGTGTCCCAGTTCACGGAGCAAGTTTTTCAGGTGATCATCGAGTTGCAAGGCCGGTTCTCCCGTACTTCTTGGGCCATTCTAGGCCCACCACTAGTTGGATACAATAGAGCTTCGCTTCGTTGTCTCCAATCCGTCCACAGTACCATTGAACAGGGTTCACGCGCCGGGAGAGCAGGTTCTCTCCTCCCGGATTCCTGTAGCCAGCTTCGTTTTGCGTTAAGATGTTTTCATGTCCACGGCAGTAAGCGCGAGCGCTGCGCCGCAAAGACAAGGCGGTTTCGGGCGCTTCTGGCGCGCGCTCCGGCAGCTTTTTCACGAAATCGTCGGGGCGGTTTTTGCAGTGCTTGCGCTCGGCTGGCTCAATACTGCGCTTCGCGCCTGGACGAGAGATGCGGCTCGCTGGCTCGTCGCCATCCCTGTCGCCGTGGCGTTGTTGTTTGTGTTTTTTTCCGTGACGTCGTTTCGCAAGGCGCGCAGGCTGTGAAACCGGTTTCGCAGCACATCCCGGCAGCCAGCGGAATTCAAGTTTCGATTTTCGTATTTCGAGTTTCGAGATCACATGGCTGACACGAAATCCAAATCCTCCGGCCCCGCCGAGCGTAAGGAAAAATTCACAACACTCTCCGGTATCCCGGTTGAGCGTGTCTACTCTCAGGACTCCTTTGGCGATTCCGAGACGGAGGAATCGATCGGATTTCCCGGCGAATATCCTTTCACTCGCGGGATCTACCCGACGATGTACCGCGGCCGCCTCTGGACCATGCGGCAGTATGCGGGCTTTGGCAGCGCCGCCGAGTCGAATCAGCGGTATCGCTATCTTCTGAGCAAGGGCCAGGCGGGACTTTCGGTGGCTTTCGATTTACCCACGCAAATCGGCATGGACTCGGATCATCCGCTAGCACTTGGGGAAGTGGGCAAAGTCGGTGTGGCCATTGATTCACTCGAAGACATGGAAACGCTTTTCAACGGCATACCACTCGAGAAAGTTTCCACTTCGATGACCATCAACGCCACGGCGGCGATACTGCTGTGCCTGTACGTCGCGGTGGCGAAGAAGCAAAGCGCGAACCTGGCAAGAATCTCCGGCACGGTGCAGAACGACGTATTGAAGGAATACATCGCGCGCGGGACGTACATTTATCCGGTGCGGCCGGCGATGCGCATCGTCACGGATATTTTCGCGTGGTGCCGCGAGAATGTACCCAAGTGGAATACCATTTCGATTTCCGGCTACCACATCCGCGAAGCGGGCTCGACGGCCGTCCAGGAAGTTGCGTTCACGCTTGCCGATGGCATCGCTTATGCTCAGGCTGCGTTGGGCGCCGGGCTCGGCATTGATGAATTTGCTCCGCAGCTTTCTTTTTTCTTCAATGCACACAATGACCTGCTGGAAGAAATCGCCAAGTACCGTGCGGCGCGACGGCTCTGGGCCCGGATCATGGCAAAACGCTTCGGCGCAAAGGATCCGCGTTCGTTGATGCTGCGCTTTCACGCGCAAACGGCGGGTTCGTCGCTCACCGCGCAGCAGCCGGAGAACAACATCGTGCGTGTGGCGATTCAGGCGCTTGCGGCAGTGCTCGGGGGCTGCCAGTCCTTGCACACAAATTCTTTGGACGAGGCGCTGGCATTGCCTACCGAAGACTCGGCGCTCATCGCGCTGCGCACGCAGCAGATCCTCGCTCACGAAACCGGAGTTGCCAACACAGTCGATCCCGTTGCGGGCTCGTACGCCCTCGAATCTCTCACCAACGAGATTGAATCGCTCGCTGGGCTTTACATTTCGAAGATTGACACGATGGGAGGAACGCTGCGCGCGATTGAATCCGGATTTATCCAGGGCGAGATTCAGAAGGCGGCTTATGATTTCCAGCGTTCTGTGGAAACAAAAGAACAGATCGTCGTAGGCGTAAATGAGTTTGTTGCGAAAGAAGAACGCGGGATCCCCACGCTGCGCATGGATGAAGATATCGAGCGTTCTCAAATCGCCCGCCTGAACGCTTTGCGCGCGAAGCGTGATTCCGCACGAGTCAATTCCGCACTCGCCGAACTCCAGCGCCGCGCCGCCACAACGGAGAATCTCCTGCCTGCAATCCTCGCCGCCGTCGAAGCCTATGCCACCGTCGGCGAAATCTCCGATGCCCTGCGCCGCGTGTTCGGCGAGTACCAGGAATCCGTCGTCATCTAGCTGATTCTCCTCTTGCAGTCGTTCCCACCCCAGGGAACCTCTAGATATAGTCGAGGCGACGACCGCTCTATGCCCAGAAAAACTCTCGTTGGTAAAAATAGGAGCAGATGTCTTTTCGCAGCGCGCGGCGGCCCTCGCGCTGTAGTATTCTTCCCCGCACCGTAACGCCATGAAACTGATCCTGGCTTCCGCATCCACGCGACGCGCCGAAATTCTTCGGGACGTGGGAATCCCTTTTTCCGTGCTCACCTCCGCGGTCGACGAAACCCCCTACCCGGGTGAATCCGCCCAGGACCTCGTCCAGCGTCTGGCGACCGCCAAGGCCGAACTGGTCGCGGCGCGCGCCGTGGGCCCGGCGATCGTAATCGCAGCGGATACGGAAGTAACGCTCGACGGCCACATTTTCGGCAAGCCGCGCTCTTCGGACGACGCACGCCGCATGCTCGCAAAACTTTCCGGGCGAACACACGCGGTCGTCACCGGAGTCACGCTCATCCGGCTTCCCGATGCGGAACGCGTCACCTTCGCCGAGTCCACACTGGTTCAGTTCAGCGTCCTCTCCCCGGAAGAGATCTCGCGTTACCTCGCTTCCGGGGAGCAACACGACAAGGCCGGCGCCTACGGGATCCAGGGACGCGCAGGCCGCTTCATTTCTCGCATCGAAGGCTGCTACTTCAACGTCGTCGGCCTGCCGCTCGCCCGCCTCCAGCAGGCCCTGAATGAACTCGGCTGGTCCGAGGACTGAACCCGAAGCCCGCCATCCAGCGAGGCGCGGGCGAAGAAGCCCTTTCCGACTTATAATCGCGCCCATGGGCACCCTCGCTTCAGCACCTCGCCAGGATCTGCACCTCCGCCTTCACTGCGTGAACATCTTCGTGCGCGATCAGGACCGCAGCTTGCGGTTCTACCTGGATCAGCTTGGATTTCATCTGGCGCTTGATGCGCGGCTTCAGTCGGGTGACCGGTGGGTTGCCGTGGCGCCTCCGGACGGCAGCGCGATTCTTTCTCTTGTCGTTCCCAAGCCCAACTCGCAGGAATACAAGCTCATCGGCCGGTCCACGCAGGTTGTATTTGTCACGGAAGATGTTGCCAGCAAATTTCAAGAATGGTCCAAGCGCGGAGTCCGTTTTCAATCCACGCCGCGCCTTCGACGCATCAAGTACGATCACAAGGCGCAGGCGGCGCCTTCGAATGTTTCGTCCATGCTGCTCGGTGAAGGGGCACCGATTTGGGGCGGAGTGTTCGCGCGCTTCCGGGATATTGACGGGAATACCTTTTCGCTGGTGAGCTTCGACGAGGTGACACACGCGCTGGAAGCGCAGCGGCGCGCGATTGCGGAGAAGCTGGAATTCGAGCGCCGGTTGGCGCAGGAACTGGAGATTGCAAAGCAGGTGCAGGCACAGCTTTTCCCGCAGACTCTGCCGCCACTCAGGACCCTGGAATACGCCGGTACGTGCATCCAGGCCCGCAAAGTCGGCGGCGATTATTATGACTTCCTGGATCTCGGACAGGAGCGGCTGGGGTTCGTGATCGGCGACATCTCAGGAAAAGGAATTGCAGCCGCACTGCTAATGGCAAATTTGCAAGCGAATATGCGCAGCCAGTGCGCTATTGCCGTGGACCAACCGCAACGCTTCTTGCGCTCCGTGAACCAACTCTTTTGCGAAAATACGCCGAACGGTTCGTTCGCCACGCTTTTCTTCGCCGAATATGACGACAACGCGGGGCGTTTGCGCTACGCGAATTGCGGGCATCTCTCCGCTCTGCTCCTCCGGAGCGATAACACTCTGGAACGGCTCGAGTCCACGGCGACCGTGCTGGGGGTCTTCAAGGAATGGGATTGCACGATTGGCGAGTGCCGGCTTCGCGCTGGAGACACGCTCGCGCTTTACACTGATGGCATCACCGAATCCTACGATGCGGAGAAGGAGGAATTCGGCGAAGGGCGCCTGATTGAAGCGTTGCGGCGCAATTGCGGGCTTTCTCCTCAGTGCTCGATGGACGCGATTGTTGCTGAGGTTCAGAAGTTCAGCCCGCAGGAACAGCACGACGACATCACGCTGATCATTGCCAAGCATCGAGGAAATTAGGGACCTAAGACGTTAAGAGCACAGAAATAAAAAGGGCGGCCGCATGGGCCGCCCAAACCAAAATTCCGCTGAGTCGTCCGTCCGCGAGTTACTTCTTTTCTTCGGAGGGCTTCTCGGCCGGCGGTACCTGAGCCGGTGGTGCCGGAGTCTGCGATGTGCCGGCCATGCCATCTTTGAAGCTGCGAATGCCCTCGCCAAATCCCTTCATGATCTCGGGGATACGTTTGCCGCCAAAGAAAATCAAAATGACGGCCAGAACCACAAGCCAATGAAAAATGCTAAATTCACCCATGAACCGCCTCCACGCGCCCCGCCTGGCGGCGCGCTACCACAACCCTAACTCAGGAAGCCTTTTGCGGCAAGTCGCCGCGACCGGCTCTGTCTATAGGATAACACGCTCGTCACCGGCGCGGCGCGTTACTCGCTCGCGGTCCAGGTATTCAAGGAGGGGGATGGCGTACTTGCGGGTGATGCCCGTCAAGTCCTTGAAAACGGGGACGGTTATGCGATCGCCCTTGGATTTTTTGTATGCAGCCAGTTGAACTTTCAATTGGGCGAGCGCTTCGCGGTGGAAAATGAGCTCCGCTGTTACGCGCACGAGATTCTTTTCGCGCAAGAGAATTTGCAGCAGTTTTTCCGCGCGCTTCGCTTCGACGGGAAGCCCAGCGAGGACTTCTTTCACGGATGGCACGGACAGGCTAGCGGATGCGAATGCTGCCTCGATTTGTTCTTTGGCCTTGAGTTCCTCGGGCTGCAGGGCGATTTCGGATCCGGCTTTCTTTACCAACTCGCCTTGCACGTCGAGGTTTTTCTGCGCGGCCAGATTTTCAAGCGCGGCGCGAAATGTTTCGGGTCGAACGCGCTTGCCGAGACTTGCGCGGAGTTCCTCACGTGCAATTCCCGGCAGAAGAGGATTTTCTTTCTGGAATTTTTCGACCTTCTCGGCAATTTTCCTGCTCACTTCTTCGAACAATTTGCCGGAGACCAAGACGAGCGGTTCCGTCGAAACTGTTTTCACCATCCCGGTTCGAGAGACTTCTTCGAGGGCAACGGCGATTTCTTTCTCGGTCCACGCCGTGCGAGCCACGATCTCCTCGTGCCCGAGACCCGGGAATGCGCGCTCCGTCATCGCTGTCAGAATTTCCTTATGGTTTCCTTTATCGAGTTTTTCGAGAAATGCGGCGCGTCCCACGTCCCGCAACATGGGCCGCCGCGCCAGCGGGTCCAGCACGGCTCCGCCCCCCATGGTTACCACGGGCGAAAATTGCCGCACGATGAACCCGTCGCCGGGCAGAACCAGCACTTCGTCCTGCAGTTTAAGATTTGCAAATGCGCTCTGGCCGGGTTCCAGTTCCTTTTGGCCGTGAAGATAAACCTCGGCGATCGTTTCCGCTGTTCCTGCGTGAAAGTGAACCCGTGAGCGTTGCTTCAATTTTCGCGCTGAGGGAAGCAGCTCCAAACGGACATCCATTCGGCGGGTCTTGCGAAATTTCCCAGGAGTGGCCAGCACCATGCCGCGTTTCAGCGCGGTGTGGTCGATTCCCGCGAGATTCACGGCGGTCCGTTGTCCCGGCGTGGCACGGTCAACATGTTTCCCGCCGGATTGCACGCCGCGCACGCGCAGCCGCTCACCGCTGGGAAATAATTCCACTTCGTCGCCAGTACTTACGCTTCCAGAAATCAGTGTGCCTGTCACCACGGAGCCGAATCCCTTCATCGCGAAGGCGCGGTCGATCGGCAGCCGGAAATACTGTTTCGCATCTTTGACCACTGCCTCGGACGCAGCTTCGCCTAATGCTTTCTTCAATTCGGCGAGTCCGCTGCCGGTTCTCGCGCTGACGGCTACGAGCGGCGCGCGATCGAGAAACGATCCTCGCAAGAACTCCTCCGCTTCCAGCCGCACCAGTTCCAGCGTGTCCGCATCCACCAAATCGCTTTTGGTCAGCGCGACAACACCGCGCTGCACTCCGAGCAGCCGGCAAATATCGAAATGCTCGCGCGTCTGCAGCTTGATGGATTCGTCCGCCGCAATTACCAGCAACAACACGTCAATTCCCGCGGCGCCGGCAAGCATGTTGCTGATGAAGCGCTCGTGCCCGGGCACATCCACAAAACCGAAGCGCACGCCGTTTTCCTCGAGGAATGCGAAACCCAGGTCAATCGTGATTCCGCGGCGTTTCTCTTCCGCGAGGCGGTCCGGGTGCGTGCCGGTCAAAGCTTCGACCAGCGCGGATTTGCCGTGGTCAATATGGCCGGCGGTGCCGACGATGACGCTCTTCAATGTTTCAGTCGACATGATGGATGGCACGCAAGGTTCTTGCCGCTTTGGATGCTACTGGAGGAAAGAATGAGGGGTCAAACGGCGCGGGCTATTTCGCGGCCGCGATCTCGTCGACGAGGGATTGCGCTGCTGCGCGGGGATCCGCTGCTGCGAGGATGGGACGTCCCACGACGACAAAATCTGCCCCAGCGCGAATTGCTTCGGTGGGAGTTGCTTTCCGGGCTTGATCGTCCTGCCCGGCGGCTGCAGCATGTTCTTTTGGCCGGACTCCCGGGGTCACAATCAGAAACTCACGGCCACAGGCTCTCCGAATGTCCTTGGCTTCTTGCACCGATGCTACCACGCCATCCACGCCTACACTCTTGGCGAGTTGCGCCAGCTTCACGACGCGCAGTTTCGGCGCGCCGTTGATGCCGACTTCTTTCATCGCCTTCTGATCCATGCTAGTGAGAATCGTAACGGCGAGCAATCGCGGCCGGTCCGCGCCCATCGGTACACCGGCACTGATGGCCTGCACTGCCGCTTCGAGCATGGCTTTTCCACCCAACGCATGGACGTTCACGAGCTGCACGCCGCTCATTGCCGCCGCAGAGAGCACGGCGCCGGCAACGGTATTTGGAATATCGTGGAATTTCAGGTCGAGGAATATGCCGGCGCCCAGAGCCGAAATCTCTTTGACGGCTGCCGGCCCGGCCGCGGTGAAGAGCTGGTTGCCAATCTTGAACATTCCGACGAGATCGGCGACCTGCTTCGCGAACTTCACCGCAGAGGACAAGGAATCAAAATCTAGTGCAACAATCAGGCTGCTACGTGGATGAGCGTCAAACGTCAGGGTCATGGGTGACCCCGACTCCGCCGGGGTCAGTGCTTCTCGGGCAGTTGAATCAACTCGAGCCGGACCTGGCTCACGCCGGAATGGATCAAGCCGATTTTCCGGGCGACACGATAGGATACATCAATTTCGCGCCCTTCCTGATAGGGACCCCGGTCGTTGATACGTACAAGCTCGAATTGCCCGTTGCGGGTGTTCACCACGCGGACGAAGGACCCAAACGGCAGGTTGGGATGTGCCGCTGTGAGGGCCTCACAGTCGAAGGACTCACCATTCGCGGTCTTGCGGCCGTTAAACCCGGGGCCATACCAGCTGGCATTGCCCACCCAAGTCTTAATCGGCTTCACCGGTTGATTCAGATGCGCGACCAGAGGGGCCTCCATCGCTGGAGCGATGAGGAACATGAGAGGAACCCAACGTAACGCAGCCCAGATCATGAAAAGTCGATGTCTCATAGTGTGTTCTTTGTGCTACACAAATCCTAAAAAGTGTAGCATGAAAGCATCATTATGTCAACTGTTTTCTGAAAGAAATCTTCCTCGTATCTCGTTGATAGTAAACACATTAGCACTGAAAAGAGTTCCTTCAAGACCCTCAACAAGTCGCTGACTGGCCCTCGGGTCAGTGAAGCTGGCCGTCCCGACCTGTACTGCCGAGGCTCCTACCGCAACGTAATCAAGCACGTCTTCGACCGTCTCGACGCCTCCGAGCCCTAAGATTGGTGTCTTGACGGCCTTCCTCGTTTCCCAGACCAGCCTGAGAGTAATCGGTTTGATTGCTGGG
>QHYE01000003.1 GCA_003224055.1 Acidobacteriota bacterium | reverse complement strand
GGCGACGATTTTGAACGCGGTGCGCGTGGCGCTGGAGCGCACGCCTCCGGAACTTTCCGCGGACATCAGCGACCGCGGCATCGTGCTAACCGGCGGCGGCGCACTATTGAAAAATCTGGACAAGCGCATTCGTGAGGAGACCGGTTTGCCCGTTTCGATCGCCGACGATCCGCTGGCGTCGGTGGTGCTGGGCACGGGGAAAATGCTGAGCGACTTCAAATTGCTGCGGCAGGTTTGCATTGACTAAGAGCAGCGGCAGCCTTTTGCAAGTCTTCGCTGATTGAAGGAAGAGAGCACCGGCTGAAGCCCGTGCTACCAAAGCCAATGGTTGCCATTCCCTCTCGACACAAATCGCTGGTGCTGCTCGCGGGAGTCATCCTGCTGCAGGTGGTTTTGCTGGCCGTGCAGATCAAGCGCGATTCACAAGGACGATTGATTCGCGTCTGGACGGTCGGCGCAATTTCTCCCTTTCAGCGCGCGGGCACGCAAGGCGTGGGAAGCATTCGCGGGATCTGGAACCACTATTTCGCGCTGCAAAATACTTCGCGGGACAACGAACAGCTTCGCCGCGAAAACGACGCGCTAAAGCTGCAGATTACGCAACTGCAAAGCAAGGCCGCCGAAGCCGACCGCCTTGCCGGCCTTCTTAACTTCAGAAAGCTGCACATGGATGTCCCGATGGTGGGCGCGCGCGTGATCGGCGCCAGTCCGGGGACGGCCAGCGTGACCATCGACATCGATCGCGGCCAGCGGGACGGCATCAAGAAGAACATGGGAGTCATCACGCCGGATGGCGTGGTCGGAAAAGTCATCGAAGCATATGCGAATACGGCGCAGGTTCTTCTTCTCACCGATAAGGACAGCGGCGTTGGGGCGTTGCTGGCGGATTCCCGCACTCAGCACCCAGTCGGCGGTACGGGCGAGCCGCTGCTGATCATGAAATATGTTCCGAATGACGACAACGTGAATGACGGCGAGCGCGTGGTTACCAGCGGGATGGACCGCATCTTTCCCCGCGATCTTCCGGTCGGCACGATTGTGGAAATCAAACCGGGCAATACGTTCAAACAGATTCGCGTGCGGCCCGCGGCGAATCTGGAGAGGTTGGAAGAGGTCATCGTGCTGCTGACGCTCCATCCGCTCGAATTCAAACAGGAATCAGAACCAGCGAGCCAACCGGTCGCCCCGGCAGCTGCGGCTGAAAAGCCCCCGGCGGCAAGGCGATGAACGACAGCTACGATCTCCGCGGCAGCGAGTTGCATATTGAGGTGCACAAGTTCCGGGCAGGCGCCATTATCGGCAGCCTGCTCCTCGTGCTATTTTTGCAGGCGTTCTTGCCGCTGTATGTGCCGAAGGCGGAGATACTCGATCTTCCGCTGCTCGTCACGATTTATTTTGGATTGAGCCGGCGCAATCCTTCGACGGGACTTTTGCTGGGAATGGCGATTGGCCTTGCGCAGGACAGTTTGAGCGGGCCGACCGTGCCGCTCGGGCTCTATGGCATCTCGAAAACCATCATCGGATACCTCGCGTCATCGATCGGAGCACGGCTGGATACCGAGCATCCGGCGGCGCGCTTCGCGCTGACGACGGTTTTCTTCATGGCTCATCAGGGATTGATAGCCCTGACGCGGCGAATTCTTCTGGCACAGCCGGAGGCGTGGTTCAATATGCGCCTCTTCATCGCGGCGCTCGTCAATGCGCTGGTAGCGGTGTTCCTCTTCCTTCTGCTGGACCGGCTCCGCAAGCGCTAGTGCGCAACTAGGAATTGCCTGAAATCGTCGTAAACGCTGGACATGGGCAGGGATAGTTTGTCGCGCTTTAAGTAGGCGGCGAGACGGTCGGGGAGCGGCGGCGCGATACCGATGGCTTTCCTGACGACATCGGCGAATTTCGCGGGGTGTGCTGTGGCCAGCACCAATCCTTGGGCGGGCTCCGGGTGTTCGAGCTTGTAGGCTTCCCAACCCAAAATACCGACGGCCGTGTGTGGATCGGCGATGTAGCCGAAACGATCGTGAATCGCTTTCATCTCCTGCAGAGTTTCTTCGTCGGTTGCGCGGTGGCCCCAAATTTCTTTCTGGAGGTATTCGAGGCGGTTGCGGCAGAGATCGAGGAGCCGCGGAAAATTGTTGGGATTTCCCACGTCCATGGCGTTCGAATAGGTTGGGGTTGCGGCCCGCGGATGAAATTCGCCGCTGCGCAAATACTCGGGGACGACATCGTTGGCGTTAGTGGAGGCAACAAACTGCGCCACCGGCAAGCCGATGCGCTTGGCAAAAATTCCCGCCGTCAGATTGCCGAAGTTTCCGCTGGGCACGGAGACGATCAACGGCACGGATGCCACCGGCAACTGGCGGTACGCAGCGACGTGATAAAACATTTGCGGCAGGAGCCGGCCGATATTGATGGAGTTCGCCGAGGTCAAGAACGCGCGCTTGTTGAGCTCAACGTCGGAGAAGGCTTGCTTCACGAGGCGCTGGCAATCGTCGAACGTCCCGGCCACTTCAAGCGCGGTGATGTTTTCGCCGAGCGTCGTGAATTGTTTTTCCTGGGCTTCGCTGATGCGCTTCGAAGGATAGAGAATCACGACGCGAATTCCGGGCACACCCAAGAAACCGTGCGCTACAGCGCTACCCGTGTCCCCGGAAGTTGCCACAAGGACGGTGAGTGGACGTGTCTCGCCGCGCACGAAATAACCCATCAAGCGCGCCATAAAGCGCGCGCCAAAATCCTTGAATGCCAGCGTCGGCCCATGAAAGAGTTCCAAGATGTGGAGTCCCGGGGAGAGTGACACCAGGTTCACGGGAAAATTGATCGCTTCGCTGACCACTTGCCAGAGTACTTCTTCCGGAACATCCGGAGTGGCGAAGGGTTTTGCTACGCGAAAACAAACTTCCGTAAATGGCAGGCGGCGGAATTCTTCCAGTTCCTCCGGTGAATGACGCGCAATTTCCGCCGGCATGTACAGTCCGCCGTCCGGGGCGAGCCCGCGCAGAACGGCGCCGCGCAGCGACGTGAGCGGGGCCTCTCGAGAAGTGCTGCGGTATCTCAAGGGTTCACGCTCATCGCGTACCTTCGATCTGGCTTTGAATCATTTTCAGAAACTCGGCGGCATCCAGCGAGCCATCGCGCAGCACTGCCACTGGCAACGTGCAATGCGCTAGCGCTTCGTAGCTCTGACGCCGCGCGGCGATCAGCGCCGGATAGCAGCGCGCGACGGTTTCGCGCGGTGATTCCCTGGGGCGCGGTTGAAACGCGCCGCGCCACAATACCGGCTTTGGATCGTTCAAATATCTTTCGATCAAGAGCTGCTGCTCTTGCGCCGAGGCCGCGAGATACACGATGGTCATTTGCCGCCGCAAGCGCATCAGCAAATTGTTCCCGATGTAGATGAGGCTCCCCGTGGTATCGAGCACCAAGGATTTTTCACGGTGCTTCTCAAGCTCCGTCAAGACTTCGTCGAGGGTGTGAATTTCCTCCGTCAAGTAGTCGGATTCGCGTTGCCCATAGGTGAGGCTGTCCGGCCAGCCCATCCACGCGGCCACACCGTTGATTCCGGCGAACCCGCCGGCGGCGAGGCGCGGTGCAAGCTTCTGCTCGATGCGGTCGTCGCAGGAAATTGCCGGAACGCCGCTTTCTGCTAACTTCTTTGTCCAGAATGTCTTCCCGGCGCCGGACATGCCGATGAGCGCCAGGCGGAGGGGTTTCTCCTTGGTTGATTCCGGAGTCATAAGTGAACTGCCTACGATAGCCTGATAGGCGCAGCCCGGCAACAAGCACGGCGTCACAATTCGCAGAAAAGCAATGCAGGCCTGGAACCTGTCCCTCCGGACGGCTTGCGGCGCCGGAATGCAAGTGTTACGTTTGAAAGGACTTTTGCTGCTTCACGCAGCCTAGTCCGGTGATATTTGGGAGCTCCGGAAGATTTTTTCGCACCCAGCTTCGAGGAAATTTTCGACGGACATTTTGAGCGCGACGCCGAGGAGTTCGGTGTCCACTTAAAACCCACGCTGTGGAATTTATTGTGACGCGAGTTTAGTCCGGCCAGTTTCGTTGGATCGGACCGGAACGGGCTAAAAGCCCTGGGATTTCAAGTACTCGCGCGCGGGGTTTTTGTGTCGTACTGGTTTCGCAACGACAATCGATTGCCGCAAGGGCGGCTGGCCGTGGCCTCCTACATCATCGTGGGAATGATCGGCGTGTTGCTGCTCGGCTTCTGGAAGCTGCAGGTCATTGATGCAGACAAATACACGTCGATGGCCGAGCGCAATCGCGTGCGTGAAATCCCGGTAATTGCGCCGCGCGGACGCATGCTGGACCGCGATGGGCGCGTGCTGGTGGATAACCGTCCGGCCTTCAGCATCCTGTTATTGCGGGAAAATCCGGTCCTGGTCGAAAAATATCTCCCCGGGATTGCCGAGGGGCTCAGCCTTTCGATTGAGGATCTGCGAGAACAGCTCACGAACACGAAAAGCCTGCCGAAATTCCAGCCGATTATCATCAAGCCCGAGGCTTCGGTTGCGGACATTGCCTTCATCGAATCTCACCATTCGGATATCCCGGTGCTTGAGATGATCTCCGTTTCGCGGCGCCGCTACCTCCCGAACGGCTTTCTGGCGCACGCTGTCGGGTACGTGGGCGAGGTCAGTGAACAGCAGATCGAAGCGAGCAACGGCAAGCTGCGCATGGGCGACTTTGCCGGGAAGTTTGGCCTCGAACGGCAATACAACGATATCTTGATGGGCACCGACGGCAAGCGCCGGGTCATCGTCAACAGCATCGGCAAGGAAGTCGGGCCCTTGCCCACCCAGGAATCCATTCCCGGCAAGCAGATTCAGCTGACCATCGACTACGACCTGCAACAGATGGCGGAGCAATCTTTAGGGCCGCGCCCGGGTGCGGTGGTCGCACTGAACCCGCGCACCGGTGAAGTCCTGGCGATGGCGAGCCATCCCTCCATGGACCCGAACGACTTCGCCGTGCGCATCTCCGCGGAGGAATGGAAAAATCTCAACGAAGACCGGCAAAAGCCGATGCTGAACCGCGCGATACAGGCGCAGCTTGCCCCAGGGTCCGTTTTCAAGATCGTGACCGCCACGGCCATGCTGGAAGATAAAGTCCCGCCGGAAAGTTTCACGACGTTTTGCCCGGGCTATGCGACATTTTATGGACGGCAGTTCAAATGCTGGGTGTACGGAAAAAGCTCTCACGGCGTCGTGGGCCTGCACAAAGCCATTCTCGAGTCCTGCGACATTTTTTTCTATAACGTTGGAATGCGTTTGGGCATCGACCGCCTTTCTTATTACGGCAGCAAACTGGGCATCGGACATAAGACCGGAATTGATCTCCCTTCGGAAGAACAGGGGCTGATGCCTTCGGCCGAATGGGTCGAGCGGGTGTTTCATCGCAAGTGGTATGCCGGCGAGACCATCTCCGTGTCCACCGGTCAGGGCGCCGTCACTACGACCCCGCTGCAACTGGCCCGGATGATCGGCGGCATCGCCATGGGCGGTGTCTTTAAGCAGCCGCACTTGCTGAAGGACGCCCCGAACGTGGGCGAAGAACGGTTCGCTCTTTCCGAACCCACCGTGGAAAAAATAACGGACGCCATGTACGGCGTTGTGAATGAGGAGGGAGGCACCGCCAGGAGCATTCGACTGCCCGGCATCGAAGTAAGCGGAAAATCAGGAACCGCCCAGGTGATCGGCTATGCCACGCGCGATCGTGTGGGGAAACAAAAACAATTCGAAGACAACGCGTGGTTTGTCGGCTACGCGCCGCGGCGCAATCCTGAAATTGTTGTTTCCGTCCTGGTGCAGGAAAGTGGAAAACACGGCGGCGAGGCAGCTGGGCCCGTTGTCCGGGATGTGATCAAGGCTTACTACGACAAGAAGAACAAAAAGACGCAGGGCCAGTACACGACGGAGAACAAGAGCGATGCGCCGAAAAAGGTCCCTGCTCCGGTAGCCGCGATTGCTCCCCGTGCCGCACTGAAACCGGAGAGTAACTCCGCCCGTGTGTCGAGTGAGGGAGAGCAAGAGTAGAATTCTTGTTTGAAAGAGAGAAGTTTCTGTTGGCCGTTCAAAACGCGTTCCACCATGGAATGCTTGGGAACGACAAGAGAATTTATTGACGATGAAAGACGCACCCGGAACACGCGATTACGACTGGTGGCTTCTGGCCATCCTCGCGACGATTTGCGCGCTTGGCGTGCTTGAAATCTATTCCGCCACAAAGGGCAGCTCGCTCGCGGGCATGCATATGAAGCAGGTGCGCTGGCTGCTCATCGGCTTTGTCCTGATGTTCGCACTCTCGCGGCTGGACTATCACCTGATTCTCGACCAGGCGCCTATCCTCTATCTCATCGGCCTTGCGTCTCTCGCGGCGGTTCTCCTGGTGGGGCACACCCATTTCGGCGCCAAGCGCTGGATTTCCGTCCCGGTGCTGGGAGAACTTGTTCAGGTGTCAGAATTGGTGAAATTGATTATAATCATTGTACTGGCACGCTTCTTCGCGGAAGTGCGTACCGACGAACTTGATCTGCGCGATTTGATCAAGGCAGGGATTTTGGTTGGTATTCCGCTGGTATTGATACTCAAGCAGCCCGACCTGGGGACAGCGCTTGTTTTGATGCCCATGCTGGCTGTGGGCGCATTTCTGGCGGGCTTGAAGTGGCAGCACGCGGCGGTATTTTCTTTGGCTGGGGTTTTGCTGGTCGGAGCGGTTTTTTATCCTCCCGTAAGCCGGCACCTCCTCAAGCCGTACCAGAGGGACAGAATTACTTCGTTCCTGCATCCGGAAGAGGATGCCAAAGGCTCCGGCTATCAATTGCTGCAATCCAAGATCGCCGTGGGTTCCGGCGGCTTCTGGGGCAAAGGGTTTGGCAACGGCAGTCAGAATCAACTGGGCTACATCCCCGTGCGATATTCGGATTTCATCATGTCGGCGTGGGCGGAAGAACAGGGATTCAAGGGCGTGCTTCTGGCCTTGGGACTGTATATGGCGCTTCTGTTACGCTTAGTGCAGAATGCTCAACGCGCGAAAGATCGCGCGGGAATGTTTCTGGTCATGGGCGTGGCGGCGGCGCTGGGTTTCCATGTGTTGGTGAACGTGGCCATGGTCATCGGCGCTATGCCGGTTACCGGCATCCCATTACCTCTTATGAGTTACGGGGGTTCCGCCACGTTGTTTGTATTCCTGGCGATTGGCCTGGTGATGAATGTCCGGCTTCGCCGCTTCGTCAACTGACGAACCGCCAGTGCCGCGTGACGTTCCTGCTTCGGCGGAACGCACCGGAAGAAAATTTAGTTTGAGTATTTAGTTAGGATTTCTAGAGTGAGGACAGCATCGTCCGCCGTTCGCCCGGCTCGTTTCCGGGAACGGACCAGCCTCGAAAGACTGAGGAAACAGCTGCAAACAGGTGGGTCCGGCACGGCCGGGACCATCGCCTCTGGCTTCGAACGCCAAGCCACTTCCCTACCAGTGTGGCCGACGTGTGTCCCGGTGCGAACCGGGCCGGCGCCGATTTCTCGGACCTCCGACGGGCAGAAGCTCGCGGCGATGCGTCCTGCCGTGAACTCCGGCAAGGCCGGGGTCACGCATAAGGAGTTTTCATGTCGAAAGAATTGGTTATTTCCGCGGCCTCCCACGAACGGCGGGTCGCAATTCTCGAAGAAGGCCAGCTAGTCGAGATTTACATCGAGCGCGAAAAAGAGTTCGCGCTGGTCGGCAGCATCTACAAAGGAAAAGTCACCCGCGTCCTACCCGGCATGCAGTCGGCTTTCGTGGACATTGGTCTCGATGGCGATGCATTCCTGTACGTCAGTGACGTCTTCGAAAACCTCGAAGACTACGACCCAGTGCATCCGCACGAGCAGCCACAAAGCTCCGCCCCGGCGCTGCCGGCGGCGATCGGTACGCCGGTGGAAGCCCTGCCGGGTGAGACGCTGGCCCACGCCACGCGGCTCCACGATGAGGGGCTGCAGCAGCCGTCCCAAGGTGAAGAAGATCATCATGTGGACGAAGGGCATGGCTCGCATGACGAAGCGCAAGCCGCCGAGGGCGATCATCTAGAGCAACATCACCAGGATGCACCCCCGGCCGCGCAAGACGAAGTGCACGCAGAAGCCGCGGAGGAACGCCAGCCCGATTCGAACGCCTCCGCGCCGCAAAATTTTGCGCCACACTACAATCCCACGCAGAACTATCCTTCCCGCGGCGGGAGCGAACGCCCGGGCCAGAACTATGGCCGCGGCAACGATCGCGGAGGTGACCGCGGACGCGGCGGCCGATGGGGTCGTCGTGCGGGAGGAGGACGCCCTCGCGGAGGACGCCCGCAAAGCGGCCCCGGCGGCGGACGCAATCTCCCGCCCTCAAAATACGCTTCGCCGCAGGGCAGTGAATCTCGCAGCTACGACAATCGCGGAGGCCAGCCACGCGGGTACGACAACCGGCGTCAAGACCCCCCGCGCAGCTCCGGTCCCTCTGCTCCGATAGACACCAACGAGGAGCCCATCGTTCTTCCCGGCGAATCGCTCGCAAAATATCGCAGCAAGCCCGCAGCGGCACCGGCGCCAATGGTTGAGCACGAAGCGCATGATCAGCAGCCTGAAGCGGAGGAAATTACGCCGCGGGCAGCTGGCAACGTGGCACTCCCCGCCGCCCCAAGCGGCGCCAACGTTCCCCGCCGGTTCTCGGGCGGCCTTCCCCGCTGGCTGCTGGCCGATGGCGGCACCGAAGGCGAAGCAGCGGCCACCGGTGAGACTGCAGCCCCGGTGGAAGAAGCTTCCCCCGCCGAGAGCACAGTTCTCGAATCCGAATCTGTGCGTAGTGAGGTTGAACTGAACGAGGATCAGGTCGCCGCGCTCGCATCGGGCATCGTCGAGGCTAAACACGAAGAGACGCAGGAAGAAGCGGAAGCGGATGCCGTCGTCGGCGGCGCCGAGTTCGAAGAAGAAGGGGCCGAAGAAGAAACGGGCGAGGCGGAAGCCATCCGCGCGGCGGAGGACTCGGAGCTCTCTGCGGAAGAAACGGAAGACGTCGAAGAACAACGCGCCGTCAACCGCGCCGAAGCCGAAGCGGACTTTGCGCACGACAGCGCCATCCATGCGGCCAACCTTGGCGAACACGAGCACACCGAAACCGAGCAAGAGCACGAACAACCCGAAGAACACGCCGAGACCGAACCCCTCGAAGCCGAGCACGTGGAAGAGGAAGTGCTTTCTGCCGCTTCGGGCGAGACCGTCGTGGAAGCTTCGGTCGTCGAAGAAGACGTGATCCTTCTCCCGGGTGAAACGCGCGCGCCGCGCATCGGTGGTTCCAGCGCCCCAAGCGAAGAGTTCCCGCGCAGTTCCGCGCGCATTGGCGGCAACCCGCGCTCGCGCTTCCAGCGGCCTTTCCGCAGCGGTGGCCGGGATCGTGGCCGCGACAATCGCGGCGGGCGCCCGGATAGCCGTGGCGGACGTCCGGACAGCCGTGGCGGACGTCCCGATCGCGGCGGGCGCCCAGGCGGGCCGCGATTCGAACGCCGTCCCGGCGGCCCAAGGCATGACCGTGGCTATCAGGGCGGACATTCCGGCCCATCGCGGCGTCCGCAGCTTATTTCCGAAATGCTGAAGGCCGGGCAGGACGTGGTCATTCAAATCGCCAAGGAGCCTCTCGGCAAGAAAGGCGCGCGCATCACCAGTCACGTCGCGCTACCGGGCCGCTTTCTGGTTTACATGCCGACGGTTCACCACACCGGCGTTTCGCGCAAGATCATCTCCGCTGAAAATCGTTCGCGGCTTCGCCGTCTGGTCAGCGAAGCGGGCAACAGTTATCCCGGCGGATTCATCGTTCGCACCGCTGCGGGCGGCGCCACCGACGACGAAATTCGCACCGACATCGATTTCCTCGGCAAGACCTGGAACGAAATCAAGGAACGCAGCGAGCAGCGCAAAGCGCCCGCGCTTCTCCATCGCGATCTCGATCTGGTCGAGCGCATGCTTCGCGACTACGTCAGCGACGATTTCACGGCCATCTGGATTGACAACGAAGAGGAGTACGGCAAAGTCGTTGAATTCGTCAGCCGCTTCCAGCCCAAGCTCGTCAGTAAGGTCAAGCTGTACACCAAGGAAACGCCGATCTTCGAAGAGTTCGGCATCCAGCACGAGCTGGACAAAGCCTTACGCGCGAAGGTCTGGTTGAAGTCCGGCGGTTACATCGTCATCAACCACACCGAAGCGCTCGTCGCCATCGACGTGAACACCGGCAAGTTCGTCGGCAAGGGCTCCACGCGGCTCGAGGACACCATTGTCAAAACCAACCTTGAAGCAGTGAAGGAGATCGTCCGGCAGATTCGCTTGCGCGATCTCGGCGGCATCATCGTCGTGGACTTCATTGACATGGAAGAGCGCCGCAACCGCGAAAAAGTCCTCTCCGCTCTGCAACAGGCTCTCGAAGAGGACAAGGCTCCATCAAAGGCGCTTTCGTTCAACGAGTTCGGCCTCGTCTGCATCACGCGCAAGCGCACCAAACAGGCGCTCGAGCGCGTGCTCTGCCAGCCCTGCCCATACTGCACCGGCTCGGGCATGGTCAAGTCCATTCCCACGCTTTGTTACGAAATCCAGGCCGAAGCCCGCAAAATGGCCGTGGCCGACCACGAAGGCCCGAATCTCACGCTCCGCGTGCACCCGGAAATCGCCAAGGCTCTGAAGACACGCGAGTCCATGCTCATCGATGAACTCGAGCAGAACTCGCACAAGCACATCATCATCCAGTCGGACGCCACGCTTCACTGGGAGCAGTACGACATCTACTAACCCCAGCTCAGCTGCAACGAAAAGGCCCGGCGCTCGAAGCGTTCGGGCCTTTTTCTTTTGCATTCCCTTCCCTTCCACGCCGCTACGAGCTTGAAGGTCACCACGTGGACGGAAGGAATTGGATTTTGAAAAATAAGTGTAACCGGGGGCACGAAAAACCAGCAAGTAGTTACAGAGAGTGGCAGATGGGACTGTTGGAACGGTTCGCGGCGGGCGACCTGGAAGCCTTTGAGGTGCTGTTTCGACAGCACCAGAAGGAAGTTTACGCCTGGATTGTGCGCATCGTTCGCGACGGCGGAATTGCGGAGGATTTGACCGTCGAAACTTTCTGGCGCATTTATCGCTCCCGCGAGCGTTTCAACCCACAGGGCAATTTTCAGGGTTGGGCGCGCCGGATCGCGACCAATGCTGCCTTGGACTATCTGCGATCGACGCGGCGCGAAACCCAGCTCCCCGAAGATCTTGCGGGTCCCGCTCAACCGGATCTTGCGGTCCGCGGTCAGACACGAGAACAGATCAAACAGGCCTTCCATCAGCTTCCAGCAAAATACCGTCTGGTGGCTACGCTTGCCCTGATTGAAGAGGAACCGTACAACAGCATCGCCGAGGCGGTGGGAATCTCCGCCGCGCTGGTCAAAGTCCGGTTGTTTCGAGCCGTTCGAATGTTGCGCAAGAAACTCAGTCCGTTGGGTGTGGAGGTCGGTGCGAAATGAGCAACGAAGAGAACAACAAAGAGATGAAAGAGCTCCTCAAGCAAGCGATCGCTCCGGTGAAGAACGCCGAACTTCGGCGTGATCTGTGGCCGCAAATGCTGCGCAAGCTCAACGAGCAACCGCCCACCGTGCCCTGGTTCGATTGGGCTTGCCGCGATTCTCAGCGCGCTTCTTCTGGTTTTTCCCAATGTGATTCCGGCGTTGCTCTATCACTTGTGAGGCGGGAGGCTTTTATGAATCAGCACACTTATCTTCGCGCGTACATGGCGGGAATCGTCGTCCCCACGATTCTCCTCTTGGTTGCCATGACCGTGTTTTGTGTCAGCCGCTACGTCTATAACGTTCCGGTACCGGTCGAGCGCATTATCGTCTTCCCAATGGCCGTGGTGCCCAACCTGTGGGGGCTATGGAACATGCTGTTCGTCGCGCTGGATCCGCGGCACCGGCTGCCCATCGGACTTCATGGTGCAATCCTTCCGTTCGTGCTTGCACCGATTGCGTTCGTTGTCACCCGGCTTCTCCAGTTCGGACTCCCGGCCTACTTCGCCTCCGTCTTTCCGATCGCGTTTCCGTTCGCACTGGTTGTGTACTACCTCGCTTGGAAATACTTGGTCGGTTTCCTGAATCGGGTCCAGGTGATTGCGTGAGCCTCAGACCACTTCAGCTTCTTTTCTGCAACTGTCGCTTTGCGTTAAACTCTCCGCCGGTCAAGAGAGAGACGCTTCAACGCGGCTTCCAGAAATTCCACATTTGAGGCGGTTAAACCAATGAACGTCCCCGTCACCGTTCTCCCGGAACCAGCTGTCGAAGAAATCCGCACCGTCGAGCAAACCTCGTGCTGCATCGTGGGCGGAGGGCCGGGCGGCGCCATGTTGGCGCTGTTCCTCGCGCGCCGCGGCGTCCCGGTGACGTTGCTCGAAATGCACAAGGATTTCGACCGCGAGTTCCGCGGCGACACCATTCATCCCTCGGTGATGGAAATCCTCGACCAGATCGGATTGGCTGACAAGCTCCACGAAATTCCCCACACCAAGGTGACCGGTCCCACGATCCAATTCGCGGACGGCCCATTTCGCCCCTTTGATCTTGGGCGTCTGAAGACGCGCTTTCCATATATCTTGCTGGTTCCGCAAGCGCGGTTTCTCGAATTCATTACCGGCGAAGCTGCCAGGTATCCGCAATTCAAATTAGTGATGCGTGCCCAGGTGCAACAAATGGTGGAAGAGGACGGTGTCGTACGCGGCGTGCGCTACCTCGCGACCGATGGGATGCACGAAATTCGCGCCTCATTGACGGTGGGCGCCGACGGCCGCTTTTCCCTGTTGCGCCGTCTCGCCGGAATCGAACCCATCAAGACTTCGCCGCCCATGGACATCTTGTGGTTCCAGCTACCAAAGCTTCCGGGCGAACCCGAGATCACCGGTGGCCTGTTCGGCGGAATTGGCCGCGGGCGAATTCTTGTCATGCTCGAGCGCACCGACCATTGGCAGGCGGGTCTCGTTTTCCCCAAGGGCCAATATCAGGAACTGCGCGCGAAGGGCGTGGAGGCCGTGCGGCAGAGCATCACTGAGATTGAGCCGCATTTCGCCAGGCACGCCGAATATCTGACCGACTGGCACCAATTGACGTTACTCTCCGTCGAGTCCAGCCGCTGCCCGATCTGGCACAAGCCAGGTCTTCTGCTCATCGGTGACGCCGCCCACGTGATGTCTCCGGTGGGAGGTGTAGGGATCAACTACGCCATCCAGGATGCCGCCGTGGCCGCAAACGTTCTGACAAAGCCACTATTGGCCGGCAGTGTTTCGGAAGCAGACCTTGCCGAGGTGCAGCGCCAGCGGGAGTGGCCAACGCGCGCTATCCAAGCCATGCAATCCTTCATGCAAAAGAATCTGATCGGCGGTGCGCTGCGCGCTCAAACAGCCATGACCATTCCGTGGCAGTTCCGGGGTTTTTTCCGGATCCCATTTCTGCGGGATTTGCCCGCCCAGATGATCGCCTTCGGCATCCGGCGCGTCCGCCTCACCGAGCAGTAGTTCCAAGGCGCAAGCGTGGCGTCCTTAACTTCGCGAAAACCTGGCACGGCTCGGCCTGTACGGACGGACAGTTTTGAACTGCGCAAGCCTATCCCTTTTCGTCGTTGCTCCGCGCTACTGCGCGCGTCTACAGTGAGTTCACGCTGCTCCTTCCCACCCGGAGCTTCATTCATTCTTTGTGTTTGAATAAGGGAGGCATTATGTGGTCCAAATCGCAAGCTGTCGCAGAACCACCCGCCGCTTCGCCGGCGCCCGGTTCCTCGTCCCCAGTCGTTCCTTTCAGTGTTCCTTCCGCATCGCGCCTTGGAAGTTCGACTTCCCGCAGCTCGGCGCGCCTCGGCGCTAGCATTCAAATCAAAGGGCAGGTCACTGGCGATGAAGATTTGCAAATTGACGGGAAGGTGGATGGCCCGATCTCGCTGCGCGGCCATGAACTGATCGTCGGCTCCACCGCCCAGCTCAATTCCGAAATTCACGCGGGCGAAGTGGTCGTCGCCGGCAAGGTAGTGGGCAACGTGCACGCCCGCGGCCGGGTGGACATCAAGAAGGACGGCTCGGTCACCGGCGACATTTCCACCGCGCGGATCAGCATCGAGGATGGCGCCCATTTCAAGGGTCGCATCGAGATCGACCCGACCAAGTCCCAAGCCGCTGCGGATTAGCCGGGGAAAGACGCTCAAGCGCGAAATCGCAGCGGGCGTCTTTGCTCAATCTGCAAGCTCTAGCTTCCGGAGTACCGCTGCTCCTTCCACGGGTCGCCATACGCGTGGTAGCCGTTGCGCTCCCAAAAGCCCAGCCGATCGTGGTCCAGGAGCACAAAACCGCGCACCCATTTCACGCTCTTCCACGCGTAAAGATGCGGCACGATCAGCCGCATCGGTCCCCCATGCTCCGCCGTCAGCGGTGCGCCATCGTGCTCGAACGCAAAGAGGACATTGGGACGAAGCAGGTCATCGAGCGGAATGTTCGCCGTGTAGCCTTCTTCGGCTAGCACGGAGGCAAACTTTGCCGCCGGTCTCGGCTTCACCAGCTTCATCACATCGGTGAAGAGAACACCCTTCCAGCGATTGTCGAGGCGGCTCCAGCGCGTTACGCAATGAAAGTCCGAAGTAATCTCGGTTTGCCGGAGCGCGCGAAATTCGTTCCACGTTAGCCGCTTGGGTTCTTCCACTTCGCCCGAAATCTGGAAGTCCCATTTCGCTGCATCGAACACCGGTATGCTGCCGTAACGCAGCACGGGCCACTTCAGCGTGAGCGATTGCCCCGGCGGCAGCCGGCCCTCCGCCTTTGCTTTCTTCTCCAGCCCTCGCCGGTCGCCCAAATCACCAAACAATGCCATCTTCGTTTCTCCCGTTCCCCGCTGCAGCGTAAACGCACACTTCTGCCCATCAAAATTGGCACCTAATTGGATGTCACAGAAAAATAGAAGATGCAGACCGGCGACCGTAGCGAAACGTTGGCTCGAAAGCGAATCCGTCTAGCTGATATCGACTTCGAGCCCGCCCACCCACCCCGCCACGAGGTTGTACATCACCGCTCCGATGGCTCCGCCGATACCGCCGATGATGCCGTACAGAATCGGGAAAATAATAATGGCGCCGAAGCCCATGCCAAAGCCCATCATTTTCGCGGTGGTGGCATCGGCCCCCGCCATGCCCGTAAGCGAACCTGCCACCATGGAAAAAAGTGCCATGCAAATCCCGACAAGGAGCCCAAGGAACGCATATACGACTAGCCCGACCTTGAACGCAGATCCCGGGCCAACTCGCCTTAAGGTCGCCATGTGTGCCTCCTTTGGCAAATCGAATGGATGGGATGCTAGCAGAATGAACATTCCGCCCAAAGCTCTAAATAGGGAACCCTCGCTGATCCGGCCATGACTTACGCCTTACCATTTTTGCGTGTGCTATGATTTTCTCTTGCACCGCGCGAGCAGAACGAAAGCGAGCAACGCATGACCGCACGCATCCTCGATGGCATCAGGATTCGCGACCAGATCTTCGCAGAACTAAAAGACGAAGTTCGCCTGCTCACGGCCGCGGGCGTTCGCCCAGGTCTCGCAGCCGTCCTCGTTGGCGACAATCCCGCCTCGCAACTCTACGTCAAAAGTAAAATCGCGGCCTGCGAAGAGATCGGCCTCGCCAGCGCGCTCCTCACGCCGCCAGCCACGGTAACCACCCTCGACATGCTCGCCGTGGTCGAAGATCTGAACCGCGACAATAATGTTGACGGCATCTTGATTCAGCTCCCTCTTCCCCCACAGGTGGACGCCAAGCGCATCCTGGAAGCGGTCGACCCCGCGAAAGACGTCGACGGCTTCCACCCCGTCAATCTCGGCCGCCTCGTCAGCGGACGCCCCGGTCTTGTTGCATGCACGCCCGCGGGCTGCATGGAAATCCAGCGCCGCAACGACATCCAAATCGAAGGCGCCAATGCCGTCGTCCTGGGCCGGAGCGACATTGTCGGCAAACCCATGGCGCTTCTCCTCATGCATGCCAATGCCACCGTCACCATCTGCCATTCCAAGACGCGCGACTTGCCCGGCGTTGTGCGCCGCGCGGACATCCTCATCGCCGCCATGGGAAAAGCGGGCTACGTGGAAGCCGATTGGATCAAGCCGGGCGCTGCCATCATTGACGTCGGTACCAACCGCGTCACCGACCCCGCGGAAGCAGAGCGCCTGTTCCGAAATTTCCCCGCGCGGCTGGAAAAATTTCGCGCAAAGGGCACCGCGCTCGTTGGCGATGTTCATCCCGATGCAATCAACATTGCGGGCGCGCTCACCCCCGTTCCGGGCGGCGTTGGTCCGATGACCATCGCCATGCTCATGAGCAACACCGTGAAAGCCGCGCGCTTCCGCCGCGCCTCTCCAAGATTTTCTGCCACGCAATCCACCGCCCGCGCGCGGTAGTCGCAAACCATGCTTCGACTTGGCCTCACCGGCGGCATCGCCAGCGGCAAAAGCGCCGTTGCCGCCATGCTCCGCGAACTGGGGTTTGCGGTGCTTGACGCAGACGCCCTCGCGCACAAGCTCATCGAACCCGGCCAGGCAGCCTACGCCGAAGTCATCCAGGAATTTGGGCCCTCGATCGCCGATACGTCCGGCTGCATCGACCGCGCAAAATTCGGCGCGATGGTCTTTGCGGACCTTGCGAAGCTGGACCGCCTCAACGCCATCGTGCACCCGCGCGTCGCCGAGGTCATCCTCAGCCAATTCGAGGTCTGGCGGCGCAGCGGAGTCCGCGACGCGGTTTTCGTCGAAGCGGCGCTGCTCGTCGAATCCGGAATCCACAAGAAGCTCGATGGTCTGGTGGTCGTCTGGTGCAGACCCGAGCAGCAACTCGAACGCCTCCTCGCGCGGGGCCTAAGCAAAACAGAAGCCCTCCGCCGCATCGATGCCCAGCTCCCCGTCGAGGAAAAGCTGCGCCTCGCCACTGAAAAAATCGACTGCTCCGGGTCGCTCGAAGAAACTCGCCGGCAGGTCGAAGCGCTGGCCGGCAAACTGCGCCGCGCGCAGCCTCTGCAATGACCCTCTAACTCTTTTTCCTTATACTAGGGCTATCGAGTGGATTAGGAAGGGACGACACCCATGACCGCAGCAAACATCTCCAACCGTGCACGCATCGTTCTTGCCTCGCTGGTGCTCATTCTGGGCGTCTACTGGGCCGGCGCACGATACGGACCGCGGCAGCCAAGCAGCGTGGAAGCCTTGCCTCGCAGCGTCGCAACCGATGCACAGCGCGACGCCGCTCTCACTACCGACGAATCCATCAACGTGCGCATTTACCGCCAGGCTTCCGCCGCCGTCGCCAACATCCTCACCAAAGCCACCGAATACGACTTTTTCATGGACCCCGTGCCCGTCGAAGGCGCGGGCTCTGGCTTTGTCATCGATCCCCGCGGCTACATCCTCACAAATTTTCACGTTGTCGAAGGCGCTCAGTCCATCGAAGTCGTTCTGGGTGACCAGTCGCACCACGCCGCGAAGTTCATCGGCGCCGACCAGCGCAACGATGTCGCTTTGATCAAGATCGATCCCAAGGGAAAGAAACTTGTCACCCTCTCTCTCGGCGACTCCTCCGCATTGCAGGTGGGCCAGAAAGTTCTTGCCATCGGCAATCCTTTCGGTTTCCAATCCACGCTCACTACCGGCATCGTCAGCGCCCTGGGCCGCACCGTGCAAACCAGCCAGACCACCTTCATCGACGAAGCCATTCAGACCGACGCGGCCATCAATCGCGGCAACTCCGGCGGCCCGCTCATCAATTCTCACGGAGAAGTGATCGGCATCAACTCCGCCATTTATACGCCCACTGGCACGACCGCCGGAATCGGCTTCGCTATCCCCATTAACACCGCGAAAAGCATCGCCAACGACCTCATCACCGACGGCCGCGTTCACCGCGCTTTCCTTGGCGTGGAGACCCTGCCCGTTGGCGGCTGGCTCGGTGAAGCGCTGGACTTGCCCATTCACGAAGGCTTGCTCGTGGAAGTCGCCACTCCCCGCGGCCCTGCCGCTGTTGCCGGAATTCGCGGCGGGGATCGCCTGGTGCAAGCCGGCATGCGCCGCATTCACATCGGCGGCGATGTTATCGTCGCCATCGACGGCCAGAAGGTCGCGGGTCAGCTCGATGTCAACGTCGTCCTCAACCGCAAGCGCCCGGGCGACACCGTGAACGTCACTGTCTATCGCGGCGGCAAGAAGATGGACATCCCCGTCAAACTCGGCGAGCGCACCAGCAACTGAAGCCGTCCACCTGCAGGGCACCCGCCGCGGCGGGTGCCCCTGCGGTTGATCATCGTCACTCACGAATTGAATTGAGCGCGCAGTTTTCCGCGTTCTTGCTCGCTCAGCGAAAACCATCCCTCCGCAATATCGCGAACATTTTCGAGTTCGTGTTGCATTTCCTTGTGCTTTGCTTCCATTACTCCCGCATCCGCATCTTTGGGAACATAAATCGGAGGCGCGAACAGAATCACTGTGCGCGCGAAAGGCGCCGGCAGCAGAAAATGGTCCCACGTTCGCTCGAAGGTCCTGCCGCGGTCCACGCCGATGTGAAATACCAGGATGGGGCATCCCGTTTTTCGCGCCAGCATCACCGGACCCGGTTTCGCAACATATCTCGGTCCCCGCGGCCCGTCGATCGTGAACGCGCAATCCACTCCCTCTTCCAGCCGCCGCGCCATAACTGCGAGCCCGCGCAATCCTCCGCGTGACGAACTCCCCTGCGCCGTCCCGAATCCCAGCCACTCGATGACCTTGCGGGTCCACTGCCCGTCAAACGCCGTGGTGTTCATCACCACCACGCCCTTGTTTCGGTGCCACCACACAATCGGAATAATGATTCGGTGCCAGAACGCCCAGATGATGCGGTGTTTCGAAGCATACACACGCTCCGCGTGCTGCCATCCCAGCACTTCATAGCGCAGCGTCGGCCCCAGCGTTCGAATGACGCTGTACACCGCCGCCGCGATGATCGGAATCTGGATGCGCCGCGACCACGGCAAACTCGGCAACCGCGTGTCGTAATGTGCGTTTACCGCTTCCTCTCCGGACTCTTTGCCGGTCTCGGCGCTCGCCTTGGGCGTGGTCATCATTCTTTCATGCGTCTGCGGAACAGCCGACGTATAGTATAGGCGAGACTTTCTGCCGCAGTGCCTGGGAGTATCGCTGGTGACGGCTTTCGACAACTCGACTGGGTTCCTGCGCCGCGCTGCGCTGTCCCTCGCTGCCACCGCGATGCTTGGCGCCGCGGTGTTCGCTGCCGCCCATCCGCGCTCCGACGACGCCGGCACAGACGCCGTCGGCGTCATTGACGGCGAATCCATCGCCGTTAGCGGCCCCATGCGCGTCGAAACCGTCCACGGCCAGGTGAAAACGATGCTCCGCAGCGGCAGCGACGTTCGCGTGAAGTCGGGCACCGCGCGGATCGACCTCGTCGAAGGCGGCTGGATCACCGCCTGCGGCCCCGCGCATTTTTCCGTGCTGAAATCCGCCGGCTCTCTCACCGTGGCCCTCGATAGCGGCACGATTCACGCGCATATCGAGGGCGATCCCGCGTTGACCATTTACACGCCCCAAATCCAGGCGCAGACCATCTCGATTGGTGGCGGGCAGCAGGACATTCTCGTTGGATTCGATACGCCCGGCGCGATGTGCATCCGCGCGAATCGCGGCGCGGTCCGGCTGGAGCAGCAGCTCACCGGCCAAACCCTCGTCGTCCCGCAGGCCGGAAACGTCCTGGTCCTTAACGGACAGCTCGAGACTCTTCGCACCAGCGCCGGCTACTGCGCTTGCGAACCGCAAATGGCGAAGACCACTTCTTCCCGAGACGTCGAAGTCAGCCGCCCGGCTACTACCGAGGAGTTGCGCAAAAAACTGCCAGAACCCAAAACCGCCCCGGAAACGGTACTCGCCGAAAAATCCCGAGCCAACGAAGAGCCCATCTACCAGGTATTCATGCCGCCGCTGGTCTACGACGCCAATGCCAAAGTTCAGCCTGAATACGATCCCAAAATGATCGTGCTGATCCGGCGCGTTCGCGTGCGCCCTACGCTGATCTTCCAGGGGCGCGTCGAAGGCGAAATGGTCGCAGCCGTTCTCCCGCCTCCTGCGCCGGCGCCCTCCGCCGCCACGAACGCCTCGAAGCCGGCTCCTCGCCCCAGCGATTCCTTTGTGGATCGTGTCCGCACCTTCGTCCGCAAATTGTGGTCGCGCGGTTCTTAGGCCGCTGTCCCTGGCGTAGCTTAGTCATCACTCTTTCCACGATCCCGCACCCCTGTCCACCCTGTCCCTAATCCAATCCGGCATTTGCGCTCAGGCAACGAATGGCGGGATCGGCGAACTCGACGTTTGCGCCCTGAAAGCCGAATTAGCCCGGCTACTTTCTTCTGGACAAATCGTTCCTCTTGGAGTACTCTACCCTTAGGTACATTTGCGGTGCCGCAGCCCGGCTGTCGCTTTTTCATTTGGGCAGTTTTAGTTCGCAATCCTTTGTCATTCATTCAGACTCCCGGCGCACAATGCAAAACCGAAATTCGATTTTTGTAGTTATGTTAACTCCTAAGTTCTTTAGAATCAACACTTACATGGACCCTTCGTAAGTGTTGGTTCTAAATAACTTACGATAAAGTTAACTCTTTTAGAATCAACACTTACAAAAAACAGGGGGTGGGGGGTACAACGAGGGGTATAGACCGGGCGCATCCCTGACAGACTAACCGGGAGCATTCCTAACACTTAGAACCCCTTCACGCGCTACATCCCCTCGTAGTTGGGTCCTCCGCCGCCCTCGGGCACGACCCAGTCGATGATCTGGTACGGATCGGCGATGTCGCACGTCTTGCAGTGCACGCAATTTGCGGCGCTGATCTTCAGCTTCACGCCGCCGCTCGTTTCCTTCACCATCTCGTACACCGCGGCCGGACAAAAATACTGGCAGGGGTTGCCGTACTCTTCGACGCACTTCGTCGCGCAGACGTTCAAGTCGTGCACGACGAGATGACACGGCTGGTCTTCTTCATGCCGCGTCCCGGAGTGGTACACGTCGGTGAGCCGGTCGAAGGTGAGCTTCCCGTCTCCTTTGAAACGCTCCGGAGCGGGCCGCCCGCTGATTTTCTTGTACGCTTCATGCCCCGCGTGCGCGTGCATCGGATCAATCAAGCCGCGCCCGCCGGTAATCTGCTGGAACGCTGTATGAATAAATCCAGCGAGCATGCCGTGGTGAAACGACTGATGAAAATTGCGAACCTGCCACAGCTCCTTCTTGATGTAGCTCTGCTCGACCTTTTTCGGAAACGCGCTCAGCGTCTTCGCGGAAGTATCGCCGGCTTTTAGTGCATCGAAGATCGTCTCGGCCGCTAGCATCCCGCTCTTCATCGCCAGGTGTATGCCCTTCAACCTTTGCGAATCGAGAAAGCTTCCCGAATCGCCGATGATCAGGCCGCCGTCCACGTACGTCCGCGGCATCGAGTACCAGCCGCCGTAGGGCAGCGACTTCGCGCCGTAGCGCACTAGTTTTCCGCCCTCGAGAATTTTCTTCAGGAACGGATGTGTCTTCCAAATTTGAAACGCGGCGTGCGGATCGAACTGCGGATCGGCATACTCCAGCGCCAGCACCAAACCGATCGAGAGCCTGTTGTTTGAAAGCCCGTAAATCCACCCGCCGCCGTACATGTCCGTGGAAACTGGCCAGCCCAGCGTGTGCGCCACGTACCCCGCCGCGATGCGCCCCGGCTGCACGTCCCACAATTCCTTAATTCCAATCCCGTAGCTTTGCGGGTTGATATTGTCGAGCTTCTTCGCCACGACGAGTTTTTTTGTCAGCGATCCGCGCGTGCCCTCCGCGAGCACCGTCACCTTGGCGCGCAGTTCGTAGCCCGGAGTGAAGTTGGCTTTCGGCTTGCCGTTCTTGTCGAGCCCCTTGTCTTCGGTGATGACGCCTGCGATGCCATCTCGTTCGTCGGCCGCTTCGCGGCCGCCATTAGAAAAGATAAGCTCCGCTCCGCCGAATTCTTTGAACACATTGACGCCCGCAGCTTCGACCAGCCCGCCGAGCCACTTGACAAGCTTATTGAGAGAAATGACATAGTTGCCTTTGTTCTTGAAGGGAGGCGGTGTAATCGGAAAGCGGAAGGACGAATTTTTCGTGAACAGCAGCGCCGCATCATCCGTCACCGGAGTATCCAGCGGCGCAGTCTTCTCAAAATCCGGCACCAGCTCCGCCAGCGCCCTCGGATTCATGATCGCGCCCGAAAGCTGGTGCGCCCCAATCTCGCGCCCTTTTTCGAGAACGTAGATGTTTTCAGCGGAGAGTTGCGGCTTGCCGCCGGAATCGTTGTACTTTTTGATGAGGTTGGCTAGATGCAGCGCGCAAGCCAGCCCCGCCGGCCCCGCGCCAACGATGAGAACGTCGGCCTCAAGTTGTTCTCTTTGAACGGTCATGGATTTGCTCTCATTGTAGCAAAGTGACCGAGATCTGAATGGAATGGCGCTACGCGGTTTTCGCTTTTTCCAGGGCTTCAGTGAGGGCGGGCATAATTTCGAAGATGTCGCCGACGACGCCGTAGTCGGCGATTTCGAAGATCGGCGCGTTCGCATCCTTGTTGATCGCCACGATCGTGCGCGCGCCCTTCATGCCGACGACGTGCTGAATCGCGCCGCTGATGCCGAGCGCCAAATAAAGCTTGGGCGCGACGGTCTGGCCGGAGCTGCCGATTTGCCGCTCCATCGGAAGCCAGCCTTCATCGCAAATAGGGCGCGATGCCGCGATTTCACCGCCGAGCGCTTTCGCGAGCGCTTCCGCCTGCGGAATATTTTCCGGTGCTTTGATGCCGCGGCCGATCGCTACGATCAGCGGCGCCTGCGTCAAATCCACCGCGGACTTCGCTTCCTTGAAGAGATCCAGCGGCTTCGTGCGAATCTGTTCGGCGTTCACCGTTACACTTACGGCGTTCACCGGCGCTTTCCCCGAAGGATGCGCCACGAGCAAGTCCGCACGGAACGCGCCCGATTGGAACGACGCAAACCACGGCGCTGTGCCCACAAAAATTACGTCCGCGGCGGTTTTGCCCTGGAACATTTGCCGCACGAAAACGAGTTTGCCGCCTTCGTTGCGGTAACCGATGCAGTCGCCGATCATGCCTTTACCGAGCATCGCTGCGAGCTTCGGCGCGAAATCGCGCACCTGATACGTGTGCGGAAACAAAACCAGTTCCGGTTTCGCCGATTCGATCACTTGTTTCAGCGCCGCACAATATCCATCCGCAGTGTAGGCGTCGAGCAAGTCGTGCTCGACTTTCAAAACTTCGGCGACGTTTTTTGCAGCCAGTTCGTCCGCGAACGCCGCGATGCCCTTTCCAATGACCAATGCGCTGACCGTGCTCGAGGTGTCTTTCGCAATCTGCTGCGCCGCGGCCAGCGTCTCGAAGCTCGCGTTGTTCCATTTCCCTTGCCGCTGTTCGGTGATCACAAGAATTTTCATGACTAGATCACCCGCGCTTCAAATTTCAGTTTTTCGACGAGCTTAGTGGCCACTTCTTTGGGCGTGCCGGTCAAGAATTCCGTCTTCTTTGTTTTCGTCGGCACGTAAATTTTCTCGATCTTCTGCGTCGGCTCGATGGAAACGCCGAGCGACTCGCGGGTCATCGCCGCGATTTCCTTTTTCTTTGCCGCCATGATGCCCTTCAGCGTGGCGTAGCGCACTTTGTTGATGCCGGACTGAATCGAGAGCACCGCCGGCAGCGGGCATTCAATGTGCTGAAACCAGCCCGCTTCGAGTTCCCTTTTCAATTTCATTTTTCCGTCGGCGACTTCAATTTGCATGATGATCGTTGCGTGCGGCAAATTCAGCAGTCCCGCCAGCAGCACGCCCGTCTGGCCAAAGCCGTGGTCGTCGCTCTGCAATCCGGTCAGCACCAGATCCACTTTTTCCTTTTGAATGGCCGCCGCCAGCGTCTTCGCCGAGCCCAGCGGATCGAGCTGCGCGAAATTTTCGTCCACAATGTGAATCGCGCGATCCGCGCCCTTCGCCAGCGCTTCCTTGATGGTCTGTTTCACGCGCTCCGGTCCGAGAGAAAGCGCAATTACTTCTCCGCCGTGCTTTTCCTTCAGCCGCAGCGCTTCTTCCAGTGCGTAGCTGTCCGGCTCGTTCATCTCGAAGCCGATGTCCGATTCCTTAATCCAGTTCCCGGCGATCGCCAGCGGCGCGTCCTTCGCGGGAACCTGCTTGATGCACACAATAATTTTCACAAAATTCTTCCTTCTTGGACTCCAAATCTCAACTGTGACTCATACGGAAGGGGAAGCTACTTGCCCGACCACCGCTTGAAAATCAGCGCGGCATTGGTGCCGCCAAATCCAAAGGAATTTGAAAGCGCATACTCTACCGAAGCTTTGCGCGCCGTGTTCGGCACGTAGTCTAAATCGCACTCCGGATCGGGAGTTTCCTGATTGATCGTCGGTGGCAGAATCTGGTCGCGCAGCGCCAGTACGCTGATGCCCGCTTCCAATCCACCAGCGCCACCCAGCAAATGTCCGGTCATCGATTTCGTCGAGCTCACCGGCACCTGCTTGGCGCGCTCCCCGAATACGCGCTTCAGCGCCCGCGTTTCGATCGCGTCGCCGATGGGCGTCGAAGTGCCATGCGCGTTCACGTAACCGATATCGCCGGGCGACAGCTTGGCATCTTTGATTGCCGCGCGCATCACGCGAAACGCGCCATCGCCGTCTTCGGCAGGCTGCGTAATGTGATACGCGTCGCCGGACATTCCATAGCCCACAATTTCCGCCAGGATCGGCGCATTCCTTTTCTGCGCATGCTCGAGCGATTCCAGAATCACGATCCCGGCGCCTTCGCCCACGACGAAACCGTCACGATCCGCATCCCACGGCCGACTCGCGCGCGCCGGGTCGTCGTTGCGCGTCGAAAGCGCCTTCATGGCCGCGAATCCGCCGACGCCCATCGGCGTGATGGTCGCTTCGGTGCCGCCACAGATCATCATCTCCGCGGCGCCGCGCTCGATGATCTTGAAGGAGTCCCCAATCGCGTGCGCCGAAGCGGAGCAAGCCGTCGCCGTCGCGGAATTTGGCCCGCGCGCGCCGTAGCGAATCGAAATATGTCCCGAAGCGAGGTTGACGATCGCGGAAGGAATAAAGAAAGGAGAAATCTTGCCGGGTCCGCCCTGCACCAGTTTCCAGTGTTCGCGCTCGATGATGTCGAACCCGCCGATACCCGATGAAACGTAAACGCCAACTTCGTCCAGGTCCGAGTCTTCCTTCTTCCAGTTGGAAGATTTCACCGCAAAATCCGCGGCGGCCAGCGCCACCTGGATGAAGCGGCCCATCTTTTTCAGTTCTTTTTTCTCGATCCACAGGAACGGGTCGAAGTTCTTGATCTCGCCCGCGATCTTGCAATCAAAACCGTTGGTGTCAAATTGCGTGATAGGTCCAATGCCGCTCTGCCCGGCCACGAGGTTTTTCCAGCTTTCCTCCGTGCCGATGCCCAGCGCGCAGACCAGTCCGACGCCCGTAACCACTACACGGCGAGTCAACTCTTCACTGCTCCCTGTTGAGGTGTGGATTCCGTGGCTTACTTACCCTTGGAGTGCTTGTCGATGTATTCGACCGCGTCCTTGACCGTCGTCATCTTCTCGGCGTCCTCGTCGGGCACTTCGATTCCGAACGCTTCTTCGAACGCCATCACCAATTCCACCTGGTCCAGCGAGTCTGCTCCCAGGTCGTCGACGAACGACGCCGTGGGTGTCACTTCCGCCTCATCCACGCCGAGCTGCTCGACGATAATCTGCTTTACGCGTTCTTCCACGCTCGCCATTCCCGTTTCCTCCGCGATTTGCTATCGCTTGCTATGCCCGGCTGGTGGTGCTGCTCGGGTCGTGCGTCCAAACTCGTGGTTAAAGCCCGTTTACTCAGATTCGCGACCGCCCGCGGCGGTTGCGGCCCCACTACCCTAAAATTGCTCTCCGGGATAACCTGCCCATTCTAGTGACCCCGCCCCGCTAGGTCAACTTTTAGGGCTGTCTTCGTTGACATATTTCGGTAGCCCGCAATTCGCGCATTCTGTGGCGAAAAACACCGCGAACTTGCTCCACCACTTGGAAACAAAGCTTCGGCCACAGCGCGGACAACGCCAAGCATGTACTCTCACCGCCGTCACAATCGCGGCTGAAAACACACCACCTCCTACGACAGACAGCACCAATATCAATCCCAGCCTGCTCGAGTCAAACGGGCCGAGAAAAGCGCTCACTATCACTAACAAAAGCATCGAGCTGGAGACGCCCAGTGCAAGGTTTCTCAGTCTTCGGTACTCTCGCCACTGTTGGCTGTAGTTTGCCATCAGGCTAAATACATCCCGCCGTTTACATCCAAAACATGGCCCGTAATGTAGCCGGCTTCATCGCTCGCCAGAAACACAATTGCCGACGTTAACTTAGCTCTTTATGCGCTCTTCCAACAACACTTTCACAGTTTCGCCCACTTTTTTCCCGATTGCTTGCCGTAGGTCTGCCTTCACTGGCAGCTTATGTGTCCCGTTACCGAGAGCCATAAACGAGCTTCGAAATGGATGACCATCAATTTTGCCTCTGACCTTAACCAGACCGCGGGTTCCAAAAAACTTAACTGAGCCGGGCCAGACAACATAGGTCCAGCCACCTTTCTTGGGGCTTTTTTGCAGTTTGGCAGTGAATGTTTTCTTTAACATCTTTGGTCCCCATTCTTTCGATCCGACTGCGGCCGAAGTAGTTCAAGCCAAATACATTCCACCGTTTACATCCAAAACATGGCCGGTGATGTAGCCCGCTTCATCGCTGGCCAAAAAGACGATTGCGGCGGCTACATCGCGTGCAGAACCCATGTGTCCGAGAGGAATGCGCGTTTTCAATTCTTCTTTCACTTTGTCACCGAGCACGTCGGTCATCGGGGTCTCGATGAATCCGGGCGCGACGGCGTTTACAGTAATATTTCGCGAAGAAATCTCAATCGCGATAGCCTTGGTCAATCCAATCAATCCCGCTTTTGCTGCCACATAGTTGGACTGGCCCGCATTCCCCATTTGCGCGACGACGGAAGCGATATTGATGATTCGTCCCGCGCGCGCCTTCATCATCGTTGGTAACGCTTGCTGAATGCACAGGTGCGCGCCGGTGAGATTCGTTCGAATCACGGCGTCCCAATCATCGGCCTTCATGCGCATCGCCAAGCCGTCGCGCGTGATCGCCGCGTTGTTGACTAGAATGTCTAGCCGGCCGAATTTTTCCAGGACCTGTTTGAATCCTGCTTTCACCTGCTCGGCGTCGGCCACGTCCATTTTCACGGCGAACGCTCCGCCGCCCGCGGCGGCAATTTCGTTTACCAGCGCCGCGAGCTTTTCTTCCGTGCGCGCCGCGACAGCAACTTTCGCGCCCGCCTCCGCCAGTGCTAGCGCGGTGTGGCGACCAATACCTCGGGACGCGCCGGTCACAACGGCTACTTTGTCTTTCAGGCTAAACATTGTCTGTGGCACAGGCTTTAGCCTGTGCATCGTTCCTTTGGAATGAAATCAAGCCTGCACAGGCTAAAGCCTGTGCAACTAAGCTGCGTCGGACCGGGCGCCGGCAATTTTCTCCACTGTCGCCGCCAAACTCTTTTCGTCTTCCACGTTCAAGGTCGCTACCGAGCGCTCGATCTGGCGCAGCAAGCCTGTCAGCACGCGGCCGGGGCCGACTTCGACGAAGGTGTTCACGCCTTCATCGATCAGGAGGCGAACCGATTCTTCCCAACGCACCGGGGCTGTCACCTGGCGGATCAGGGCCTCGCGGGCTTCGTCGCCGTGTTCGATGGTGTCCGCATCCACGTTGGTTACCAGCGGCACGTGCAAATTCGCAAAGTCCGTATTCCGCAAATCCCTTTCAAGCTTTTCCTGCGCGGGCAACATCAGCGCCGAATGGAACGGCGCCGACACCGGAAGAATCACGGCGCGTTTCGCCCCAGCCTGCGAGGCCAGCTCCACGGCGCGCTTTACCGCGCCCGCATGCCCGGAAATCACCGTCTGTTCCGGCGAATTCAGGTTCGCGGCCGCGCAAACTTCGCCTTCCGCCGCGCGCTTGCAAGCATCGGCCACCACCGCGTGGGACAATCCCATGATGGCCGCCATCGCGCCGACACCCGCGGGAACCGCTTCCTGCATATACGTCCCGCGCTTGCGCACGAGCTGCACTGCGTCCGAAAACTTCAGCGATTCGGCGGCAACCAGCGCCGAATACTCGCCCAGGCTGTGCCCGGCCACAAAATCCGGCTGCAAACCCTTCTCGGCAAGCACGCGATGCACGGCCACAGAACAGGTCAAGATCGCCGGCTGTGTGTTGGCCGTGAGCTTGAGCTCTTCTTCCGAGCCTGCAAAGCAGATCTTCGAAATCGAAAAGCCCAGCGCCTGGTCCGCCTCCTCAAACACGGCGCGCGCCGCCGGATATTTTTCCGCCAGCTCTTTGCCCATACCCGGGTATTGCGACGCTTGCCCCGGGAACACGAATGCAACTTTGCCCATCGCTGCTTCCTTTTCTCGGCCCTCAGGCGGGTACCAAGGTGGACGAGAGCTCCTGTTCGATTTTTTCGTTCATGCGCGCGCGGGCGAGTCCCGCAGCCACGCGAATCGCGTTTTTTACGGCGTTGGCGTTCGAACGGCCGTGCCCGATCACGCAGACGCCGCGGACGCCCAGCAGCGGCGCGCCACCGTACTCCGTGTAATCAATCGTCTTTCGAAGCGCCTTGAAGGCGCCTTTCGAAAGCATCGCGCCCACTTGCGTGAAGATGGAAGTGTCCAGCGACTTTTTCAGCAAGCCGAAAATCTGAAACGCCAATCCTTCGCAAATCTTCAGCGCGATGTTGCCCACGAATCCGTCGCTCACAATCACATCCACGTTTCCCGAAAATAGATCGCCGCCTTCGACATTCCCGATGAAATGCACGGGGCTTTTCTTCAAGCGGGTAAAGACCTCGCGGGTCAGCTCATTGCCCTTAATCTCTTCTTCACCGACGGAGAGCAAGCCGACGCGCGGCCGCCGGTTGCCGAACGTGGCGCGGTAATACACCTCGCCCATTACCGCGAACTGCACCAAATGCTCGGGTTTGGAATCCACGTTCGCGCCCACGTCCAGCAGCACGGAAACGCCGCCTTTGGCGTTCGGAAACGGCGCCGCCAGTGCCACGCGGTCCACGGACTCCAGCGTGCCCAGCAAAAACCGCGCCACGGTCATCACCGCGCCGGTGTTTCCCGCGCTGACCATCCCATCGGCCTTGGCCTCGCGCACCAATCGCGCCGCCACGTGCACCGAGCTGTCTTTTTTCCTGCGAAACGCCTGCGCGGGATGATCATTCATGGTGATCACTTCGCTCGCGGGCACAATCTCGATCGGCAGGTTCGGCGACGCGTGCCTGGCCAGCTCCACGCGCACCACGTTCGGCTGTCCCACGAGCAAAACGCGCACGCCCAGCTCCCGTGCGGCCAGCACACTGCCTTCGACTTCGGGGCGGGGCGCGTGGTCTCCGCCCATGGCGTCTACGGCGATGGTGATCATGGGATTTTGCCCGCAGGCTAAAAGAGAAAAATCTTACGCCGAAGCTTTCACGGCTTTGCCCTTGTAGTAGCCGCAATGCGGGCAAGCCTGATGCGGCTGCTTCATTTCGTGGCAGTTCGGACACTTCCCCAGCGCGGGTTTGGACAAGAAATCATTTGCCCGCCGCGTGCTGGTGCGTCGCTTCGAATGCCGTCGTTTTGGGTTAGGCATAGCAATACTCCTCGGTCCCGCCGCATTGGGCGGATTGTATAGGGCTTCTCGCCCGGAAACCTATTGTTTTTTCAGCCAGTCCTGCTTGAGGCGCGCGAGAGGGGCCATTCGGGGGTCCGTCGCGTGGGTCTCACAGCGGCACTCTTCGTGGTTCAGGTTCGCCCCGCAACTCGGGCACAGCCCCCGGCAGTCGCTCTGGCAAATCACCTTCAACGGCAGCGCCAGCAGCACCTGCTCCTTGATCACGTCCGCCAGGAAGAGTCCTTCTCCATCGTAGAATCCAATTTCGGTATCGTCGTCCTTCAGCCGGTCTTCTTTGGGCTTCGAATCCTTGGGCAGGGGAGCGTAAAACAGGTCAAAGGCCCGGCTGACTTCTTCCACGACCGGCTCCAGGCACCGTGCGCAGACCAACTCGATCTTCGTCTCGAAGTTTCCCTCGATGCGAATCTGCCCTTCCAGGAGTTCCGCCGTCGCCGTCACTTCCAGCGGCTCGATTTGCTTGATCTCCGCGGAATGAAAATCAATGCTGCCCGGAGCATAGGTCTTCCGGATGCGCAGCTTGTGGACGGCCAATTCCTTGACGTCAAGGAACATCTCTTCAGCGCCTCCGGCGCGTACGCTCATGCTTTACCATTATTCAGTCGCCCCCGCGCCAAGTCAAGGAATCGCCCCTCGCGCCTTACCATTCGTGCAACCTCTCCGTCACCGCCCGCTCTAGTACCTGCCCTGATAAAGCCTGTCTGCGAACGCCTCTATCGTTTCGCGCAGCGCCAGTTTCAGGCGCCTGCCAGTTGACCGTAGACCGCCTCGGTCGTATCGGCGTCGTCCCCAAGATTGACCGCCATCAGACATCCTTCTTGGAAAGAGCCTCCACGATGAAAAGCCCAGAGCGCCGCTTCGAGACTTTTCACGACATAGCCAGTGCCTTCTATCTCCGGCGGTTCGCGATGCCGGAAGGAACCGCAGGCAATCTCATCGATCTCTGACGTCAAAGGATGCTCATCCCAGTATCGAGGGACGGGCGAATAATGCGGTGATAGCAGATCCTCCTTTGAGACGCCATTCACCGCACCCAGAATCAGAGCGCCCATATAGCGACACGCGTCCACTGTCGTTCGTGCCCCATGCGTCGTCCGCGAACTTTCGCCGGATCGCTCGATCGCTTGTGCTGGATCACTCGCAAAGTGCAGTGGAACCGGCGCAAGCCTCATCAGCGACCCATTCCCCGCTGTCTCAGGATCGGTAGAACCGCAATATGGTTCACGCTTCTGCGCAAAACGTGCCAGCGCGGCTCGCACGGTCATCCCTACGTCAAACACTTTGCCGTTGCAGCTCAGATGCGCATCCCTATACCAGCGGGTATAGCGTTCCAGCTGATCGATAGTATCAAATGCGCGCTTTTCAATCAGGCTCTCCGCTAAACACAGTGCCATGGAAGTGTCATCCGTCCACTCGCCTGGAACGAGACAGAACGGCCCGCCGCCAACGATTCCCAATAGTTTTTCAAACATTCCGGGAGCTCTGAATTCGACTGTGGTTCCGAGCGCATCCCCAGACGCGAGACCAAGCAGGGCCCCACGATATCTCTCCCTTTGGTCCATGCGCGGCCACTCTACTCTTTCTGGTTTTAAGTTGCGACCTTCCATTGCCAGTCCACTCATCCAATCTGCCTCAATCTCCGTACTACTGACGGCAGGTCACAACTTCCAATCCCGAAAGGAATTTTCGAAGCGCCGCGCTCCACGGAAGAGGGGGCTCTTCCGTCTCCTGGCTTTCAATCTCAGTGGGGTAGCAGCAAAAGGCTTGTGCCTCGGCCGAGGGGGTGGCAGTACTCCTCTCTACGTGGCAAAAAATTCCTAGAACTAGTACTAAGTTCCAGGTTCGCGCTTGGGGATTGAACTACTTATCTTTATGATTCCAAATGCAGTTACGTCGGAATGCGAAATTTCCTACTTTTTTGGCGCAATTCGTGCCCTACTGAGGGCCCCGGTCCAAATCGAATTGGAGGAAACTCGATGCGATTTCGGACTTCAATGTGTCTAGCTACGCTGTTCCTATTCTGCTTCACGATCGCGGCCTGGTCCGCACCGCACCTCATCCTGGCGGCAGGCCACACAGAACCCACACCCGACAACCAATCCTTGTCCGGACAAATCACCTCGGTAGGAGATGCAGAATTCTCCGTGCAGGTGGCGAAAAACAAGGATATCAGCACCGTTAAATTCATGGTCGATGACAAGACGAAGGTCGAAGGCAAGCTCGCCGTGGGCGCACAAGCTACGGTCGAGTATCGTTCGAACGAAGGCAAAAACATCGCCGTTCACGTCATCGTGACGCCAACTTCTGGAATGAATTCGTACTGACCAAACAGACCGGCCACTGGAACGGGCCGGTCACGGACCTTTCATGCTTGGCCGCCCGCACCCAGCCCTCGCGGCCTATTTTCGTTTCGGCAAATTGAGGAGTCATGATGCGCACGACTCTGAAAATCATCCTGCCCTTGATCGTCAGCGTCGCCGCGGTGTCTTTGCTTTTTGCCGCGTACCAGGTGCGGACGGAGAAGCGCATTCTGCGCAACGACCTCTCGCGCCGCGCGGCAATTCTCGGCGAGAGTTTACAGGAAAATGTTGAGCCGCTGCTCGAGCGCGGGCAGGAGAAGAGTTTGCAGCCGCTGGTCGAACGGTTCGGACAGCGCGAACATTTGAAAGGCGTCGCCATTTACGGCGCGACGGGCGCGGCGCTCGCGATTACGCCCGGCATCGCCCTGGAATTTCGCATGCGCCCGACGGCTGCGACGCGCGCCGCGCAAGCGGATACCGGCGCCGGGGAATTCCTTAGCGCGGAACAAATTAACGCGTACAACAATGAAACGGTTCCGATTCACATTTACGCGCTCCCGCTTCACAGCCGAGGTGCGATGGCGGGAACGCTGGCGCTCTTCCACGATACGAGCTATATCGACAGGAAAGTCTCACTCACTCTGCGCGATTCCCTGCTGACTGCACTCGTGCAAACGCTCTTGATTACCGGTCTCGCGTTCGTCCTGGTGCAATGGACGTTTACCGGGCCGCTGACGCGCACGGCAAAATGGCTGCGCACACTTCGAACCGGGCAGCCCCACGCTCCGGGGGCTCTGGCGCAAGGAGAAATCCTGGACCAGATCAACCGTGAAGTGACGCAACTGGCGCGTGACCTGAATACCGCACGGGCGGCGGCGGAACAGGAAGCGCGCTTGCGGGATACAAACGCTTCCCTGTGGACAGCGGAGCGCCTGCGCGTCAGCCTACGAGGGAAACTGCTGAACAAACCGCTCTTTGTCGTTTCGAATCGCGAGCCGTACATGCACGTGTTCAGCGAGAAGGACAAATCGATCAACGTCATTGTGCCGGCGAGCGGCGTCGTGACGGCCCTCGAACCTGTCCTGCGCGCATGCAACGGCACCTGGATCGCCAACGGATCGGGCAGCGCGGACCGCGAAGTTGTTGACGTGAAGGATTGCCTGCGCGTTCCGCCCGATCATCCGAGTTACACATTACGCCGCGTCTGGCTCAGCGATGAGGAGGATAAAGGCTATTACGAAGGCTTTTCGAACGAGGGGCTCTGGCCGCTCTGCCACATTGCGCACACGCGTCCGATCTTCCGTCCTGAAGACTGGGTGCAGTATCAAAAGATCAATCGCCGCTTTGCGGACGCTGTTTTACAGGAAATGGAAGGCACGGAATCCCCGATTCTCCTCGCGCAGGATTATCACTTCGCGTTGCTGCCCAGGATGGTGAAGGAGGCGCGGCCCGATGCGCGCGTGGCGATTTTCTGGCACATTCCGTGGCCGAACGCGGAAGTGTTTGGAATCTGTCCGTGGCAGCGAGAGCTAGTTGATGGATTGCTGGGCGCGGATCTAATTGGATTTCACATTCAATCGCACTGCAACAATTTTCTGGAGACCGTGGACCGCGCCCTGGAAGCGCTCACGGAATGGGACCGCTTCGCCGTCAATCGCCAGGGCCACCTCACGCGCGTGCGGCCGTATCCGATCAGCGTGGCGTTTCCGGAACATTCGCGTGTCATCAACGAATCGCTCAGCGCGGGCGCGGAACGCGCGGCTTTGTGCGCCGAGCTAGGCATTGAGGCTTCCCTTCTCGGTGTCGGGGTCGATCGCGTGGATTACACCAAAGGACTTCTCGAGCGATTTAATGCCATCGAGCGTTTTCTGGAATGGAATCCTACGTACCAGCGGCGATTCACGTTTGTGCAAATCGGAGCGCCGAGCCGCACGGACATCGAGCGGTACAAGGATTTCCTGGCGGAAGTAAGCGCTGAAGTGGAGCGCATCAACGCGCGCTTCCAGACCGGGCGCTGGAAACCCATCGTGTTCCTCAAGAGGCATCATTCGCACGAAGAAATCACGCGCTATTACAACGCGGCTTCTTTCTGTATGGTCACCTCGCTGCACGACGGAATGAATCTCGTGGCCAAGGAATTTGTCGCGGCGCGCGAGGACGAGCGAGGTGCGCTGATCCTCAGCACATTTGCGGGGGCGGCGCACGAACTACCCGATGCTTTGCTGGTGAATCCCTACGACGTTTCGCAGCTCGCGGAAGCCATCGATCGGGCGCTGGAGATGACCGAAGAAGAGCAGGCCGTGCGCATGCAGCACATGCGCCACGACGTACGTGAGCGCAACGTCTACCGCTGGGCCGCACATCTGCTTTCCGACCTCACGGAGATCCGCATTGAAATTTCGGACCGCGCGGAGGCGCATGCATGAACACCGCGGAAACGCCGTTCGAATTCGTAACCGTTTCCTATCTGACGCGCATCGGCAACCAATCCGCAGGCACCCTTGCGGAGTTTTTGACGGGCCTGGAGAATTGCAGCGACGCCTCCATCTTTCATCACACGTTTCAAACGCTGGGCAGCCATCACTTCCTGACCGAAGGATTCTCCAATGACTTCGCGCAGTGGGTGCTCGTGGACGCCAACCGCAACGACCTCGCAGAACAGCTCGCGGCGCTGGACATCCGCGATTACGTTTCCATTGCCGCGCTGCGCAGCGACCTCTGCCGCCTTACGAGCGACTATTGCGCTGCGTTCCCGCATCTTGCCAGCCAGGCTGCGCTGGAGCGTTTCTACTTTTGCGAGAGCGTGGAAGTTACCGCACCGCTCGGTCGCAGCGCACAAACACTCGATGAATTCCGGGACGGCATTGCGCACCTAAGTCACGCCAGCTTTTACTTTCACTTCATTTCTTCGCGGCTGCGACTCCAACTGCGGACGAACGATTTTTCGCACTGGCTTGCGGATGGCCTGGGACTCGGAACCCTGGGCGAGAGCGTCAATCACATCGACATCTACACCAATACATTGGACGGCTCGCGCGCCAAGCTGCTGCGGCTCATCGACCGAGAAAGGAGAAAAGCATGAGCGAGACGCTGGCGCTGAGCCGCATTCCGCTGGACGACTATGCCGAACTGCTGGGCGCAGGAGAAATCGAAGAGTTGCGCGCGCTGGCCAAGCCCTTGCGCGGCCGCAGCATCGAGATGATCAACTCCACGGCCGTCGGCGGCGGCGTGGCGGAGATTCTCAACCGCTTGGTGCCGCTGGCGGAAGAATTGGAACTCAACATCAAATGGGACGTCATGACCGGCGGCGAGGATTTCTTTGAAGTGACCAAGTCGTTTCACAACGCGCTGCACGGCGCGCCTTATCGTGCGAGCCCGAGGGATTTCGAGATTTTTCTCGCGTACAACGAACGGAACCGCGCAACTCTTCCGCTCGACGCCGAATTCATGGTGATCCACGACCCGCAGCCGGCGGCTTTGATTGATGCCCGCAAACCTGGAGCAAATCACTGGGCCTGGCGCTGCCACATCGATCTTTCGCATCCGAACCGCGCGGTCTGGGACTTCCTCGAAAAATTCGTTTCCCGGTATGATGGAGCGATGTTTTCCTCGCCGGAATTTTCCCGGCAGCTCCCGATTCCGCAGTATCTTTTCTATCCGGCGATCGATCCGCTCTCGGAGAAAAATCAGGAACTCCAACCGGACTTCATCGCTGAAGTTCTCAAACGCTACCGGATCGATCCGCAGCGCACGATCCTCACGCAAATCTCGCGCTTCGACCGCTTGAAGGATCCCGTCGGCGTGATCCGGGCGTTCCGCATCGTGAAGCGATATTTCGATTGCCAGCTCGTCCTTGCAGGCGGCGGTGCGGCGGACGATCCGGAAGGCGCGGTGGTCTTGAAAGAGGTCCTGCGCGAAGCAGACAACGACCCCGATATCAAGATTCTTGAACTTCCGACGTGGGCGCCGCTGGAAGTCAACGCTCTGCAGCGGGCTTCCACGATTGTGATTCAGAAAAGTTTACGCGAAGGCTTCGGCCTCACCGTTTCCGAAGCGCTCTGGAAGAAAAAACCCGTTGTAGCTTCCGCGGTGGGCGGCATTCCGATTCAAATCATTCACAAGCACACCGGGCTGCTTTCTCATTCCGTAGAAGGCACGGCGTACCAGATTCGATTCTTGCTTTCGCACCCGGAGATCGCGGCAAAACTCGGCGAGCATGGACATCAACACGTCAAGGAGAACTTCCTTATTACGCAGAAATTGAAGCGTTATTTGACGCTTTTTCTGACTCTGGCCCGGGCGGCTTGAAGCGGCGCTAGACGTCCCGGCAACCCCACATCGCGAAGGCTCATCCAAATCCAGCAGGCAGAAGCTTACCCTTAGCCCGAAGCCAGCCCCTTTTTTCTGCATTCCAAATTGTCTGTCCAAGGAGACCTCGAATGAAGCGTCTTGCACTTCTCTTATTTCTAGCAGGCTGGCTCGTGCCGTTAGCATCAGCGCAGGATCGTTTTCAATTGGGCGCTTACGCCGATTACTTCCGCATCTCGCAAACCAAGAGCAACATGGCAGGATTGGGAGCACGTGTGGGGGTAAAAGCGCTGCCTTACCTGATGCTGGAAGGTGAGATGAGTTACGACTTCAACCAGGTTTTCACGGAAGGGTTCACGAACCCGAGCGGCGGCGCCGTCACTTTCCAGAACAGCAATCTCAAAGTGCTGCACGGTCTCTTTGGCCCAAAGCTCATCGGAGGTCACGGTGCAATTCGCCCGTTCGTAACACTGAAGGGAGGATTCGTGAATTTCCGGCTGGATCCAAGACCGGCGAGCTTTTCAGGATTCTTAAGTTCGGTCGATAACCTGCGTGCGAACAACGTGAGCGGCACGCTCTATCCGGGCGCAGGTTTGGAAGGCCACATCGGCCCCGTGGGCTTGCGGCTTGAAGCTGGAGATGAAATCTACTTTGCCGGAGGCGCACATCATAATCCGCGCGTAACCTTCGGGCCGTTCATCCGTTTCTAAGGAATAAGGCAGAAGATTGAAGCTGAACAAAGTTGTCTCCGCGTGACAAAACGTCCCGCTTTTTCGCTTTGGAGGAGCGGGGCGTTTCATTTCGTTTGACCACGATTCATCTGTCGCTGCTATCCGCGGCCTTCATTCTAGGACGCATTCGGGCGCGTGCAAACATGCACGTCCGTTTCTGAACACTCGTGTGCCATCATCGAGTGCTACCATCTTTCCGCGCGAAGAAGGAGGAAAACCATGAAATGGACACCCGGTGGCGAAAGCCAGGACGTAGAGGATCGCCGCGATGAATCCGGAGGCGGAGGAGGCTTTCAATTTGGCGGCATGCACATCGGCATTGGCGGCGCCATTCTGCTCTTGATTCTCAGTTTTGTCTTCAAGACAAACTTCTTCGCTTTGCTCAGCGGAGGCGGCTCCGTCTCGCCGGGCCCGGCCGCGGCCAGGAAACCTGATCCGGCTCGTGACGCCGCGGAGAAGCCGCTGGTGCAATTTGTGTCGTTTGTGCTCGACGATACGCAGAAAACGTGGACGGAGCTTCTGCCACAACAAGGGGGGAAGCCGTATCGCCACGCGAAGCTGGTGCTCTTCCGGGATTCCATTCAATCGGGATGCGGCGGAGCGGAAGCCGCGACGGGCCCATTTTATTGTCCCGGCGACGAAAGGGTTTACATCGATCTGGGGTTCTTTGACGAACTGAAGCGCCGTTTCGGAGCGCCCGGCGAATTCGCGCAAGCCTACGTACTCGCGCACGAACTGGGCCACCACGTGCAAAATATCCTGGGCGTCGAGCGCAAGCTGCGCCAGTTGCAGGAGCAAAATCCGCGCGCGCAGAAACCGCTATCCGTGAAGATGGAATTGCAGGCCGATTGCTTTGCCGGGATTTGGGCGCATTCGACGCAGCAACGCGGGCTGCTCGAGCAAGGCGATGTCGAGTCCGCGCTTGGCGCGGCTTCCGCCGTGGGAGATGACCGGCTGCAGAAAATGGCCACCGGACACGTAAATCCGGATTCCTTCACGCACGGCAGCTCCGAACAGCGCATGATGTGGTTCCGCAAAGGCCTCGATTCGGGCTCGATCGATGCGTGCAACACCTTCGCGCAATAAACATTTCTGCCGAGGCGCTTTCCGGTTTCCATGGCTCAAGAAGCTGCGTATCGCACGCCGAAATTGAGCGTGTACTCTCGCGAAAACACTTAACAAATCCCAAGTGCTTTTGCTGAAATCAATTCGACGTGGCGGGGGTTCCGCGGGTAACATCGCCGAAATGCTCGTGATGCTGGCGAAGCAGAAATTGATCGGTCATTCCGGCGATGTAGTCACAAACAATGACGTGCCGCGCTTCCGCTTGCGAAAGCTCTTCGTAGAGAGTAGGCATCGAGCCCCGCGAGCCCAGGTAGTAGCGGAACAGCTCTTCGAGGCACTGCACGGAGCGATCGCGGTCCTCGCTGATGGCGGGGTGATCGTAGATGTGAGCGAGGAGAAAACGCTTGAGCTGCGCATTGCGCGCCGTTGCCGCCTCACTGAAGCCAGCCAGGCGTTTGGGAGCACGTCGAATATCGTCCGTGCAGGAGGCGCCGGATGCCAGAACCCGCTGCCGCGTGGATTCGAGCAAGTCCGAAGCCAGCAAGTCCAGGACACACTTGAGAGCTTCGTTGAATTTTAGCTTTTCGCGCGCGCCGGGATGCGCGGAGTCCACCTGGCGGTAGACCTCGCCAAAAAACGATACCTCGTTACACAGCGCCTGCACATCGAGAAGCTCGGCTTCGAGAGCGTCGTCGAGATCGGCAGTGTTGTATGCAATCTCGTCCACCCAGTCGATGAGCTGCGCTTCGAGGGGCGGGCGCAAATCGAGTAGGTATTCGGCAAGCTGCGGAAATTCCGCGGCGGAATAGTCGCGCGAATGTTTGATGATACCCTCGCGCACTTCAAAGGTTAGATTCAGTCCGGGAAAATCGAGGTAGCGCTGTTCGAATTGCTCGACGATGCGCAGCGCGTGCAGATTGTGATTGAAATGGCCGCCGTGCGCGCGCATCAATTCGTCGAGCTTTCGCTCGCCGGCGTGACCAAACGGCGGATGGCCGATATCGTGAACGAGAGCGAGAGCTTCGGCGAGTTCAGTGTTCAGGCCCAGCGCGGAAGCAACGGTGCGCGCGATTTGCGCGACTTCCAGCGTGTGCGTCAGGCGATTGCGGAAGTGATCGGAATAGCGCGTGGTGAAGACTTGCGTCTTGGCTTCGAGGCGCCGGAAGGCTCGGGAGTGAATGATGCGGTCGCGATCGCGCGCGTAAACGCTGCGGTAGGGATGCTCAGCCTCCGGGTAGCGCCGCCCACGGGAGTCTTCCGCGCGCATGGCCCAGGGAGCAGGAGTAGGAACTCGTTCGATGGGCGGCTCCGTAAATTCCCGGCTGATCGGCGCGATAAATTATCTGCGAAACGGACTCAGATCAAGACTTGGGAGAAAGAGCGTCCAGGCCGCGATCGGCCGCTTCCGCGATTGCCGTATCCGGGAATTCCTTCTTGATCTGCTCGTAGACACTTGCGGCCTCTTGTGGCTTCGTGGTGCGGAGCACGCCTGCGAGCTCCAGCAGCACCAGCGGACGCGGCACGAGCGCGGTCGGCTTGTCCGCTAAGGCGCGAAAGATCTTGACCGCATCATCGGGTTTGCCGGTGCGCGAATAAATCACGGCCATTTGATATTGCGCCATCCCGGCGAGCTCTTTGTCGCTCCCACTGCTGAGCCGCTTCAGCTCTTCGAGCGCCTGGTTGTGGCGCTCAAGGTCTTCCAGTGTGAGAGCATAGTAGTAACGAGCGAGTTTCCCGGGATTGGTTTTGGGATATTTGTCCGCAACGCTCGCGAACTTCACCGAAGCATCCTGTGCGCGTGCCGCTTCGTTGGCATAGACGGGCTCATTGGGGAGCGCAGGATCGGGAGCAACGCCTACCCGGCCCTGATAAGCTTTCGTCGCGCTATCGAACGCGATAGAGGCTTCCACGGTCTGGCGATCGATGTAGAAACGCCAGCCGCCATAGCCCACCGCCACCAGCAACACAACAATTACAACGATAAGCGTGAATTGTCCGTGGGAAATGACGGCTTCCGCGCCGTGCTCGATGGTTTCCTTGATTTTGTCCTGCTTCAGTTCTTTGCGCGAAATGTGTTCCGGCACGCATGTCTCCTGATGAAAATGGAATTCATAATCCTAACATAAGACCCGTAGTGACGCGGAGTTGTCCTGAGAACTCGCAGATTCGATCGCGGATTTACTTTTCCGCGCGGAACGTAGCCGCCGTTGTCTGAAGCTTTCTCGAAAGTGCTAGCTTTATAAGATGCAAACGGTGTGCACCCATTGCGGCGCGGAACACTCGCTGAACGAAACCGAATTGAGCGGCCATTCAAAAGTGCAATTTCGCTGCTCGAAATGCGGAAAGAGCACGGTCGTGCAACTGAAGCGCCGCTCGGATGCCACGGTGGTCATGTCCCCTCTTCCTTCTTTTGCGCGGGCCGCGCCAGGAGGTTTGAATCTGCATTCGCAGCCTGTGGATCCTAGCTTGAAGCTCCCCGCGACGGCCAACGTGATTCTGAGCATCATGTCCGGGCCTTCACAAGGCAAGAGCCATACGCTCACCAAACCGCGAGTAGTGCTGGGGCGTGAGGGCGCGGATATTGCGCTGGAGGACCCGGAAATCTCCCGGCATCATTGCCTGCTCGAAGTGCGCGATACCTACATCAATCTGAAAGATATGGATTCGACCAACGGGACGTTCTTCGACGAAGAGCGCGTTCGCGCGGCGGTGTTGCGGGACGGCACCGAGTTTCGAATCGGCGGAAGTGTGCTTCGAGTGAGTTTCCGGCCGAAGTAATCGAACATTTGTTATCGTCCGGAAGCAGCGGCCCCCTAATCCGCTGGATGAAGCTACTTGAAAATTTTCTGCCTTAGATAGGATTCCATTTCCGGTATATTGCGAGGTAATCTTGGGCCGCCTGGTCCCAGCTATAATGCAGTGCCCGCTGCCGAATCTTTTCGGCCTTTCCCTGGCTCTGGTAGTCTGCGATCCCCCGGTTGAAAACTTCTTGCATGGCAGTCGAGTCAAAATCGGTAAAATAATACGCTTCGCTTCCTCCGATTTCCGGCAGGGAAGCATGGCCGGACAAAAAAACCGGTTTACCATAAAACATAGCTTCCACAACTGGTATACCGAAGCCTTCTGCAAGTGAAGGAAACGCAAAGGCGAGGCAATTCCTGAAATACCAGGATTTTTCCTCTTCGCTGACGGGGCCCAGCAAGTGAACCCGGCTTTGTACGCCGTGGCGCCTGGCTTCTGCCCAGATAATTTTTTCGTAATCAGCATTCAAGATACCTGCGATGACCAGTTCATAGTCATTACCGCCCAGAAGGCCAGGGAGGACATGAAAATTCTTTTTAGGCAGCACGGTGCCCAGGCTGAAGATAAAAGGGCGGGCGGGGCGGTTGCGCGGATGGTCAAAGGTGGAAAATTCGCTGACGCTGCAGCCATTGTAAATGACTTCCACGGGGCGGTTCCCTAGGCGGAGGTGAGTGGTCACGGTAGAAAGGGTAAACTGCGAGACGCAGACAATATGGTCAGCCCGGTCAATGTTGGCCTGCACCTGGCGGAGCCTTTTTTTTATTTTGCCGGGTTTTGCCTTCGGTTCCTCCAGGAAATTGAGATCGTGAATTGTCAGCACTACACGGGTGCCGCTGGGCGGAGGAAGTAGCCGGGAATTCTGCCAGGTGCAGTGCCAGAGGCTGAAGGAACGGGTGCGGGGAATCCAGAATTTATGGAAATCGCGGTGGAAGAAATAGTCTTGCCCGGGTCCAAAGAGGCTGGGCTGCGTCCGCGGAACATAAAAGGTCAATTTTTCGCGCGCCGGGTCTGCCTGCCGGATCAGAGCAGTGCCCAGGTGCAGGCAAAAATAAAACAAGCCCGTGTATGGATGTTTTGTTCTTTCACAATCGATCAGGATCTGGTTCATCGGAGATTTAGGAGGGAAACAATTACTTGTTCTTTCGGATGGCTTCGAGGGTATGGCAGTTGCTGTGGGCCGGCGCCGAAACGACTTGATAGCCCTGGCTTTCCAAGAACCGGGTCAGGTGACCTACATTTCTTCGATCCTGGTCTAGGTCATGCACTTCCACGGTCAGGAAGGTCATTTTCCCCCAGCAGGACGCAGGGGTATCATAAATAATCGGGTATTCGCTTCCCTCGCAGTCAATTTTCACCAAGTCAGCGCGCTCAATCCCGGTCTCCTCCAGTATCTGGCAAAGGGAAATGGCCGGGACCCGCAGAGTAAAGTGATTTTTTCGGTCGAAATCGGAGTATATGGAGGCGATGACGGAGTTTTCCGCCTCCGTTTCCATAAATAGTTCAACGAATTCCTGCGGCTTCCCGGTCACCGCCTTATTAAATAGGTGAATACGGTTACCCAGAGAAGGGTTGAGGGCAACATTCTGCTGGAATAAGGAGCAATTGGAAGGGATCGGTTCATAGGCATAGACGGTGGCTTCCGCTATTTTGGAAAAAAGCATCATTTCAAAATATCCGGCATTGGCGCCGATATCCAGGACCACTGGCCGGGGCGGGAGTTTTTTCAATAGGGCGTCAATACCATAGAAATCGGATACGAAAATCTCTTTGAAAACCAAGTAAAGCGACCACGTGGGCACCCGGAAGCAGATGGGATTGCCCCGGGTGACAAAGGACATCCCTTTATACCCTTTGTGGAGTTTGCGGGTGAAATACAAGGGCCAGTTGCGGATGTGCCTGAGCAGGTTCCGGTACCGCGCTGTGGTTTGGTGCTGCATAGTCCGGTTGCTGACGAAGAATCTAAACTCAAACGCAGCAGGGATAGCGGATTTTTTGGTCAGCTGATTTGCTAATCCTGGAAATCGCATGAGCGTCAGTTCGTCTTTGTTTCGATCCAGTACAGGAGTTTTTCCCTTGGACTGAAGCGTTTGATGCCCAATTCAGTTCGATATTCCAGTTCACTTTGCTCTTCGCCGAAAGCATGGCAGAAAACGCAATTCATGTCTATATGGAGGTGTTGCAAGAATAGCAGCCGCCCTGATTTGGGCGCGACCGAGAACCAAAAAGGATGAAGCGCCCGACAGATCTTTTGATCTCCGTCAGGCGCTTCAGTCCTTCTCAAAAATTTTTGCACCAGTTTTCTGCTTTCTTTTGTTCCAGGCGTTTCCCTCCTATCCGCTCGCCGTTTTACGTCAAGCTATCTTGGGGATTGAACTACCCATCGCCCTTTTGGCTCGAGAAACTCCACCCCGATGGCAAAGCCTAGGCCTTGCAGCGGTTGGCAGTAAGCTACTCGGGCCGAGGAGCGAAAGTCTCCGGTGCGCGAGGCGAACGTCAGTTTCTCGCCTTGTTCCCAGCGGCGCACACTTACCACTCGAGCGCCGCGCGCGCTCACGTTTTCCGTAAAGGTCGATTCCGAGCCGGGCACCTGGCGATGCCCGTCAATGAATACGGGAATCTCCATCAGGATGCGATTTTCCGCCCGGTGAAACGTAAATTTGTTCCTTAGAGGCATGGTCGCTGCTCATCCTCACAGGCACGCGGCAATGCGCGTGAGATTTTGTACGCTGCTGCTTCCCCGCCGGTGTTTCATGGCGTAGAGCGCGCGGTCCGCGGCACCAAGTAGTTTTTCGGGCGTGTCGCCATCTTCCGGAAAGGCCGCCACCCCGGCGCTCACGGAGAGCGCGGGATGTTCAGGCTCGGTGGAAAGGCGTTCGCGAATCCGCGAAACGACCCGCGAGGCGATGTCCGGGCCCGCCTCCGGCAGCACCACGGCAAATTCGTCTCCGCCGTATCGCGCGGCGGTATCGATCGCGCGGGAATGATTGCGCAGGATTTTTCCGATGCGCACCAGCGCGCGGCTCCCGGTCAGGTGGCCGTACTGATCGTTGATGATCTTCAGCCCATCCATGTCCAGAAGCACGATGCTGAACGGGCGGTTCGTGCGCCGCGAGCGGTCCAACTCCGCTTCGATCACGCTGATCAACCGCCGGTAATTGGCCAGTCCGGTCAGCGGGTCACTCACCGCCATCGAACGAACTTGTTCGAAGAGGCGCGCTTGCTCCAGCAGCGCTCCGGACAGCACCACGACGTAGCTCGAGGTCTTGCTCAGCTCCGCCAGGAAAAACGGGCCATCGAAAAGCTGCCGCGAAAACGCTGCTGCCACGTGGCAAATGACGTTCAACGACGCGACGATGAAAAGCGAATAGTCGAAGAGCGTGGCCTCGCTCTTTTTCTCCCGGTCATTCTTGAGGCGCAAGCGGAAGAAGACTGCGGCAACCAGGAACAGCGCAGCGGGCAGCAAGTCCCACGGACGCGACAGGATTCTGGTGGCATGCGCCATTGGTGCAGCAGGCGCCGCAAAAAACGCGGCGCTCGTCAGATACGTCGCCAGCGCGACAACCAGCAGCGCTGCCGCGGTTTCTTTGCTCGGCTGCCGCGCCGTCGGCATGAAGCGATCCACGGCCAGGGCTGCCAGCAAGAGAACCGCCAAGAGCGTCCGACTAACCATCCAGCCCACCGGAATGTTTGACAGTGCCGCCGGGCCCATAGCCAGCGCGTCGTTCAGACCAAAGTACCCGACCGTCTCGATGATCCCCGAGAGCACGAACCCGAACGCCAGGATCAGCGCCGTGCGATCGTGCGTGCCCCGGAACCGCACGAGAGCGTTGGCGGCGTAGCAAAAGCTGAGCAGCGTGCCGCCAACTTCGAGATAGAGATACGTGTGCGAAGAACCGGCCGCAGCGGTCTGCCGCAGGTAGAAGATGAAAGCCAGGAAAACAGTGAGCAGGATGATTCCGCAGCTGATGAGGACGCGAGAGCGTGCAATCCAGGACGACGCCGCATCGCGCTCGTCCCGGAGAAACCCTGCGATCTTGCCCCAACTACCCACGCAATCCCCCAAATGCCGAAGAAAACAGGCAACAATCTGGGAATGCAAGTTCGTGACCTTTATTGCTGGAAATTTCGTCCATGTAACTAATTGAAATGGAACGACTTACAGGACTGTGGCAAAGACTGATTCCCAACCGGGTAGGGCGCGAGACAGCGTGACACGCTGCCAATTCGCAGATTAGCACACTATCATTTGTGTTTCGTTAGAGTTACCAGAGGGATGGCTTGTATCACTGAGATTCTGAGGATTGTCTCAGACTGAGACAATCTCAACCATTGAAACACTCGGCAAGCCAGGAGGGCCGGGGCTACAGCTTCGTTTCGGGGGCCGGGAGGTCCCTGGCAGTCACGGGATCCGTGAAGCCATGGACCTTATGCGAGCCATCGCAGAAGGGCTTGGTGGCGGAGTGGCCGCACCGGCAGAGGCTTATGGCAGTCCGCCCGGCGAGGCCAAAGGGCTTCCCCTCGGGATCGACAATTTCGAAATCACCCTCCACGCGGATGGACCCGTTGTGCTTGACCGTGATTCTTGTCGTCGCCATTTTTTCTCCTAAGTCACACAAAGTATGCCGATACTCTTGCGCTGCAACAAGCGGAAACGACAAGCGCCCCGGCCAGGCTGGAACGCTCTCACTCCACACAACACAAAACTCTGAAAACGAATCAGTACTTTGGAACGGACGGATCCACTTCGTCGGACCACGCGAGGATTCCGCCCTTGAGATTGAGAATCTTCCGGAAGCCCACTTTACGAAGGAAATCCACGGCTTCCGCGGAGCGCTTTCCGCTCCGGCAATGCGCCACGATTTCCCGCGAAGAATCCAGCTCATGCACGCGCCGCGTCAGCTCGCCGAGCGGAATGAGGTGCCCCTTGAGATTGCAGATCTGGTATTCGTGCGGCTCGCGCACATCCAGGATAAATATGTCGTCTCCATGATCCAGCCGCGACTTCAGCTCGCGCGGCGTAATCTCCGGCACCTGCACTGACGGGCCGGGAGCTTCTTCGCCGCGCACCCCGCAGAATTCGTAGTAGTCAATGAGTTTGGTGATCGTGCGATGCGTGCCGCACATCGGGCAGTTCGGATTTTTCCTTAGCTTGAGTTCTCGGAACTTCATTCCCAGCGCGTCGAACAGCAGCAAGCGCCCTGCGAGATTTTCTCCCGTGCCGAGGATGAGCTTGATGGTTTCCATCGCTTGAATCGAGCCGACGATTCCCGGCAACACGCCAAGCACGCCGCCCTCGGCGCACGATGGCACAAGCCCCGGCGGAGGCGGTTCGGGATACAGGCAGCGGTAGCACGGTCCATCGGGCATCCCGAAAACGGTGACCTGGCCTTCGAATCGAAAGATGGAGCCGTAAACGTTCGGCTTTCCGAGAAGAATGCAGGCGTCGTTCACGAGATAGCGCGTCGGAAAATTGTCCGTGCCGTCCACGATGATGTCGAAATCTTTGAAGAGTTCGAGAGCATTTGCGCTGGTCAGCTGCGTTTCGAAGGATTCGATCTGGATGTCCGGATTCAGATTCGAAAGCCGCACGCGCGCGGCCTCGCTCTTCGGCTTGCCGACGTCGCTGGTGCCAAACGTAACCTGGCGCTGCAAATTTGTGAAGTCCACAACGTCGAAATCCACGAGGCCGAGTCTGCCAACGCCCGCCGCCGCTAAATACAATCCCAGGGGCGCTCCCAGCCCGCCTGTGCCAATGAGCAGAACTTTGGCGTTTTTCAGCTTGAGCTGCCCGTCCATGCCGACCTCCGGCATGATCAAATGGCGGCTATAGCGAAGAATTTCCTCGTTCGAAAGGGTCGCGGCTGGTTTTGCTGCCGTCCCCGGTTGTGCTGTCGTAGCCATTGCGATTCGTTGCTCCTCAGGTTTCATTCATTCCGTGCGCGACGGTCAAGAAACGCCGCCCGCGATGGACGGAACGATGCTGATCGTGTCGCCGTCCTTCGTTGGCGTGTTTTCCTTCGCCAGGTAGCGGATGTCTTCGTCATTCACGTACACGTTCACGAAGCTGCGCAGTTTGCCTTCCTCGGTAAAGAGGTGCTTGCGCAACTCGGCGAACTCCTTAGTGAGATGGCCGAGCGCTTCGCCCACCGTCGCGGCCTGGAACTCCGCCGAAGCGCGTTTCCCCGCGTACGGGCGAAGCGGCGTCGGAATCATCACTTTCACGGTCATTTCGTTTCACCGTTGCTCTCTGGCCGGCGCGCTAAACCGCGGCGCGGTGGCGAATTTCGATGCCTTCGGGCGAAAATTCCTGCCGGTCGTCATTCAATCGCCAGGACGTCATCTCTTGCGGCGCGCCGTTCTGCACGCTCACAATGATGTAGCTGTACCACGGCCACGCGTGATCGCGATCGAACTGGCTGGGCCGCGCCGGATGGTCCGGATGCGAATGATACCAGCCCACGACGTCCATACCGCTCTCGCGCGCCGCTTTTTCGGCAGCCATGACGTCTTCTGAAGTGACAGAAAAACGGTTACGCGGCGAATCGTCCCGCCGGTTGACCAGCGGATATAGCGCCAGAATCTCACGCTCCGGCGCAACCGGATACTTCGTTGGATCACTCCCTGCAACTTCGCCGGCATCGCGTCCCAGCAACGCACCGCAGCACTCATGCGGATATGTCTCCGCCCCGTGCGCGCGGATTTTTTCCGCGAGCTGCCCGCTGATCCAAAGTGTCGGCTCGACCGCCATGTCTACTCTTCTTCCCAAAAGCGCTCGTTCAAGTATTTCGCCGCAGAATCCGCGAAGACGGTCACGACCACGGCATTCCTTTTCTTTGGAAGGCACTCTGCAATCGCAAAGCAGCCGAGTAGCGCCGCCGCCGCGCTCGGGCTTACTAGCAATCCCTCTTCCCGCGCAAGGCGCTTCACCAGCCGATAGGCTTCTTCCGTAGAAACCTCCAAATTTTCGTCCGCGAGCTTGTCATCGTAAATCGCCGGACGAATCGCCGTTTCCATGTGCTTCCAGCCTTCCAGCCCATGAAAGGACGCATCCGGCTGCAAACTGACGCAACGCACGGCGGGATTCAACTCTTTCAGCCGCCGCGTCGTTCCCACAAACGTCCCGCTCGTCCCCAGCCCCGCCACGAAATGCGTGATGCGCCCGCGCGTCTGCTCCCAGATTTCGTTCGCTGTAGTGCGGTAATGCGCTTGCCAATTTGCCGGATTGCTGTACTGGTCCGGATAAAAATATTTCTCAGGATCCGCGCCGACGATTTCGTGCACTTTGCGAATCGCGCCGTCCGTCCCTTCATCCCCGGCGGTGATCACCAATTCCGCCCCGAACGCAACAAGAATGCGTTTCCGCTCGTGCGAAGCGCTATCCGGCAAGCACAGCTTCACGGGATAACCCATCGCCGCGCCGATCATCGCGTACGCAATGCCGGTATTCCCGCTCGTCGCATCGATGATGGTCTTCCCGGCCCGCAGGGCGCCGCTCGCCAGCCCCGCTTGAATCATGCTCAGCGCCGGCCGGTCCTTCACCGACCCGCCCGGATTCAACCATTCCGCCTTCGCGCAAAACTCGACGTTCGGGAATTCACGCCCCACGCGCTCAAGACGCAGCAGCGGCGTGTTTCCAATTCGCTCCAGCAAAGCCTCTCCCGCCCGGCCTGGCTGGGCCGGCGATTCGCGAATGGAGGAAGCTGGATGCCGCGTGGTTGCCATGTCCCGTTAGCTCGGAAGGCCCTCCCGGCATCGCCAAGCCCGGGATATCCGACCATTTTACTCCGAATTAGATGCGGCAGGCCAGAGACGCGGTATAGATGGGAATCCTCGAGACTTTCGCTTCTCAGTCCTCCGAACCCACTCGCCGGGGCCTTTACACACCCGCGCGCCGCATCGTACTCTGAATCATTATGTGGAACGTCGAAGAGCGCTTCTCGCCGAAGGCCATCGAAGGCTTGGCGGCGCTAGGTTTCAAGGTCGGCAGTACGCGCGGCGTGGTCCGTGTCGAAAAATACGGCTGCGGCGCCGAATTCCGCAAGGGAACCGACGGCCTCTATCAGATGACCATCGTTCCCACCATCATGTTGAACGGCCAATTCACACGCTTGTGGGACGCCGGCTATCAAAAGTTTCTCCTCACCGACGAAGGGCTGAAGTTCCCCGCTCTGGCCGCGCATCTCCAGAATCTTCGCAAATTCAACGAAGAGCTCCGCACCGCGCTAGGCGTCCCCACGTTCTACAACGAAGCGCTTGGTTCCGTGAGCCAGGTCAGCGTCTACGACCGCGTCAAGGGCCGCAAGGGCGATGTGCCGGACGAAACCGTCGGCGCCCACAGCGAAAAGAGCGGTCACTGACATTCTCGATTTTGCCCCGCGAACATCCAGCTGACAAAATCAACGTGCCTCCGCATCTTGCAGCTGCTTGCGGAATTGCGCCAGGTCCACGCGATGCTTTGCCGCTTTGTGCTGCCCAATGAAAATTACCGGAACATCCCAGCCGTAGCGCTCCTTCAAAACCTCATCCTCATCCACGTTCACTTCGCGAAGCGCCGCGGCAAACTCGCGCAAAATCGGCGCGATCGCTGCCTTCGCTTCGTCGCAAAGATGGCAACCCGGGCGCGTGTACAACGTGACGTCTCGCGGCCCGCACCGCGCCAGTCGCAAATCTTCCGGGGAATCGCTCACGGCTGGGGATTCGAATACTTCATGAAGGGTCCCGAGTAAGGATGAAATGCATTCGCGCGGTAAAGTTCCGCGATTTGCCGGATATGTCCAAGATCATGATTGGCCCATTCATGGAGCATTTCGCTGAGTGTGATGGTTCCAAGCTCCGAATGCACCCCGGTGCGAGCGCTGGCGGATGCCGGTAATCCCACAAGAAGAGCGAGCGTCGAACGCCGCGTGCGCGTAAATAGCTCCAGATTTTCGCCCGCCGATCCGCGCGAATACTCTCCCCGCGCCACGGCTCCTGCCAAATCGTACTTCACCAGCGCGGGAGATTCCTCGGCAACCATCCGCAGCGCGCGCTCCGCGTAGATCCGCTCGAGCGCAGAGAGATGCGCGAGCACCTCCGAAATCGACCACCGCTCTGGCGCCGGCTTCCAGTGCAGCAACTCCCCGGGCAAATCGCAAAGCATCGTTTCCAGCAGGCGCGGCGTCTTTTCCAGTAGCGCAAGGGCGGGCTGCATATCGCGGGCAGAGGTGGGTTGCATAGGGCACCTCGCGGGCAGGTCTTCATCTTACTCTCAAAATGCTTCGAGAGAACCCCGGAAGAACTGGCGCATAATGTTCAGTGCGGAACCACGAGGACCAGACCCATGGGAAAAGTTGTAGCGTTGATGGATGATCTCTTTTTTCAGATGAAGCTGGCGGAAACCGCCAAGCAGCTCGGCGTGGAATTGAAAGTCGCCACCAACGGCGACGCCCTCATGGGCCTCATAGAGAGCAACCCGAAACTCGTCATCGTGGACTTGAACGCGCGCAGCAATCCCATCCGGACCATCGAAATGTTGCGCCTCGTTCGAAAAGACGTCCGCGTTGTGGGCTTTCTCTCGCACGTGCAGGTGGACATTGCCGCCCAGGCTCAGAAGGCCGGGTGCGATGAAGTGATGCCGCGCTCCGCGTTCACTCAGAACCTGGCCTCCATCCTTAGCGTGGCAAAGGATTGACTGGAACTTGCATCAAACAAGCATGCTACGACGAGTTCTTTTTTTCTTCTGCATCGCTTCTTTCACAGCGAACGCCGGCTTTGCTCAGGAGTCCAGCTCCCAACCCAGCGCCCCAGTAGCGAACGTACACGCCGTTCCATCCGCCGCAACCACTCCAGCTATCGCCCTCCGCGACGTCTTGTCCGCAGCCTGCTCTCAAAGCCAAACCGATTTCGCTCGTTTTCTCACCGCACGAAATAAGCAAGCTTTCGCCCGCATGACCCCCTTGGCTCGCATCGCTCTGATGAAACGCTTCGTCCTCCTCAACGAGCCCGGCAAGCCCACGGCCTCCACGAACCCCGCCGGTCGTCCCATCCTCCGTTGCCAAACTCCCGCCGTCACCACTGAAATGCAAATCGGCGGCGCCGAGCTTCGCGACAATATCGTCTTCCTGCCGATGGAACTCCGCGACACCACGGACCCCACCGCCGCAACCGTCCGCCAAATCACTATGGGTCTTGTCCGCGAAGATGCCGAATGGAAACTGCTCTCTCTCGGCCTGCTGCTGCTCGATCTGCCCTCCCTCGAAGCGGAGTGGGACGCCGCCGAGGCGGACGCCACCGAGCACGGGGCCCTTGAAGCCTTGCGCGCTATCGCCGACGCCGTCGAAATCTATCGCAAAAAATTTACCCGGCTTCCCGAATCTCTCGCAAATCTCGGCCCGCCAGTGCGTGGCTCGGCGAACGCCGACGCCGCCGATCTCCTCGATTCCGCTTTCGCCACGGGAATGAAAAACGGCTACGCGTTCCGTTACGTAATCGCAGGGGCCAGCAATCTGGGCGCTCCCGCAAAATTCGAACTGGCGGCGACCCCACTTCGCTACGGCCGCACCGGCAAGCTCTCTTTCTTTCGTGATTCGAACGGTGGCTTCCACGCCGCCGACCGCAATGGTACCATTGGCAGCGCCTCCGATCCCAAAGTGGAATAACGTCGCCCGCTATGGCTGCGCTTTCACCGTCGGATACGTAATCCCCAGCTGCTCCAGGTAGCTCTTGTACTTCGCGGGATCGTAATAATACTTCTTCAGTTGCGGCAGAAACTTTTCCATTTTCTCTTTATTCATCCCAATCGCAGGCTTATCCTCCGGCGCGAGAAATGATTCGTAGTGAATCTCTTTCGTTTGCACACTCCGAAAATAATCCCACGCCTGCTTCACGAGTTCCGGCTGCAGCAGAAAATCCAGCGCGGTCATGGCCTGCACCTTGGCGCCCGCCGTCGAGCCTTTGTGCGCGATCGGAGTGGCCATCGCCACCGCGTTCGCCCAGCTGTGTCCCGGTAGATTCGGAATGTTCGCCGGATACATGAGATACACCGTCGGCACGTTCCAGGAAATATCGCCGACGTCATCAGACCCCCCGCCGATCGGCTCCTTCACCGGCTCGGAGAGTGGCGTGACTTTGTCTTTCAGCCCCTCCACTTTTGCGCCGATTTCTTTCTGCAGCGCCTTCGCCAGCATCTGATCGGCCTCGCTCCACCTCGGCATTCCCACTTGCTCGATATTCTTTTGCTGCCACTCGGCAATCACCTTATTGAAGTGCGTGGGCCAAGCCGAGCCCACCAGCTTGCGATTGACTGTCGTGTCGCTCATCTGCGCCGCCGCGTCGGCCATGGTGTTGCCGATCTCATAGAGCGACTTGATATGCGGATAGTCCAGTTCGCGAAAGTAATACCAGACCGCGGCCTCCGACGGCACCACGTTCGGCTGATCGCCGCCGTTGATGATCACGTAGTGCGAGCGCTGTTGCAGCCGCAAGTGTTCCCGCCGGAATTCCCATCCGGCGTTCATCAATGAGACTCCGTCCAACGCGCTGCGTCCATCCCACGGCGCGCCCGCCGCGTGTGCGGCCTTGCCGTGGAAAAAATATTGCACGGACACCAGCCCGCTCCATTTCCCGTCCCCGGTCCCGTACGAAGTCGAGAACTCGTGCCACACGTGCGTGCCAAGCACGATGTCTACATCTTTGAAAAGTCCCGCGCGTACGTAAAACGCTTTGGAACCAAGAATCTCCTCGGCCACCCCGGGAAAGATTTTGATCGTGCCCGCTATCTTGTGCCCCTCCATGAGTTTCTTGAGCACCAGGGCCGCCGTGATGTTTACTGCCATCCCCGAGTTGTGCCCTTCGCCGTGCCCCGGCGCGCCCTCGATCAATGGATCGTGATACGCCACGCCGGGCTTCTGCGAAGCGCGCGGAATGCAGTCGAGGTCGGTGATATACGCTATCATCGGCTTCCCGCTTCCGTACGTCGCTACCCAGGCCGTCGGAATGCCCGCAACTCCTCTCTCCACGCGAAAACCGTTCTTTTCAAGGATTCCCGTGACGTACCGCGAAGTCTCGAATTCCTGAAATCCCAGTTCGCTGTAGCTGAAGATTTGGTCCACCATCTGTTGCGTGAACGTCTGCAATCGGTCCACTTCGGTGACCGCTTCCTGCTTGAGCGCCGGCAGTTCCGTGGATTGTTGCGCGAAGAGAAGAGCAGGCAGAAAAAGTACGCTAACAAGCCCTGCGATTCGAAACCATTTTTTCATGGGACCTCTTGAGCAAGTGAGTTGCGCCGGGATGATAACGCGAGTGTCGCCCGACTCACAAACGGCTTCTGTCAGGGCATGGCTTCAGCCGTGCCAAAAAGTAACTGAAATTCGCAGGCTTTAGCCCCTGAGGTCAGAAGTGAATTGGGCTAATTGGTTTACGAGATAGCTTCTGCCCATTGCCGCGCGGATTTGTGCTCCGCAACAGTTGGCGCTACTATCGTGCGATTCTCCATGCCTCGCCGCGCGCACACACGCTTCCACTTCGTTTTACTGGCACTCGCGCTGTTGGCGCCTCTGCGTGCGAAAGCATCGCCCCAGTCTGAATTGGCCTACGGCCCGCTTCCCGTCTTTGAACTTCACAGCGGCTTCTGGATTAATCTCCATCACACCCTCTATCACCAGGCTCGGCTCCGCAAAGACGCTGCATCCCCGGACAAACCCAGCAAGACCTCCGGCCCCGCGCTGAAAACCCCGGCGGAGGCAAAACCCGCTTACACCGCCGCGGAACAAAAGGCCTGGGAAGACGCCGTCTCCTATTACGCCGCCAATCTTGCCGACAAGGACCTCCTCTTCTCCAGCGAACTCGTCCAGCTAAAGAATCAGCTTAGCGATTTCGAGGATTGCGACGAGCTTACCGGCAAAACCAAAAAATTCTGCGACGCCGGCCTGCCCTCAAAACTGGCGCAGGCTCTCGAAGCCGCCGCTCCCGTCTACCGCGCGCATCTCTGGCCGGAGCACGACCGCGCCAATCGCCGCTGGATTCTGCGCGTCGCCCCGCTCGTCATCGAACAGGGCGTCGGCCTCTCCGAGCGCCTCGCGGACATTTATGAGACCCACTGGCCGCGCCAGAAAATCCGCGTGGACGTCGCCGCCTACGCCAATTTGGCCGGCGCTTACACCACGCTCGATCCCCTGCGCGTCACCATCGCCAGCCTCGACTCGCGCAATCAGGACGCGGAAGCCCTCGAAGTTCTTTTCCACGAAGCCTCCCACGGCATCGCCGAACCGGTGCAGGACGCCATCATTCGCGAATGCCGCCAGCGCGATAAAGCCATCCCGCGCGACCTCTGGCACGCTCTGATTTTCTACACCACCGGCGAAGTCCTCCGCCCCGTTCTCGTCTCTTCTGACGCCACTCCCCGCGGCGCACTGGACCTTCGCTCCTCCAGCAGTCCCGCCGGAAGCTCCACCTCTGCCTCCGGAAGCTCTCCCACCGGTTCCCGCGAAAACTCCCGCAGCACCTCCGCCGCCGGATACACTCCCTACGCCCTCCGCGAAGGCCTCTACGAACGCGGCTGGAAAAACTATCTCGACGTTCTCCAACGTTTCTGGCAACCCTACCTCGACGGCCGCGCCACCTTCAGCGACGCCATCGCCCGCATGGTCTCCTCCCTCTAAATTCCGCATTCTGCGGAAAAACCCATCGCAACCGCATCTTGTAGCGCCGGCTTGTCCTGAGGTTCGAAGGGCATCCCTGCCCGCTCTTTCCCCTTGTAGTGGCCGGTCTTCAGACCGGTACTCTTCTCTCCGGCGTGGCACGGTCAACCTGCGCGGCACTCGATAAGAGCGAAGGGCACCTCATCCCCCTTCCCCGCGATGAATTGCCAAAGTGATATCCGCTCATCGTGTCCCATTGTGACGAACGACGTGCAATGCCAATTTGCCCAACTCTCAACCGCTCAACGCTTTACAGCCCCGTTCGAATGATACACAGAAAGTAATTGACACGCGGTATACCTTCCTGCTATCCTTCAGCGTGTTTGTCGATCAGCATCCCCGCCGACGGGCTTCTCTAGCTCGTCCACCCCGGTTCCGTCACCGTGACGAAAACCGCGTTGCTGTAAGTCCTTTGTTTGCCACTCTTACAGATCGCTCGCAAATCGCTGAAAAACCAAATACTTTAAGTCCTTTCCTTGCCACTCATACAGACATCGCGCCCGTAAGTCCTGCATTTGCCACTCATACGAAAACAATAGGGGTGTGTATCAACTCTTCCCATTTTGAAACTCGCTTTGTCGGTCGGGGCATCCCGGATACAGCTTCGGGACCTTCTAACCTTGCAACGTTCCTTTCTGACTATCCACCCGTTTGTCCCCCGGCCGCCGATATGCTAGGCTTTGCCTTGCAAAAATCGTCCGGCCCTGCGCCGCGCAATTCCCAGCGATGCGCACGTCCTTTCCCGTTTGTCTCCCTGCGGCGCCCCCTTGGAGCTGAACGTCTCTCCGGAAAGAACGAGGCCCAGCTAAGAACGAGGGAACACCCAGCCCATGGCAGCCCGACAAACCGCCTCGAAAACTGAAAAATCTCCCGTGGAGATCAAGCTGGCGCACTCGCCGGATTCCGACGACGCCTTCATGTTTTACGCTTTGGCCACCCACAAGCTCCCCACGCCCGGCTTTAAGTACACCCATATCCTCGCGGATATCCAGTCGCTGAACGACGCGGCTTTGACGGAGACCTACGATGTCACTGCCATCAGCTTCGCCGCCTATCCCGCGCTGCGCGACAAGTACATCCTCCTCGATTGCGGCGCCAGCTTCGGCGAAGGCTACGGCCCCATCGTCGTCTCCAACAAATCCCTGAAGCCCACTGAGCTTGCCGGCAAGCGCATCGGGGTTCCCGGACTGAAAACCTCCGCGTATCTCACGCTGAAACTCTTCGAATCAGACTTCGAGCCGGTCGTTATGCCCTTCGACAAGATCATTGACGCCGTGCAGAACAATCTCGTCGAAGCCGGCCTCCTGATTCACGAAGGCCAGCTCTTCTTCCCGAAACTCGGACTGCACCGCATCGTGGATCTCGGTGTCTGGTGGCAGGAGGAAACCGGCTTGCCTCTCCCGCTCGGCGGCAACGCCGTGCGCCGCGCGTTGGGTCCGCAAATTGGCCGCCAGATCGCCAAAACTATTCGGGACAGCGTCTCCTACGGCCTCGAGCACCGCGAAGAAGCCTTGAACTACGCCATGCAATTCGCCCGCGAAATGGACGCCGAGCTCGCCGACAAATTTGTCGGCATGTATGTCAACAATTGGACGCTCGGCTACGGCGAAAAAGGCCAGCAAGCCGTAAAAGAACTGATCAAGCGCGGCACCAAAGCCGGCCTGCTCCCCGCCCCGCCAACGGTGGAATTCCTCAGCGAATAAAAATCGCCGCGAACTTATGTCCACTCACCCTTCTCAAAAAACAATCTGCTTCGCCGCGCTCGTGCTCGTCGCGCTCGGCTCGCAAATTTCGCCAGCGGCAAACGCGCAGACTCCCGCGAAGCCGTGGCCGCAGGAAGCGGTGCGCAGTGCGCATGGAATGGTTGCTACCGACGAGGCTCTCGGCTCGCAGGTTGGCGTAGACATCATGAAGCGCGGCGGCACCGCCGTGGATGCCGCTGTGGCCGTAGCATTTGCGCTGGCGGTCGTGGAACCGGCAGCAGGAAACATCGGTGGTGGAGGATTTATGTTGATCCGCCTGGCCGGTGGAAAAACAACGTTCTTCGATTACCGCGAAGTCGCGCCCGGAAAGGCCTCACGCGATATGTACATCGGGAAAGATGGCAAGCTCGATGAAAATGCTTCTGTGATTGGCTACCAATCGGTGGCCGTGCCGGGTACCGTCGCTGGATTGGAATTGGTGCTGAAAAATTACGGCACGATGAAACTTGCAGACGTGATGGCACCGGCGATTCGGCTTGCGAAAGATGGTTTCGCGGTCAGCGAAAAATTGTCGCAGGAACTGGCGGAACACCGGCCGGAGCTTGAACAATTTCCAGCGAGCCAGCGCATTTTCCTGAACGGCGGAAAAATGTGGAAAGCCGGCGACACGCTGAAGCAGCCGGAGTTGGCGGCGACGCTGAAGCGCATCGCCAAGAATGGCGCATCGGAATTTTATCGCGGTGAAACGGCGCGAATGCTCGTGGATGAAATGACGAAGAACGGCGGACTGATTACGCTGGAGGATCTTGCAAACTACAAAGTGAAAGTTCGCGAAGTCTTGCATGCCAAATACAAGAATGGGGGGCACGACTGGGAATTGCTGACCGCTCCGCCACCCAGTTCCGGCGGAGTCGCAGTAATCGAATCCTTGAACATGCTCGAAGGAGTACCGCTGAACGGCTGGAACGATCCGCAGAGCGTCCACAGGGTTGCGGAAACCATGCGCCGCGTTTTTGCCGACCGCGCGGCGTATCTCGCGGATCCTGATTTTTCGGACGTGCCGGTCGCAGGCTTGACGGCTCCGTGCTATGCGAGGGAACGCGCGTCCACGATCGATCCCGCGAAAGCGTCGTCGAGCACAAGTGTGAAGGCGGGCGATCCTCGTGCCTGCGGAAAATCAGCGAGCAGCAGTAACTTGCCACAAACGATTGTCAGTCTCGGCGAAGGCCCGCATACCACACACTTCTCCGTCGTTGATGCAGCAGGAAACGCAGTGGCCAGCACCTACACGCTGAATGACAGCTACGGCTCGCACGTCACAAGCTGGGCGGGATTTTTGCTGAACGACGAGATGGATGACTTCACGACGCGACCGGGCGCGCCGAATGCGCTGTACGGTCTGATGCAATCCGACGCGAACGCTATCGCGCCGGGGCATCGCCCGCTTAGTTCGATGACGCCGACGATCTTGCTCCGCGACGGAAAGCTGAGCTTTGTCACCGGTTCGCCGGGCGGGCCGATGATTATTTCCGCGACGCTGCTGAGCGTGATCAACTGGATGCGTCTGGGAATGGAACCGCAGGCGGCCATCAACGCTCCAAGGTTTCATCACCAGTGGCTTCCGGACCAGATTCTGATGGAGAATGAGTTCCCTGCCAGCCTGGAGAATGACCTGAATGCGCGAGGCCATAAAACCAAACGTCGCGGCCACATCGGCTTGGTGAACGCCATCGGAATCGACCCGCAATCCGGGGAACGGCTGGGCGCCGCCGATCCGCGCGATGAGGGCGCAGCCGTGGGATACTAAACAAACAGATTCTTCGACCCGATCATGCAAAGATTACTTTCGACCTATTTATTCGTATCGCGAAAATTGACGCCCGAACTTCTGGGGCAGATTTCCGATGCCAAATTCCAGGGCGTGGAGATTTTTTGCGCGCGCAGCCACTTCGAATACGCGGCAAAGGCGGAAGTCCAGGCGATGGCCGGCGCTCTCGAAGCGCATCGATTAAGGCTGGTTTCTTTGCATGGACCGACGAGCCGCGACCTGAGCGCCACGCGAGAGAGCGGCACGCCGCTCTCCATCTGCGAGGTCGAGCGGGTGCGGCGCATCGAAGCAATGGACGAATTGAAGCGCGTGATCGACGTCGCCGATGATTTGCCGTACGCGCGGTTGATTCTGCACATGGGCGGCTCGCGGGAAACCGCCGATCTGCGGAAGCGCGATGCGGCTTTCAGCACGCTCGAACACCTGGTCTTGCACGCGCATCACGCGGGCGTAACGATTTGCGTGGAAAACACCACCAGCGAAATGGGCGAACCCGCGTATCTTCGCGCTTTTGTGGACGAAACGCGGCTGACGGGCCTACGCTTCAATTTTGATATTGGCCACGCGCACCTCGCCGACGGCCCCGAGGGAGAGCGCATTGAAAAAAGTTTCGCGCCCTTGCGCGAACTCGTCTCCTCCGTGCATCTCCATGACATCCACGGCGAAAAGGACGAGCATCTCGTGCCCTACGACGGCTCGATTGAGTGGCCCGCAGCCATCAAACTCCTGAAGTCTGCGCCGCAAACTAGTTTGCCGATTGTGTTGGAGTTGAAGGAAAAGACGGGGCCCGATGCGCCAGGGGCTGCGGAACAGTTGGCCGCCGCGCGAAAAGCCATGGATCGCTTTGAAAAAGCATGGGGTTAGGGCGGCAAGCGCGATCAGTAGAGTTTCCATATAGCCAAGCCTTCAAGAGATTGGCGGTGCCGGGTGCACCGGGACGTCGGTCAAGCGCTGAGCAGCGCGTTTGATCACGGGCCGGCCGTGGGGTAGCGGCAGACGGCCTCTGGTAAACTGTCGATTTGGCATTTAGCCAAAGAATCTCACTATGACGACGATCACGATTGAGCAGGCGGGAAAGTACGACGGGCAGGAAGTCACGCTGAAGGGGTGGCTTTACAACCTGCGGGAGTCGGGGAAATTGCTGTTTCCGATTTTTCGGGATGGCACGGGAATTATTCAGGGCGTTTGTGCGCTGAGGGAAAATCCGGAGGCGTTCGAATCGCTGAAGGGGTTGACGCAGGAGTCGAGCGTCATCGTTACCGGCAAGATACGCGCGGAGAAACGCGCGCCCGGCGGTTTTGAAATCGGCGTCACAAAAATTCAAATCGTGCAGAAAGTTCCGGAGAGCACTCCGTTCCCCATTCAACTGAAGGAACACGGTGTCGATTTTCTGCTGGATCACCGCCACCTTTGGATTCGAACTCCGAGGCAGGCGGCGATACTGCGGATTCGCGCGGAGGCCATTCGCGCGGCGCGCGAGTACATGGACGGGCAAGGTTACACGCTGACGGATGCACCGATGTTTACTCCCGCGGCTTGCGAAGGGACCTCGACTCTTTTCGAAGTGAATTACATTGATGACCAAAAGGCATACCTGACGCAGAGCGGCCAGCTCTACATTGAAGCGACGGCCATGGCGCTGGGCAAGGTATATACGTTCGGGCCGACGTTTCGCGCGGAGAAATCAAAAACGCGGCGCCACCTGACGGAATTCTGGATGCTGGAGCCGGAAGCGGCTTACGTCGAGATGGACGAAGCGATGGAGCTCGCCGAGGGACTGGTCACCGCCATCGTACAGTCCGTGCTGAAAGACAAGCCGCGCGAGCTGGAAATGCTGAAGCGTGACACCACGAAGCTCGAAAACGTGAGGCCGCCTTTCCCGCGCATCAGCTATGAAGACGCGATCGGGGTTTTGCAGAAAAACGGCAATCCCGCCAAGTTCGGCGACGATTTCGGCGGCGACGAAGAGACAATCATCTCGAAAGAGTTTGACCGTCCCGTGCTGATTCATCATTACCCGTCGGCGATGAAGGCTTTTTATATGCAGCCCGATGCCCAGCGGCCGGAACTGGCGCTGGCTTTCGACATGATCGCTCCGGAAGGCTATGGCGAAATCATCGGCGGCAGCCAGCGCATCCACGATTACGATTTGCTGCTGAAGCGCCTGCGCGAGCACAATCTGCCGGAAGAGTCTTTTCAGTGGTATCTGGATTTGCGACGCTATGGCAGCGTGCCGCATTCCGGCTTTGGAATGGGCCTGGAGCGCACGGTCGCCTGGATTTGCGGGACGGAGCACATCCGGGAAGTGATTCCCTTCCCGCGCATGATTTACCGGGTATACCCTTAGATTTCGCTAAATGCTGCACCGTGACTCGTGACTTGTGACTCGTGAAAAAAGGACGGGTCGCTCCATCGCCTGCTCACGAGTCACGAACAACGAGTCACGGATAGGACATGGCGCAAAAAGTTCGCATCATCGGGGTACCGATGGATCTGGGGCAAAGCCGCCGGGGCGTCGATATGGGCCCTTCCGCGCTTCGTGGCGCGGGGCTGCAAACCAGCATCAAGAAGCTGGGTCTTCAGGTGGAAGACATCGGCAATCTTTCGGTGAAGCAGCCGGAAGAAATGCCGATCGGCGAAAAGCGCGCCAAATATATGCAAGAGATTGCCGAGACCTGCGGCGATGTCGCGGCTGCTGCTGAAAAAGCATTGAGCGAGGGTTTTCTTCCGCTGGTTCTTGGCGGTGATCACTCCATAGCGGCGGGCGTCGCCGCCGGTGTCGCCAACCATTTTCGCAAAGAGAAAAAACAGATCGGGTACCTCTGGCTGGATGCGCATGGCGACATGAATACGCCGGAGTCTTCGCCCTCGGGAAACGTGCACGGCATGCCGCTCGCGGCCATCATGGGTTACGGGGCGCCGGAGCTCGTCGACCTGCTCGGTTTCAAGCCCAAAGCCGAGCCCGGCAACATCGTCATCGTGGGCGCGCGCGATCTGGACGCGCAGGAACGCAAAATCGTAAAAAAGTCCGGCATCCACGTCTTCACCATGCGCGACATTGACGAACGCGGCATGCGCGAAGTGATGTCCGACGCGTTGAAATATGCGATGGACGATACGGCGGGCATTGCCGTCAGCCTTGATATGGACTTCGTCGATCCTTCCGACGCTCCCGGTGTTGGCACACCCGTGCGCGGCGGCGTCACCTACCGCGAAGCGCATCTGGCCATGGAGATGATCGCAGATACGGAGTCGATGGTTTCGCTCGAAGTCGTCGAGATCAATCCCATTCTCGACGAGCACAACCGCACTGCGCTACTGGGCGTAGAGCTCGTCCTTTCCGGCCTCGGCCAGAAAATCCTGTAGCGCATCTTGCACCATACACGTAGCGCAGAGACCGTTTAGTCGAATGGTATACTCAATCCATGTCTGGCTTTCTCCGCGCCAACGCTTCCGGCGATAGAGCTGCTACAAATAGAATCGCAATCGTTCTCGGACTTTCTCTTCTGTTGTTCACTTGTCCTTGCAGAATCCTTAGGGGAAGCACCGGCACAGTGGAAAAGGCGGATCGTATCGAGGTTCGCAAGGCCGAACGCGTCATGAGTCTGCTACGGGATGGCAAAGTGCTGAAAACATACAAAGTCGCCTTGAGCCGCGTCCCTGTGGGACCAAAGGAGCGGGAAGGAGATCACAAAGTTCCTGAAGGTCAGTATGTGGTTGACGTGAAGAATTCCCGCAGCCGCTTTCATCTTGCCCTGCATCTCTCCTATCCAAACACTGCAGACCGGGAACATGCACGCAAACTGGGTGTGAGGCCTGGAGGGAACATCGAGATTCACGGCCTCGACAGTAAACTCGCCTGGGTTGGAGGACTGCATCGTCAAGTAGACTGGACAGATGGGTGCATTGCCGTGACCAACTCTGAGATCGAAGAGATCTGGCGACCGGTGTCCGTCGGCACCCCGGTTGAGATACGCCCTTGAGAATTTTTGAGCCGCCTGTGACTGAAGCAGTGCGAGTCGTAGATTTGTCGCTTTTCCCCCTTAGACTGCTACGATTTATTGTCCACTTCCGCTTGCCCTCCGTTGTCAGTTCAGAACGGGATGGAAAACATCCACGCACCAATCCTCTTTTTTCACTTATAACTGAAAACTGAGCAAATCGAACAGCTGCACAGCCCGGCGGAATGAGACCGACTCGTGACCCCTGACAACAAGAAACGACTTAGAGTTGGAGTTTTATTTGGCGGACGCTCCGGCGAGCACGAAGTTTCGCTCGCATCAGCGGCTTCCGTGATTCGCGGGATGGACCCGGACAAGTATGAAGCGGTGCCCATTGGAATCACGAAGGAAGGGCACTGGCTCGTCGGGGCGGGCGCGCAAAAGATGCTGCCGGAGGTGTTGAAGGGCGGGCGGCGCGTGATGATGACGGCGGACCCTTCGGATGCCGCGCTGGTGCGCCTGGACGGCAGCGGCGGGGGACAACGGGTCGACGTCGTCTTCCCGGTGATGCACGGAACGTTTGGCGAGGATGGAACGATTCAGGGGCTGCTGGAGCTGGCGGGATTGCCGTTTGTGGGGGCGGGTGTTCTTGGCTCTGCCGTTGGCATGGACAAGGACGTTTCGAAGCGGCTCTTGCAGGTGGCAAAGATTCCGGTCGTGCCGTGGATCACCGTGCAGCGCGTGGAATGGGAGCGCGATCCGAAGGCGATTCGAACGGCGATCGAAAAGAAATTCAAGTATCCGGTGTTCGTGAAGCCGGCGACGCTCGGTTCGTCGGTGGGAATGTCGAAAGCGCATTCGAAAGCGGAGCTCGGGCCGGCGCTCGATCTCGCGGCGGAATTCGCGACGAAAATCCTGGCCGAGCGTTGCGTAGTCGCGCGGGAAATTGAAGTTTCCGTGCTCGGGAACCACGATCCGAAGGCTTCGGTTCCCGGCGAGATTGTGCCGCACCGCGAATTTTACGATTACTCGGCAAAATATCTGGAGGAAGGCACGCAACTGCTGATCCCGGCAAAGCTGAAACCGGCTCAAGTGAAGAAAATTCAGAAGTGCGCGGTGGATGCGTTCCGCGCGCTGGAGCTGAGCGGAATGGCACGCGTGGATTTTTTCCTGGAGAAAAAAGGCGGCAAGATCTATCTTAACGAAGTGAACACGATCCCGGGTTTCACTTCGATCAGCATGTATCCAAAGCTCTGGGAAGCCAGCGGCATCCCCTTCCGTGAACTGATCGACAGATTAATTGACCTCGCACTTGAGCAGCACGCCGAGAAGGCCCGCACAAAATATCAGATCGAACTACCGGAAGGCGCCGGCGGCGCGCTCGAAGCCTAATTCTCTACGAATTCAAATTCCGCGCGACGAATTGCGCTGTCAACTCACAAATCAGCGCAATGGATAGCCGGATTCGCCGGGGAGTAAGCCGTCGACGCGGAGGACCTTAACGCCGGGCCGCAGGTCGCCGGCATTGACGTAACCGATGGCGCCGGGATTGCCTTTCACTCCTTCTTGCAAGATACCGAAGGAGTAGAGAGACGCGGGCGGATCCGATACCTCCGCGCGCATCACTTTCGCGACCCAGTATTTCGTGTATCGCTCTTCCGTCATCTCGAAGACGACCCGAAGAACGACTTCCCGCTCGGGCGCTCCGCGCGAGCGCATGAGCACGAGTACAGGCAAATTGCCCTTCCAATACTGCCGGTCACCGAAGTAGATTTTCCGCAGTTCGGACAGAGTCAAGTTGCTCACAGGATTGGTCGAATTCACGACAATGGCGACATCGGTGCCGGCTGGTGTTCCGGCCGCCCGGAAGGAAATCAGCGAGAAGACCACCAGGCAACCAAGCACGAGGGAAATCCGCAGCTGTAGGTGTGTTCTCATGGTCATCCCTCAGAAGGTGAAACAGGTTTGCAGGAAGAACCCGTTGACGACGGGGTCCGTGGCTCTGCGCTCTGTGTGGCGGTATTCGGCCTTGAACACGGCAAAGTTGGTTATGTCGTAGCGAACACCTACGGTCGAGCCCGTCAGGGCATTCACCAGGGGCGCGGGCTGGGTGGTGGTAGTGAACAATGGATCGCTGGGGTTTATGTTCGACCATTCGAAGCGGTAATACGGCTTCCACTTGCGCGCTTCTCCGGGCAGGCGGTAAGCAACCTGCACGTAGGCCGAACTGCTGTTGAATTCCTGTTGGGTCACCGTGTTGCGGTGACGGACGTGCGCAAACTCCGCCAAAAACTCGGGAGTCTCCTTGGTCCAAACAACGTGTGCCGAGGTGATCAGTTCGCGGAATTGGGGAGTGCCGGTCAGCGCCGGCGAAGGCGTTGCCAAATCGCCGTAAACCGCGCCGCCCACTTGCAAGCCGTTCAGCGCCGCCGGGCGTGCGAAGAGGTTCGCAAACCAAGCCCGGTTGTTGTTGACATCGCCGCCATCGCCAGGCCGGGCGATATTGCCAGACCTGCCATTTCCGAGGCCGGCCGTGTATCCCAACCCGAGCGGTCCGGAAGGAATATTGCCCTCAGCCTGCATGCCGACGAAGTGCACCGGCTGGAAGCGTCCACCAAAGCGGATCATCTCCGGGCGAGCGATGGTAGTTTGCAGCCACAGGCCGTGGTGAAAGGCGGTATTCCAGTAGTTGATCGGAGTGTGATAGCGGCCAAAGGAGAGCTTGAAAAAGTCGTTGTAATCGTAGCGGATCAGCAACCGCTCGACGTCGACGTTATAGACGGTCGCCGTGGGCGTCGTCTGCGCGGTGAAGCTGGTCTCTCCGAAGACGGAGACCTTCTCGGAGAGAGGCGAGGAAAGATGAAGTATGAACTGCCCCATGTTGAAACCGCTGTGGGTGGTCTTATCGTCGGTCGCGGCAAAATCCACGTCTCCGAAACCTCGGAAATGAAGGGCCGGAAACTTCCGCTCCGTGCCATTCGGCGCTCCGCCCTGTCCGCCGGAATGATCCATGGAGGCGACAGTGTCCTCGTGCTGCGCCGAAGGAACGGCGGGAGTGGACGGCGGCGGAATCGGTTCGCCGGCCGCTTGCGCAGTTGTGACGGCGTTCTTGGATTCTTTTTCTTTCTGCAGTTCGGCGACGAGCTTTTCAAGTCTTTCAATCCGAGCGCGCATCTCCTGCATTTCTTGGTCACGCTCGTTTGTTGACGCACTCTGAGCCGCAGCGCACATCGGCAAAAGTAGAACCAGGGCAAGCCGCCCCCACACGCGATGCATACACACCTCCCTGACAATGTTCCATCGTAACCACACGGCGTCCTGAATTTCCAGTTTTGGAGTCGATTGCTCCGGGAGGGTTACTAGCAGTTTCGAATCCCGATTTTCGCAGCGGAACAGGAGGGCGTGGATTTGGCACATTTCTTGCTTGTGGCCTGACAAATGTCGCTACTGATTGCGAAAGTGACCCAAGACCGGGTCGGCGCGATCCACGCCTTTTACTCGGAGACACAGACTCTGCTACGATTTTGGTTGTTGCTGCGAAGTGCGGGGATGGCACCGAAGCAACTGCAAGTTTGAATCTGACGCTCGCGGGGCAGGAGACTTCGGAATGTCACTTCTCGATCCACCTGCTGCAAAACCGGAAAAATCACGGGCCATGGCGTTTACGATTGCGGCGCTGACGCTCGTCACGGTCGTGGTGCTGTGGTTCACGTTCCGCTACTATCCGGAAAAAAAAGTAGCGGAGCGTTTCTTCAATGCGGTGGTCGCGGGCGATATGGCTCAGGCGTATCAGCTCTGGAAGCCCAGCGCGAGCTACACGATGAATGATTTTCTCGCGGACTGGGGGCCTCAGGGTTACTACGGGCCGGTGAAGAGCTACGCGATCGAACGCCTCAGAAGTCCACGAGGTTCGACCAGCGTGGCCGTCACGGTGAGAGTCAGCCCCTATTCGCCGATGCCGGACGCGAGCGATGCGGAAAAGAGCCGCAAGACGCGCGTCGTGGAAGTTTGGATTCTCCCAAGAGACAAGTCCTTCAGTTTTCCACCGTAGTCATTTTCTTTCGCCAAGCGCTTCTCAGAAAAAGTCACCCGCGGATATCGTCGAGGGCGTGGAGGAGTTCCTGCCGGGTGACGCTGGCGGTGCCGAGTTTGCCGACGACGACGCCGGCGGCGGTGTTCGCGAGCATGGCGGCGTCCGCGAGGGGTGCGCCTGCGGCGGCAGCGAGCGCGAGAGTGCTGAGAACCGTGTCGCCGGCGCCGGTGACGTCGAAGACCTGGCGGCCGGTGGCACTGCGCTCGATGCCGGGCTGGCCCACACGTGCGTAGGTGACTTCAAAGCTTGTCGCGGGAACATGGAGATGACGGGCCGACGTTTCTTCGAAGATGCTCATTCCCTTTTCACCACGGGTGATGACCACGGCGCTGCAGCCGAAATGCGCGAGCAAGGCGCGGCCGGCTTCTTCGACGGATTTTTCGTCGGCGAGGGAACGCGTGACGTAGAAGCCGGCTTCCTTAGCGTTGCAGACGATGGCGCGCGCGCCACGATACGCATAAAGGCGCGACGTTTTCGGCTTCACGAAAACGGGAACTTTCAATTGATGCGCGGCGCTGAGGACGCGGTCGGCGAAGTCGTCGGTGATGAGACCTTTGTCGTAGTCGGAAAGCACGAGCGTGTCGAGATGCCTGAGTGCGGAAAAAAGCAGACGCAAGAGTCTTTCCTGGGTTTCCGGGCGGAGCGGTTCGCGGCGTTCGTGATCCACGCGAACAACCTGCTGGTGGCGAGCAATGATGCGAGTTTTTATCGTGGTGACGCGCTTCGAATCGCTTACAACTCCTTTGTGCGTGATGCCTGCAACTCGCAGGCATCGGTCCAGAGCTCGACCGGCTTCGTCACTTCCAATCACACCAAACGCTTCGACCTCTCCTCCGAGTGCGGCGATGTTTACGGCGACATTTCCCGCGCCGCCAAGGCATTCACTTTGCTCGACGAAGTCAACGACGGGAACCGCCGCTTCCGGCGAAAGGCGCGAGGCCGTCCCCCAGAGGTAGCGATCGAGCATTAAGTCTCCGAGGACGCCGATGCGCTTGCCGCGCAGGCGGGGGAGCCATCGTTTCAGGCGAGGAACGGAATGGGAGATGTTGCTGGACATGCGGGCCATTCGTTTTTTTCTAACCCTCCCGGAGCTACTCTGGAGCGATCGTCGCTTCTTCGCTCAGCATCACGGGAATATCGTCGCGCACCGGATAGACACGGCGGCACGCTCCGCATTTCAGGCCCGAGCCATCGGCGAGCAGTTTCACCGGCTCCTTGCAAACGGGACAAACGAGAATGTCGAGAAGTTCCTTGGAAATGGGCATGTGTGCCTCCGTCAGGGATGAAACCATTGGACGCCGAGCAATCTGGCACTGTATCAAAGGGCGTGTAACGCGGGCAACCGACTGCCGGAAATAGCTGCGAAGTACGGGCGCTCTCTGGGTTGCAACAAATGGATTCGGCTTGACCGTCTTTGGAAGCGGGCGTAGCGTTCAAAATTGCATTCTCCCGCGTGAGATTTTCCATGAAAAAGGGCGATCGGCTGTGCAAAAAGATTTTCTGGGCTTTTCTGGCCGTATTGTGGCTGACGGCAGCTGCTTTTGGCCAGTCGCAGCAGGATACTTCGCAGTCTTCGCAGCAACCTTCTTCGCAAACACAATCGCAGACGGAACCGAAGAAAAGCGAAGCTGGGGGAGACGCGACGAAGAAATCGGAGAAGGAAAAAGCCAAGCCGAAAAAGGTATATACCGAAGACGATTTGTCCGGAATGCGCGGCAATGGCGTCTCCATCGTGGGGGATGAAAAACCAGCGGGCGGCGGCGCGGCAGGGGCGAAGAAGGCCACTGGAAAACCGAAGACGGGCGTGGTGCCGAAGTCCGGACGGGACGAGGCATATTGGCGCGGGAAGGCCCGTGTGCTGCTGGATCAGATAGCCGCAACCGAACAGCAGATTGCGAAATTGAAGGACGACATGAAGAAGTACGGGACCGGCGGATTTGACGTGACCACGGGAATGAAAGACAACGTTGCGTACATTGAGGATTGGAATGGCCAGGTAAAAGATCTGGAGAGAAAAAAAGCGGACCTCGAGAGAAAAGTGGACCAGTTGCAGGAAGAAGGGCGGAAAGCGGGAGCCGAGCCGGCGTGGTTCCGCTGAGGGCGCGCGGAGCACGAACCAAAGCGGGAAAAACGCAGCGTGGGGCTACGCGGCGGGAAGAGACGCGCGAAGGCATCTGGCCCTCGAAACTTTTGTGCAGGAAAAAAGACCGAGACCAAAACTGACCGTCGGGCCAGTAGTTTTTGGAACGACTTTCGCAGTAACCTGACAGCGATTGCAGGTTCGTCGTTCCCTGCTCAGGGAGAGCACCCGTGTATTGCGACCGCTGTGGACTGAATTTCCTGCCCAAACAGTCCGTTTGCACTCGCTGCAAAAGAGTGCCGACGCGGTACTGGTTTCAATTCATGAGTCTGGTGACGATATTCGCCGCCGTGCTCTGTAACTCGCTGCTGGGAGTATTCCTGCTGCCGCGGTTGGCGATGGCGAACCACGGGAGGGCGCTGTTTCGCGCGTGGTGGTGGTTCGATCTGAAAGCGGCGATGTATGGATGGGTGCCGCTGGCGATCGGCTTGCTGGCCTGGGACTATTTCGTCTGGAAAGACGCCCGGCCCAAGGTCAAGGGCTGGTTCACGCGGAAGCTGCTGACGTTTTCTCTCGCGGCAGGGGTGGCGCCGCTGCTGCCGTGGTGGATTCCGGCGGGGCAGCCTCCGTCGCAATTCTTCGAGATGATTGGGCGGCATCAAGGCGTTCCTATACTGCTCGCCTGGGGCGTGGTGCTGGTTGTGACTATACTGCTCTGCATTGACCCCGAATCGCGCGACTATTTGCTGGGGCACGGCAGAACGCTGAGCATGGTCAGCACAGGGATACTTTTGCTGGTGCTGACGATGACGGTGGTCGGCTGGTCGCTGACGTACTGAGTGCGCAGACCGCGCGCCCTAGGCTCTGGCTCTGCCCGGAGGACATCAAGAGCGGGGCCTACAGACTTTCCCTTTCCCTTCCTCTCATGTCCGGGCATCCCGCCTTTTTTAATCTAAAGTAGGGAATGCCAGCTTAGCTGTACTAATGGTCAGGATACTTCAAGGAGACAGTTTCGAGCTAAATCCTTGCGAGCGAAAGGCCTTCGCGTTTCAATGGAATTACTATGAGAAACGCCAAAATGCGAGTCCCTTTCGCAATGTTGCTGATCTGCACGTTTGCTGGGCCGTCGTTTGGACAGCAACGAGTGTTTAATTGGCTGCCTGCCAATGACGAAAGCGTGCGCCTGGACCCTGCGTACTTCCACACGGCGCGGACTTATCGGCCGGGGCCGGATGGCGGGAACAATCATGTGGACATCAAGGCGCAAAAGCCGATCACGATTTTCATGACGCCAGCGGAGGACTGGAACCTGGCGCTGCAGCATCCCGAGAGCATCGTGAACCTGCGACGCATCTGCCTGCGGGAACATGTGGTGGAGACGACGTACGTCTGCGACATGCCTCCCGGAGCGCTGACACTGGTTATCCAAGACGAGCGAAACAACCCGGATGCGGCGGTGTTCGCGGGACTCGGCGCCGTGTTAAAGCCCAATAGCAAGGTAGATCAAGCGGTGGGAGTGGGAATTGCGACGATATTGACGGGGCAGGGATCGGTCACGCGGCGATTTGTTTCTCCCAATGACGTCCACATCCAATACTACCGCTGGGATTGCGTAGAAAACTGCATTCAACCGGAGTACCAATGGACGCGGCAGATCAAAGAGAAGTACCAGCTGACGTCCTTCTTGAAGGTGTATGGCGGGTTCACGCCGGACCATGACGGCGAACAGGTAAGCATCAAAATCAAATCTCCCGTGCCGATGGTCGTGGCGATGCTGCCGTCGCAAGTCGCGAACCAGCTGCACACGAGGCCGGAGATGTTTGAGTCTGCGCTGGAGAAAAATGGCTGCCAGCAGCGGGGCGTTCAGTCTTTGCAGTTCGAGTGCAAGTTTGACGTAGCCGATGGCCCGCAGTCGCTCATCGTTGTGCCGGAAGCCAGCGCGCGCGTCCCGAATCACAAGAAGGCGGAAATTGAGATGCTGGCAGCAAGATGCGTCGCCAATTGCGCGCTGCTGGAAAGCAAACGATAGAGAATTAGGGCCCCTCTTGCTGACGGATTGGCCTGAAGACTTTTTGATATTTCTTTTTGAAAATCAAGACCCTTGCACGCACAGCAAAGACAGCATCCGGCCTAAGGATGCTCCACGCACATGGCTCCGCGGGAAGCCTGGTCGGTATCCCAAGCAAACTGCGATTTCTGCGCCGACAGCAGAATGCTTGTCTTACAGTTCACAATGGCTGCGGTCACTTTGGCCCCAGTTCCAACTATAAGCGAATAACCCCAAGGGCCAGAGTGATCCAGTCATAGAGTAGAGCGTTACAACTTCCGATCTCGGCTAGTTTCTCTAAGTTTCATCAACATCTTGCTCAAAATCAGAATTCCTGTGCGCAAAGCCCGCGTAGGGGTTCGTGTGGGAACAGACGCGGAACGGAGTTGGGCTAGCGGGCAGTCCAGCCGCCGTCGATGAGGAGGGTGTGGCCGGTGATGAGGGAGGAGGCTGGGGAGGCGAGGAAGACGACGGCACCGGCAACGTCCATGGGCACGCCGATACGGTGAAGGCCGGCGATGCGCTCGAGGACGTCGGCGCGGAAGGCGGGGTCGGCGAGAGCGGCGTCGGTGCCGGGCGTGGAGATGAACGTGGGCGCGACGGCGTTCACAGTGATGTTGTGTTTTCCCCACTCGATGGCAAAGCATTTGGTGAGGTGAGAGATGGCGGCTTTGGTCATGCAGTAGACGGACTCTCCGGGCAAGGCGGCAAAACCGGCTTGGGAACTCAAATTGATGATGCGGCCACTTTTCTGGCGAATCATAATTCGCCCGGCGGCTTGGCTAGTAAAGAAAGTGCCCTTGAGGTTCACGGCCAGCGTGAGGTCGAAATCTTCTTCGGCGTAATTTTCGGCGAGATTTTCGGGTGCAACACCGGCGTTGTTGACAAGGAGATCGAGGCGGCCGAAGTGAGAGGCAGTGTGCTGAACGGCGCGGAAGATTTGGTCCAAGCGAGTCACATCCATTTGCAGGGGCAACGCCTGGCGGCCGAGGGTTTGAATTTCGCGCACAAGGTCGCCGGCAGTTTTGACGTCGCGCAAACCGAGCGCGACATCGGAACCGGCCTGAGCCAGCGCCAAGGAGATCGCGCGGCCCAGCCCACGCGCCGCCCCAGTGACGAGAGCGACCTGGCCGCTGAGATCGAAGCGAGGATATTCTGTCATGGCGGCTCCTTCGAATGGTTTTGCGAAGAGGTTATGCAGTAAGGATGGTGCTTAGGATTGCACGGGACGTCAACTCCGGCGAGCTAGAACATCGCCACCGGATGCGGTGCGATAAGAACGAGGCGGCGGGACTATAGTCCGGCCGCCTGCACGGGCAGCGAATCAGGATGATGAAGCCATAGGCAGATCAGGAGGAACCAAGAGAGCCGGCGCCGCCGCTGCGCAGCCAGGACGGGAGAGAAGTGACTTGGTGTTGCATCCTGGCAATCGTGGGCCAGGTTTCCTTGGGCAGACTGAAAAATGCGGTGGAGACCTGTGGATCGTACAAGCGTCCTGACTCGGTCTGGATGACCCTGAATGCATCCTCGAAAGGAAGAGCCCTCCGATAGGGTCTGTCGGAAGTGATGGCGTCGAGGGTATCCGCCACCTCGAAGATCCTGGCGCCAATGGGAATTTGTTCTGCCTTCAGGCCGCGCAGATAACCGCTGCCATCGTAACGTTCATGATGCGTCCGGATCAGCTCCGCGGCGTCCGCGAGAAAGGGGATTTGCTTGACCAGATCATATCCCGTTTGCGCGTGCTGCTGCATGAACACGCGCTCTTCCGCGGTGAGGGGACCTGGTTTGAGGAGTATGCCGTCGGGGAGAGCGAGCTTCCCAATGTCATGAGGGTATGCGCCCATGGCAATCGTTTTGTGCTGAGCTTCGGAGAGGCCCATGGCCTTGGCCATTTCCAACGCAAAGCGGCAAACGCGCCGGGAGTGGCCTTCGGTTGCGGCGTCGCGAAGATCGATGGCGGCCCCGAGGGCTTCGAGAGTGTCTTCATAGCTGCGCTCCACAAGTTTGAGCGCGGCTTCCATCTGCTTGGTGCGTTCGGCGACCATCTCCTCGAGATGCAAGCGATAGCCTTCCACTTCCTGTTCCAGGCGTTTCTTCTGCAGGGCGCGGTGAAGGCTGGCAATCACCAGGTCCGCATGAAGCGGCTTCACCAGATAGTCGTCTGCTCCGGACTTCATGGCCAGTATGCCCGCACGCACATCGTCGAGGCCGGTGGCGACTAGAAAGGCTACCTGAGGGCTCCGGCGGCGAACTTCCGCAAGGAGCTCCATACCGGTCATCCCCGGCATGTTGAGGTCGCAGACGATGGCGTCGCGATTGTCCTTTTCCAGAAGGCGTAGAGCTTCAGCACCACTGAGCGCGGTCTTACATTCAAAATCTGTCTCGGACAACAGCAAGGCCAGCAGCTTGCAGGCAGCGGGCTCATCATCAACGATAAGAACGCGGGCGGTTGGTGAGCGCGTAACTGGGGCTTGGGCGGTCAGTGCTTCCGCTGCCGGAGTCAGGACTTTGTCAGAGCTGAGCATTCCGCGAATCTCCAGTTTATGGGCGGGCGGACAGACTTCGCTTGGCGCCATCTAAGGATGGAGCAATTCTCAAACCAGTGGGGTTCCTCCTAAAAGGCGCAGAATTAGAGGGTTCGCTGGGTCCTTTGTTCCATTCTGGTTCAGCCAATTCGGTTTTGGGACGGCAAATAATTTTGAAACGAGCGAGGCCCTTGGCTGCTAGATGCCGCGGGTGGCGCGGAAGGCGCGAACGACGGCAGCGGCGTCCTGGTGCTGGGCGTCGACCGCGTAGTTGAGGCGGCGGATGTCGGAGGCGGTGAGTTTACCGGCGAGATCGGCGAGGGCGGCACGAAGCTGGGGGAATCGCGCGAGAGTGGATTGGCGGACGATGGGGACGGCGTCGTAGGGCGGGAAGTAGCGTCGGTCGTCTTCGAGGGCGACGAGTCCGAGGGAATCGATGAGGCCATCCGTGGAGTTGCCGGCGACGATGTCAACTTGATGATCGACGAGAGCGCGGTAGATGAGGCCGAGGTCCATGACTTTGGGCGTTTCGGCGAAATGGAGATTGTAGCGGCCGCTCCAGCCGGGGAAGCCGTCGGGACGCTCGAGAAATTCGTAGCCGACAGCGACGCGCCATTTGGGTGCGAGGGGCGCGATGTCGGAGATTTTTTGGAGATGAAGATTTCTCGCGTCGTCACCGCGGATGACCATGGCGAAAGTGTTTTCGAAGCCGAGGGGCTCGGTGACTTCGAAATGGAAGCGCTCGGAATAGAGCTGCCTGACGCGGTGGTAGACGGCGGCGGAATCGCCTTGTGGTGATTCATTCAGGACGGCAGTGAGGGCGGTGCCGGTGTATTCGACGTAGAGGTCGAGTTGGCCTGCTTCGAGGGCTTTGTGGACGAGGAGCGTGCCGCCGAGGTTGGTCTTGCGCTCGACGGGGATGCCGGTTTTAGCTTCGATGTGCTGGGCGAGAAGCTCGGCGAGGATGACTTGCTCGGTGAAAAACTTGGAACCGATGGTGATTTTAGATTGAGGGAGTTTGTGACAGGCGGAAAGGAAGCAGAGGAGGTTCAGGAGATAGAGGAAGTAAAGGAATCGGAGGGTAGCGCGGCGCATGTTAGGTGGAGGTACTCATCGGGGAAGAAAGGAAAGAATCTAACACAGAGGTCGCAGAGAGCCCAGAGGACACAGAGAAAGAAGCGAGAGGGCCGGGCTGAAGCCCGGCTGCTACATAAGGTTAGGAGATGCGGAGGCGGCGCTCGAGGAAGCCGAGGAGGAAATCGGCGATAAGGGCGAGCAGTGCGGCAGGGATGGCGCCGGCGAGGATGAGGGCATCGCTGACGAGGGCCACGCCGCGGAAGATGAAGGTACCGAGGCCACCGGCACCGATAGCTGCAGCGATGGTGGCGACGCCGATGGTGATGATGGTTGCCGTTCGAATGCCCGCAAGGATGACAGCAAGCGCAAGTGGGAGCCTGACGCGGAAAAGGATTTGCGAGCGCGTCATGCCCATAGCTTCGGCGGATTCCAAGACGGCAGGGTCGATACCGGTAAGGCCGACGTAAGTGTTGCGGAGGATTGGAAGAAGCGCGTAGAGGACGAGTGCGACGATGGCAGTGCGCTTACCGATGCCGCCGATGAATGGAATGGGAATGAGAAATCCGAAGAGAGCGAGGCTGGGGATGGTTTGGAAGATGCTGGCGATACCGAGGGCGATGGTTCGCAGAGTGGGACGCTGCACGATGAACATGCCAAGCGGGACGCCGATGAGAATGGCGATGGCCATGGCGATGACTACAAGTGTGAAGTGATCCAGCGTGGCGCTGAGGATTTCGCCACGATGGTCCAAGATAAAGGTCCAAGGGCTCATACGAAAGCTCCCGGAGACACGGAAAGGGATGAAGTGAAGGCGCGAACTTCGGCGTGGTCGAGGCGAAGAAATTCCTGCGGCGTGGCGCTGGCCACAATGCGACCGGCCTGGAGCAAGACGATGCGCGAGGCGAGCAGGAGTGCTTCACGCAGATCGTGGGTGACGAATACGATGGTTTTGTCCAGGCGGCGGACGAGGGCGCTGAATTCGCGCTGAAGTTCGGCGCGGGTAACGGGATCGAGAGCTCCGAAAGGCTCGTCCATCAGTAGTATCGGAGGATCAGCGGCGAGGGCGCGTGCGACCCCCACGCGCTGACGCTGGCCGCCGGAAAGTTCGCGGGGGAGGCGATGCGCAAAGTCGCGCGGATCAAGGCCGACGAGATGAAGCATTTCTTGTACGCGGGCGGCCGTGCGAGGGGCATCCCAGTTTTCCAAAGTGGGAACGAGGGCGACGTTCTCCGCAACCGTGAAATGGGGAAAGAGGCCGGCCTCCTGGATGACATAACCGATGCCGCGGCGGAGGCGAATGGGGTTCCATTCTGTCGTGGCGCAATTCTGGACGAGGACTACTCCTTTGGGGGGAAGTAACATGCCGTTAATCAACTTGAGAAGGGTGGTTTTGCCACTGCCGCTGCGGCCGAGGAGGACCAGGGTCTCACCCCGTGGGATTCTTAGGGAAATATCAGAAACGATCATTCGCGTAGGAATATCGTTTATGTGATATGCCACATCGCGAAATTCAATCAAATTTTCTGAAATACTTGCGGGTTTCGCATTCATTTCGATTGACGGCCACAAAACCTGGCGGGAATATCTTAATGCACCTAGCCTCCCGACGCCGAATTTTGGCGCATCCTTCGCGCGGAAGCTGCATCCAACGGAAGGGGAAAACGCCATGGGAGCACTCGCCACACCTGCCCGCATCCGGCACGACCTTCACACCCGCCTGCTCGATGCGCGCTTGCGAACCGACGAGTTATTTCGCGTCGTCCGGGAAGAAGCCATGTATGACCGGCCAATTCCCGAAAGGCACCGCATTATTTTCTATGTTGGGCATGTGGAGGCATTCGATTGGAATTTGCTGGGGGACCGCGCGTTCGGATTGCGATCTTTTCAGCGGACCTTTAACCAGCTATTTGCATTCGGGATTGATCCAGTGGGGGGCGGCTTGCCGTCGGACACGCCAGCAGATTGGCCCGCGAGCGAGGAAGTGGAGAGCTACAACCGGCGTCTGCGCGAGGAACTGGATCGTGCGATCGAGCAAGCGCTGGCGCGGCCTGCGGAAGGGCATCCAAGTTTGATCTCGATGCTGGAAGTGGCAATCGAGCATCGCCTAATGCATGCGGAGACGCTCGCTTATATGCTACACCGGATGCCGAGCGAGAGAAAAATTTGCGGGCCAGAGCGCGCCGCGTGGAAAGCACTTCGGGTGAAGTCCCATCTAGTGGACATACCGGCAGGTCGGGCGACGCTGGGGCTGGAACGAATTCACGGGGATGAATTCGGGTGGGACAATGAATTTGAATCCCGCGTGGTAGAGACGCCGGGATTTGCGATTGAAAAGCACAACGTGACGAACCACGAATTCCTGCGGTTTATCCAAGCGGGTGGTTACGAGAACCGTTCCCTTTGGAGTAAGGAAGGTTGGGACTGGAAGAAGAAGGAAAACATCGAGCATCCGATTTTCTGGAGACGCGATGGCGACCTCTGGTTGTATCGGACCATGTTTGGCGAGGTTCGCTTGCCGCAGGAATGGCCGGTTTACGCGAGCCACGCCGAAGCCAACGCGTACGCGAGATGGCTTGGGCGAAAACTCCCGACAGAAGCGCAGTTTCATCGCGCGGCGTACGGGACGCCTGAGGGCCGAAAGGAACGCCTCTACCCCTGGGGCGAAGAAGCTCCGAGCGCAAACAAGGGAAATTTTGATTTTCAATCGTGGGATCCCTCTCCGGTTGGCGCGCATCCCGGTGGCGCCAGCGCATTCGGCGTGCACGATCTGGTTGGAAACGGATGGGAATGGACGCGGACGGAGTTTGCGCCATTTCCGGGTTTCACGCCTATGCCCTTCTATGCGGGTTACTCTGCCAATTTCTTCGACGGCAAGCACTACGTGATGAAAGGTGGCTCGCCGCGCACCGCAGCGTGCATGCTGCGACGGTCGTTTCGAAACTGGTTTCAGCCCCATTATCCGTACGTCTACGCGACGTTCCGTTGCGTCGAGGATTGACGAGACCAACTCCGGGAGATTCCATGCTGACTTCTTCCCTTCCCGTACGGCAGGTGTCTGAATTCGCGGCTGACGTGCGCGCGAGCCTAACGAAATGCGGCCAAAGAGAACTTCCCTCGAAATATTTGTATGACGAAGTGGGCTCGGCTCTGTTTGAAGCCATCTGCGTCCTGCCGGAGTACGGATTGACGCGAGCGGACGCACGGCTGCTGGAAAGACATGCGGGAGAAATTGTGGGAAGGCTGCCCTCGCCGATTCGAGTGGCAGAGCTTGGAAGCGGCTCGGGAAAAAAGACGCGGTGGATCCTGGAAGAGCTTTCGCGGCGGCAGAAAACGTATTACTACCCGATCGAGATTTCACCTTCGGCGCTGGCTGCATGCGCGAAAGAGCTGGGACAGATTGATCTGGTGAGTATCGTCGGCCATGAACAGCCGTATCTGGAGGGGTTGCGTACCGTGGCCGAGGGGCGTGGGGAGCAGGATCATCTGCTGGTGCTTTTTCTCGGGAGCACGATTGGCAATTTTGATCGCGATGCTGGGGAGGACTTTTTGTGGGAGATGCGGGCGATCCTTCGCCCGGGCGATGCGCTGCTGCTCGGAACCGATTTGGAGAAGAGCGTCGCGCTGCAATTGCAGGCGTACGACGATCCGGCGGGAGTGACGGCTGCGTTCAATCTGAATCTGCTGGCGCGGATGAACCGGGAGCTGGGCGCGGATTTTGACTTGAGTTGCTTCCGGCACGAAGCGCGCTGGAACAGTGCGGAGCGGCGCATCGAAATGCATCTGCGCTCGAACTGCCGGCAAACCGTGCAGATCCCGGCCGCTAACCTGCGGCTCATGTTGGACGAAGACGAGACCATCTGGACGGAAAGCTCGCACAAGTACAAAATCGAGGAAATTCCCGGCATGGCAGAGCGCGCGGGATTCCGGTGCGACGCACAGTGGATCGATGAAGAGTGGCCCTTCGCGCAAAATTTGTTAGTGGCGAAGTGAAATGGGTGGCAGCTGCGTTTTGAGAATGTAACGAGTCATGACCCTTGGCTCGTTGCGCGGAATCGCGCGTTCATTGACTTGGTCTGTAGCACAACCTAATATTGCCGGCTAATGACGGAGTCCCAATTCCTGATTGGCCAGACCATCTCGCATTGCCGAATCGTGGCGAAGCTGGGTGGTGGCGGGATGGGTGTGGTGTATAAGGCAGAAGACACAGAATTAGGGCGCCTTGTCGCCTTGAAGTTTTTGCATGATGACCTTGCGAGGGACCCCAACGCGCTTGATCGTTTTCGACGTGAAGCAAGGGCGGCATCGTCTCTCAATCATCCCAACATCTGCACGGTTCATGAGATCGGAAAACACGGAAACCAGGCCTACATGGTCTTGGAGTACGTCGAAGGGCAGACTCTCAAACATCGCATTGCTGACGGCTTGCTGCCCTTTGATCGTGTGCTGGAACTGGTGATCCAGATTACTGACGCGCTGGATGCGACGCATTCGAAGGGGATCGTTCACCGCGACATCAAGCCCGGGAATATTTTTGTCACGCTGCGGGGAGACGCCAAGCTCCTGGATTTCGGCTTGGCCAAGTTGATATCTCCAATCTCTCAAACGGTGGCAAGAGGCGGCATGAGCGGTGGAGAAACAGCGCCGGTCTCAACGGCTTCTGGTTTTCTCATCGGCACCGTTGAATACATGGCGCCGGAGCAGTTGCAAGGCGGCAGCATGGATCAACGCACCGATATCTTTGCGCTGGGCATGGTGCTCTACGAGATGGCGACGGGAACGCATCCCTTTATGGGCCACACGCCCACGTCCACGATCGCCAATATCCTGAAGGACGAGCCACGACCTGTTGCCCAAAGAAATGCCTTGATTCCCCAAGAACTCGAACGAATCGTACATCGGTGCCTTCGAAAAAGCCCGCCGGAACGCTATCCTTCTGCGGGCATACTGCTCGAGGACCTCGTGAGTCTCCAAAGCAATTCGCGGGAGAATTTGGGAACGCGGACCAATGACAGCGCTCCAGCCAGTCCCTCTCCTGCTCTCTTTATCCCCCGGCATTTGGCACGCGCTTTATTCGTGGCGATCCAGCTGGGGTATCTGGGAATGTATGGCGCGGCGCTTTACAAATTCCATGACGTGCTCCGGGTCAGCCATGAGTTGTACGGATCAGCGATTCTGGGCGCGTCGCTTTTGCTGGTCGCCACGATCGGTGTCCCGGTTCGCATTTATTTTTCTACTGCACTTAGTTTTGATTTCGCGGATATTGGCCGTCAGTTTCGCCTGGTGTTTCCGTTCCTATTCCTGATGGACTTGTTATGGTCGGCGGTACCGTTGCTGTTTCTCGGGCAGTTGCAGGGAATGGTCCTACTATGTGCCGGTGCGCTTGCTTTTCTGCCTCTTTCCCAACGAACACTGCTCTATTCGGCGTATGGGCGCAGCGGCGGGCGGTCGTCTGTATTTTTGGCTCGGCGAACGATGGACACGAAGTGAATGGAACGGCTGCAGGAGCTTAGAAAGATTGGAGGCGCCAGACAAGGCGGGCGGACCAGGATTTTTGGGTGGTGAGGTCAGGACGCCAGATGGCGAGAATCTGGGAACCCTGGTAGACGCGTTCGAAACCTTCCTCGGACTCGGAAACCGTCTCAATCGGCGCAACCCAAAACTCTTCCGCTAATGGCGCGTGCAGGGAGACGCGCACCCGCTGCCAGCCATCTTCCATGCGCAGGATCGGCCCGGGCAGCTCTCCGCTGAAGCGCAGATTTACTTGGCCGGTGGGCGTTTCGAAGAAGCGGTCGGGCTCCGCCGGGGCAAGAAGATTGATGATCGACTCAATTCCTATGGCGACCGGCTTCTTGAGCGGCTCCTTGAGCTTCACGTTGATCTCGCAAGCCACTTCACAACCATTCGGCGCCGGACCGAAGGAGTATTGCTTGATGAGCAGCAGTTTTGGCGTCGAAGCTTCCGCCTTGCCATGCAAAGTCATCGAGTCTGAACGGAAAAGCTCGGCATTGTGAGGATCGGAATTCTTAACGGCAAAGGGGCCGCCCGCAAAACCAGCATCTTCCTGCAGCTCGAGAGCTTCGTAATCGGCGTGCGTGCGAGATGGATCGAAAAGCAAAGCGCGAAATGCGTGCCGTGGCCAGCGGTCATAGCGGAGGAAGCGCTCGAGGCCGGGCTCCTTGACACGGGTCTGCTCGTGAATGGAAGCAACCTCACCCGTGGCAGACTTTCCCGCAGCCTCGCGCAAGGTCGTGTGGTACGACTCGGGCCGGCGCAGAATGGAGTTTACGAGCGTCGCAGCAGCAGGCCGGAAGTCGAGCGCGGCGATGGTCCCACCGTCATTGGGCTTCAACAGTGCCTGGTATTCGGGCGCGGTGAAGAGCAATTCGCCGGCGCCATCCGCGTCGTAATCGAGCAGCTCGACACGAGCCATGAGTGCGCCGGGCGTGTGAAGGTCGGCAAGGGATTCGGCGCGAATGAGATTACGCCACGGATCGGTGCGGAGATGCGGAGCATAGATCCCGCCGAATATGCCGTGCCAAAAAGCGTCGTTGCACTGTGCCCGCAGCAGCAGATTACGCGCTTTCAGCAGGTCCTGTGCGGCCTTTGTTCCAACGGGCCGTAAGGGAGCGGCAGCAATACGAGCAGAAACGCGCAGCATCTTTTTGTGGAGCAGATTTGATTCCGGATATTTGCGGAAAAAACCGCGCCAGGAACCACCGCGAAGGAAGGCGAGCACCTCCGGGCGGGCGCTGAATTCCTTGAGGACGGCGTGATAGCGCTGGCGGACGCGCGTCGGCAAAACCCACTCCATCATTTCGGTATAAGAAGCGGTAGGGAGATCAGCACGCCCGAGTGGCGCGTGCGCAGCCAGATATTCGCCGGGGGTGGACACCTTCAGCCAGGCGGAATTCTTCTCAAGGGCGGCAAAAAAATCGGCGAGCCAGCCGTTCTTGTAGCAGTGCTCGTTTGTTCCGGGCCAGACTCCGAACTTTTCCATGTCATCGCCCATCGCGGCGACACCGCCGGGATGAAGGCTTGCCGCTTCGCGAAGATAGGTGATGACCTCCTCGACTTTGCCGAACGGAATGAGGTAGCGGAGTTTTTTCTGGCCGGGATAGAGCCAGACGCACTGGCCGCGGTCTTCTGCAATGTAGGCGCCGAAAAGTTCTTCAGGCTCAAATCCCGCGGAGAGAAAGTGGATGTCATCCACAAGCGTGTAAGCAACGTTTGCGGCAGCAAGGGTGGATGGAAGCTGTGGCTCCCAGACGCGCTCGGCGAGCCACGCGCCGGTTGGACGACGGCCGAAGTGCTCATCGAGATAGGCGGCAAGGCGCGTGATTTGTTCGTGTTGATCTTCCGTCGGAATGGAGATGAGAATGGGTTCGTAAAATCCGCCGCCCACGAGTTCCACCTGGTCGATCCTGACCAGTTTTTTCAGGCGGAGAAAATACTCGGGACGGTGTTCTTCGATCCAGTTGAGAAGCGGACCGGAATAGTGAAGGCCGAGATGAACGCCGGGATGTTTTTCGAGCTCTTCGATGAACGGGAGATATGAAGTGTCGTAGGCTTTCTCGAGGACATGCTCGAAATTGCCGCAGGGTTGATGGGCGTGAATGAGCAGAGCAAGATGGAAACTCTGGGGCATGGGGACAGTTTTTTTCTCCCTGACCATGATAACAAGCCGGGTGAATTTATGAATTCAAGCCGTGGCGCCCGTGAGCCAAGTACTCACGTCGGCAGGACGCGCCAGGCAGCCGAAGTGGATGAAAAAAGCGGCACGCCGAAGCGTGCCGCTTGAGTTTCTAAAAGCTGTGAGTCCCCGGCGGGACCAGCTACTTCCCTTGTTTTGCGTACCAATCGGCGTTGATCGGGGTGAAGCTATTCCACTTTTCCGGGAGATCTTCGAGCGCGAAAATAGCGGTTACCGGGCAAACGGGTACGCAGGCGCCACAATCAATGCATTCGGTCGGGTGGATGTAGAGCTGCGTTTCCGCCTCGAAAGCCGGTTCGTCCTTGCGGGGATGGATGCAGTCCACCGGGCAAACATCCACGCAAGCAGTGTCTTTTGTGCCGATGCACGGCTCGGCAATCACGTAGGCCATTAACGATCTCCTTTGTTCGGACAACCGTCCGGAGGTGCGTGGAACATAGCGGCACGACCGGCGAAAAATCCTTATACCACGCGCCCGCTGGACGCGGCAAGCAGCACACTTGAATTGTACGCGGCGGGAAGGGGTTTCTCAACCGGCAAGGGTATGGATAGAATGAAGACGGAAGGGATGACATGAGAAACCGGACTGTATTTGCCGTATTTGTGATGCTGGCCGCGATGACGGCGTTCGTTGGGCCACAAGCTCTCAAGGGCGCAGCGCCGCGCGACCCGGAACTCATCGACGCGCAGGGCTACCAAAAACTCGTGGAGCAATACCGCGGGAAACCGCTGCTGGTGAATTTTTGGGCTACGTGGTGCGAGCCCTGCCGGCATGAATACCCGATGCTGAATCAGCTGGCGAAGCAATACGCGCCGCAAGGACTTAAAGTTGTGGGAGTGAGCCTCGACGACGATGGGGATTTGATCCTGATGCGGAGATTTCTTGCCCGCTACAAACCGGTCTTTCCCAACTACCGGAAACAAGCTGGTGGAGAAGAGGCGTTCCGGCAAGCGGCGCTGGCTGGTTGGACCGGCGCGCTGCCCGCTTCCGTGTTATATGCAAAAGATGGGCGGCAGGTCGGTCATGTACTTGGCGAAGGATCGCGGGAAACGTACGAGACGGCAATTCGCTCGCTTTTGGCTGCGGGAGCAAATTAGAGCGCACTGCCCGCCGGCGAGAAAGCTAAGTTTGGAAACAATAATTTGCCGGGGGAATTGCAGATGCTCAACACCACGGGCAATCGAATCACTTATTTCGGTCACAGCACGTTTTCATTGACGACACCTTCGGGGCAAGTCGCTTTGATTGATCCGTGGGTGATGACCAATCCGGCCTGCCCGCCGGCGCTGAAGACTGTCGGGCGGCTGGATACGATTTTCCTTACCCACGCGCACACCGATCACTTGGGTGACTTGCTTGCGCTGGCGAAACAGCACCGGCCGAAAATCGTGGCGATCTTCGAGACCTGCCTGTGGATCGAGAGTAAGGACTTCGAAGAGGAGACCTGCCCGATGGGCAAAGGCGGCTCGCAGAAGGTGGGCGAGTTCGACGTCACGATGACACATGCGTTTCATTCGAATTCGATCAGCGACGAAGGCCTGTGGCTCTATGGCGGGGAACCGGCAGGCTACGTGATTCGAATGCCCGGAGGATTCAGCGTGTATCATGCGGGAGACACCGCGCTCTTTGGCGATATGAAACTAATCGGGGATCTGTACAAGCCGGATGTTGCCATGCTGCCAATCGGCGATCTGTTCACGATGGGCCCGCGCGAAGCGGCGTATGCCATCCGACTGCTCGGAGTGAAACATGTCGTTCCCATGGATTACGCGACGTTTCCCTTCCTGACCGGCACCGTGCAAGCATTGCGGGAAGAGACCAAAAATATCGAAGGGCTCCAGATTCACGCACTGAAGCCCGGGGAGATACTGTGACTCGAACCGACAATTTGCGCAGTGCATTCATGCAGGATGACATTGACGATTACCTTTACAAGCTGTTGCCGGCGCGCGATGAAGTCGTTGCTGAGATGGAAAAGTATGCGGCGGAGAACGACATCCCCATCATCGGGCCGGCGGTGGCACGTATGCTGGCGCTTTTCGTGCAGGTGTCGGGAGCGAAGCGAATCTTTGAAATGGGCTCGGCCATCGGCTACTCCACAATCTGGCTGGCGCGGGCGGCAGGGCCGAAGGGTAAGGTTGTTTACACGGATGGCGATCCGGAAAAGGCCCGGCGGGCCAGGGATTATTTTCGGCGCGCGGGTGTGGCCAAGCGGATCGAGATTCTCGTGGGAAATGCGCTGGAGCTGGTCAAGAAAGCGTCGGGCACATTCGATTTGATTTTCAATGACGTGGACAAGCACCAGTACCCGGACGCTCTGCACGCGGCGCTGCCGAAGCTGCGGCGCGGCGGGCTGTTCATCACGGATAATACGCTTTGGTCCGGAAAAGCGGCGAGGCCGGCGCTCCCCGATGATGTGCATACGCAAGGCGTCCAGGAATTCAACCGGTTGGTCTATGCTTCGAAGAAGCTCTATCCCGTACTGATCCCGTTGCGTGACGGCGTCACCGTCTGCCAAAAGCTGTAGACCTTGCGCGATCTTATCCGCGGAAAAAATTGCGCACAAGGAAGCCGACGTTGGCGGGACGCTCGGCGAGGCGGCGCATGAAGTAAGGGAACCAGTCCTGGCCGAAAGGGATGTAGATGCGGACGCGATAGCCGTCGCGGACCAGGCGGCGCTGCAGGTCGGTGCGTACGCCGTAGAGCATCTGAAACTCGAAATCATCTTTGGAAATCTGCATGGCAGCAGCATGGCGAATGGTTGCCGCGATCATGCGCGGATCGTGCGTGGCAATGCCGTGATAGAAACCGCTGGAGAGCAGCATTTTCATTAGACGGACGTAGTTCGCATCAACATCGGCTTTGCTAGCGTACGCAACTTCGGGCAACTCCTTGTAAGCCCCTTTGCACAAGCGTATGCGGCAACCGTAGGAGAGTAAATCCGTGACATCCGTCTCGCTGCGATAAAGATAAGACTGAATCACGGTGCCGATAGCCGGGTTGCGGGCGCGCACGCGCTTGACCAGATCGATGGTGCGCTGGGTGTAGACCGAGCCTTCCATGTCCACGCGCAGGAAATTGTCGAAACGAGCCGCAAGCTCCACAATGGAGAAGACCAAGCCCAGGCAAAAATCCACGTTGAGATCGAGCCCGAGCTGGGTGAGTTTGCAGGAAACGTTGGCGTTCAGTTTTTCCTGGGCGATGCGCTCGTAAATCTCCAAATAAGCGTCGCGCGAATGCTGGGCGTCTCCCGTGCTGGAAACGTTCTCACCAAGATAGTCAAGACTTGCAGCCATACCGGCGTCGTTGCATGCACGGGCGGCTGCAATGGCTTCATCGAGCGTCTCGCCTGCAACGAAGCGGCGTGCCATGCGGCGCGTGGTGCCATTGGAAGTGACCCAGTTGGCGAAACCTTTGCTTTCAGAGAGCTTAAGGAGTGTCGAACGGAGCATGCGGGAGTAATTATGGCAGTCTAGAATGCCTGAAACTAGTGCTTGTGCTCTTCCAGAAACTTTTCCGCGTCGATGGCGGCCATGCAACCGGAGCCCGCAGCGGTAACCGCCTGGCGATAGCGGTGATCCTGTACGTCGCCGGCAATAAATACTCCTGGAACAGCCGTCAGGCTGCCGTGCTTGGCGAGCAGATAGCCGTTGGAATCCATTTCGAGCTTTCCCTTGAAGATGATGGTGTTTGGATCGTGACCAATGGCGACGAATACTCCATCGAGAGGAATCGTCCCTAATTCTTTTGTTTGCGGATTGCGGATGCGCACACCTTCAACGTGCCCTTGAGGGGCGAGAATCTCATCAACGATGGCTGGAGTAACGAATTCGACTTTCTCGTTGGCCCTGGCGCGGTCAATCATGATCTTGGAAGCGCGAAACTCGTTCCGCCGGTGAATCAGATGGACCTTGCTGGCGTAGCGGGACAGAAAATTGGCCTCTTCCATGGCGGAGTCACCGCCACCGACCACGGCGATGGGCTTGCCGCGGAAAAAATAACCGTCGCAGGTCGCGCAAGTGGAAACGCCGTGGCCGATCAGTTCTTTTTCACCCTCCAGACCCAGCAGACGCGCTGAGGCGCCCGCGGCAACGATCAAAGCTTGTGCTTCGTAGGTATCTTTTCCAGCGATGATCTTGAACGGGCGCTTGCTGACCTCGACCTCCGTGACCGCTCCGGCCTTAAACTCCGCGCCAAATTTTTTCGCCTGTTTGCGCATGTTCTCGATGAGCTCCGGCCCCATAATGCCGTCGGGGAAGCCGGGATAATTCTCAACGTGCGTCGTGAGAGAAAGTTGCCCGCCAGGCTCGTGCCCGTCGAGGACCAGCGGCTTCAAATTTGCGCGACCGGCATAAATCGCAGCAGTAAGGCCGGCGCAGCCGCTGCCAATGATGATGACGTTGTGCATTCAATCTTTCTCCAAACATTAGATTCGGCACAGGGCCCGCTGGATACAACAGAGCCGGTATTGTAGCATTCCCTCCATTACGTTTCGGAAGAGGGTGCATCCAATTTGGAAAATGATTTGACTTGAGGTGCGTTGACCGGGGCGAATAGCCGCGGCTATAGTTTCAAAGAAATATCAGGTTGCCCAAGGAGAAAGTCACGATGGATCCGCGCTATCCCGTTGGAACGTTTGAAATGCCCGCGCAGGTGACAGCGTCCCAGCGCCAGCAGGCGATTGATGAACTTGCGGCAACGCCAGCGAAATTGCGGGCCGCGGCAAAAGGGCTGAGCGAATCGCAGCTCGACACTCCTTACCGCGAAGGAGGCTGGACCGTGCGCCAAGTGGTCCACCACGTTCCGGACAGCCACCTGAATGCCTATGTGCGATTGAAGCTCGCCCTTACGGAAGAGAAACCAACGATTAAACCGTACGACCAGGAGGCCTGGGCAAATTTGGCTGATTCGAAGTCGACCCCCATTGAAGTTTCGCTCACACTTCTAAGCACCGTGCATGATCGCTGGGATCGTCTCTGGCGATCCATGAAGCCGGAGCAGTTCGCCAGAGCGCTGGTTCACCCGGAACATGGCGAACGCAGCGTGGATTGGCTGCTCTTCCTCTACGAATGGCACGGCAGACATCACACAGCGCATATCACGGAGCTTCGCAAACAGAAGGGCTGGTAGGCCCGCGTCACCGAAATAAGCGAGCTCGAGCACCTCGCCTACCTTTTTGTTCCGCCGCCCGAAGTGGCGCGGCGTCCTCACCGTCGTGTAGGATTATGCGGTGCACAAGGAGACCGCATGAGCCGATCGGCAGGAACGTACGCCATATTCGAAACTTCCCAAGGGAATATTGTGGTGCGCCTGCTCGAAGCGGAAGCACCGAAGACCGTGGCCAATTTCGTTGGACTCGCCGAGGGAACCAAGGAATTCACGAACGAAAAAACCGGCCAGAAGGAAAAGAAACCGTTCTATGACGGCCTGATTTTCCATCGCGTGATTCCGCAATTCATGATTCAAGGCGGTTGCCCGCAGGGCTCAGGAATGGGCGGACCGGGATACAAATTCGCCGACGAATTTCATCCCTCGCTGAAGCATTCGAAAGCGGGAAAGCTTTCGATGGCGAATTCCGGACCGGGAACGAACGGCAGCCAATTTTTCATCACCGTGGCGGCGACACCCTGGCTGGACAACCGGCACACGATTTTCGGCGAAGTCGTAGAAGGACATGATGTGGCGGATAAGATTTCAAACGTGCCGCGAGATTCGAACGATCGTCCGCGCACGCCTGTAGCGCTGCAGAAGGTGCGCATCGAGCGCATCCCGTCGTAAGCCCGAAGCATGCCCATGCTCACACCTGAGCGCCTCCTGCGGTTGGTGATCGAACTTATCTTCATACTGCTTGGCGGTTTGTTGATATGGTTCGGCTTTGCGGGCCCCCTTTACGGCCGGACCGTCGACCGGCACAGCATCAGTTGGGTGATCCTTAGCGTCGCGCTCATTCTGTGGGGTCTTCGCGCTCTCTACAAGCCGGGGCTGTGGTGGTTGCGTTGGGAGAACTGGACGCGCGGGCTTTCCCTCGCTCTTCTAGGAATCCTGATGCTGGTCATTTCTCGGGTGCCGTTCTCTTGGGTGAGGCCGTTGCTTGCCATTGCAGGTGGGCTATTGGTGCTGCGGGGCGTCATCGGCTCCGCTTTGATCTTTCGGCCTAAGTAGCAGCGCAAATCGCGCCCTTTCTTTTCGCCATTGGTTTTCAGTTCGCTTCTAATATGATCCGCGCAACAACTGCCCTCCCGAAATCCGGTATTCGCTCAAGGCTGTCACTTGCCTTAATTGAAATGCAAAGGAGAAAAACTGTGCTGAAAGAATTCAAAGAGTTTGCGATGCGTGGAAACGTCATGGACTTGGCGGTCGGCGTCATTATCGGCGCAGCTTTCGGTAAGATCATTTCGTCTTTGGTGGAAGATGTGATCATGCCGCCGATCGGGAAGTTGCTCGGCCATGTGAATTTTTCTGATTTGTACATCAACCTGAGCGGCGAAACTTACAAATCGCTGGCGGACGCAAAGGCCCACAGCGCGGCGACGCTCAACTACGGACTCTTTCTGAACACCGTGATCAATTTCCTCATCGTCGCCTTTGCGGTATTTCTCGTGGTGCACCAGGTGAACCGCTGGACCAAAAAGCCGGAGGCCCCGGCGGCGGCCACGACAAAAGACTGCCCGCAGTGCGCCATGACGATTCCCATCGCGGCCAAACGCTGCGGACATTGCACGTCACAGCTGGCTTGAGGCCGCCAACGCAAATTGTCAGGCCTTCGGAGCTTTCTTCTTCTGGTTGGCTTCAAGATGCGCCCGCAGGCGATTGACGACGATGTCCTCGTGTCCCTCGTCCACCTCTTTTTGCACTTCTTCCAGGGCGAAGTGAACAACGTCGTGATGATGGATCTCCAGGGGCGCGACGGCATCGCTGAAACGCAACCAAAGCCGGTGGAGAAGATTCACTTCGTTGGCCGTGAGGTTCGGCGCGTGCGGTCCGAGGACTTTGTAAAGCTTGTCGCCGTTGGGCAAATGGATTTCGAGGTTGAATTGCGGCTTGGGGTCTCCAAGCTTTTCCCAAGCTTCCCCGATCTGCCGCGCTTGCTCTTCATTTGATTCTTTTGTCGAACGCCCCACAACAATGGTGCTGGATTGCAAGGATGTCGCGGCGCGCAAAATACCATCCCACAAATCGTTGGCCGCGACCACCGCGAGGCGGATGGATTTGCCACGTTTTTCCGCCATGGACAGGGCCTGGGAGAAGAGGTGCTGCTCGATGCTGCCGAAAAGCTGATCGGCGTCCAGTTCGTTTTCTCCGGAAGCGGAGCGGCGCAGGAGCCGGACGTGGAGCACAACCACGTCGCGGCGGCCAGGCTTGATGCGGTCCAGCACGTTCCCAAGGTGATAGAGCGCGTAGTGATTGCTGATCGGGACGAGGATATTGCCGGGGCGCGCACCCACAGCCTCGGGCGTTAATTCCCCTTCCAACTCGAGATTGAACTGGTCCATCTCGACGTGAGCCGCACCGCCACGTTTGCCACGGCGTTCCGAGATTGTGAACACGATGTAGAGGAGAATGGAAAAAGCGCCGCCGGCCATCGTGGCGACGGGCTTGGTGAACAGGTTTACGATGGCGATCAAGAACAGCGTCATCGTGATGAGCCCGAGCCCAACAGGTATCTGCACGCCGCGAATCGTGAAATTAAACGGAACTTGAAATTCTCGCTGGCCGGGACTGGTGTAGCGGAGAACGAGGACGGCGAGCCCATTCATCGCAAAACTCCAGATCACACCGAACGCATAGAGGTTCGCGAGGAAAGTCACATCGCCGTGGCTGATGATGATGGTGATGACCTGCAGAGCCACGACGATGTTGATGATGCGATAGCTGGTGCCAAAGCGCCGGTGCGGCTGGCGAAACCAGGAGCTGAGCACTCCGTCTTCGGAAACGCGGTTGAGCACACCGTTCGAGCCGACGATAGCGGTGTTTACAGCGCCCGCCAGGATTAAGGTTCCGACCACAACGACGAAGGCGTGAAAAATCAGACGGGCGATTAAGGGCCCTTCGAGATTCATAGCCAGTCCGCCAATCAAGTTCTCGAGAAAGTGCTGGCGGACATCGTCCGGAATGATCATCACGGCAAAGAAGGAGACGAGAGAGGTGAAGACCAGACTGTAGATGAAGATGACCAGCCCGGCCTTCTTGAGGTTCGGCAGCTTGGGGCTTTCAATTTCGCGGTAGACCTGCGCGAGCGATTCCTCGCCGCTCATGGCCAGCACGGAATGGCCCAGGGCGATGAAAATGGCGAGGATGCCAAACATGTGAGGAAGGCTGCTGTGCGCGAGCCATCCGAGCGCGCTGGCGCTCAGCCTCAAGTTGCGCGGGTGAGGCAGGGGAGGCAATGCGGAATGGCGCACAGCCACTGTGTAGATGCACCAGGCGATGAGAAACACTACCATCACTGTGACCAGCTTCATGATGTGCAGGGCTTTTTCGCTGGACTCGGCAACCCCCTTGGTGTTCTGCCACCATAAATAAAGCGTGACGACAATGGCAAAGCTCGCTGCGATGAAATCGACACTGCCCGCAGAGAGCGGGCCGCTCACGTGGAAATACTGCAAGAGATCATTGATGAGCCCGGCTAGATATTGGCCGGCCGCGACGCCGCTGATCGGCCCGGTCAGGATGTAGTCAAACATGAGCGCGGAGACGCTGAATTTCGCTAAGGTACCGCCGAGAGCCATTTTCACGGCGCGATAGACGCCACCGCGCACGAACATGCTGCAGCTTTCTACGTACACCGCGCGCACGGCGTACGAAAACAGCATGATGGCGAGGATGAACCACGGAGCGGTCTTGCCGATGTATCCTTCGGCCTCGCCCCCTGCATAGTAAGCCGAGGAGGCCAGGTCGTTCAGGACAATCGCTGCCGCTCGCCAGAAGGAAATGAAGGTCAGGAGGGCTGTGGTGGCGACGATGACGCGCGGAATACCATTGCCCCGGCTGCCTGCTGCGGCAGGGCTCTTAGGAGTGCTGCTCATGTATGGGTATCGTTACCTTGCAGGTTGAAATCGTCGCATTTTTGAAGAGCGAAGTCTAGCTGGAGGCACTGCGGACCCTCCGAAAATCTCACCAGCTCCAGCCTAGATGGTGGGGCCAGGAAGCACATTACCGGAGTGTTTTTCGCGAAGCAGGTCTTCGATGTCGCCGATCTTGTCGCCGAGGAGATTGAGCTTTCGAGCTAGGCCTTGAATGTCGGAAGCGGCGCGTCGGTTCACGTCGAAATCGAGTTCACCGCGCAGGCGATCCTTCGTATCCTGGCGATTCTGGCTCATCATGATGACGGGCGCCTGGATGGCGGCCAGTAACGAAAGAAAGAGATTGAGAAGAATGAAGGGATAGGGATCCCAAGCGGTTTTTCCCAAGAGTATGTTCACCCCCGTATAGACGCTGCCCACGACTGCAAACGTGATGATAAACGTCCACGAGCCGCCGAATTGACTGACCGAATCGGCGACGCGTTCTCCAAAGGTAGCCTCCTCTTCGATGATTTCGTTGGGATGGCGATTGGCCCGGAGGCGCACTAGTTGCTGGGAGGCGTGAAATTGCTTGCCGAGGACTGTGAGCATGTCCATGCCCGCAAGAGGCTTGCGCTGAAGCAGAACGGCGATGTCGTCGCGGGAAACTTCGAGACACGTCGTTTCCTCGAGTGCAATCGCGTCGGTTTGATGAGGAGTCTTTTCAAGCATAGAGGCGAACCCGAAAAACTCGCCATGTGACGGCTCATCGACGATGACCTCTTGATGATCTTCGTCGACGGTTGAGACTCGAACCCGGCCGGAGATCATCACGTAAGCTAGCCCACTGGGATCGCCCATCTTGTAGATGCGTTGGCGCGGAGCAAATCGTCTCATTTCGACTTGGCTCGCGAGAACAGCAGCTTCCTCGTCATCCAGAAGTGCAAAAAGCGGAACGTGCTTCAATTCTTGAAGGTCGCAGGCCATGGGCCACCTCGTTTGGCAAAAAGGAACACGCAAATCTGTCCAGAGGATTCCACAAAAACGAGGAAAGAAACAACCACCGGAGTGTAATAAGGGTTGATGACACGTTTTCAGCGGGAACAAAGATGAAAATGCTAGAGGATAGCTGGTCCAATCTGGGCGAGCTATGAAATATTAGCCAGCGAACGCCGTGCGGAAAGCTTTGGCGCATTCTGCGCAAGGGCAAATATTGCGGAGATGGTCGTAGCTATAAATGCCGGTGGAATGGCCGTCGGAGAAGCTAAGTTGAATCGCGTAATTGCCCACCTGTGTGGCGGCTTTGGCCCTGGGCTTCGGCTTGAACATCGGTAGGGCAGGTGATGACGTGAGAGTTGGCGCGGTCGCGTCAAGAGACTGCTTCTTTTCGCGTAGGTCGTTGCATGTCGCGCAGGGGCATTCTTCGCGCAAATACGTGAACTCGTAGTGGCTGGAGTGCCCGTCGGCCCAGGTGATATCCACACCGGCGCCGCTCGAGACGTGCACTTTGATGCTGCTCGGTTTTTTGCGCGGGTCCAGTGGAGTTGGCATTGTTGGCTTACGCAATCAGCTCTTGGACTTGCCGTTGCAGCAATCGCCCGGCGGAATGGGATTCCCGTGGGGGCAGGTCTTCGGATGGCCGAGGAATGTGCAGATGCGCTGGTCTAGCTCCGGGCTGATGATGTGTTCGAACTTGCAGGCTTGCGTGTGCGCTTCGGAGTCCTCGATGGAAAACGTGTCCTTGAAGAGACGCTCGGCCAGGCGGTGGCGGCGAATAACGTCGCGCGCGCGCTGGCTGCCCACGGGGGTGAGCTGCACTTCGCCGTTTTCCATCTGTACCAAATGCAGATCCGACATGCGGGAGAGCACGCGGGTAGCGGGCTCTTCTGTGACGACAGGGAGTTTCCCGGCCGGCCCCGAGGCATGGAGTCGTTCGGCTTCCGCCGGCTTCCCTTCCTCGCCGCAAACCCAAATTTGTTCGAGCAGGTGATCGAAGCGGATTTCGTCATCGGTCGAAACGGGAGTGCAGCAGTCCGCCGTGTCCGCGAGAGGACAGTTCAGCGGATGGCTCGGGCCGTGCTGCAACGTATCGAAATGCAGATGTCCGTGGGCCAGTTCGATGCGGCGGTCCGCCTGACGCGCAATGTCTGGATCGTGCGTCACCATTAAGATCGTGTGGCCCGCGTTGTGCAGTTCTCGGAAAATCTGAAGCACCACGTCTTCGTTGGCTTCGTCAAGATTGCCGGTCGGCTCGTCGGCCAGAATCAGCTTCGGCTGATTGATGAGTGCACGCGCGATGGCCACGCGTTGCCCCTCGCCGCCGGAAAGCTGCGCGGGAAGATGGGTTAGGCGGTCGCCCAAGCCGACGCGCTTGAGCGCTTCCGCGGCCTGTTTTTCATCCGTGACGCTGTGGAAATACTGCGCCAGCATGACATTTTCGACGGCAGTGAGATACGGCACGAGGTGAAACTGCTGGAAAACGAAACCAACTTTCTCTGCGCGGTAACGAACCAATTCACTTTCTCTGAGGTTGGAGAGGTCAACGCCGTCCACGACCACGCGGCCGGAGGTCAGCGTGTCCAAGCCACCAAGAATATTGATGAGCGTAGTTTTCCCGGAGCCCGAAGGGCCCATGAGCGCGACCCATTCGCCGGTGTTTACGTCAAAGCTGACGCCACCAAGCGCGCGGAGCGTGCCGTACTGCTTGGTCAGGTTCTCGATGACCACCTGGGACGACCCGGGGAGAGCCTGCGCCTGAATCAGGGAACTCACGCTTCACCTCGAAACACGGAAGCGGGCCGAATGCTCGCCAACCGCCGCAGCGGAAAAGCACTGAAAATGGCAATCATAATTGTCAGCGCCACAGCTACAGGATACACAATCAGCCGGGGACGCGCCGCCACGCCAAAAACGGCTTTCCCCAATCCCATCGAAAGAATAATTCCTAACGCGGCGCCAATCAGACCGCCTACAAGGCCGAGCAGCGCTACCTCCGTCAGGAATAGCCGCAGCACGCGACGCACCGAACCGCCCATAGCCTTCATCAAGCCCACGTCCATCTTCCGTTCCATCGCCACGTTCGTCATCGCCGCCATCACGCAAAGCCCGGTCAGCAGTAGCACAATCCCCACCGTCGCTGTCAACAACCCGCTGATCTGGTTGTAGATTTTCGCTTCGCCCTCCGTGAATTGTCGAATTGGGCGTACCTCAGCGTCGGGGAATTGATTTCGAAGGTCGTCTAGATAGTCCTCGATCTGAGCTGGGGTGCCGGGCACGACTGCCTGAATCAAGCTGACTCTCTGCGGCAACCCAGCAAGACGCTGAACTGTTTTCATTGGCATGAAAATCTGACTGTCTTCAACACCTCCAAAACTCCTAATCTGCGAAACCACGCAACTTACCTCAGCTTTCTCAGTCTTCAATTTCAATACGCCTGAGACGTGAAGATGAAATTGCGAAGCGACTTTTTCCCCGATTTCACATGTTTCCGAATCAAGAATGACCACATTGTCGCCTTCGATCACATGATGGGGGACTATTTGCTTTAGATCGTCGGCCAGAAAACGGTAACCGGTAATGACAACAAGTGCGGTCCCGAGCTTGGTGCCGTCCGTTCCTTCGCCACTGAAAGCTGTGACATCTGCAATGGCATAGAGAAACGTTGCCCTAGGAATCGAACTGAGGGATGTTTGGTTTGGAAAGTGGTCCAACAGAGTTTCAGAGATTGTCGCCGAGCCTGAACCGTGACTAGTACCAGCCGGCGCGATGATGACGTTTGCTCCGAAACTGCGGAATTCAGTTGTCAGGCGGCGTTTGGCGTCAACCTGTAGATTAAGGAGCGCTGCCGTGACGGCAGCGCCCGCCCCGAGTGCTAGAAGGATGACGAACAGGCGGCCGCGGTTGGCGCCGAGAAGCCGGCGGAGGATGCGCCAGAACATGGCTCGATTGGCCGTGAGGTAGCTAGCCATCATTCGCCACGCAGGATGGGCGCCGGCTGGTAACGCGAAGCACGGCGCAACGGCAAAGCGCTGCCGAGCAGCGTGACACCGGCAGCGAGCGCGATCACCACAAGAAAAACAATGAGCGAAGGCTCCGGTGCAGCCCCAAAGATCTTCTGCCCGAGCAGGCGTGCCAGAATAATTCCGAGCGCATAGCCGATGCCGCCACCGACAAACGCGAGCAAGAGCTGTTCCGCCGCGAGCAGAAAGCCCACCGTGCCGCAGCCTGCGCCAAGCGCTTTCATCAAGCCGATCTCCGTGCGCCGCTCAATCACAGACGCGGCCGCCGACGCGCCAACAGCCAGTGCCGCTGCCAGCAGCGCCGCGCCGGTGACCAGCCACAGCAGCATCCGGACGCGCATGAGGAATTGGCCTTCGCCCTCCGCAACGCGGCGAATCACGCGCACATCGGCCCCTGGCAAAACCTGCTGGATTGAATACGCAATGGACGAGACGTACGGGCTACAGGACCAACTTTCGAACTCATCTGGCTTCATGGTCTTCGGATCGCGCCGCGCAAAATCGTCTTCCGGCTTCGTCAGCGCGCTCACATACAGCTTTCTGTATTGGGCAGATATCCCGACATATTGCTGCACTATCGAAAGGGAGGTGACTACTGCATTGTCCTCCGAGCCACCGCTGGCAAAGATTCCGGTGACCTTCAATAGCAGTCCCTCTGATAAGGGTGTGGCAAGGTAGAGGGGACTCCCGATCTTCAATGCGTTCCTATCTGCGAAGGCTTTGCCCACAATGCACTCGCCCTCTCCATCCTGAAACCAAGATCCGTCAAGATGCCACCATGGACTCGCTTGTTGAATCCCTGTGATAAAGGTTTCGCCGTTCGGCAAGATTAGCGAGTGATTTGACCAAGTGCCGATCAGAGTAGCGTCGCCGCTCCCCTCAGGTTCCACGAAGGCAGCGGAAGCAGGGGAAGACTGTGGAGTCCAAGATTTGACTCTAACTTCAAGGATTGGCGCGAAAGCCATGATGTTGTTATGCCAGAAGATGGTCTTGAGTTTTGGCAGGTCGGATTCGGGGAGGTACGCGCCAGCGTTCGCAGGGCGATAGTCGACCCCGCCGATTTCGAGCGGCAGCGAATCGGCCTGCGGCGTAACGAGAAGATTCGCTCCCAAGCTGCGGAACTCCTTCGCCAGCCGGTCCCCCACATCCAGCGATACACTCAGCGCCGCCGTGGCTACGCCCATACCGAGAGCCAGCGCCGCCCCAGTGAGAAGCTTGTGGCGCGGGCGTCGTCCAAAGGAATCGGCAACAAGTCGCAGGAACATGGGGTTCGCGGCAGTCCGTGTAGGGGCACGATAAATCGATTGTGCCCTACAGAGGAATCTCCTTCGCAGCTTGCGTTAATGACAAAATATCGATGGTCAGCTCGCTACCCTCCACGTGCGACGGAACACTGATCGGGTTGCAACCACCGTGATCTCCTACCGATGGCACATAGATCGCCGAGCCGCAGTGCCGGCAAATGACATTTTGCCCGTCCTGGCGATACCCTTCCGCGCCGCAAATCCGGCAAGCGTCCAGAGCCGTGCCATAGCCGTTCGGTTTCTTGATGATCAGGAAACGAAGCGATTGATTCCCGGCGTTGACCGTGTACAGGTGCAGAGTGCCGTCCTGCACTTCACTGATCGGGATGCGCACCTCATTGCCCACCGCCACAACCGCCCGTGCAGTGGGCGGAGCGGAGTTTGCGCGCGTATAAATAAAGTCCGCGGTCAGCACCAGAATCACCACCAGGCACGCGCTTGCCGCAGCAATCATCCACCGCTGCTGGCGGCGATTCTGTGCCTCGAGCAATCTCTTCTCCGCCTCGCCGGCAGCTTCTTTCGCTGCCCTGGCGTGTGACTCAGACTGCCACTCCCGCAGTACCAGCAGCGCCGCCGCCCCAAAAATAAGGACAAAGAAAAACAGCTCATTGCGCACGATGGGACCGATCAGCGCCATTTCTTGCTTGCTCGAAGGCAGCCAGCGGGCCTCGCTAAGCTCATGCAATCCCGTCAGCGCGAGCTGAAATGCCACCAGCATCAGAATGACGCTCGTCGCAGCAAAAAACCGATGGAGCGGAATACGCAAAGTGCCCTTGAAGAAAAACACACCGACAGCCACGGCCGCCCCTATGCCCACAATCGTCCCGATCCAGGTTTGCAACCCCTCGCTCGAGAGTTCCACCGCACGCAGGATCAGCGCCAGTTCGGCGCCCTCGCGCAAGACCATCAGGAACACGAATAGAAAAATCCCCCAGCCCGCGGCGCTCCCCGTGCGTCCGGCATACTCCTCGACTTTTTGCTCAATTTCTTTTTTCAGGTGTCGCGCAACGCGGTTCATCCATACGATCATCGTAACCACGAACACGGAAGCCACAAGGAGCAGCAGCCCTTCGAATCCGTCTTCGCTGATTCGGAAGCGTTCCAGGGCTACCGCAACTCCAAGGCTGAGAGCCGCAGCCGCCGTCACGCCGTACCAGGCAAAGCGCGCCAGCTGCCCGCGTCCCGTCCGGGAGAGGTAGACTAGGATGATGCCGACAACGAGAGAGGCTTCAACACCTTCGCGAAGGGCAAGAAGAAAGGCCGAGAGCACGAGAACTCCAGTTGTAAATCATTTGCAACAGCGTTTTAAGTGTACCGCAGCCATAGCCTTCCGTCAACCGGACCAAGTTGGTCCGCTTTCATCCGGTCACGAATAGGTTATCCTGTTCGCTGCTCATGCGCACCCTTCGCCAAGCTGCCTCCGTCTTCTCTGCCGGCCTGCTCCTATGCACTCCGATGCGTGCGCAAGCGCCAACAACCACACAGTCCCCGGCAGCCTTGGAACAACCCAATCCCAAGCGAGCACCGAAGGCATCAGAGCGCGGGGCCAAAGCCGAAGCGGCTGGACGCCTCGAGGAAGCGCTAGCGGCCTATCAAGAGGCCGCGCTGCTGGCGCCGCAGGATACGGCCATCGTAGAACGCGCAGCGGCGCTACGCTCCAAGCTGGTGCGTGTACATACCGAGGCCGCCGAGCGTGACGCCCTGGCGGGGCACATGGATCAGGCCACGGAGGAGTTAGCAGCCGCCCTGCGGATCGATCCGGGAGATACCATCGTTGCGGAGCGCCTCGCCCAAATGAAAACGATGGCAGACGAGCCACCTGCAAAGCGAGCGACGGAAATCTCCGGCCTGCCAAAGCTCCAGCCTCTGCCCGAAAAACACAACCTGGACCTGCGCGGCGACACGAAGACGGTCTACGAACAGGCAGCCGCCGCGTTCGGCATCAAGGCCGTTTTCGATCCGGACTTAAGTCCGCGAACGGTACGCCTTCGCCTCGACGATATGGATTTTTTCACGGCCGTTTCGATCCTGAGCGCACAAACGGCGACGTTCTGGCGCCCGGTGAATCCGACTCTCATCTTCGTCGCGCCGGACACCCTGGAGAAGCGCCGGCAATATGCCCCTGAAGCCCAGCAGACTTTTCCGCTTTCCGGCGCCGCCAGCCCGGAAGACGTGACGGAGATGCTCCGCGTTCTGCGGGAGATGACCGGGGCCACCCACATCGAGCTGGACACGCGCAGCCGCACCATTACCATTCGCGACACGCCGGAGCGTCTGGCCGTTGCCGGAGAGTTGATCCGGCAAGTGGAAAAAGCGCGTGGCGAGGTGATGCTGGAGATTGAGCTCCTTGAAGTGGATCGCGACACTGCTCGGAAACTCGGCGTTCAAACGCCCTCAAAGGCGCAGCTCTTCACCATCCCGCCCAATTTGATCAGCCGGTTGACGCAGGCCAACAATCTTTCGGAGCTACAAACGCTCCTCGCTGGCATCTTCGGTACGGCTGTAAACGCGGGGGCAACATCGGTCAGTTCACTGATCCCACCGCTGATTGCCGTGGGTGGCGGCAAGACCACGTTTCTTCTGACGCTGCCCGGAGCTGCGTTAGATTTTTCCAATGCTCTTTCGCTGGTGCACAGCGGGCGGCAAGTTCTGCTCCGCGCTCAGGACGGCAAGCCGGCAACATTCTTCGTGGGCGATCGTTTCCCCGTTACGCTCGCGTTGCTCTCCGGCAGCCTTGGTACCTCGAGCGCCCTGGCAAATCCGGGCGGCGCGAGCAATCCCTTCCCTAGCACTTCCTATGCGGTGGGCGTTGGCCCGGTAGCCCTCATCGCGGCCGATTTTCAGAACAACGGCATACTCGATATTGCCGCGGTGAACCAGCTGGACAATTCCGTGACTATCCTGGTGAATCAGAGCGGCAGCCCGGGGACATTTGTCGAGGCCACGAATTCTCCCATTTCGCTGGGTGCGATGCGCACCACGGTTCCGGCGAGCGCGCCTGCCATCGCATCCGCAGTGCTCACGTCCAGCGGCTTTCACGATCTCCTTATCACCGACCCTACCGCAAACGACGTCAAGATTCTTTTCAGCAATGGTGACGACACCTTTAAAACGCCTGCCACGTCGATCCCGGTTGGCACTCAGCCGAGCGCCATCGTCACCGCGGACTTCGACGGCGACGGCCACCAGGATTTCGCTGTGGCCAATTTTGCGGACAGCACACTCTCCGTTTTTCTGGGAGGCGTTGACACGAACGGAAACTCCACTTTCACCCCGGTGGCAGGCTCTCCCTTTGCTCTCCCCGCAAATATCAGCGGCCCCGTGGCCATGACCGTTGCTGATTTCAATGCCGACGGCAAGCCTGATATCGCCATCGTCAATCAAACTACGCTCGCCAATCCCTCCGTGGCGCAAGGCAATGTAGTGGTGCTCCAGGGCAATGGCGATGGAACTTTCACCCAGTTTCCCGGCTCACCAATTGCTGTGGGGCAAAATCCCGTCGCGATTGCCTCCGGGGATCTCGATGGAAACGCCAGCGCTGACCTCGCTGTCGTGAACAAGACGGACAATTCCGTCACCGTACTCCTGAACAACGGCGACGCCACTTTTGTTGCCGGCCCGAACTCGCCGGTTAGTACCGCTACAAATCCCACGGGTATTGCCATCGCGGACTTCAATCAAGACGGCCACGCGGATTTCGCGGTCACGGGTGGAGACACGAACACGTTTCGAGTTTTTTTTGGAGTCGCTGCAGGTCTCTTCACACTCGGGTTTGAGCCGCCCGCGGGCCCATCAGGGTCTACTCCCACGGCGATCGTGACGGCACAACTGGTAAGCGGCGGCTTTCCCGATGTAGCCATCACCAACAATGTGTCCGGCGCCGCAGGCGACGTCACCGTTGTCTTGAGCCCGGCGAGTCTGTTTTCAAGTTCCGGATTGACCCAGCAGCCCTATCCCGCTTCCGAATATATCGACCTCGGCGTAAAAGTGAAGGCCACGCCTGCGATGCATCCCAACCATGAAGTGACCCTGCAGCTCGAATTTGAAATTCGGGCGCTCTCCGGCAGCAGCGTGAACGGTATTCCAATTATTTCCAACCGCACACTGACGCAAACCGTGCGCGTCAAAGAAGACGAACCGACGCTGCTCGGCGGGCTCACCGATACGGAAGAGACGCGCGCCATCACCGGCTTGCCGGGCTTCGCGGAAATACCGGGCGCGGGCTATGCCTTCGGGCAGAGGAACAATTCACGGCAGGACACCGAACTCCTGATTCTCATCACGCCGCGCAGATTGCGCGCGGCGGACCATTTTACGCGAACGATTTTTGCCGGCCGGGGCGGTGCGACTGGTGGCAGAACCGCCGGTCCCAGCACACTTCAGTCTCCCTCTCCACAGCCTCAACCATAATCAAGTGACAAACTGAGTTTCGCGAGTACCCCTTAAACAAAAATGCGAATCTCTATCCGGATGAAGACCTGTGATTTGGCAAAATTTCTACGGCAGCGGTTCGAAAACCACAATGGGCTGGTACGTGCGGGGCACGACGGCTTCCGCTATGGCGATAAGCTTGTCCTGCTGGCCGAAAACGCGCAGCCGCGGCGCCTTTGGCTCGCCGCCATCCAACTGCATCGTAGCGCCTGGCGGCGGCTCAGCGCGGCCCGGTTGAATCTGCGCGATCGAAACATTGAACTTGGAGCCGTGGCGCACACGCTTCTCAATTACCGGAAGAACGTTTGCGCGCGGAAAATTTGGCAGGAGATTTTCCAGGCGGATCAGGCAATCCGCGAATTTGCCCGCCCGCTTCGCCTCCGCAAGCTCTTCGAGCGGGATGGCCTGCTCCAGTGAAAATTCTCCGACGGCAGTCCGCGTAATTTCCGCGAGATGCGCGCCGCATCCGAGCTTTTGCCCCATCTCGTGCGCCAGCGAACGAATATAAGTGCCCGACGAACACTCGATGACGAAACGCGCGATGCTGCCTTCCATTTCGAGCAGCTTGTATTCGAAAAGCTCGACTTCGACAGCCTTCAGCTCGACCGGCTGCTTCTTGCGCGCCAGTTCGTAGGCGGGACGCCCATGCACTTTTTTCGCGGAAAACGAGGGTGGCATCTGTTCGAATCGTCCGATGCGCTCCGCGGCTAGCCGTTCCAACACGGCCGCATCCAGCAACGGTACGCTATCCGGCCCCTGCGCTTCGCCCTCGGAATCATAGGTATCCGTCGCAAAACCGAAGCGAAAACCTGCCGAGTAGCGCTTGCGGCGCCCGCTGTAAAACTGCACCAGCCGCGTTGCGCGCCCCAGCAGCAGCACCAGGACGCCTGTCGCCAGCGGATCGAGTGTGCCCAGGTGCCCGATTTGCCGGAAGCCTGCCAGATGCCGCACCGCATCCACAACGTCGTGCGACGTCTTTCCCTTCGGCTTATTGATTACGAGTGCGCCGTCAAACGGCGCCGGCTGTGGCTGGCGTGGCATTCTATTGGTTGTCAGTCATAAATTTTGAGTTTCAAGCACAAAATTCAGAAAGAGGATGCCATGAACGTGTGGCCACGAAGACATCTAGCTAGAACAAACTTTCGATAGGCCGGAGAAAAAACAAGGCCGATCCCACGGAGCGCATTCTGGCAAAGTTTCTTACTCACGACTGAGAAACTAAAAGCTCACTACTGTTCTGCTGCGGAGGGCTTGTCCTTTTTCATTTCTTTCAGAAGCCGTTCGATGCGCTCCACATGCTCCTGCGAGAGGTCCAGCGTAAAGTGCAGCTCCGGCACGCGGCGAAGCTGCAGCCGCTCGACGAGCTCCCGCCGGATGTATCCGGAAGCATGTTCCAGCGCCTTGATGGCGTCGGATTGTTCCTTGTTCGTTCCCTGCACGTTGATGAAAACCCGCGCGTGCTTCATGTCCGGCTGCACCCGTACTTCGCTGGCGATCACGCTACCTTCAAGCCGCGGATCTTTCAGTTCACCCGCGAGCATCGCGTTGATCTCGTGAGCGATCTCCTCGCCCACGCGTTCGTGCCGGTGACTTGCTGGACTCATCGTCTTCTCTGACGCACTTTCTAGATGATTTCGACGGCCTGGTTGATCAAAAAGGAGCCGAGAATGCGATCCGCCTCATCCAAGACTTTCTGCAGCACTTCCTTGACGTGCTTCTCCTCATTCGAGAGCGTCACGATTCCGACTACCGAGCGCTGCCACACCTCGTGATGCTCCAGCTCCGCCACGGCCACGTTGAACTCCCGCCGCAGCTTATCCTTCAAGCTGTGCAAAACCCGCCGTTTGTCCTTCAACGATTGCGCGTCAGGGATGTGCAGCTCGAGGGTGAGCAGACCGACCGGCATGTGCGGCTCCGGAGGACAGTTAGGCGGTCTATTTCTTACCGGCGGACCCGCCGCCCTGTCCGGCGGCTTCCGCGGCACTGATCTTCGTGACCGTGAAACATTCAAGGATGTCGCCGACCTTGATGTCATTGAAATTAGCAACGCCCGCGCCGCATTCAAAACCCGTGCGTACTTCGCTGGCGTCATCCTTGAAGCGCTTTAGCGAGCTGAGCTTCGAGGTGTAAATCACCGCACCATCGCGCAGCACTCGCACCTGCGCTTCCCGCTTCAGGATCCCGTCGACGACGTAGCAGCCTGCCACCGTGCCCGCTCCCTTGACACGGAACGTATTGCGTACTTCCGCGCGTCCCAGGTACGTCTCCGTGACAACTGGCTCGAGCAAGCCTTCCATGGCCTTCTTTAGCTCGTCGGAAACTTCGTAGATGATCGTGTGCGTGCGGATGTCCACATGTTCCTGCTGCGCCAGGTCCAAAGCCTTGCGGTCCGGCCGCACGCCGAAGGCGATCACGATCGCGCCGGATGCGGAGGCTAGCAGCACGTCGTTTTCCGTCACCGCGCCAACGCCTGAACCGATGATCTTCAGCTTCACCTGGTCGGTCGAAAGCTTCGGAAGCATTTCGCTAAGCACTTCAGCGGAGCCCTGCACGTCTGCTTTGATCACAATTCCCAATTCCTTGACGTCGCCGGCCTTGAGCTGTTCATGGAGTTGGTCCAGCGTGATGCGCGAGCCGCTGATGCGCGCCATCGCCGCATCGCGCTGCTTGCCCTGTCGGTATTCGACGATGTGCCGCGCCTTGGCTTCATCGGTGACCTGAAAGAGGTCGCCCGCGTCCGGTATTCCTTGCAATCCGAGAACTTCAACAGGGGTAGACGGAGGCGCATCCGCTACCACCCGGCCGCGATCGTCAAACATCGCGCGAACCTTACCAAATACCGATCCGCAGATGAAAAAGTCTCCAGACTTTAGCGTGCCGTTCTGCACCAGGATGGTAGCCACCGGGCCACGGCCCTTATCCACGCGCGATTCGAGCACCGTGCCGGTCGCGGGAGCGTCCGGATTGGCCCGGAGCTCGCGCAAATCGGCAACGAGCAGGATGGTTTCCAGCAGTTTCTCGATGCCCTTTTTCTGTTTCGCTGAAACTTCCACAAATTCCGTGTCGCCGCCCCAGTCTGCGGACATCAGGCCTACGTCGGCGAGCTGGCGCTTGACGCGATCGATCTGCGCTTCCGGCTTGTCGATCTTGTTGATCGCCACGATGATCGGCACCTTGGCGGCCTTGGCGTGGTCGATCGCTTCCTTGGTTTGCGGCATGACGCCGTCATCGGCGGCTACCACAAGCACCACGATGTCGGTCACCTTTGCGCCGCGCGCGCGCATGCGCGTAAATGCCTCGTGACCCGGGGTGTCAACAAACACTACGGCCCGTTCGTTGACGACGACTTTGTACGCCCCGATGTGCTGCGTGATGCCGCCTGCTTCGCCGGCCGCCACGTCCGCTTGGCGGATGGCATCCAGCAAACTTGTCTTGCCATGGTCGACGTGGCCCATCACGGTCACCACCGGCGGCCGAGGCTTCAGGCTCTCCTTGGTTTCTTCCTTGGCAACCTCCAGCACCATCTCTTCTTCGAGAGAGACGACGCTAACCACACCGCTAAACGATTCCGCGAGGGTGGTGGCCGTGGGAACGTCAAGCGCCTGGTTGATGCTGGCGAACACGCCGCGATCGAGCAGGTTCTTCAACAGGTCTTTTGCGCGCACATCTAGTTTTTCCGCAAGTTCACGAATCGTAATGCCTTCGGTGATGGTGACATCGCGCGGGGGCCGGGGCTCCGGCGGTGCGATCACTGCGGCAACACCCCCGCGTCCCGCTCCGGGGCGCTGACGTGTCGGATGCAGCTTGCGCTCGCCCTCCTGTTCCCGCTTGTCCACCACGGGACGTTGACGCTGGGGCGGCTTTCTCGTATAGAGCGGTTTCCCCGGCTCCGCCTTGGGCGGTAACCTCTCCGGAAATGGCGGCAACATGCCGGGACGACCCGGTGCACGTGGTCCAGGGCGCGTTCCCGTCGGCATGGGTCCGCGGCGTTGCTCAAAAGGCCGACTTGGTGCTCCGCCCGCTCCGGAGCGCGGTGTGAACTGCCGCCCCTGGCCGGGTTGCTGCGGACGCATCGGCTGACCGGGACGCGGTCCGCTCGGCCGAGAATCTCGCGACGCGTCAGGCATCGGCCCTCGATTGCCCGTAGGCAAAGGCCCTCGATTCCCTGTTGGTAGAGGTCGGCCTGCAGTGCCAGGTCTTGCAGCAGCGCCGGGACGCGCCGGAGAGGCACCAGGTGCGGCCGCTGCAGGACGCTCAGTGGTTGGCCGCGCGCCCGTGTGAGCGGCAGGCCGCGCTGCAGAAGGCTGTACCGCAGGCGATGTCGGACGAATTGGCGTTCCCGCAGGGGCAGGTGGTGTTGCGGCAGGTTTCGCCGCCGCGTTAGCCGCAGGCGTAGCAGCTGGTGCTTTCGGGACAACTGGCGCCGGAGCCACAGCCACCGGGGCAGCCGGTTTTGCGACGGGCGCGGCGGGCGCAACTGGTTTCGTGGCGGCAGGCGTGACGCTGGCTTGCGGCGACGCCGGGGGCGGGGCCGGAGGCCTCATTCGCGCGGCCTTCGCAGCTGCCTCCTTGGCTTCCTTTTCCGCTTTCGCGGCGGCTTCCGCTTTGGCTTCTTCCTCGGCGTGCCCAAGAATATTCTTGCGAACTTTTTCCGCGACGTCAGCCGGGATCGAGCTTGAGTGCGTCTTCTTTTCTGTTACGCCGTACCCCGGCAACAGGTCAATGATGGCTTTCGCCTTGACCTCGAGTTCCCGGGCCAGCTCGTTAATTCGAACTTGATTTACGTCGGTCATGCGTCCTTTTACGACTTCGCCTTTTCCGCCTGCTCGCCTTCGCTATCCGCACCTGCGGGCGCAGCCTCTGCTGCACTGTCTTCCGCAGCTGCAGCTTCCTCTGCCGCTCCTGCAGCTTCAGGGGCTTCCGCAGCTTCTGTGGCTTTCGAGGTTTCTGCGGCCTCCACTATCGTTGCTTCACTCTCCTGGGCTGGAGCCTCGGTACTCGCTGCCGCTTCACCCGTCGCGGCAGCAGCTTCGGTGCCGCCTTCGTAGAAGCGGTTCACCGCCTGATAAATCTTGTCCACCATCTTTTCGCCGATGCCCGGAATTTCCATCAATTGTTCCGGCGTCATTCCCGCGAGCTTCTCGACGGAGGTAATCCCTGCCGCTTCGATCTTCTCGATGGTCTTGGCACCGACACCCGCCAGCGAAGTCAGCGGCGTCACAGGCGCGGTCAGTGCCGTCATCTGCTCTTCGATTTCCTGGCGCTTCTCTTCCTCGCTCTTGATGTCGATGTCCCAGCCGATCAGCTTGCTCGCCAACCGGACATTTTGCCCTTTCTTGCCGATAGCAAGCGAAAGCTGCGAATCTTCCACAATCACTTCTAGTTTTTTGTTCTCCGGATCGGTGATCTGCACGCGCGTCACTTTCGCCGGGCTCAGCGCCTTTTGCGCGAACGCCACCGTCTCTTCGCTGTATGGAATGATGTCGATCTTTTCGCCGCGCAGCTCGCGAATGATCGATTGCACGCGCATGCCCTTCATGCCCACGCATGCGCCCACGGGATCCACATCCTTGTCCCGGCTTGCCACCGCCACCTTCGTGCGCTCGCCCGCCTCCCGCGCCGCGAAACGAATTTGTACCGTGCCGTCGTAAATTTCTGGCACTTCCATCTCGAACAATCGCTGCACCAGGCTGGCATCTGCCCGCGAAACAATCACCTGTGGCCCTTTCGCTGCGCGATCCACCACCTTGATCACCACGCGCAACCGCTCGCCAATATTGTAAGTTTCCAGCTTCGATTGCTCGCGCTTCGGCAGCCGCGCTTCCGTTCGCCCCATGTCCACGATCAGGTCCGGCCCTTCGGCGCGTTTCACAATCACCGTCACCAGCTCGCCCACACGGGTGTGATACTCGTTGAAAATCGTGTCGCGCTCGGCTTCGCGCACTTTCTGCAGAATCACTTGCTTCGCCGTCTGCGCCGCAATGCGCCCCAGCACGTCCGTCGGCTTCGCCGCCAGTATTTCCGTCCCGACCTCCGCAGCCGGATTCTTTTTCTTCGCTTCCGCCAGGCTGATTTCCTTTTTGGGGTCGGTCACTTCTTCGACAACCATGTGCACCGAGAACACATCCACTTGGCCGGTTTCCTGGTTGAACTTCGCTCGCAAATCCTCTTCCGTCTTGTAATACTTCCGCGCCGCCACCACCATCGCGTCTTCGATCGCCGACACCACCACTTCCGGCTCGATGTGCTTCTCGCGGCTCAGCATCTCAATTTGTTGGTACAGCAAATTCGCCATGTTGCGTTCCTAGAATTCCGTCCTAAAACTCCACAACCAGATTCGCCTTGCGGATCATCTCGATCGGCAACTCCACTGTCCGCGCTTCTTTGCCCTTCAGCTCCATGCGGACTTTTCCTTCCCCAAATCCCGCCAGGCGACCTTCAAAAAATTTCGCCTCGCCCACCGGCTCGCTGGTCGTAATTTTCGCCAGACGCCCTTTGAACCTCTCGAAATCTGCCGGCTTGTTCAGCGCCCGGTCCATCCCTGGCGAGCTGACCTCCAGGATGTACCCCGGCCCGGGTATCAGCTCCTCGACATCCACGATCACGCTCAGTTGCTTGCTGACGCGCTCGCAGTCCGCGTGGCTGATCTTCGGGTAGGGGTCATGCGCCACCGCCGGCCCTACCGCTCCCGCAGCATCGCTCACTTGCCCTGAGTCCTTACGAAGGGTCTCCCCCACTGGCTTCGGGACCCGGTCGATGTACACCCGCAGGAACCGCTGCTTGCCGATCTTCCATTCGACATCAACGATTTCCAGGCCTTCCGAACGCGCCACTCGTTCGGCGGCTTCCCGGATCTTCTCCAAATCCAAGCAGAGACTCCCCGACCGTAGCCGGTCTCTAGTGCACTCCAACCGGCCCAACAAAAAAGTGGGCTTGCGCCCACTCCTCCGTGCGACCCGCCTCAGAGCGAAACTAAAGTATATTCCGGCTGTACGGCAAAAGCAAGATAAGGGCCTTCCGCGCCCCATCGGGAACGCGCTGCAACTTGTCCCTTACGCGAAACGTCCCGACCGGATCGGAACGTTCACGCAATCTTCGGGCTGAGGTAATTCTCAGCGCATACTGCTACGGCTTCGCCGTGGGCGGTGGCGTTCCCGCAGGTTTCGCGGCAGGCGGATTGGTTGCTGCAGGCTTTGCGGCGGGAGGCTTGGGCTGCGACGCTGCGCCGGCCTTAACTGGGTACGCCTGGTCGTAGAGGCGCACGATTTCCTGCGTCACGTCGACCTGTGGCGAAAAGTTGACGATTGGCGTATTTTGCGCCGAATAATCCAGGAGCAGGATGTACCCGTTCTCCCGCGCGTAACGGTCCAGGACATCGTTCACTTTGCGGCCTAGACGCTCGAATACCTCGGCCTGCGCTGCGTTCGCGTCTTCCTGCATCTCGTCTTGCTTGCGCTGGAGCTGCTGGGCGAGCCTCTGCCCCTGCGTCGTCAGTCGAGCAATCTCTTCCTGGCTGCACTTGCCTTCGCACGCAGCCAGGCGTTGCCGCAGATCATTAATCTGTTTGTTCATATTCTCCAGTTCCGTCTGCCGGGGAGCAAACTGGGATTGCAGTTCTGCCGAGGCCAGCTTTCCCTCGGCCGTGCTGAGGATGGCCTGGCGCACGTTCAGTACGCCGACCTTTCCGGATGCGGCGGTGCCTGCCGCAGGGGCTCCCTGTGCCAGGGCGGCTCCTGCGCTCAATACGCAGGCTGCGGCCAGAGCAGCCGTTCGAATCGATGCAATTCTGGAATTCACTTTTTTCTCCTTATGTGGCCGTCCCGGCAAAACCGGGACCAACCTGTGCCAAGTCAGCTTGGCTCGAACCTGTTTCCACTCTCCCGGCGGCTTCCGTGGGTGTGCAACAAACCTTAAAGTATAGCCGACGCGCTTTGTCTCCCGCAATCATAAAGCGTGGTTCCACTCGCAATACGCTGTCCTCATTTCGGAACCGGGAATAGCAGCACACGGTTGTTCGCCTGGTCCGCGATGACTGCTAGGTTCGTTAGCGTGTGTATCGCGGTTGAAAAGCGCGAATTGCCCCCAATTCCCAGCGTCGCCTTGGTCCGGAACGTTTGCGAATCCACAATCGAGATGGAATTGCTGAGCGCATTCACCGTCAAGATCGTGCTGCTCTGGAAGTTATAGGCGATCGCCATCGGATTAATCCCCACTTTGATTGACGAAACTCCACCGGTAGTCGGATTGAAAGCCGTAATCTGATTTCCCTGGGTAGACGTCGCGTAGAAAAGCGCCGGCGAAACCGCGGGATCGAACACGATTCCGGTCGGCGTGGACAGCAGCCCTGAAATGGAAGCCGACGAAGATTTGACCGGTACCGTTCCTCCGATGTCAATGGCGTCAAGTGCCCCGAATGGTGTCGAGGCCCCGTTAAGCTGCAGGGTAGTTACGACGGCAAGTCCACGCCCGTTCGTTCCGCGGTCAGGATCGATCGCCACGGCAATGGGATTCTGGTTTACGGCTACGGTAGCAGGTGCGAGAGTGCCAATCGGACTTTTAGTCAAGGGAGTGAGATCGAGGGTCGAAACCGAGTTCGAACCTGTGTTTGCGATCACCGCGAGGTTTGTTTCCGGATTGATGGCCACGCCGCTGGGAGCAGTGCCGACGGTGATGTCGGTCACACCCGTCACAGGCGCTAGACTTGCCAGATCGAGAATCGTAACCGTGTTTGCCGAATTGTTGGTCACCACCGCCACGCCGGAAGCGCCGGCAGCCTGGCCGTTGATCGCGAGCCTCGGCAGAACCGCCACGCCTATAGGAGTCCCGCCGGTCTGAATCGCTTTTAGCACCGTCCCAAAATTGTTTGCGGGGTCCAGGCTGATGGCGGAAACCTGGTGGCACCCGGTGTTGGTCACGAGTGCGATGTTGTGAAGCTCGTCAATCGCAACGCCACCCGGTGCCGCGGCCGTGCCGGAACAATCGGGAATGGGAACTTCCTCCACGACCGTGAAGTCCATAACGTTCGATCCAATTCCCAGGTTGTTCACCACGTCGAGCGCGAAATGCCGGGGTCCCGTGAGAATTCCAATGGGATTCGGACCGCTCGGATTCGGCATCGTCACCGGAATCGTTACATCCAGTTCCTCGCTGCTGATAAAGGTCACGCCTCCCGGCAGCGCCACGCCGTCCAGCCGCACTTGCGAGGGATTGGTAAATCCCGCGCCCAGTATTCGCACCGGCCCCACCGGCGCCGGCACCACGCCGGACGTGATCTTCACGGCCTGAGAGAGTTGCGCGGGAACAGCAATTGTCGGTGCATCAATCGCCGGAGTCAAAACTTGCTGAATGTGTACCGGCTTAATCGTCCCAAGTTTGAAGACGGAGATGTTGCCGCTGCCGGAATTCACCGCGAACGCCAGGTTGTGGACGCTATCCACACCAATCGCTCCCGTCAGAGATACGTTTGTCGGAGGCGGCGTAGTCGACCCGCAATTCGCGGCGCAAACCGAAGCAGCCGCGGACTGATTAGTGTCGATGATCGCCAATCTCTGCAGGGCCGTCGGATCCAGCAGCGAAACCTGGTTGAGCGCAGGATTGAAAGAGACCGCCGTATTGGTGAACGGCTGGAACGCAACGTTCGTCGCGCCCAATTCCGGAGAGCCCGAACTTACTTGGCCGGTGGCGCCGGCAAACACGGTCATCGAGGTGACAGATTGGCTTTGCGGATCGAGAAAAGCGATCTGGCCGAAGGTCGTATTGGTGTCCGCCAAAACCGCCAAACGCGTTATCGGATTGATGGCAATCCCCGCAATCGAGGGCGAGACCGTGTATGTCAAGAAAGGAACTCCCGAACTCGCCAGACATGTCGTGGTGCACGTGGAGACATCGTCTTGCGCGGCCTGGACGTACTGGAAGTTGTTGGCGTCCAGTACAGTGCCTACTGCGAACGAACCATTGAAATTTGTGCTGTTTGTGGTTCCAGGTGGCAATCCGCTGATGAGTACGGTTCCAGGATTGCCTGGGATTAATTTGTGGGGTGCGGCCGTCTTGATCATGACCACATTGGAAGCTCGCGTCGCGCTGACAATCCCTACACTTCCCGTCGACGGATTGGCGAGATTCACCGCAGAGATAAGCCCCTGACCTCCCGGCGTGACATACGCAAGGCGCGCACCCGCTTCGAATGCAACCTGGGGACTCGAACCCGTAGCCAGAGTTACGTAGGCGATCGGGCAGTACGTCGTCTGCGTTGCAAACGGGAGACAGGCCGGTGTGGCAGTGGGATCTAGGTTGACCACCAAGCCTACGTTTGTGGACGCAAAGGCGACCAGTCCGCGGTGTGAGAAGGGATCAACTCCTACGGAATAGGGGAACGGCGGCACGAATGGTGGATTCGTGGGGATCGGATTTGGCGGCGGAATCACGCCGCTGAGGTCGATTGTGGCCACCAGCGCGCCCGACGGAATGGACAGCACGGAAAGAGTTCGGCTCCCGTAATTCACGACCGCAGCCACGTGCAATTGATCGTCAACGGCAACGGCCGTCGCGACATTTCCCCCTGAGGAAGCCAGCACTCCCAGCGCAGGCGTCCCCCCGGCCAAATTGATGAATTGCACATTGTTCTGTGTATTGGTGTTGCTGCCCGAAGTATTCAGGCCGGCAAGCGTTACAATCGCGTACCCGAGCGAGGGATCCAGTGCAATTCCGCTGGGTTTGGACGCTGCGGGGAGCGTAAGCGTTGAGAATAAAGTCGCCCGATTCGACGCGCCGTAATCCGGAATTACCGCAATATTTGTAAAGACAGTGGTGGGAGTCGGAGGGCCAAACGGCCCCGTCGCGGTCGCCGAGTGCTCCACGCTGACAGGAAACAATCCCGCATTAGAAACGGGTCCGAGAGGAACAGGTAGGTTGCCGAGAATACGTCGCGCCGAAGGAACAAGCGTACTGGAGGGGTTGGTGTTGGCCAGAATTAGTTGTCCATTTACTTTGGTGGCGATGAGAGAAGAACTTGGAGGACCAAAGAATCCGCCGTCGATCACGAACGGTACGCCGTTGGTCTGGCCCAGCGTGGACTCCTGAAAATTGTCAGGCGCGGCTCCGACGAGCGTCGGGCGATTGGGTATGATGTCCAGTGGAAATGGTCCACCTGTGACGGTGACCGAAGGGTTGCTGCTTGAAACTTGAATCTGAAAATGTCCCGCGGTCTGCAGGTCCTCCGCTGTCAAGCGAACCCGAGCGCCGATCGAGGCAGTGCTGCTCCCGGCGGGGAAGACCACTTTGATTTGTTCTGGGGCTATAAATAAATTGGTGCTATCCGCAAGGTTGGTGACAGTTACGCCGATCTGTGACGTGGCGTTGGTTGCCGCCAGGAAAATATCCTGCTGAAGCGCTCCCTGCGGCACGATAGAAGGCGAAATGCCGCTAAAAGTCATATTCCCTGCTGCGACAATGGTAATGGCTGCCTGCGCTCCGCGAGTCGGGTCAATCTTGGAGACTGCGAAAATAGTCGCGGTCGCTTGTGTCGGCACGGTGGCCGGCGCGGTGTAAATACCAGTCGCGTTGTCAACCGTGCCGCAGGTCGGCGTGCAGGTCACGCTTTTCGTCGTCGCTGTAGCGTCCGCGGTGACATCCCATTTCAGATCAGTGTTCGGGATCACCACGCCGATCAAATCTTCCGCAAAAAATTGCTTCTTTTCGCCTGTCGCCAGCGTCGCCGTCGTGGGCACCATCTGAATCCGGATGCCCGAATCTATGGTGATGGTGGACTTCCCGGTCTTCTTCGTGTCGGCCTTTGCCGTAGCGGTGATAATCACCTGTAGATTGGGGTACTTGGTCGGATCAGGAAATGTCGCCGGCGCCGTGTACTTGGCGGTGGAATTCGTGGTGGTACTGGTGTTCTGGATATCTCCAAGCGTTCCGACCTCCCCGTTCGCACTTGTGCACGCAGCGGGCGTCGAGGCCTTGGGGTTCGGATCCGCCGTGGTCGCATTGGGTGTCGTAGTAAAGCTGCAGTCAAACGTCGAGGATACATCGGTCGCACCGGTCACGATCGCAGTGAGAGTCACGTCCTGTTTTACCACCAGCGTGCCCCCCGCGGGACTTACCTGGACCACGACCTGATTGGCTTGGTTGCCGCCGCCGCAGGCACTGACCCACAGGCAAGCGGCCGCTGCCGCCAACAGGATGCTCTTTGAAATGTTTCGCCACTTCATAACCACTTTCTCCCCCGCCTTCGCGCGCCTTTCACTTCATTGTCGGACGCTGTATCGCTGAATTCCCAAGGTCTCGCAACTCAAAAAAGCAAACTCTAGAACGTCCGGCTGACCGTAAAGCGAAACGTCCGCTCCGGCTCGAAATAGTTCAGGCGCCCTGGATTGTTCTGCAACTGCAAGATCGTAGGTTTGACCTGGTTGAACCACACATCCGGCGGCAGCGTGCTGGGCAACAATCCTATTTGCGGACAGTTCGGTCCAATCTGATCGCAAATCTCGCTTGGATTGAGGTAGTCCGGCGGCGCGATCACCTGCGTATGCAGCCGGTGGAGATTGTAGGCGTAATACACCCGGAACGGCGCCTGGATGATTGGCAATTGAACCACAAATTCGATCCCCGTCGAGCCCCGCAGCCGGAAGTTCGTTCCCGGTGCAATGGAGAGCCGCTGCGACAATCCCGCCAAACTCTGCGCCTCCGGGAATTGAGTTTTCAGGTTCTCGAAGCCAGTGTTATCCAGCCTCAACGCACCCTTGCGTAGAATGCCGTTGGTTCCGCCATCCAGGAAAAGCCCTATTTGCACGGTAGTGCCGATGATGGGGATGCGATATTCAAAATTCCCGTAGCTCTGCGTGTCGCCGCCGGGGAAGGAAATGGTATAGCCCAGCAGTGGTACGTTGAAAGTCCGCTGGGTGGGCTGGCCAAAGGCGTTCAAGCAGGTTCCGCACAGGTAGGTAAATTGTTGCGTGCTGGCGACGGGAATAAACGTCACCGGAGTGATGGAGCGGATGTCGAATCCGCGAATATCACTCTCTCCGCCCATGTAGAACCGGCTGTAGGGCGGTGGCTCTCCGCCCCCGTATCCCGTGGTGAATGCTCCCGTCGCATGGAAGCTCAGGACATTTCGCCTCTTGTTGATCGGATGGAAATACTTCCAATCAAAAACGTTGGTGATGCTCTTGACGTTGCCGCCCAGCGGGCCGCCCGAAAACGCCAGCGAATAGTAATAGCTCTTCCCGCCTGTGGGATTTATCGGATGGTTCACCGTGTTATAGGAAATTGTCGGGGTGATCGTGCTGGAGACGATTCCGTTCAGCGCGCTCGGGCCTGCGATGCTCCGGAATTGCAATTGCGTGAACAATAATTTCGAAGCATCGTTAAACGCCGTGATGTTCGTGCGCGTCAGCCCATAATTGAGGGCCACTCGGGTGAACGACAATTTGCGCAGCGGATAGCTCGCATACACCGTGAACCCCGTGCTGTCCTGGTTGTAGTTCTGGATGAATTGTGGATTGACGCTGACGCTCTGGCCGGTGAAAAGCGCCGCCTGCCGCGCCTGGTCAAACTTGTAACGGCTGGAGAAGATCGTGAAACCCGTCGAGATCGGCCGGTCGAAGAGATACGGCTCTGTGAATCCGAACATGAAGCTGCGCGTCAGATCGCCGAACTGCGCCGAAAACGTGAGCGTCTCGCCAAGTCCCAGGAAATTGTTGGTCTGGTAGGTCAGCCCGAGGAAACTTCCGGCCAGCCCGCTTACCCCGCCCTGCAAGCCGATGGACTGCTTGCCCTTCTCCTTGAGCTTGAGCGTGATGTCCACCGTGCCGTCCTTGGTGTTTTTCTTTAGCTCCGCGGCCTTGTCCGCTTCGATCCTGTCAAAATAGTCGAGTTGATTCAGCCGCAGGATACTCAGTTCCCAGTATCGCTTGTTGAAGAGCTGGCCTTCGTCGATGAGCAGCTCGCGCCGGATGACCTTGTCGCGCGTCGTGGTGTTTCCGGTGAAATCGATCCGCCTCACCGTGTACTGCTTCTGCTCGTCAAACCGCATCGTAAGGTTGATCACTTTGTTGGCTTCGTCGATTTCCGTGTCCGGCTCCGGCGTGAAGTCGATGAATCCGTACTCGCCGTAAATTTTCCCGTAGTTCTCCAGAGCCTTCCGCACTTTTTCGGTGGAGAAGATGTCTCCCTGTTTGAGCGGAAACGCGCTCTTGAGCGCATCTACCTTCAGCGACAGCGCCTTGTCCGGATCGGCGCTCACGATTTTCAGCGTGCCCATCCGGTAGCGCTCGCCTTCTTCGATCTGAATCGTGATGTTGACGGCCTTGCCGTCCGTGCGTCCCAGCACCAGCGGAACTCCCAGGCGGTTGTTGCGCGTGTCGAGGTTTTCGAGAATCGGATCGCCGACGGACACCTTGAAATATCCGTTGTCGCGGTACAGCCCGCGAACACCGACCTCCAGATCCTCGTTCAGTTTCTGGCGATCGTAGGTTTTCGAAAGCACCGGGATATACCAGAAATAAAGTGGAATCGAATACGGCCGGTCATGTCTCATCGCCCGGATGAGTTTGCGGTCGCTGAACGCGTGATTCCCCTTGAACTTGATCTGCCCGACTTTTACCTTGGGCCCTTCCTCGATCTTGAAAACTAGAATCACCGCGTTGCTCGAAGCAATCCGTTCATACTGCGGCGTCACCTTCGCGAACTGCCGCCCGTGCTCTCCGAGCAAATCCTTCAGTACTACTTCCGCCTTCTTGATCCTCGTCGGATCAAACTGGCTTTCGACGCTGAGCCCGACTTTGCGCTCCTTGAACCGGTCCAGAATGTCCGATTCGGAGATCGAGTGGATTCCTTCATAACGGATGCGGCGAATCTGCGGCCGCTCTTTCACGTCGAAAATAATGATTTTCCCGTTGACGCGGTTCGGCGAATCTTCCACGCGCAGTTTCACGTCCTCAAAAAACTGCGTGTTCCACAGCGCTTGAAAATCGCGTCGCAGCGTCTCTTCGTTGTAATTGTCCCCGTCGCGGCTGAAGATGCGCGCTTTCAGCGTGTCGCTGCGCACCCGGCGATTCCCCACAAAATCGATTCGATCGATCACGTATTGCTGCTGCGCGGCAGCCTGCTGCGCTTCGGCGGAGGCTGCGGTCGAGTGATCCTCAACGACATCATTCCCGGTATTCCAATCGATCGAAGCGGAAAAAAGTATTGCGGGTGTATCAGGTGCAGACGCGTTCGCGGGGAGATTTTCCGGCCTCGCTCCGGGAGATGCAATCGCAAGAAAGAATACGATCGCAATTGCTCGCGTCAGTCGAGCCGCTAAAATCCCAAACGCCGAACAAACTTTCCTGTAAGCGGCCGTTGAGGTCGTCAAGGCCGCGCCCCCGAACCCAAGTTGTTCTTCTCCCGCCGGACCCGGTATGGGCCGGCCGTGCGTCGATCCCGACCCGGTCGGAATTACCCGTGCGTTGTGTCAGATTCGCTAGTGGACGACCGGGGTTGCCTCACCGACGGGCCGGAACGAAAGGCCTTCCCCTGCGACATAAATCTGGAGTGTCGCGGGCCTTTGGATTCCACCCTGGATCAGCGCCTCGGAGAGCGGGTCCTCTACATACTTCTGCAAAGCCCTGCGCAACGGACGCGCGCCATAATTGCGGTCCGCGCACGTTTTCTCGAGGATCCACTGCCGTGCTTCCGGCGACAGCACGATCTGCACCTGCCGGTGAATCAGCGTGTCGTTCAGCTGGCCCACCAGCAAATCTATGATGCGGAGCAGGTCTTCGTCGCCGAGCGGATTGAATATGATCACTTCGTCCAACCGGTTGAGGAACTCCGGATTGAACACCCGCTTTACTTCGTTCATCACCATGTCTTCCATGCTCTTCTGCCCGGCTTCATCCGCGCCGGACTGGAAGCCCATCGTGGTGCGCTTCTGCAAGTGCCGCGCACCCAGATTGGACGTCATGATGATGATCGTGTTCCGGAAATCCACGGTATTGCCGAGCCCGTCCGTCAACTGGCCGTCTTCAAACACCTGCAACAGAATGTTAAAGACGTCCGGATGCGCCTTCTCGATTTCATCTAGCAGGATCACCGAGTAAGGAGTCCGGCGGACGCGCTCCGTCAACTGACCGCCTTCTTCGTAGCCCACGTACCCTGGAGGCGCGCCGATGAGCTTCGAAACGGAGTGCTTTTCCATGAACTCCGACATATCGAATCGCACCAGCGACTTCTCCGAACCAAACAAAAATTCCGCCAGGCGCCGCGCTACTTCGGTCTTGCCTACGCCCGTCGGCCCGAGGAAGAAGAAACAACCCACCGGACGCAGCGGCGACTTCAGCCCCGCTCGGCTGCGGCGAATCGCCCGCGCCAGCGCCGTGATGGCCTTGTCCTGGCTGATCACCCTCTTGTGCAGCTCCGGCTCGATGCGCAGCAACTTCTGTTGCTCGTCTTCCTTAATGGAAGTGACGCCCACGCCCGTCCAGCGCGAAACCACTTCTTCGATATCCTCGCGCGTCACGATGCCCGTGGACGCGTCATCCAGCTTGTAACGCTCGCGCAACCCGCGCAGGTTTTCTTTTTCCTTGCGTTCTTCTTCCGAGTAGAAACGCGCCTTTTCAAATTCGTGATTGGCGATCGCCGTTTCCATCCGGTGCGTGATGAATTTCACGCGCTTCTGCACTTCCCCGACTTCTTCCGGAACGGTGGCCTGCCTCAGCTTCACGCGCGCTCCGGCCTCGTCAATTAAATCAATGGCCTTGTCCGGAAGAAAACGATCGGGAATGTAGCGGTTCGAAAGATAAACCGAGTAGCGCAACGCTTCGTCGGTGTAACTGACCGCGTGGAATTTCTCATACCGTTCCCGCACGCCCTGAATCACCAATACCGCTTCTTCTTCGTTCGGGGCCGGAACTTTCACCGCCTGGAAGCGCCGCTCCAGCGAGCGATCCTTTTCCACCGATTTCCGGTATTCGCCCGGTGTCGTCGCCCCGATGCACTGAATCTCGCCCCGCGAAAGCGCCGGTTTCAAAATGTTCGCCGCGTCCAGCGACCCTTCCGCTGACCCCGCGCCCACCAGCGTGTGCAGCTCATCAATGAAAATAATTGCATTCTGGCTTTCCATCAATTCTTTCATGATGGTCTTCAGCCGTTCTTCGAACTGTCCGCGGTATTTCGTGCCCGCCACAATCAAGGAAAGATCCAGCGAAAGAATCCGCTTGTCCGCCAGAAATGGCGGCACGTCTCCATCGGAAATCCGCTGCGCTAAACCTTCCACGATCGCCGTCTTGCCGACTCCCGGCTCCCCGATCAGCACCGGATTGTTCTTCGTCCGCCGGCAAAGAATCTGAATCACGCGCTCCACTTCGCCTTCACGTCCGACCAGCGGGTCAAGCGAGCCTTCGCCCGCCGCTTGCGTCAGGTCCCGGCTGAACTCCGCGAGCAGCGAAGTCTCTTTGGGCCGCGCCGCCGTCGCTTTTTCTCCTGAAGTGCGCGCCAACTCCTCGCGCAAAGTGGACAGCCGCAGCCCGCGCTCCATCAGTATTTCCGCGCCAAAACATTTTTCTTCGCGCAGGATGCCCAGCAGCAAATGCTCGGTGCCGACATGCTTATGGCCGAGCCGTTCCGCTTCTTCTGCCGCCATATTAAGGATGCGCTTGCACTCCGCGCTCAGCGGCACTTCCACCGAAGTGGAAATCCGTTCGCGAATCGTGATGCGCGCTTCGATCTCTTTGCGAATCGATTCGATCGACCCCTGCTGCCGCAGAAATCGGTTCGCTAGCGCCTTGTCCTCGCGCATCAAGCCGAGCAGCAAATGCTCCGTCTCGATGTACGGGCTGCCGTATTGGCTGGCTTCGTACCTCGCAAAGAATATGACCCGACGCGCTTTCTCTGTGTACCGTTCGAACACGTTAGCTCGCTTCTCCCCCTGGGGCCCTGCTCGCGGAGGCCGCAGCCTCGCGAGATCGCAGAACGCCATGTTCCAGTCCCAGAACCCGGTCGCATCGCGCGGCGAGCTTCAAATTGTGCGTCGCGATCAACGACGTCAATTTGTGCGTGCGGTGCAGCCGTTCCAGCAGCTCAAACACGGCTAAGGCATTTTGCTCGTCCAAATCTCCGGTAGGTTCATCGGCCAACAGCACCTGCGGCCCGGTGACGAGCGCCCGGGCAATCGCGACGCGCTGCTGTTCCCCTCCGGAGAGTTCCCCTACACGGTGGTCCGCCCGGTTTCCCAAGCCAACCTCCGCCAGCCACTCTCGCGCCGTCCCCAGCGCGGAAGTAAAATCGTCGCCGCGCAACAGCAGCGGCATGGCTACGTTTTCCGCAGCCGTAAAATCCGGCAGCAATTGGTGCCGCTGCCACAAGAATCCCACGGCACGATTCCGGAATTCCGCCAGCGCCACGTCATCATTTGTTTCAATGGCTTTCGTTGCGAAGTATACTGTACCGCTCGTTGGCGTGTCTAGCGCAGCCAGCAGATGCAGCAGAGTGCTTTTGCCCGCTCCCGATGGTGCAACAATCGCCACCATCTCCCCTCGCCGCAAAATCAGATTTGCATTCACCAGGATTGGAAGACTCTTCTCGCCGCTTCCGTAAGTTTTTTTCAGGTCGCGCGTTTCCAGCACAATGCCTGCCGTTCCCAAGCTGCTTTCGGCCTTACCGTTGACGTATTTTGCTTCCTGCATCATTCTGATGATCTGCGCCCGCCTCGTACCGCTCTGCCGCCTACCTTAGGTTAGATGCTCTCGGGCAATCTTCGTGCCGCCAGAGGCCCCAACTAGATGTGGACCCGGTGACCCAAAGTGTTTCCTATTTCCGCCAGTTCGCTGCCTGCCG
>QHYE01000118.1 GCA_003224055.1 Acidobacteriota bacterium | reverse complement strand
CGCTGCGGCGCTACCGCAGGCGCTGGAAAGTCGAGCGCACCTTCGCGTGGCTCGGCAACTTCCGGCATCTGGTGGTTCGCTATGACCGCTCGCTCACGATTTACAGCGCATTCTTTCATATCGCCTGCTTCATCATCGTCTTACGGAGGGTTTTGAAATAGCTTCTAGGCATTTAGTCCCATGAGCAAACAATGGAAACTGATAGGGAGTTGCGCGGCGTTTGGCTTACTGATCGCCGTCTTCTTCTTTATTTTTGTTGGCATCCTAGGCATCGTCGATGGCACTTTGTACACGGCAATGCTGGTTCTCTGTCCCCCTTCTCTGCTAGCCATTCCCTTCAGTGAGGCGATGAGGGACAAGAGCGGCTTCTACGTCATCTGTTTGTTGATTGGGTTTCTGAATTCCGGGCTCTATGCGCTAATCGGAGCCGCAATCGCTGGGCAGTTATGGAAGAGTGATTGACGGATATGCGTTAAGCTCCCTTTCTTTATTCTTTTCTTTCAACTTTGAACTTTCAACTCTCGAATATCACCTGCGCCAGCGCCTGACTCTCCGTATGCGTAATGCTCAACGCAATATTCTTCACTCCCAGCTGCGCCGCAATCTTCCCCGCCTCACCCGCCAGCGCCAGCGTCGGCCTCCCGCTCGCCTCCCGCACCACTTCCAAATCCACCCACCGCACCCCGCGCCGCCAACCCGTCCCCAGCGCCTTCATCGCCGCCTCTTTCGCTGCGAACCGCCCTGCATACCGCTCATACTTATTCTTGAACTGCTCGCAATACGCTCTCTCCCGCGCCGTATAAATCCGCCTTAGAAATACCTCCCCATGCCGCTCAATCGCCCCCTGAATCCGTCCCACCTCCGCAATGTCCACCCCCATCCCAACAATCAAGTGACCCTCTCAGATTCGCCTGTAGCCGCCGGGCTTCAGCCCGGCCTACTGTAGTGGCGGGTCTTTAGACCCGTCCGCTTCTCTCACAACTCAATTTCGGCCGCTCACACAACTGAGATTATACTGATATCGCCGTGGCTCCCGCGAAAACACTAAGGCCCAAACGTAACGCCCGCAAAGTGGTACAGGCATTCCTGTCTGTCCCCTCCTCTGCCCAATCCAACTCCAACTGGATCGCCCGCAAATCCCGCGGCCTCCAAATCCTCCAAGTCCCCGCCTTCAACAAACTCCCCTGGCTCATCCACGGCTTCAGCTCCCGCCCCGGCGGCGTCAGTCCGCTCGACGGCGAAGAAGTTCTAAATCTCGGCTTCACGGACTGGGACCCCCGCGAAAACGTCCTCGAAAATCGCCGCCGCTTCCAATCTGCACTCGGCGCCACCGATCTTCAACTCATCTCCCTCAAACAAATCCACTCCGACGTCATCCACCTCTTCGAAGCCGCCCCCGCCGAACCCTGCCGAGGCGACGCCTCCGCCACCAACCGCCCCGGCCTCCTCCTCGGCGTCCAGACCGCCGACTGCGTCCCCATCCTCCTCGTCGACCCAAAAGACCGCGCTATAGCCGCCATCCACGCCGGATGGCGCGGCACCCTCGCCCGCATCGCCGTCAAAGCCATCGGCCAGATGCAAATGCACTTCGGCACCAGGCCCGCCGACCTGCTCGCCGCCATCGGCCCCGCGATCGGCGGCTGCTGTTACGAAGTCGGCACCGAAGTCGCCATCCAGTTCCACTCCCAATTCGCCAACGCCCCCGAATGGTTCGACGAATTACGCACCGGCGACGAACCCAACCCGGTCCAATGGCTCAACATGATGCCCCCAGGCCACCAGCCCCCGCCCAAAAACGTCCTCCTCGACTTGAAAAAAGCCAATCGCGCCCAACTCCTCGCCGCCGGCCTCCGCCCCCAAAACATCTTCGTCAGCGACCTCTGCACCGCCTGCCGCCCGGACCTCCTCTTCAGCTACCGCAAACAAGGCCCCCAATCCGGCCGCATCCTCTCCGTCATCGGCCTCCGCCCCCTCTAAACCAACTTGACACAACCCTTTGAAACTCGCCACTCAGGCTCGCAAGATGCGCGAGGCGGGCCAGGATAACGTTGCAGCCACCTCCAACCAGAAGCTAGCCAACGTCATCCAATACGATTCGTGAGTAGAACTTTAGGCAACTTCAGGGAGCCGAACCCTTGTTGGAAGAAAAACCTAGGACATAAAGTAAAGGAAGGCTCCATCGTGAACTCTGCAAGAAAAGGCTCCTGCAACAAATCTTCGGGCCGAAACCCCCGGAGGTTGGTTTTTGAGGGCAGGAGGCTACTCTGGTTAAGCCCCGGCGTCCTCCTGCTTTACGGCTTTCCGGCTCTTGCGCAGCCTCAGCAGTCGCCTAGCGTCCAGGGCGCAGCAACCCAGGAGCAGTTACGGGACCAACAATTGGCCGGAACGATCAGCGGAACCGTCGTCGATGGAACGGGAGCCATTGTCGCCGGAGCGATTGTGAAGCTGTCCCGTGAAGATCAATCCCTAAGCCAAGACGTGGCATCCGACGGCGATGGGCACTTCTCATTTGCCGGCATCGCCCCCGGGCCCTTTCAGCTCACGATTACGTCGGCGGGCTTCGCGACACAGAGGTCTTCTGGAACCCTGCATTCCGGGGAAAATCTGCTTGTCCCGCCGATCACCCTGGTTATTGCGACCGCTGCCACCGAGGTGCAGGTCTCACTCACGCCAGCCGAGGTGGCAGAGGCCGAGATCAAGGATGAAGAGAAGCAGCGCGTCCTTGGCGTCATTCCCAATTTCTATGTCACCTATAACTCCGCTGCGGCTCCTCTCAAGCCGAAGCAAAAGTTCGAGCTTGCGTGGAAGGCCACCGTGGATCCGATCAACTTTGGCCTGACCGGAGCCATTGCGGGAATTGAACAGGCGGCAAATTCTTACAGCGGCTATGGGCAAGGCGCGCAGGGTTATGCAAAGCGCTACGGCGCGTCCTACGCCGACTCTGCTATAGGCACATTTATCGGCAGCGCTATACTGCCGTCGCTCCTCAAGCAAGACCCACGTTATTTTTACAAAGGAACCGGCAGCCGGCGATCACGGTTTCTCTATGCGATCACCCAAACCGTTGTCTGCAAAGGTGATAATGGGCACCGGCAAGTAAATTACTCCGCTCTTCTCGGTAGCCTCGCCGCAGGCGGCATCTCCAATCTCTACTATCCAAAGGCGGATCGCGATGTGACATTGACGTTTGAAACCGCGCTCATCGGGATTGGGGCATCTGCCGCCACCAATCTTCTCCAGGAATTTCTCCTTCGGAAACTGACACGCAAGGCTCCTACATACGCTTCAGCCCAACCCTAGCGTGCAACAAGCGTTCGCCGACGATGTACGCCAAGAATTTAGTGCCCCTTGGGCGGCTTTGTTCGGTCGACAGCACCCGCTACCCACTTTTTTTGTTAACAACACAGTGACAGCTCTGGTAGATTATCTTTGTAAAGTACTGCGCCTCGCTCTCCGCGAGGCGTTTTCTTTTTCTGCCCAAAATCTAAATATTTATCTGGAGACTTCCATGTCAACAACTCGCTCCAAAGACCGTGCAGGTCTGTGTTCTTTCACGTTTGCCAATGGCCATCGGTGCCGCTCCCTTCGTTCGACTTCTCATCCCCATCTCTGTTATTACCACGCGCGCAAGGAATCGCAGGCCCGCGCCGCCGAACAAATCGGCCGCGACATTTCCTATTACTTCTCCGGCCGCTATCTCTCTGCCTGTGATCTCACCGCCGTCCTCGCTCGCCTCTTTTCCGCCGCCGCTTCTGGCGAACTAAAACCCAAAACCGCCGCCACTCTCGCTTACCTCGCCCAGACCTTGCTCCAGACCATCCACCTCGCCCAGGACGAATACATCAACGCTTTCGGCATAGACTCCTGGCGGCATGCCGTCTGTTCCTCCGTCAACGGCAACTCCAAATACCGCACGCCACCCGCGCCCCAGCCTTCAGCCGCTGGCCAACAACCCCTTCCGTCTTCACAGCCTGTCCCAACTCAGCCACAACTTCAGTCCGCCCCTGCCCAGCAACCGCCTCCAACCCGACAACCCAACTTGGATTGAGGTCCTTCGATTCCTGAAATTCGCTGGAATTTCACGATGACGGGCCCTGGAGAGACGATTCTAGTACGGGTGGGCTGCTCGATTCACCGGCGATAACAAAGGAGTTTTCTGGTGCAGTCTGGCCTTCTAAGCATTGAAAAGTAAGGAAAGGACTGCACGAACGAGCTAAATATAACGTATGAGTAAACATATGCTTTAGAGAGACAAGTTGACGGCAAACCTCCGGCGTCATGTCTATTGGTGTGGCTGCTGCATGTGCTGGCGCTCTGCCAGGAAATCTTTCTGGCATGCGATCGCGGTTGAGCGGATATCAGCAAATTCAGGCTTGGCCCGTACACTTGCGAAGAAGGGATCCGAGTCCATCGCCGGATACGAGCAATAGTTTCTCTGTATTGCGCGTTTCAGCAACGAGAGAGCCGCGCTGGTCTGGCCGCAGTACGCGAGGTGCGATGCGAAGAAATAATCTACTTCAGGATCATCCTGAGGAAGCACAGCACTGGCCAGCGCGACAATTTCCGGCAAGGGTTTGCGCGCCGCGCAGGCCCGTAACATATTGAAGCTTTCCCATTGGGCGATGTGCGTTGGACCCACTTCCATGGCTTCTCTTTCCTTGCCTTGGTGTAGGAGGAGTTCGATCAAATGGGTCCTGGACCACTCGGAGCCAGGATCACCAAGATAGATATAATTGAAGGCCCGTTTGTAGTCGCCGCGGAGTTCAAACACAGCGCTGCAAGACCGCCAGCCGAGGTTGTGGGGATCAAGCAAGCGGGCCATCTCGCATTGGTTTGCGGCTTCCTCAAGCAAACCCGCATAACGGAGCACGTAACTTAAGGCGAAGTGGGCGTCCGCACTGTCAGGACGCCGGCGAACTAAGTCTTCGGCCTCGTGATAGGCTTTGGCGAGCTCGCCGCGTTCGACGCGAGTCTCTGCAAGGAGGGTGCCGGCCAGGATGAAATTCGGATCCAGCGCCCGCGCTCGTTCAGCCGCGGCGTCGCAACGCTTTATCAGCGCCTCGCCTCCGGCCGCATATCGGGCCTCGTAGTAATACCGCAGAGCCAGAGCGCGCCACGCCGGGGCATAATTCGGGTCAAGTCCCACGGCTCTCTCCAACACGGCGATCCCTCGCTTATTCGGGACGGGATCGCTTGGCACGGCGATGCTGTGGAGATAAAGATCATACGCCTCCTCATTTTGGGGCCGAGCGGCGGTGTCCACCGTAAATGACGACGAGCCGAACACCGGAGCAAGCCCTTCTCGCGCCGCGGCTGTGATCTGTTGCTGCATCGCGATCATGTTCTCGACTGGAACGTCGAGCGTGTCTCGCCACAACAGGCGGTTGCTTTCCACATCGAGGGCCTCCAGCGTGACCTGAAGCTGATCTCCTCCCTTCAGGAAATGGCCGGTCACGATGTTGCTGACGCCCATTTCGCGGCCCGCTTTCTGCAGGTCGAGATTCGGTTCGGCGTATTTGCTCGTGGTCGCAAAGGGCCGAATTGACAGAGAACGCTTGTAACTGAGGGTGGTCGCGATTTCGTCCGGCAGTGCAAGGCGGAGAAAATCGAGGCTATGATCAGAACCGGCGTTTTGAAACGGAAGCACCGCCACGGTCATGAGTCTCGGGTTTTGGGACGAGAGCCGTCGGTAGAGGGTGAGACTCAAGACCAGACTTATGGATAGGACGACGCTTGCAACGATTATCCAGGGGCGGCGGATTCGCGAGTCCGCCCGCCTGCGCTCGGCGATCTGCTCGCGCTTGCGTTCTTGTTCGAGCTGTTCGCGTTCGGCGCGTCGTCGGTCGAGAGCAAGCAGGCGCTCGGTCAGTTCGGCGGCGCTCGCGAGGCGGCGCGCGGAATCGCCGCAGGCCGCATCGGCGATGTCTTCCCGGATCAAAGGATCTTCGATCCCGGGTTCCCATCCCGGCGAGATTGGCTTGCGAAAATCGCCGATCGCAAGCTGGTACAGCATTACACCGAGAGCATAAACATCCGCCGACGCGGTAGGAGGCTGCCCGGAGAGCACTTCCGGGGCAAGGTACATGAGCGTCCCCGTCAGGTACGCACTGCGCGGATCGCCGGTCTGGGTGATACCCAGGTTCGTGATGCCCAGGGCCTTGAGCCGGGACGGCTCGACGAACGACGCGCTGCCAAAGTCAGCGACTCTGATTAGCCAGCCGCCATGGGCCGCGGGCGTTACCAGGATATTGGCGGGCTTCAAGTCCTTGTGGAGTACGCCCGCGGCGTGCGCGGACGCTACCGCTCTGGCGACATCGGCGAGCAGGTTCAACCGAACCTGCAGTGGAATCTTGGCCAGCCCTCCCTGGCTCTCGGCCCACTCCGCGAAGTTTGGACCTCCATACTCGCTTTCCAGGAAGTAGGGATGAGTGTCGAAATTCCATTCCAGGACCCGGACAAATTCAGGACGCGCGCCGAGCGATTCGCGCAGGAACCGGGAGACGGTCACCTCGCGCTTTAGACCTTTGAGACGCACTGCGCTGGAGGCAAACTTGAAAACGCGGAGGTCGCGAGTCTTCGGGTGCCTGGCAAGCCAGACTTCGCTGCCGGCGGAAACGTCCAGCGCACGCATCAATCGCCAGTGCTCGCGTCCCGGAACCGCGTCATCGGTTTGGAAGCCCAGTTCCGCCGTAGGTGGCGAAGCGCGAATTACTTTGCTCTGCACCGATGCCTCCAGCCGATATCCCACGCGCGGCATAGTGACCACTATCGTGGACTCCTCGTCCCCCAGAGCCTTGCGCAGCTTGTAGATGGCGGTGGAGAGCGAGCCTTCCACAACGGTCAGACCGGGCCAGACGGCATCGAGCAGTTCGTCCTTGGTGACTACTTCCCCAGCATGCTGGAGGAGCTGAACCAGAATCTCAAGGGGTTTCAATTCAAGCTCTACCGGCTTCCCATTGACCCGCAGTTCGAGGCGCGATTCATCAAATTCCCGCCCGGCAAAACTCCACAGGCGTCCGGAACCCTCTGAAACGTCTGTCTGTGATCCGTTGAGAGCCATGGACCTAATTTCTTCAGAAATTCTTGAGAACTCCGTTAGGACATACAGAGGGGAACCGTGCAGACTGTCGTCCCAACGGAACCTTGGTTAGCAAAAACATTTTGCCAGGAATATCCTAAGGTAAGGAAAGAAATCGGTTCGCTTCCGCGTTTTGGTATCCACGGCTCTCAATCTACTGCGGGAGGTTATGAGATGGAATCGAAAAAATTCGCGCAACACGGCATGCTGGTCGTGGTGCGTTCTTTGGTTTCGGATCGCCGCTGCCTTCTTACCCTGATGCTGGCCCTGCTGATGCCGATGTTTGCCCGTGGAGAGAGTCAGCCGCTGACCATCGCGGAACTCTTCGGCTTTCCCTCCACCAATACCGACGGGACTACTCCCCATACGCCGGTGATCCAGGCTTCGGACGGAAACTTGTACGGGACGACGACCCTCGGCGGCAACGACGGCAGTGGCTGCGTCCATGGATGTGCTGGCACCGTCTTCAAACTCACGCTCCAGGGACAAATCACCGTCCTGTACACCTTTGCCTCTCCCTATGCCAACGGGCGCACGCCCAGGGGCGGGCTGGTTGAAGGCGGCGATGGCTACCTTTACGGCACCACTATCTCAGGGGGGCTGAGTAATTACGGCGTCGTCTTCAAGATTAGCAAGACCGGACAATTCCAGAAGCTACATGATTTCTGCGCAACGTTCCCGTGCACCGAAGGCACGAACCCCGTGGGGAGCCTGATTCTGGGCACCGACGGGAACTTCTACGGAACCACATCCTCACCCCCCGCATACTCCACTGTCTTCCGAATCAGTCCTGCCGGAGACTACACCGTAGTCGCTAATTTTCACAACGCCCCAACGGGGAACTCGCAAGGCCTGTTACAGGCGTCCGACGGCAACTTTTACGGAGCGGGATTCAATGGCGTGTTTCGCTTGAGCCCCGGCGGTACGCTGACCACGCTGTACTTGTTTGGCACACAGCCGAACGATGGGAGTGTCGGGAATGGTCCGTTGATTCAGGCCACGGACGGCAACCTCTATGGTGTCACTGCCAACGGGGGAACTGGCGCTTCGGGCATCGTCTTCAGGATCAGCCTGGCCGGAGACTATATAAAGATCTTTGACATGGTCAGAACGGTCGAAGGGCTAAGTCCAAACGGCCTGCTACAGGCCTCCGACGGCAACCTTTATGGCACCACGGCTGGTGCGGGTCCTCCGTTGGCCGGAGGCGTCGTTTATGAGATCACCGCAGACGGTACGCTGCTGCGGTCCGCTTCCCTGACCAATGCGACCGGCATAGGCTCCGTTGCGCCGCTGATCCAGGCAAGTGACGGGAAGCTATACGGAACCGCCCGTGGATCCGGCTCTGGCAGTGCGGCCGGTACTGTCTTCGTCGTAGACGCGGGACTTCCTCCTTCAAGCGCACCGACGATCAGTATCATCAACATCCCGTCGAACGCCGCCTATGGGGGCAGCTTCGCACCGGCGTATGCTTACGTCGGTGACGGAATTACGTCGGTGACCTCGAACACGACAAGCATCTGCACCGTCTCCAGCGGCGTCGTGAACTTCGTGGGTGTTGGTACGTGCACGCTTGTGGCGCATGCTACAGCCACTGCTAACTATGCTGCTGCGACCGGTAGCCCTCAGCCTTTTTCGATTGCTCCGTTGACAACCACGATAAGCATCTACAACATTCCAAGCGGCGCGATGTACGGCGGGAGCTTCACTCCAGGGTATACCTATACCGGGGACGGCACTCCTTCGGTGACATCCAACACGACCGCGACCTGCACGGTCGCCGGCACTGTCGTGAACTTCGTGGGCCTCGGCACATGCACACTTGTAGCGCACGCCACGGCGGGCACAAACTATGCAGCCGTGGCCGGCAATCCGCAGTCGTTCGCGATCGCCCAGGCAACGCCGGCAATAAGCATCAACAACATTCCGAGCGGCGCGGTGTACGGTGGAAGCTTCACGCCAGCGTATACATACACCGGCAACGGGAAGACTTCGGCGACGTCGAACACTCCGAGCACCTGTACGGTTTCCAACAAAGGCCTGGTGAGTTATGTGGGCGTCGGCACGTGTACGCTGGTAGCCGATGCCACGGCAACCGCGAACTATGCTGCTGCGACCGGGAGCCCTCAATCGTTCACTATCGCTCAAGCCACAACAACAATAGCCATCAAGAACCTTCCCAACACTGCGAGGACAGGCAGAAGCTTCACACCAACCTACAAGTACATTGGGGACGGCGCTACTTCGGCGACTTCCAATACGACTGGGATCTGTACCGTCTCTGGCGGGACAGTCAGCTTTCTGGCGACCGGGACATGTACGTTGGTGGCACATGCCACGGCCGGCTCGAACTTTGCAGCCGCGACCGGGAGCGATCAGTCGTTCACCATCAAATAAAACTTGAACGATGAAGGCGCGAAGTGTACCCCCTGCAGGATCCACCGTTACACGTCCGCCTTGTGTCGGATACTTCTCCATTAAGAGTTAACAATTCGTTCAGTAACTTGAAAAGTAAAAACTAAAAACTGGGAACTGAAAACCCGCAGCTGACAACTGTTCACTTCTTCATCGGCGGCGCCGGATACTCCGGGAGCTTGTCCTTGCTCGTGTCCGCCCGCTTCACTTCCAGTTCATCAAACAAGGGCGACGGACTGATGCCGGTCGCAGGAGAACCGGTCAAGCGCCTACACTACGCGCCATAAGTCTTTCAGAATGATAGACTTTGAAAACTCTATCAAAACAAACCACTTCATCTATCTATCAAATCATAGACTTACAAAAACATAGGGGGGAGGTGTAAATCGTAAGGTGTACTGGCGGGTCTTTAGACCCGTGCTCTTTTCCGCCGCCATTGCGCATGCCTCAGCTACAGGGAAGATCGAAGTGTGGTCAGCGGCGAACTTTGAACCTGTAGCAGCGCCAACTGCCCGCAAGCCGCCATCACATCCCGTCCGCGCGAATACCGCACAAACGCTGGCACTCCGCGATCCACGAGAATTCGCCGGAACTCTTCAATCCGCTCCGTCGACGATTCCCGGTAGGGAAGTTCCCCCGGATTCCACGGGATCAAATTTACTTTCACACTTTTGAGAGGCGCCAGCAGTCGCACGACGCGCCGCGCATCCTCCGCTGCATCGTTCAGCCCACCGAGCATCACGTACTCAAACGTCAGATGTTCCCACGTCCGCAGCGGATAATTCCTGCAAGCCTCCAGCAGCATGGAGAGCGGGTACTTCCTGTTGATAGGCATCAGCTCGTCGCGCTGCTCGTCATTGGACGCATTCAGCGAAATCGCCAGCTTCGGCCGCACCTTCTCCAGCGCCAGCCGCTCGATGCCCGGCACGATCCCGCTCGTCGATAGCGTCACGTGCTTTGGCGAAATCCCCATCCCGCCCGGATCGAGCAGAATTCTCACCGCCGCCATAACCGGTTCAAAATTCAGCAGCGGCTCGCCTTGGCCCATCAACACAATGTTCGTCTGCTTGCCCTGAGCCTCGAAGGGAGGAGCGAGCCGCGCCTTGTGCTCTTCTAGCGGAAGCAGCACTTGCGCAAGGATTTCTCCAGCAGTCAAATTTCGAATCAATCCGAGCTGCGCCGTCAGGCAAAAATGGCAATCCACCGCGCACCCCGCCTGCGTCGATATGCAAATCGTCTGCCGCCCCTCGCTCGGCATGAACACCGCTTCAACGGACGCAGGCTTCAGCAATCGGCCCGCACCTTCTCTCTTGTTTTTCTCTGTGTACTCTGTGCTCTCTGAGTCTTCTGCGTTGGGCCTTTTGCTTTCTTCGGTGCTGCCCAAGCCGAACAAATACCGCACCGACCTGTCCGCCGACGCAAATCGCTGCTTCACTTCCGGCAGTGTGACGCGCGCTTCTCTCGCGAGCCGCTCCCGCAGCGCCGCTGGAAGATTCGTAATTTGCGCTACATCAAATTTTCTTTCGGAGTACAGCGCATGATAAATCTGCGCCCCGCGAAACGCTGGCTCGCCCAGCGCCACGCAGAATTCGCGCAACTCTTCTTTCGATTTACCCAGCAGTTCCATCGGTCCTTCGAGCTCCCGGAGAGATACCGTCAGCGCATCAGCGAGCGTAATATACACATTACCTTGTTTCCGTACTTCTTTACTTCCTTACCTCATTACTTCGCACTGGAATCACGCTATAATTCTTACGCAATCCCCGCTTTTCAGGATTGCCTTCCCGGAGGCGCGCGATGCCGCAGAAACTCGCAACCGAGCAGTTCACCATCACCGATTGGGTGAAAGGCCTCGCCGCTATTCCTGTGCGGGAGTTCACACTGGAAAACGTCCAGGACTACGTCATTCGGCACGCCGTGCGCCCCGAAACGCTCGAGAAGTATTGCTATTTTTCAAAGGGTTGCTATACGCGCAATCTAATTTTCAAGAATGATCTCTTCGAGTGCATGACCGTCTGCTGGGAAGTCGGCCAGCACAGCCGCATCCACAATCATCGCAACCAGAACTGCTGGATGTCCGCGCCCATCGGCCGCCTTCGCGTACAGAACTACCGCGTCGATCAGCGCGACGCCTCTCACGGCACTTGCAAAATCATTCCGACGGACATTTACGATCTCGACGCCACGCACCCCGCCTACGTGAATCCCATCGAGCCCGTCCACGAAGTCATCAATCTCGCGGAATTCAACCAGCGCGCCGTCAGCATCCACGTGTACTCGAAGCCCTTTGACAGTTGCGAAGTCTATCTGCGCGACCAGGGTACGTACTCCGACGTACCGCTCTTCTACACCAGCGAATACGGCAAGCTCAATCCCACCGAAAAGCTCTTGTAGGCGCCGGGCTTCTTTTTTGTGCATGTAGTTGCGAGCTTTGCATTCAAGCAATTGTTCGCTCCCGTTTATCCTTTCCGCCCGGCCTGTGTCACAATCTAGGTATGGCGACGGAAACGCGCGACATTCAAAAGCACGTTTTGCCCAACGGTCTCGTGGTCCTCACGGAGACCATGCCCCACGTCCGTTCCGTCTCCGTCGGCGTTTGGGTTCGCAACGGTTCCCGCTGCGAAGTCCCCGAGGAAAACGGTCTCGCGCACTTCATCGAGCACATGGTTTTCAAGGGTACGGAGCGCCGCTCGGCCGAAGCCATCGCCCGCGAAATGGATTCCATCGGCGGCATGCTCGACGCTTTTACTTCCAAAGAGCAGATCTGCTTCAACGCCAAAGTTCTCGACGAGCACCTGCCCATCGCTTTCGACGTCATCGCGGATCTCGTCCTCCGTCCAAAGTTTGATTCCAACGACGTGAAAAAAGAACGCCAGGTGGTCCTCGAAGAAATCAAGATGGACCTGGACAATCCGGAATATCTGCTTCACGACATATTCACACGCGGTTTCTGGCCGCAGCATCCGCTCGGCCGTCCGATTCTCGGCACGCCGGAAACGGTCAGAACATTCAGCCGCGACGCGCTCTGCGCGCGCTTCGGGAACTGGTTCGCGCCGGATCATCTGGTGGTCACCGCCGCGGGCAACGTCACCCACGAGCAGGTGCTGGATCTGGTTCAGCGCGAGTTCGGCCACATGAAACCCACGGGTCCGCCCCCGAACGACGGCGCGCCACGCACACAAGCTCCGATCCATTTGGAGACGAAGCGCGACCTCGAGCAAGTCCATCTTTGCATCGGCGTCCCTTCGGTTCCGCTGGGCCACGAACACCGCTTTGGCATTGCCGTGCTCAACAATCTTCTGGGTGGCGGCATGTCTTCGCGCCTGTTCCAGAATATTCGCGAGAAGCAAGGCCTTGCCTATGCGGTGTTCAGCGAGCTCACGCCGTATTCCGATGCCGGCATGATGACCGTCTACGCCGGCACCGCTACGGACACCGTGGGCCAGGTGATCGATCTCACCATCCAGGAATTTCGCGCATTGAAGGAATCGCCCGTAACGGAAGAAGAACTTCGTCGCTCGAAGAATCACCTGAAGGGGTCGCTGATGCTCTCGCTCGAATCCACCAGCTCCCGCATGTCCAATCTTGCGCGCCAGGAACTGTACTTCGGCCGCTTTTATTCGCTCGACGAAATTCTGGCGGGCATCGAAGCCGTCACCCGCGAAGAACTCCAGTCCCTGGCCCGCCAATATTTCCAATCCGACCAGATCGCCGTCACCGTCCTCGGCCCCCTCAACGGCTTCACCCTGGACCGCTCCCGCTTGGCCTGCTAGCGTCTGCTCGATACGTATCGATTTATATACATCTCAGTGCGGCAAGATTGAAACCACAGAGGATCTGCAACACGCTATCGAGGGTGTTGCATTCCAGTGTCAGGCTGACCGCCAGGAGGTTGTCCTATGCGAATGATTCGTTGTTTCACAATTTTGTTGGTCGTATTCGTTCCGCGATGCGCGAATGCTCAGGTTTTGAGGATAGGATCAGACAGTAGAAGGACAATCGAAGCCACGACTGCGGAAAAAATCAGCGTTCCTGCCGACTCGGCGATCGTAAAGGTCGGATTTAATCATATTGCGGACACGAAAGATGCCGCTTATAACGAGAGCGTCCGCATGGGGAACAGGATTGACAAAGCTTTGACCGGCGCCGGAATCCCCGCGGAAGAAATACAAACAGAGTCGTTGATGGTCGGCAGGGAAGAAGTGGGACAGCAGGGCGCGGGATCACCTACGAGGATACAGCAATGGCGCATTCACGTCGTCGCCACCGGCGCCCAGAAAGTGGTCGACATCGCCATTACTGCGGGTGCTAACATTGTGCAGGGCGTGGAATGGAACGTCTCGGATCCGCAGTCTCTGCGTGCCAAGGCGTACACGGCAGCACTGGCGCGAGCTCGGGGAATGGCCGAGCAAGCAGGGGTTCAGGCAGGCGTCAAGCTCGGAGAGCTTGTGTCCATCATCAATGGCGAAGAATCAGAAGGTTTTGCAAAGCTACCCATGGCAAGGAAGATGGTTGCCGTGGAAGTGCAGGCAATGCCAACACAAAACTTAATGCTTTATCCGAGTAAGGTCGAGCGGGAAGCCACGGTTACAGTTATCTACGCCATTGCCCAATAATCGCTGGGGGAATGAAAAGGCGTAAGTCTCAATTTTGCGTGGCGCGGTCGGCGTTGACGGCGGCGCCGATGATTCCCATTTCATCGGAGGTCGGGATGACCTCGAAGCGGCTGCCCTGCAGCGGACTCATCTTAACCATTTCATGCAGCAGTCGGTCCAGCAAGGCGATATCGATGAACTTCACGTCCGGCCCGCTGATGAAAAATGTCCCCGGGCCCTCCATGTGAATGCTGGTGGCGGTCGCCGCGGTCAAAGCACGATGACACAGCATCACAAACTCGGTGCAGCGCGCATCGCCCGCGCGGGCGTTTTCAAAAACTTCTTCCGGTTCGAGATCCATGAAGCGCAAACGCATGGAGCGGCGTCCGAGAATTCCTTCCAGATGTCCGCGGCCGCCGCAGCCGCAGAAATTCTCCTTGGGATCCAGAGTGACGACGGAGTGCCCGCCCTCCCAGATTCCTTCGCTCGAAGGATAGCGGCCAAACCCCACGCCATTCCCGAGCGTCCACACGCGCGTCAGCTCATGCAGTTTGCCTTGCGTCGCCGCGATTCCCGCGGCCATGACGTCCGCGTCATTGAACAGGCGAACCTGCGCGCCCGCAGCTCTGCCGCTGAGCGCGGAGGACAAAGCCGCTTGCAATGGAAATCCCTTGGCTTGATGGAGGTTGGGTGAATCTTCCACGACGCCGTTGCGAATGATTCCTGGAAAGCCGATTCCAATGGCTTCGATTTTTTCTCCGCGCGCCACTTTTTCCACTTGCCGGCGAATGCAATCCACGATGCCTTCCGCGGGCATCGATTGCAGCGGGTCCAGCATTTGCGATTTTTCCGGATAAATGTTCAGCGGGCCGACGACCTTGTGGCCTTCCACGAGGCCCACGGCGATATGTTCCATAACCAATACACCAACTGTCCTGCGCATCGTGCTCCTGCCAATCTTAGGGAGTCGAAACTGTGAACACGCGACTCCTTACTCGAGCCTGGCTAGTTCCTCGCCAGTTTGTTGAGCCCATTGAACGCGGCTGCCTTGTAGCATTCCGCGAGCGTCGGATAATTGAAAACCGTATCCACGAAATATTCCACCGTGCCTTTCAGGGCGAACACCGCCTGCCCGATGTGCAACAGCTCCGAAGCTCCTTCGCCAATGATGTGCACACCCAACAGTTGCTTGGTGGAGGGATCGAAGAGAATCTTCAGCCGGCCGGTGGTGTCGCCGCGAATCTGGCCCCGCGCAATTTCGCGGAAAAAAGCCATACCCACTTCGTAGGCTACGCCTTCGTCCGTCAATTGCTCCTCCGTTTTTCCGATGAAGGAAATTTCGGGGATGGTGTAAATGCCGTAGGGATAATTCGCGCGGTTGGAATTCGTCGGAATGCCAAACGCTCTGGCGGCGGCGATGCGGCCCTGCTCCATGGAGACCGAGCCGAGACTGGGAAACCCAATGACGTCACCGACGGCAAAGATATGCGGCTGCGCGGTCCGGTAATCCTGATCCACGGCAATGCGTCCTCGCGCGTCCGCCTCCAGACCGCCGGCGGCGAGATTCAATTCATCCACATTGCCCTGCCGACCCACGGCATAGAGCAGCGCCTCTCCGGAAACTTTTTTCTTGCTCTTCAGGTTGGCCACGACCAGATGATCCGGAGTTTCTTCGACGCTTTCGACTTCCTCATTCAGGCGCAGCGTGACGCGGCGGTCCCGCAGATGGTAGCAGAGCGCTTCCACCATCTCGGCGTCGGCAAACTCCAGCAATCGCGGACGTTTTTCAATCAGCGTCACACGCACGCCGAGCGTGGCGAACATGCAGACATATTCCACACCGATGACTCCGCCGCCCACGACAATCATAGACTTGGGAATCTCCGGCATGCGCAGAATCTGATCGCTGTTGATGATGGTCTTATCGTTGAAAGGGACCAAGGGAGAAACCGCAGGTTTCGTGCCCGTGGCGATGACGATGTTGCCCGCTTCCAGTTCGGATTGTCCCCGCGAACCCGTCACTTGCATGCGGTGAGGATCGATAAAGCTGGCCGTTCCCGTCAGGATGTCGATGCCGTTGCGGGAAAGCTGCGCGCGAAGTACATCGATTTCGGTCTTGATCACGTTGAGCGCGCGGAAGGAGAGATCCGCCATGGTGATCGGTTCCTTCACGCGATAATTGACGCCGTAAATGCTTTGATATTGGTAGCCGGAAAGATGCAGGACCGCCTCGCGGATGGTTTTGCTGGGGATCGTGCCGGTGTTGATGGCGGTTCCGCCGATCACTTCCAGCTTTTCAACGAGGGCGGCCCGCTTTCCAAACTTCGCGGCTTGAATCGCGGCGCGCTGTCCGCCGGGCCCGGAACCGACAACGATAAGATCGTACTTTTCCATGGTTCGCCGCGGGAGTATATCATCGTTGGAATACAGGAGTCTTTGTTGACGCGCGCCCAGCGCTCTGACATGATTCTAAAAATTTGATTCGCAGCGAGATTGCAAGGAGAAGTTGAGGAGAGAACGATCGGCTTGCGGGTTTCCATTCTAGCGTCCGGCAGCTCGGGCAACCTTACGTTACTCGAGACGGAGCGCACCCGACTCCTCGTGGATGCCGGGCTCGGCAAGCGCGAAACGCTTGCGCGGCTCGCCGCCGTCGAAAAAACCGTCGAGCATCTCGACGGCATCCTCATCACTCACGAACACACCGACCACTGCAATGGCCTGCCGCAGATGCTCGGAATGTGGAAGGCGCCACTCTACGTCACCGAACCGACGATGGACGTGATGCAGTGCATTCTTCCCGAAACTTTTGGCAAGCGCCTCAACGGCGTGGAAACCATTCACGCGGGGCAGCATTTCAGCATTGGCGACATTGACGTCCACGCGTTTGCGATACCTCACGATGCGGCTGATCCCATCGGTTTCACGTTCCGTGCGAATGGCGCGAAAATGGCGATCGTCACCGACCTCGGGTACATGCCGGAGCTGGTAAAAGTGCATCTCCGCGGCGCGGACTGCCTGGTCCTGGAATCCAATCACGATCTCGACATGCTGAAGGTCGGGCCGTATCCGTGGGTGGTGAAACAGCGCGTGCTGAGCCGCACGGGGCATCTCTCGAATCACGCGGTCAGCGAATATCTTTCCGATCCGGACGGGTTCGATGCCATCGCGCGTTATCTGGTTCTCGCGCACGTCTCGCAGGAAAACAACAACCCGGATCTCGTGCTTCTCTCCGCCGAAGAAGCGCTGGGGCGCAGGCCCGCGGAATGCGTCTTCACCGGCGAACTGCTAGTTGCCTCCCAGCACGTCCCGCTCAAGCCTCTCGAGCTATAGCAGTTTTCTCGATGGAGTCCATTTGAAATATCGTTCGCTTTTTTTGTCTGGTTCCCGTAAACTTTATTTTTCTTGGTAGAGGTGCGGAGGCCATGAGTAGCCGGGCGAGCTTGTTCGAGCAGCTTCGAACGCCCGCGCAAAAGGGGCCAGTCTGTAGTTGTCCGCCGAAGTCGCAACGGTAGCTGAAGCCGCTGCGGTTGGGGGATGGGTCTAAGGCCTGTCCACTGTCATCCGTACCATTCGGATGGAGCGCTATTGAGAGGCAGCGGCCCGAGTACTTTCCTCGCGGTTCCTTCCTTTCGTTTTGCTCCTCCAGAAAAGTTAAGCGGCAATGAATCTGTTCGAACTGACGCGCGCGCTCGTCGACATCGAGTCGACCACCAACCACGAAAAACACGTGGGCGACTACGTTTTCGCGCACTTGTCCGCCATTGCCGCGCGGCACAACGGCCAAATCGAGCGCATCCCCGTCGAACTAAATCGCGATAATGTCTTTGCCTGCTGGGGCGGGCCGATCGTCACGTTTTCTACCCACATGGACACGGTCCCGCCATTCTTCGCTTCGCATGAGGACAACGAATTCATCTGGGGCCGCGGATCCTGCGATGCGAAAGGCATCATGGCGTCCATGATCGCGGCAGCAGAGAAATTGCTCGCTGCCGGCACGCGGAATTTCGGCGTGCTATTTGTTGTCGGCGAGGAACGAAACAGCGCCGGAGCAAAGGCCGCCGCCGCAAATCCTCGCGGCTCGCGATTTCTTATTAATGGCGAGCCCACCGAGAACCGCCTCGCTCTCGGTTGCAAGGGCGCGCTGCGTTACGAAATCACCGCGGAGGGAAAGCTGGCGCATTCCGCGTATCCGGAACTCGGTCATTCCGCGATTCACACGCTCCTCGATGTCCTCCGCGACATTCGCCAGATTCCACTGCCTGAAGACGCGTTGCTCGGCCGCAGCACGCTGAATATCGGGACGATTGGCGGGGGCCGTGCTCCCAATGTTGTTGCCGATCACGCGGAAGCAGAAATCATGTTTCGAACCGTCGGCGGTCCCGCGGATATTCGCACAGCTGTTTCCGCGGCGACTGCGGGTCGCGCCGAAGCTCGCGAAGTCCTCCACACACCTGCGATGCAGTTGGCGAAATTCGATGGATTGCCCACGACGATCGTCGCCTTCACCACGGATATACCGACCTTCGGCGGCGCTTGGGGAGAGCCCTTCCTGATTGGACCCGGCAGCATTCACGTGGCGCATACAGCGGAAGAACGCGCGTCGAAGAAAGAATTGTCCGAAGCGGTGGACATCTATGCGCGGATGGCTGCGCAACTCCTCGCCACCGGCCGGAGCGTCGCATGAGCCGGGGCCTCGCCATCATCGGCTGCGGAAAGATGGGGAGGCTCATCGAACAGCTCGCGCCGGAATGTGGCTTCGACGTGCGCGCAAAGTTTACCCGGGCAGACAACCTCCATGTGGCTGGGATCACGAGCGAATCATTGCGCGGGGTGGACGTCGCTCTCGAATTCACCTCGCCCGATGCCGCGCCCGACAATCTGCGCCGCCTTGCTTCTCTTGGAATCAATGCCATCTGCGGAACTACCGGCTGGTTCGAACATCTCCCCTCGATCCGCGAGGCGACTTCCGCTGCCGGCACCGCTCTGGTCTACAGCCCCAATTTCTCCATCGGCGTCAACGTCTTCTTCCAAACTGTCGCACGCGCCGCTTCCTTTTTCGCCAAGTATCCCGAATACGAGGCGTGGGGCTGGGAAATTCACCACTCCACAAAAAAGGATGCGCCTTCCGGCACGCTCAAGAAACTTGCGGAAGAAATCCGCGCCTCCGGCTATGGCCGCACTCTCACGCTCACGGCCAATCGCGCCGGAGCGCATCCCGGTACGCACGAAATTGGTTTTGATTCCGCCGGCGACACCATCACGCTGCGCCACACGGCGCGCAGCCGTGAAGGCTTTGCCCGCGGAGCGCTGCAGGCCGCGCGCTGGGTCGCCGGCAAGCGCGGTGTATTCGAATTTCGCGAGATCCTCGGTGAACTGGCTTGACGGGTCTTTGTAGAGGCGGCATTTATCCTGAAGAAGCGGGAAACGCTCATTTCGGTTTTCGGCAGTTGATGTTCAAGCAAGGAGATACACAATGTTTACTGGCACCGGTACTGCTCTTGTCACTCCGTTTCGAGCCGATGGTTCGCTCGACGAAACAACTCTGCGCAGATTAGTCCAAAGGCAGATCGACGCAGGCATCAACTTCCTGGTTCCATGCGGAACTACGGGAGAGAGTCCCACGCTCACACACAAAGAGCACCTTCGCGTTGTGGAGATCACCGTTGAACTTGCCAAGGGAAAGGTCCCGGTTCTCGCAGGGGCGGGCGGCTATAACACGGCAGAAGTGGTTTCCCTTGCACGCGAGCTTGCGGATCTCGGTGCCGACGGCATACTCTCCGTCACGCCCTACTACAACAAACCGACGCAAGAGGGCCTCTTCCAGCACTATCGCGCTATCGCCGAGGCCATTTCTCGGCCCATCATTCTCTACAGTGTTCAAGGACGCACTGGCGTGAACATTGAGCCCGGCACGGTGAAGCGCCTCGCCGGAATCGAAAACATCATTGGCATCAAAGAAGCGTCGGGAAACGTTTCCCAAATGGCGGCGATTCTTAGCGCCGTGGCGGATAATTTCATTGTTCTTTCCGGTGATGACGCCATCACGCTGCCGCTCATCGCGCTCGGTGGCCGCGGGGTCATCTCGGTGGTCTCCAACGAAATCCCGCGGGAGATGTCGCAACTTACGCGGCTCGCCTTGCAGGGCGATTATCCGGCCGCACGCGAGATCCACCGCCGCTTCCATCCGCTCATGGAAATCAATTTTGTCGAGTCGAATCCGATCCCGGTGAAGGCTGCGTTGGCGGAGATGGGCTTGCTCAAGCCGGTATGGCGCTTGCCACTCGTCCCGCCGAAGGAGGAAAATCGGGCACGCATCCGCGCCGTTCTCGAATCACTCGAACTTGTGCCGAGGGTTCATGCTGCCTTCGCAAATTGAGCGTCTGTTCGACGAAGCCCCGGCTCACTACGAAGAAGAACACTTCCGGCTTTTCCGCGATTTCAAGGCCGGACTGAATCGCGGGGAAATCCGCGCAGCCGAACCGGACCCCTCCACGAAAACCGGATGGCGGGCAAACCCCTGGGTTAAGAAGGGAATTCTCCTCGGATTTCGCATGGGCGCTATCGCCGACATGTCCATCGATCCCGTGAAGCAGCCGTTCTTTGACAAGTCCACGTATCCCGCGCGCGCGTTCACGGCCGCGGATGGCGTGCGCATCGTTCCCGGCGGCTCCAGCATCCGCGATGGGAGCTACATTGGCCGCGGAGCCATTTGCATGCCGCCCATGTTTGTGAATGTGGGCGCGTACGTTGGTGAAGGCACGATGATTGATTCTCATGCCCTCGTTGGGAGTTGCGCGCAGATCGGCAGCAACTGCCACATTTCCGCCGCCACGCAGATCGGTGGCGTCCTCGAACCCATCGGCGCGCTGCCGGTCATTATTGAAGACGATGTTTTAATAGGCGGAAATTCCGGTGTCTATGAGGGAACGGTCGTGAAACGCCGCGCCATTCTTGGCACGGGAACGATCCTCAATCGCTCCATTCCCGTTTACGATCTGGTGCGAGACACGGTCTACACCGCCACGGAAACCGAGCCGCTGGTCATTCCCGAAGAAGCTGTGGTGGTTCCCGGCTCGCGCGTGGTCTCGCATGCCTCCGGCGCAAAATGGGGGCTTTCGCTTCAGGCTGCGGTGATCGTGAAATATCGCGATTCAAAAACCGACACGCGCGTGCAGCTCGAAGATCTTCTGCGCTAGCGCTTCATTGCGAGAGTACTTTTTCGAAGAATTGCAGGGCTCGCGGATCGCGGGACTGGCCGAGCCAGAACATGGCTTGCTTTCGAACTTCGCGATTGCGATTGTTCTGGGCGACTTCTATCAGTTTCGGGACGCCTTCTTCTCTCGGCAACTGGCTGAGGGCAAATACCGCCTTCTTTTTCACTTCCGTGTCCGGATCGTTTTCGATCGCGCCGGTGATCGTGCCGACGGCTTTTTGTCCGGCTTTTTGCGCGAGCCAGAAAAGGGCCTGGCCGCGGACATGTGCGTTTGTGTCGTCGTGCGCCATTCGAATGATTTCGTCGATGGCGCCGGTTTCGTGGCTGACGGATAGCGCGAATGCCACGTGGGCGCGCACGTCGGGGCTTTGGTCGTTTTTTGCCATGCGCTGCAATGCAGTAAATCCGGGTTTGGCGCGTGCCGCGCCCATCCAGAAGGCGGCTTGGCGGCGCAGGCCCTCGGGTTGGTCGGGTTTGATGAACGATTCGAACGCGCGGTCGGCGGATGGGTCGACATGGAGCGCGATCGCCGTCAAAGCGCCATGGCCGATACCGTGGTCTCCGTGCTCGTCGAAATGCGCGCCGCGCACGTAGGTCTCGAGAAGCGCGACGCTCTCCGCGGGTTTCACTCCGGTCAGCCAGACGAACGGCAATCCACCCGCATCCAGGGTGCAATCTTCCGAAGCGACGCGAATTCGCATGACCTGTTTTGCTTCCAAGCGAAACAACACGACGAGTTGCCGCGCTCCTTCGAGCTTTACGGTTCCGGTCTTCTGCGTTGTGCTCGTCGTGCCATCATGATCTTTTTCTAGGTTGCAGGTGCCGCAGCCCTCGCCGTCATGATAATTGCCCCAACAGACGCTGCGCTCGCCGGCAATTTGATCGACGCTGTAGCCGATCCACCCCGGCTTTTCGGCCTTTCCGGCGAGGTCACGGAGTGTTGCTTCGAGACTTCCGGCCACCGGCCGCGTTTCGAGTTGCGCGTTTTCGAGGCGCGGCATTTCGGCGGTGCGCTGCGCGCCGTGCGCCGCGGGTGCGAGGAGCATCGCTCCAAGCAGGAATTGCCCGATTCGAATGGTTCGCAGAGTTCGCATGAGAGGCCTCACTTTTGGAGAAGTTCCATCAGGTAGTCGGTGCCTTCTTTCGAATGCATGAGGGAGAGTTTCTGCACCGCGGTCTTTTTCAGTTCGGGATCTTTTTCACTTCTCGCAATGGCCACGAGAGCGGATGCATTGCCTTGCAGGAAGAAAGCATTCAGCACTTCTTCGCGGACTTCGCGGTCTGTTTCTTTGGCATAAATGGCTTGCAGGGCCTTGGCGGAATCGTTCGAATGGACGAGTCCCAGGTTGCGGATGGCGGCGCGGCGCAGCTCCGGATCCTTCTCCGATTGCGCGGCCTGCAGGAGCTTAGTCGAGTCGCCCGCGAGAAAGAATGCCTGCAGGATTTCCCGGCGGACGTCCGAGGAAGTTTCCGTCTGGTACAACTGCTCCAGTTCGCTCGTGCCGTGGACCAGGCCGAGCTGACGGATGGCCTCGCGGCGCAGCGACTCATCTTTCTCACCCTTGGCCGCGGCGAAAAGACGCTCGTGATCGCCGCCGATCATGTAGCTGCGAAGAATGGCGTGCTTCACGGAAGCGTCGCCGCTCGAGGCATACACTTCGGCAAGTGTCTTGCGCGATTCAGCGCCACCGAAGATTCCCAGATATTCGACCGCTTTGCGCTGCAGCTCGGGATTGCTCTGCCCGCGTGCGATTCTTCCAAGAATCTCGCGGGATTGCGGCGAGCCGTTTTGCGCCATGACGAAGAGCGCCTTTGATTTTTCCTTTGGACAGGTAGCGCCATTCAGCACCTTTTCCAGCAGAGGCACAGCGCGTTCCGGCTCGCTGTTCATCAGACCTTGGATCGCCAGCATCTTCAGATCGCAGTCACTATGATCCGTGTCCCTTACGGGCTGTCCCGTCGACTGGCGCACTTCGATTTCAAGGGCGTTGACATCTTTGAGCCAGCGGCTTTGTGGGAAACGTCGCTTGAAGTCCGCGATGGTGGTCACAGCGGCTTCTCGCTTGCCCTGTTTGTTCTGCGCATAGGCTTTCCAATAGAGCGCCGCATCAGTTTGTGGGCCGTTCATGTCCGCGAGTTGCTTGAATTTCGATTCCGCCTGGTCGTAGCGGTCCTCGTCCAGGTCCTCGCTGCCGTCGTCGTACAATTCCTGCAGCCGGTCCAGCCTTTCCTGGGCACGGTCGCGCGCTTCCTCTTCGCGATCCCGTCTCTCCTGCTCGCGGTCGCGCCGCTCCTGTTCCTTATCCTGGAGCTCTTCCGGGTCCTGGAGAGAGTCCGCGGATTGCACGCTGGTTATCGTGAGCCGATGTGCGCGTGCACCGACTGGCGCCAGCAGCAGCACCGCGATGGCGAGCCAGACGATGCCGCTGGGTCTCGATGAGTTTCCGATGGTCATACTTTGTTCCTTTCCTTCTTCGTAGAGTCGTTTTGCACCGGCGCGGGCCTTGCGGCCTCCTGCCGTTGCTGCAGTTCCTTGCCGACCACCCGGACTTTGAACAAAATTCCTCGCGTTTCAATCTTTTGGCGGATGGCTTCGAGTTGCTTCGGGGTAACTTCCTCTGGACTATGCGCGACGTCCAGGAGGACGCGCTCCAGTTCGTCAAGGGTGCTGGCAAGGCCGGTATCACCCTCTTGCAGCGCGGTCTGGCGATACAGGCGGTTTTCCTGGAGCAAATCTTCCGCGCGGCCCCGTTCGGCGGAGATGTTCACTTCTTTCTGTCGCGGATCGCTGGGCGCCGCATTGGAAAGCTCGACGAGCATTCGCTCGGAATGGCCTAGGTGTTCGCCGACAGCGACGATCAGAATGCGCTCCCGCACCTGCTCCGTGCTCGCGATGTTGTCTTTCCCAGAGCCTGGTTTCGTGATTCTCCCGGCAACGAAGGCCGCGACGATGAGCGCGGCGAGCGCTCCGATCACGGCGAGCCGCCTAGGCTGGAACCACGCCTGCCACCATGCTTCCGGTCTCTCCGGCAACCGAGGAGCAATCTGCTGCCAAACGTGGCGGCCGTAGTCCGCGCCGGGATCCGGGACCGGCAGGGTATCGAGAGCGGCGAGGACCGCTTCGATGCGCTCGAGCTCCTCGCGACATTCGTGGCAGGCGGCGAGATGTTCCGAGATCGTGGCGCGCAGCTCGACGACGCCCTCGCGATAGGCAATCAGTTCTTGTTCGGTCATGTGTTTCATGATTCCGTTCCCATCGCCCGCGCTTGCGTGCTTCTTCCCACCAAGGGTTGCAGCGCAAGCCGCAGTTTCTGCACCGCGCGAAAAACGGTGTTCTTCGCCGCGCTCGAATTCAATTTCAGGACGGCCGCGATTTCCTCAATGCCGCATCCTTCCCAGTGGCGCATCACGAAGGCAGTGCGTTCGGCATGGGAGAGAGCCGCCAGCGCGTGTTCCATTTGCTTGCGCAGCTCGAGGCTTTGCGTCAGGCGCTCCGGCGTCGGCGCCGCATCGGGAACGCGGCTCACGGGATCGTCTTCGATTCCGTCCGCGTCTTGCGGGCCGGGCGCTTGCCGGCGCGCATCTTCTTTTTGCTTCTGGCGCATGCGGTCAATCGCGTAATTTGCGGCGATGCGGTAAACCCACGTTCCGAAATTTGCGCGTGCCGCGAATTGCCCGAGTTTTTGATACGCGCGCAAAAAAGCCTCCTGGACGATTTCTTCGGCGTCGAGCTGATTCCTGGTCATGCGAAAGGCCAGCCGGAACACGTTGTGGCTGTGCCGCTCGACGAGAACGCGAAAGGCATCACGCTCGCCGGCGAGCGTGCGCTCGACGGCGAGGGCGTCGCTAGCTGCGATGGCCTGGGCGCTCTCGATGCTTTGTTGCATCCGATTCATTAGACAGAATTTGGCGTTTGCGGTTAGGTCGCTTGTAGCGCCTTATGGGCCAACAACATAGCGCAGACAGCGGATTAGATAAGGAGGAACGACGAGGTGTGGTGAGGGCCCTACGGGAAGGTCAAAGGAGAGAGGGCACTATGCATCGTGCCCCTACTCGTAGCGCAAGGCTACGATGGGATCGACCTTCATGGCACGCCGCGCGGGTACGTAGCAGGCGACGAGTGCGACGAAGGTCAAAACCACAGCCACACCCGCAAAGGTCAGCGGGTCGGTTGCGCTTACTCCGAAGAGCAAATTGGCCATCAAGCGGGTGAGTCCAGCGGCCGCGATTAGCCCGAGGACTACGCCGAGCGCGGTCATCTTCAGGCCCTCGCGCAAGACCAGCCCCATCACATCGCTTTGCTTTGCACCAAGCGCCATGCGAATACCGATCTCGTGCGTGCGCTGGCCGACCAGGTAGGAAATCACGCCGTAGGTTCCGATGCTTGCCAGCCCCAAGGCCAGCGCTGCGAAGGCGCCCAAGACGATCATGGAGACGCGGCGTTCCGCGAGCGTTTCCGCGATGACCTCTTCCATGGTCTGCACGCTGTACATCACTTGCTCGCCGCTCATCCCGCGCAGCCCAGAGCGGATGGCCGTCGTAACGGCGTGCGCATCTCCTTCGAAGCGCACCACGACTCCCGTGCCGCTCCAGGAGGAAGGCTGCATGGCGCCGTCAGGGAGCTGCATGAAGGGGAAATAGAGTTGTGCGCGAAGCGATTGTTTGTCGTCGGAATCGAGTCCCCACTGCTTTACGTGGCCGACGACGCCGACGATCTCCGCCACGCCTCCCTTACTATTCAGAATCACGCGCTTTCCAACCGGGTCCTGGTCCCCAAAGAATTTCCGTGCGAAGAAGTCATCAATCACGATGACATGCGACGAGCGTTCATTGTCCTGGGCCGTAAGGAAACGTCCGCGCTGGAGCGGAATCCGCATGACCTTCAAATAATCTTCCTGTACGACATAACTGATCGCCCAGCTCATGTCGTTCTCGCTCGCGGGCTTGGGTTGGCCTTCGAGGTAGAAGAGATCTTCATCGTCGCCCCCCAGCGGCAGCGCTCCCCAGGAGAGCGAAGCGGCCTTTACACCCGGAGTCGATGCCAGCCTGCTTTGCAGTTCCCGGAGCTGCGCCCGAACAGCATCCGGGCTAGTGGCTTTCGTGGAAGGGGCCAGAGCCACGCCAAACGACAAAACGTTGTGGGAGTCGAAGCCGGGGTTCACGTTCCACAGGGCGCTCAAGCTGCGGATCATCAATCCCGCCGCGATCAGGAGCACCAGCGCCATAGCCATTTCCGAGACAACAAAGACTCCCTGCGCCCGGTGTTTCCCGCCGCTCGCTCCTCGGCCACCTTCTTTCAGCGTATCGTGCAGGTTGGGCTTCGAAGTCCTAAGTGCCGGGACCAGTCCGAAAAGAATCCCGCAGAGCAACGAGGCACCCATGGTGAACAGCAATACGCGGACGTCCAGGCCGATCTCGTTTGCGCGCGGCAACGCGGAAGGCAAATTCCGCAGCGCCAGCTTAGTGCCCCAGGCCGCCAGCAATAAGCCGAGACCTCCTCCAGCCAGGGCCAACAACATGCTTTCCGTCAGCAACTGGCGCACGATTCTTCCCCGGGCTGCGCCGAGCGCGGCACGTACCGCGAATTCGCGTGTTCGTCCCGTTGCGCGGGCCATAAGCAGGTTGGCCACGTTCACGCAGGCGATCAGGAGCACAAACCCAACCGCCGCGAGCAGAACGAGCAGAAGCGGGCGCAAGTAGCCAACCATCTGTTCTTTGAGAGGCATAAGGGTTGCGCCGATTCCTGTGTCGGCGTCCGGATACGCGGCAGTTAGATCTCCCGTCACGCGCTTCATGTCGGCCCGCGCCTGCTGGATGGTCACGCCCGGTTTCAGCCGGCCAACGCCGTGAAAGCCGAGCCCCGCCGTTCTGAAGTTAAGAATGGGATTGGTCCACTGGCCAATGGGGGCGTACACGTCTCTGGCGCGGAAGCTCCAGACTTGGAGTTTGAAACTTGCGGGGACCACACCAACGATGGTGAAGGTTTTCCCGTCCAGAGTGAGTCCTTGTCCCACAATGTCCGGAGCGGCGCCAAACTTGCGATTCCAGAATCCTTCGCCGATCAGCACGATGGGGCTGGCGCCGATCTCGTCTTCGCCCTCGGCAAAAAGGCGTCCTATCACCGGCTTGACGCCAACCACCGCAAGGTAATCAGAAGAAATGAATTCCGCGGTTACTTGCTCCGCTTCGCCCCTGCCCGTCAAACTATAGGAGTAGCTTCGAGAAATGCCCATCGTGGAAAACGTGCGGTTGTTCTTGCGCCAGTCGCGAAAGTTTGGGAAGGAGATGGAGCCGGAATCAAAGTTTGGTTTGCTCTCGGCGAGTGTCACGAGTTGCTCCGGGTTGGGATAGGGCAGAGGGTTCAGGAGCACTCCATTCACGACGGAAAACAGCGCGGTGTTTGCGCCGATTCCCAGCGCCAAGGTCAGAATCGCCACGGCGGCAAAACCGGGCGATTTCGCAAGCATGCGTACGCCAAAACGAAAGTCTTGTATCAAGCGTTCAAATGAGCCCCATCCTCAAACGTCGCGGGTGACTTCCTTCACGAGTCCCACGTTTCCAAATTCGCGCTTTGCCGCGAGCTGCGCTTCTTTCGAAGGCTGGCCTCGTTCCACGCGGTCCTTTGCTGCCATCTCGAGGTGGGTGCGCACTTCGTCC
>QHYE01000028.1 GCA_003224055.1 Acidobacteriota bacterium | reverse complement strand
GCGGCTGGGTGAACTGCTGTTTGCTGAAGCGCGAGCGATAGGGCGGCAAAACCTGCGTGGCTACTTGCAGCGCCACGCGAGCCAAGGGCAGGAGTCCGACCTCGGCCATCGTCCCTCCTGCCCTAGCAGAAAACACCGTAAGCCTCTCCTTGTCGATCCCTCGTAACGAGAACTGCATCGAGGATGTCAACAGAGCCTAAGTGTTGAAAACAAATGACTTATGGAAGTGTTAAGCCCTTTAGAATCAACACTTACAAAAAATAGGGAGGGGGGTGTTATGGTTAACCAGACAGACCGCGCGCCTGACATGTTTCAGCGACGTAACGTTTGGATGCTTCTCTGCTTGGCGAGAAAGGCGGATCAATGACCCGCCGCGCGCACAGGCTTTTCGTCGGAAGGTTCGCCTTCGCGGATGCCGCCATACCGGCGCTCGCGCTTTTGAAACTCGAGCAAAGCCTCCAGCAATTGCGCCCGGTTGAAATCCGGCCAGAGCGTTTCGGTCACGAAAATCTCCGCATAGGCTATCTGCCAGAGCAAAAAATTACTGACGCGCATTTCTCCGCTCGTCCGAATAAGCAAATCGGGATCGGGCAGCCCGTCCGTATACAAATGCCTCGAAAGCTGCGCTTCGGTCACTTTGTCCGGTGCTCCGTGCCCATTCCGTTCCGCGAGAATCGCGTTCATGGCATCCACAATTTCCGCGCGTCCCCCGTAATTCAGCGCCACACACAGCACCATGCCTTTGTTCCCCGCCGTTTTTTCCATGGCGTCCCGCACATCGTTCTGCACGCCTGCGGGAAGCTCCTCGATGCGGCCGAGAAAACGCATCCGGATATTGTTTTTCTGGAGGAGCGGCATCTCCTTGCGGAGGTATTCGCGCAAGAGCTGCATCAGGAAATCGATCTCTGCCTTGGGCCGCCGCCAATTCTCCACCGAGAAGGCATAGAGGGTCAGCGCCTCAATTTTCAAGCGCGCGCACGTCTCGATGGTGGTGCGAGCCGACCGCGTTCCCGCACGATGCCCGGCAATCCTCGGCAGGTGGCGTTTCTGCGCCCAGCGCCCGTTCCCGTCCATGATCACGGCCACGTGCCTCGGCAGCCGCGCCAAATCAAGTTTTTCGAGCAGGCGCGATTCTTCCGCGGTCACCGGCCCAAGCTCAGTCGGCGTGGCGAGGTGCAGGGTTTTATGTGATTTCGTCAGCGTCACGGCGTGTATTCGTCTTTGAATCCAATTCTTCTTTACGCCGTAAAGTTAACATACGCTTCTGCCCCTGCGCAACGCTGCGGTGCCGTGTTTAGCATCAGGGTGCTGGGGGCGTAGCCTGTTGGAAAATGGCTGTGTAGGTTAGCACCAGCGTCAGCGCGATCATGGCGATGGCCGTGACCCAGGCAACGACGTTAAACGTTGTGGTGTTGACGTACTCTCCCATCAAGTCGCGCCGGTTGACGAGCAACAATATGAAAATGACCACCACGGGCAGCCACACTCCGTTACCCACCTGGGAAAAGATCAAAATCTTCCACAGCGGCGCATTGGGCAGCAGGACCACTCCCGCCCCCACGACAATAAGAACGGTGTAGAGCCAGTAGAAAATCGGAGCTTCCTTGAATTTGCGGTCCAGCCCCGCCTCAAAACCGAGACCCTCGCAAATCACGTGCGCCGTGGACAGCGGCAGAATGGAAGCCGCGAAGAGCGAAGCATTGAGCAAGCCGAACGCGAACAGGACGCCGGCGCCCTTCCCCGCAAGGGGTATGAGCGCCTGCGCTGCCTGCCCGGCGTCGGTAATGTCGCGATGCCCGGTGGTGTACAGCGTCGCTGCGGTGCAGACGATTATAAAGAAAACGATCATCATGCAAGTCACGCTGCCAAAGAGGACATCGGCGCGCGCTTGCGGATATTGGCGGGGACCGACTTTTTTCTCGACAAACCCCGCTTGCAGATAAAAAAACTGCCACGGAGCAATCGTGGTTCCGACGAGGCCGGTCAGCATGATCAAGTATCCCGAATTGAATTGAAGATTCGGAAATACCGTGTGCTTGGCGGCGATTAGCCAATCTGGCTTCGCCAGAAACGCGGAAAATACATAAGACAGATACAGGACACAGGCAAAAAGAAAAATGACCTCCACCTGCCGGTACGTTCCTCGGATCACCAAAATCCAAACGAGCATCGCCGCTATGGGCACGGAAACATATTTGTTGATGCCGAAAATCTGCATGGCCGCTGCGACCCCGGCAAACTCCGCCACCACGTTGGCCAGGTCCACGAAGAAACCCGCGATCATCACAAAAAACGTCGACCGAAATCCAAACTCCTCGCGAATCAGGTCCGAAAGCCCTTTCCCGGTGACCACTCCCATCCGCGCGCACATCTCTTCCGTGACATACAGCGCAATCGTCATCGGTATGAGCGACCACAGCAGCGCATACCCGTATTTCGCTCCCGCTTGCGTGTAAACAGATATTCCGCCGGCGTCGTTGTCCACATTGGACGTGATCAGCCCGGGGCCGACCACCGCGAGCAGCAGCGTGAGCCGCCGGCGCAGGCCACGGATCTTCTTTTGCAAGCCCGTATCGCCCGCGCGCACGCGGTCAAATCTCGCGGAAATGGCGCCCCAATTCATCGTTCAGATCAAAAGCCTTTCCTAGTCCTTCACTAGCCGCGACACCACATCGTCCACCGTGATGGCGCCAATGGGCCGGTTTTCTGCGTCGATTACCGTCAGCATTCGCAAATTGTACTTGTCGAAGAGTTCGAACACTTCCTTGTCATCCGCGTTTCCCGGCAGGCTGAGCAGCGGTTCCATCTTTAGTTCGGCCATCCGTTGGTCTGGCGCTGCCAGCAGCAGTCGCGCCACGGACACCGTGCCGGAATATTGTGCGTTGTCATCCAGCAAAACAATGGTGTCAAGCTGGTCCAGGTTCAGTTCCTGATCGCGCATCCACTCCAGCACTTCGTCGCGCGCTGAAGTCTCGCCCACAAACACGAAATCCGGGTTCATCATTCCGCCTGCCGTGGCAGGGTCGAATGCCAGCAGTTCGCGCACCTCGTCCGCTTCCCGCCCCGGCATCTCATCCAGGACTTCTTCGGAGGTTTTCTTCGGCAAGTCGGCCAGAACATCCGCCGCGGCGTCCGGCGCCATTTCCTCCAGGATGTCCGCGGCTTTTCCCGGATCCATTTTTTCCACGATTTGGGTCGTCAGCCGCTCGTCCAGTTCCGCAAGGACCGCCGCGGCCGTCTCTTCGTCCAGCGAGGCGATGATTCCCTGCCGCTCGGCAGCGGAGAGATCCTCCATCATCTCCGCCACGTCGGCCGGGTGCAGATCCTCAAGCTTCTCATGCGAGATGCGCAGCTTCACCCGACGCAGCGGGTCCGGTTCGATCAGGTTCACAAATTCCCATCGGATGGACTTCTGCGGCAGCCGGCTCTGCAGCCTGCGGATCACAGCCGATGGCACGACGCCCTGGAGGAGCCGCCGCACCGCCCCCGGCAGTCCCACATCCACTTGCGTCAGCCGCAACTCCACGTTCCCATTGGCCCGCAGTTCTGCCAGGTCCACATCGTTCACGCGCACGACCTTCCGCCCACCGGTATCAATGATCTGCTGGTCCATCAGATCCTTCTGCACCGCCAGCCAGGACTCGTTCGGCCGGTACAGCTCTAATGCCCGCTCCCCCACGTTCAGTTTCAATTTTCCTGCGGATATCGATGCGACTTGGTTATGCTTGGCGACCAGCGGCTGATAATTCCCGCGCGAGAGCAGGTAATGCGACACGCGATTCGGCGCCTCCGCCGGTTCAATAAAGAACTCGCGGACCCGCCCGACGAAATTGCCCTCCGAATCGTAAGCCTTTGATCCCATCAATTCCGTGGCATAGAGTTCCATAGACTTCCCCTTCTCCGGCGAACTGGCCTTCCCTCAACTGGATTCGGCGCATTCGCGACCGCCGGGCAACAAAAAAAGCCCGCGCACCGATGAACGTTGGCCGCGGGCAAGTGCCTCACAAATATGGACTTACCGTTAGCCGCTAGTGAACCCTCCCCACCCGGCCGCCCGAGCCATAGCCTGCAACTCGCGCGAGATCCACTGGACACCCAAACTGTCTACGCGCTTTGGGTTCCACTCCAGCCCCTTCCCACTGGGGCCAGGTTCGACTTCGCTCCTCGCACTCATCGAGAGAGAATTCACTCCGTGGTCTTCGACCCCACCAATTCTTGGGGCCTCACGTGAATTGATAAACTGCAGGCAACAGAATGTCAACAACAAAGAGCGATTTTTTCGACTGGAAGGCTACTTTAAATGACTTTTCTGCGCCGGAAAAAGCATGTGGGTGGGCTGTTCACCCTTTCGGCGGCATTCTTCCATGTACAGCACGAGATAATTCTTCAAGACGTAGTCATTTTTTGAAAAGCCAAGCTCCGTCGCGGTGCGATCGATCGCTTCGGCAGGCCCTTCCAGCTCCACGAACGCCCCGATGGGCGTTTCATCGAGCTCGATCAGCAGTCCCCGGGCCCACGTTTTTGAATTTGGCAGATGAAAGGTGGACCGATATTTTTCATAACGGAACCAGCCGCTCATTCCCAGGCCTTCAAAGATTCGCGCAAGATTGCCGGCGTCGCTCACTTCGAGTTCCGTTTCATCCCGGACTTTGTATTGCCCGCGCCGCAGATGGCGGGCCGCTTCGGCACCCGCCCCAACGATCGGCTGTTTAAACGTCAGAACCACCCGTTGTTTCGAATCCTTCGCTTTGGCCTTTCCTCGCGTCTCCGGCGACTCCGTTCGAATGCGGAGCAACTGCCCGTGCTTGGCCAGTCCGCCGTCCGGCGTATCGAAAATTACGTTTTCCTCGTGGACTCGCTCCGATCCCCTCCCTGCGGGGCGCGCGCCGATGCGCTTCAGGGCGCGGTGGAACGCCCGCACGTCGACAATCTTCAGCTTGATTTCTGTCTCTTGCGCCATCTGGTCGCTTCCGTTCTCGAGGCCGCAGCTTTCTCCGGCCGTCGACTTCCGCTAGTATAGCGGACGCACGCAAAGGAATACCCGGGCACGCGAATCTCCGGCGCCCGAACTAAAGAAACAAATGAATCCTGACGCCAAAACAGAGACGGCAACCTCGTCGCACGACGCGACAACAGACACCGTCCCCCAGCCGCCGGTAGCGCGGCGCGAACCCGTGGAGCACGCTTTGCATGGCGATCGCCGCGTCGACCACTACGCTTGGCTCCGCCAAAAAGAAAATCCCGATGTCATCGCCTACCTGGAAGCCGAAAACGCTTACACGGACGCGATCCTGCGGCCTACCGAGCAGCTTCAAGAAAAGCTCTATCAGGAAATGCTTGGCCGGATTCAGCAGACCGACTTCACGGTTCCCTACCGCCTGCGCGGCTATCTCTATTTCACCCGCACGCACGAGGGCAAGCAATATCCGCTCCATTTCCGCCGGCGCGAGGCGGAGGGTTCCCCGGAAGAGCTCCTGCTGGATCTGAATCAGCTTGCGGTGGGCCACTCTTTTTTGGCGCTCGGCTCGTTGGATGTCAGTGATGACGATCGCCTCCTGGCCTACTCGATCGACACGACCGGATACCGGCAGTACATGCTGTATGTGAAGGATCTGATCAACGGCGCGCTGTTGCCCGAGAAAATCGAGCGCGTCACGAGCGCGGCGTGGGCGGCTGACAACCGCTCACTCTTCTACACCGTCGAGGATGAAACCACCAAGCGCTCGCACCGGGTGTACCGCCATGCGATCGGCTCCAAGGAACCGGATTCCTTGCTCTACGAAGAAGGCGATGAGCGGTTTCGCCTGGAAGTCGAACGCTCTCGCAGCAAAGATTTTATTTTGCTCACCATCGCGAGCCACACGACCAGTGAAGTCCGCTTTCTCCATTCGGACCAGCCGCATAGCGATTTTCAAATCATCGCTCCGCGCGAAGACAACCATGAATATTATGTCGGACATCATCCGGGCCCTGCAGGCGATGCGGCGGGCGAGGTATTTTATATCCGCACGAATTCTGGTGGCCGAACGTTTCGCCTGATGTCTGTCCCCGTTTCCGCCTTTCGACGTGAATCCTGGCAAGAAATCATCCCTAATCGGCGGCAAGTCATGCTCGCAGCAGCCGAGGTTTTCAAAACGCATCTTGTTCTTTTCGAACGCGAAGGCGGTCTTCCTTTTCTTCGGATCGTGGATCTGACTTCCGTCGCTCCTGAACTTCTCGAAGCCTCGCACCGCATCGTTTTCGCGGAGCCCGCCTACAATGCGTCCATCGGTGAAAATCCGGAATTCAACGCCACGCACCTCCGTTTTCAATACGAATCCTTTGTGACGCCTCGCTCCATCTTCGACTACGACGTTCGCACGCGCGAGCGTATCCTTCGGAAGCAGCAGCCGGTCCTGGGAGGCTACGATCCTGCGCAATATGGCAGCGAGCGGCTGCACGCTACCGCTTCTGACGGCACGCGCGTGCCTCTGTCGGTCGTCTATCGGCGCGACACGCCGCGCGACGGCTCCGCCCCGCTCCTCCTTTATGGCTACGGCAGTTACGGCCTCTCTATGCCGGTCCATTTCAGTTCGAATCGTCTGAGCCTCTTGGACCGCGGCGTGATCTTTGCGGTCGCCCACATTCGCGGCGGCGGTGAACTTGGGAAACCCTGGCACGATGCCGGCCGCATGAAGAAAAAGCGCAACACCTTCACCGATTTTGTCGCTTCCGCGGAGCATCTCATCGCCCAGCGATTCACTTCGCAACGGAAACTCGTGATCGAAGGCGGCAGCGCCGGTGGACTGCTCATGGGCGCCGTGACCAACATGCGCCCCTATCTCTTCCGCATCGTCATCAGCCACGTCCCCTTCGTGGATGTTCTCAATACCATGCTAGACGCTTCGCTGCCGCTGACCGTGGGCGAATACGAAGAATGGGGCAATCCGCAAATCGCAGATGACTACTTGGAAATGAAGTCGTATTGCCCCTACACCAACCTGCAGCGGAAAGCGTACCCGACAATGCTCGTGAAAACCGGGCTGAACGACAGCCAGGTGATGTACTGGGAGCCCGCAAAATATGTCGCAAAGCTGCGCACGCTGAAAACCGATGCGAATCTTCTGCTTCTGAAAACCAACATGGGCGCGGGACACGGCGGCGCATCCGGACGCTACGACTACCTCCGGGAGATCGCGTTCGACTACGCCTTTCTGCTGACGCAGCTCGGAATCCGCGAATGAGAATGGCCGACGAGGCATGAGCGAGCCGACAACACCGCTGATGCAGCAGTATCACGCCATCAAGGCACGGTACCCGCACGCTCTGTTGCTTTTCCGCCTCGGCGATTTCTACGAACTTTTCTACGAGGACGCGATTATTGCCGCGCGCGAGCTGCAGATCACGCTCACTTCGCGCAATCGCGAAAAGGGTCAGCCCATTCCCATGTGCGGCGTTCCGTATCACGCCGCCGAAGGCTACATCGCGCGCCTGATTCGCGCCGGATTCAAAATCGCCATCTGCGACCAGATGGAGCAGCCCGGCCCGGGCAAAAAACTCGTCCGACGCGAAGTCGTTCGCGTGATCACGCCCGGCACGGCGACCGATGTCGCCGTGCTCGACGCCCGTGAAAACAATTTTCTCGCCTCCGTCGCCCGGCACGCCTCTGGCTCGCCCATTGGCCTCGCGTACGTCGATCTCTCCACCGGCGAATTTCAAGCCACGGAATTCTCCGGCCCTCGCGCCGATGAAGCGCTCCGCGACGAGCTGCAATTGCTTCATCCGCGGGAAACGCTGCTTCCCCGGCCCCAGCAGCTCTTCGAAACGGCGAAGACCTCGCTCCTCGAAGGCGCCGGCGGCGTGGAATCCCGCCTCGAAGATTGGATTTTTCAGCGCGACTATGCCGAACGCATCCTCCGCGAACAATTCGGCGTCGCCGAACTTACCGGCTTCGGCCTCGACGATCATCTGCAAGCCCTCGCAGCAGCCGGCGTCATCGTGCACTATCTCCGCGAAAACGCCGCCTATAGTGCGGACCGCAGCGAGACCGCCAACAAAGGTGCGTCCTCCACCGCCGAAGCCCTCCGACATCTCGACCGCGTCCGTTACTACGAACAGCACGACGCTCTGGTCCTTGACCCCGTGTCCGTCCGCAATCTCGAATTGCTTGCGCCCATCTTTACCGAGGAAGCGGCTCGCGCGGCTGCCCCCACCACGCTGATCGCCGCGCTGGACGCCACGGTCACCGGCATGGGCGCGCGTCTCCTGCGCTCCTGGATGCTTCGTCCACTGATTGATCGGGAAGCGATCGATGCGCGCCTCGATGCGGTCACGCACCTTGTCCAACAAACCGTCGTGCGCGGCGAAATCCGCAAAGAGCTCAAAGGCATTCTCGACCTGGAGCGCCTCACCAGCCGCATTACACTTGGCCTCGCGTCCCCACGCGAGCTCGTGGCCTTGCGCAAATCTCTCACGCAGCTTCCCGTGCTCAAGAATTTCCTCACACCGCAGCCCGCAGGCGGCAGCGAGCTTCTTCGTCATCTCCACCAGGAGCTCGACGAACTCACCGACGTCCGCGAGCGGCTCGAGCGTGCCATCGCCGACGATCCGCCGGCCCTGGCCACCGAACCCGGGATGATCCGCAGCGGCTATCACGGCGAGCTGGACGAGCTCCGCAACCTGAGCCAGCACAGCAAACAGATTATCGCCGCCATGGAAGAGCGCGAACGAAAACGGACGGGGATCAATTCGCTGAAGATTCGGTTCAATCAGATCTTCGGGTATTACATCGAGATTTCGAAAGCGAATCTGCACCTCGCGCCCGCCGATTACGAACGAAAGCAAACGCTCGTCAATGCCGAGCGTTTCACTTCCACGGAACTCAAGGAGTACGAACGCAAAATTCTCGCCGCCGATGAGCGCGTCGTGGAAATTGAACGACAGCTTTTCGTGGACATCCGCTCCGGAGTGGCCGCGAAGGCCGCGCGCCTGCGCCGCACCGCCAGCGCGGTGGCGCAGCTCGACGTGCTCACGGCGTTCGCAAAACTCGCCGCCGACCGCTGCTACACGCGCGCAGAATTCAATTCCACGGGCGAATTGCTCATCGTCGGCGGCCGTCATCCCGTGATCGAAGAACTTTTACGTCAAAAGGGCGAGCGCTTTGTTCCGAACGACTTATATTTCGAACCCGGCCGCCAGCAGCTTCTGCTGATCACCGGCCCGAACATGGGCGGTAAGTCTACCTACCTTCGCCAGTCCGCGCTCATCGTGCTCATGGCGCAGATGGGCTCGTTCGTTCCCGCGCGCCAAGCCAAGCTGCCCATCACGGATCGCATCTTCACGCGCATCGGTGCCAGCGACAATCTCGCGCGCGGCCGTTCGACCTTTCTCGTGGAGATGAGCGAAGTCGCCGCCATTCTGAATCACGCCACGCCCGCGAGCTTGGTCCTTCTCGACGAAGTCGGCCGCGGTACCGCCACGTTCGATGGCCTCTCCATCGCGTGGGCCGTCGTCGAGCACCTGCAAAAGCACACTCGCGCGCGCACGCTCTTCGCCACGCACTATCACGAATTGACCGAGCTAGCGGAACTTCTCCCGGCGGTGAAAAACGTGCACGTTTCGGTGAAAGAGACGCCCAGCGAAATTATTTTTCTTCGGCGCGTCGAACCCGGCAGCGCCGACAAAAGCTATGGCATCGAAGTCGCTCGCCTTGCCGGACTCCCGCGCAGTGTGATCGAACGCGCCCGCGAGGTCTTGAAAAAACACGAGCAGAGCGAGCACGAACTCAGCGAAACGCTTTCCCCGGGAGCAGCTGATCCCGCGCACAAAAACGGCAATCAGCAAATCCTCTTCACCGCTCTCGACCGCGAAGTGCTCGAGAAACTCCGCGACGCCGACCTCGACCAACTGAAACCGCTCGACGCCCTCAATCTCCTCGCCGAGCTGAAGAAACAAATCTCATGAGCAAGAAACCCATGCTCGTTCTCGGCATAATGTCCGGCACCTCGGCCGATGGGATGGACGTGGCCCTCGCGCGAATCTCCGGCGCGCCGCCGAACTTGAACACCAAGCTGCTTGGCCACACTTCGAAGAAATTCCCTCCCGCCTTGCGACGAGAAATTCTTCGCATTGCGGAGCAGCAATCGATCTCTGCTGGCGAACTCAGCCAGCTCAACTTTCGACTGGGAGAACTCTTTGCCGCCGCAGCGCTTTCTGCCTGCCGCACATTCCGCGTGCCGCCATCACGCGTCGCGCTTATCGGCAGCCATGGCCAGACTATTTTTCATCAAGGCCGTCCGATTCCGTATTTCGGTTCGCCAACTGCCTCGACGCTCCAGATCGGCGAGCCATCCGTCATCGCCGCACGAACCGGGATTACCACCGTCGGCGATTTTCGCCCCGCGGACATCGCGCTCGGCGGCCAAGGCGCGCCGCTCGTTCCTTACGCGGACTATCTTCTGTATCGCCACGAGAAATTCGGCCGCGTCTCACTCAACCTCGGAGGCATCGCCAACATCACTGTCCTTCCTCGCGCCGCCAAGCCTCAACAAGTTTTCGCCTTCGATACCGGCCCTGCGAACATGCTCATCGACGCTCTCGTCACGCATTTCACGCGCGGCCGCCGCCGCTTCGACGATGACGCGCACCTCGCCTTGCGAGGCCGCAGCATCCCTGCGCTGCTCAACGAACTTCTCCGCGACCCCTATTTGAAGCTGCCTCCGCCAAAGTCCACCGGCCGCGAATATTACGGCCACGCTTACCTGAAAAGAGTCCTCGCCCTCGGCCGCCGTCATGGCGCCAAGCCGAACGATCTCATCCGCGCTGCGACGATTTTCACTGCGCTATCGGTAGTAGACGCACTCAACCGTTTTGTTCTCCCCAAAACAAGGATCCACCAACTTATCGTCTCTGGCGGCGGCGCTTACAATCCGCTTATTCTCGCGCAGCTCTCCGCCGCTCTTCCCGGCATTGAAGTCCTGCCCTCTTCCCGCCTCGGCCTTCCCGAAGACGCCAAGGAAGCCTTCGCCTTCGCCCTTCTCGCGTACGAGTCCTTCCACCAGCGCCCTGCGAACCTCCCTTCCGCCACCGGCGCGCGCGGCCCCGCCATTCTCGGTAAAATCTCTTATGCCCCGCCGCGCTAGCCGACCGACTCCAATTGCTCGCGCTTGCCTTTTCTTTGCGTCTTTACTTCTTTACTTAATTGTTTCGTTCTGCCTCATCTCCTGCACATCTTCCTCTCGCACCGATCCCTCCTCCCTCACCTTCCTCATCGAATCCAGCCCCACCAACCTCGACCCGCGCTTCGCCACCGATTCGCAATCCCAGCGCATTGACGGCCTGCTCTTCAGCGGCCTCCTCGAGCGCGACAATCAAATGAATTTCCACGGCGACCTCGCCGAATCCTGGGACACGCCCAACCCCGTTACTTACGTCTTCCATCTCCGCCGCGATGTCCGTTTCCACGATGGCCGCGCGCTCACGTCCGCGGACGTAAAAGCCACCTTCGAATTCATCCGAAACCCCGCCAACAAATCGCCCAAGCTCGGCGCCCTCCGCATGGTGGCTTCCATCGAAGCCCCTGACGCCGCGACGGTCATTTTTCATCTCAGCCAGCCTTACGCTTCCTTCACGGGGAATCTCATCCCCTCCGCCATCGGCATTGTTCCCGCGAATGCCGGTGCGGATTTCTCGCGCCACCCCGTCGGCTCCGGCCCCTTTCGCTTCGTTCAGCAATCGCAAGACGAAGAAATTGTTGTCGAACGCAATCCCGAATATTTCCGCGGCGTGCCGCAGCTCGCCCGCGTCCGCTTCCGCGTGGTTCCCGATGCGGTGGTCCGCGCGCTCGAACTCCGCAAAGGCTCCGCCGATCTGGAGATGAATTCCCTTTCGCCGGACATCATCCCGGTCCTCGCGCGCCAACCCGCGCTCGCCATCACGGAGCGCTCCGGCACAAATCTCACATACCTCAGTTTCAATCTCGAAGACCCCGCGCTTGCGCATCGCGAATTCCGCCAGGCGCTCGCCTTCGCGACCGATCGCGACGCGCTGATTCGCTATCTCCTCCACGGCCAGGCCAAGCTCGCCGCCGGCGTGCTTCCGCCTGACCACTGGGCCGCCGAAGCGAACGTCGCGCAGTATCCCTACGACCCCGCCCGCGCCGGACAGCTTCTCGACGCCGCCGGCTTTCCCCGCAAACAAAATGGCGTGCGCCTGCACCTCACGCTGAAATGCTCCACGGATGAACAGGCTCGCCTCATCGGCGCGGCACTTCAGGAACAATGGCGCCGTGCCGGCATCGAACTCGAACTTCGCCCTCTGGAACTCGCGACGCTCTTCTCCGACGTTTCCCGTGGAAATTTTCAGATCACCTACCAGCGCTGGGTCGGCGCCAATACCGATCCCGATTTCTTCGAATTCGCATTCTCCTCACGGCGATTCCCGCCCGACGGCGCCAACCGCGGACACTACCGCAATCCGCGTCTCGACGCGCTCACCGATCAGATTCGAATGGAAATGAATCAGGAAAAACGAAAAGCCCTCTGCAGCGAAGCTCAAAAAATCCTGGCCGAAGATCTTCCTTATCTAACGCTGTGGTTTAACGACGTGGTCTCCGTCCACCGCCGCGCGCTGGGAGAGCTCCCTCTTTCTTCCACCGCGGATTACAATTTCCTCGGCGTTCTTAGTCCCGGCGGCAGCTAGCGTCGAGCCAACTCACTTCAATGCCCTCTCAATTTCCGCAACGGAAATGGCCCCCTCGCGGCCAATTCTCCAACTATCGCCATTCAGCTCCACAATCGTGGACGCCAGCGTCGCCCCGCTCTCGCCACCATCCAGAACCAACGGCAGCCTGGTTCCCAGCTGCTTCATCACCTGCGCCGCGCTCGAGCACGAAGGGAACCCGGAAATATTCGCGCTCGTTCCCGTCACCGGTCCGTCAAACTCTTCAATCAATTGTTCCACAATCGCGCTCTTCGGCCAGCGCAGCGCCACTCTTCCGGTGTTCGCGGTCACTTTTAGCGGTACGCGACTGGCCGCTTCCACCACCAGCGTCAGCGCTCCCGGCCAGAATTTTTGCGCCAGTCGCAGGAAATGCCGGGGCATGGGCTCCATCACGCTGCCTTCAAAAATTCGTTCCCGCGAAAGAAGAATCGCCTGATCAACGGAATTTACGAGGATGGGCAGCGCCCGCGCCTCGGGGCGCCCCTTGACGCGATAAATTTCATCCACCGCAGACAGATTGAAGGGATCCGCAGCCAATCCGTACATCGTGTCCGTAGGAATCGCAACCACTGCCCCGCGCGCAAGAAAATCCGCCGCATAGCGCAGTAATTCCGCTTCGGGAGTTTGCGCGTTAACACGCAGCAGTTCTGCCGGCAACTTTTTGGCCTTCGGCGAAGTCGTGATGCCACCTCGCAGCGTTCCGCCACCGCTGCCCTTATTTGGGCGACGCTACCATACCACCGTAACCCACGCAATAAGAGCCTGTTGCCGCCAGCCGGTTGGTTTGAAACGGGCGCGCCCACTCAGGCTTGACGCGCGTTGGCGGCTGGCCTATGGTTTTGCGCGCAGCCAGAGCTGAACTTGGTAATCTCAGCCAGCATCGAAATCGGGAACCGTGAGGATGCACGTGGCCGAAATGGAAAACAAGGTTTTTCACATCGAGGCATTGCGCGAATTCAGTACGCGCATCTTTCTCCACTTTGGCGTGCCCCCGGAAGACGCCGCGCAGGCTGCCGATGTACTTGCTTCCGCCGATCTTCGCGGCATTGATTCGCATGGCGTCGCCCGGCTCTATAGCTATTTTGGAATGCTCAGCGAAGGCCACATCAATCCGAAACCCAGAATCACCACGGTGCGATCGACGCTGAGTACCGCCACCATCGATGGCGACAACGGCCTCGGCCTGGTTGTCGGCCCACAGGCGAATCGCATCGCCATGGACATGGCGGACAAAGCCGGCTCCGGCTGGGTCAGCGTCTGCAACACCAACCATTTCGGCATCGCCGGCTACTACGTCCTGCAGGCGTTGGAACGCGACTTGATCGGCTGGGCCATGACCAACTCCACCAGCCTGGTCACGCCCCTCTGGGGCATGGAACGCATGCTGGGCACCAATCCCATCGCCATTGCCTTCCCCGGCAAGGAAGAGCCGCCCATTGTGATTGACATGGCTACCTGCGCCGCCGCGTTCGGAAAAATCGAAATGGCCCGCCGCAAAGGCCAAGCCATTCCATCCGGCTGGGGCATTGATAGCCAGGGCCGCGCCACAACGAATCCCGACGACACCGTGAACGGTGGCGCGCTCTTACCACTCGGCTCCGATCGCGAACGCGGGGGCCACAAAGGTTACGCCTTGGCTGTGATGGTAGACGTTCTCAGTGCCGTGCTCAGCGGCGCAAATTGGGGCCCCTTCGCTCCGCCCTTTGCCCTCCGTCTGAAAATCCCAGAACGCAGCGTCGGCAAGGGCATCGGCCATTTCTTTGGCGCCATGCGCATCGACGGCTTCATGGACCCCGATTCCTTCAAGCGCCAAATCGATGACTACATTCGCGTCTTCCGCGCCACCAAACCAGCCCCGGGCACCAACGGCCCGCTGATTCCCGGCGATCCCGAACGCGAAGCCGAAAAATTGCGCCGCGAAAAAGGGGTCCCACTCATCATGCCTATCATCGAAGACCTGCGCGACATCTCTCGAAAAACAGGCATTCCGTTCGACTGATTGCTTCTCCCACGCCTGTATCCCACGAAAAGCCCAAAGCATCCAACTATCTGTGATTCCACTTTCTATTTTGGACCTTTGCCCCATACCGCAAGGCGCGACGGCTTCTGACGCTTTGCGCAACAGCCTCGATCTCGCCCAGCACGCCGAGTCCTGGGGCTACAACCGGTATTGGCTCGCCGAACACCACAACATGCCCGGCATCGCCAGTGCCGCTACGGCGGTTGTGATTGGTTACATCGCCGGAGGCACCAAGACGATTCGCGTCGGCTCCGGCGGCATCATGCTGCCCAATCATTCTCCGCTCGTCATCGCGGAACAGTTCGGCACGCTCGCTTCGCTTTACCCGGGCCGCATCGATCTTGGCCTCGGACGCGCTCCCGGAACGGACATGCCCACTGCGCGTGCCCTGCGCCGCGACATGGTTTCCACCGCTGACAATTTCCCTCAGGACGTCCAGCAGCTCATTTCCTATTTCGAGGAGGCGGCACCCGGTCAGGAAATTCGCGCCGTTCCCGGGGCAGGTCTGCGCGTTCCCATCTGGCTGTTGGGCTCGAGCCTCTTCAGCGCGCAACTCGCAGCCATGCTTGGCCGGCCCTTTGCTTTCGCATCGCATTTTGCGCCGGCGGACATGATGGCAGCGCTCCATCTCTATCGCTCGCGCTTCAAGCCCTCCAGGCAACTCGATCGTCCCTACGCCATGGTGGGGTTGAATGCCATCGTCGCGGAAACCGATGCGGAAGCGCAGCACCATTTCACCTCTCTCCAGCAGTCCTTCACGAATCTCCGTCGCGGCAGGCCCGGGCAGGTTCCTCCGCCGATTGACGATATCGATGCGTTCTGGTCTCCCGCCGAAAAAGCTTCGGCCGCCATGACCCTGCTGGTTTCCACAGTAGGTTCGCCGGAAACCGTCGAGCGCGCATTGCTGAAATTCATCGACGTGACCCAAGCCGACGAGATTATCGTCACCGCTCACATCTATGACCACGCTGCGCGGCTTCGCTCCTTCGAGCTCCTTGCCGGCGTTCATTCGCGGCTCGCAGCTCGCGAATCCACTTCGGACCTCGAGAAAACCGCTTCGTCCAAAGCGGGCGGCGTTACGGCCTAACGATGCGGACTTGCCTGTTGTAGGAGATTCAGCTGGATTCGATTATGCTTCGGACATGGACCCGATCATAAAATGGGCGATCCCCGTTCTTCCTGCCGCCGACACAACGAAGTCCCTCCATTGGTGGACAGAGGTCTGCGGCTTCAAGGAAACCTTTCGCGACGCCACGCCGCCGACCTACGTAGGAATCAACCGCGGCGACGCCTACTTGCACATAGCCGGCATGAGCGACAAAGAACTGGCGTGCAAGGTCGGCGACCAGACCATGGTGCGCCTCGCCGTAAAAGGCATCGAAGCCCTGTATGCCGAATACCAACAACGCGGAGGCAAAGTGCATCCCAACGGCCCACTGCAAACCAAGCCCTGGGGCACGAAAGAGTTCGGCGCGATAGACCCCAACGGCGTCTGCGTGACGTTTCAGGAATAAGTACGACGTTCGGGAAATGGCGTCCGCAGCACGAAGTTTGCTACTCTCCACGTGATGGCCACGCCTGGAAAAGCCGCTCGCAACGCGCGCCCCGCTGGTGAGCCCGCGCTCATCAGCAGCCGCGACAATCGCTGGCTCAAAGAGTTCCGCATGGCGCTCCGCGGCGGCTTCCCCACGGAAAATGGATTCGTCGGCGTCGAAGGAGCCCGGCTCGTCGAAGAAGCGCTGCTTTCTGGTTGCCCCATCCAAGCCGTGCTCTTCAGCGAATCCGGCAAACGCCATCACCAGCGTCTCTCTCCTATCATTGACCGGCCGGAGATGGCCTTTCCCACGCTCTACACCACGGACCGTCTTTTCGAAGGTCTCGCCGACACCGAGCACCCGCAGGGCGTCGCGGCACTCGTCCATCCCCGCGAGACTTCGTTTGACGACCTCGTTCGCGCCCCGGCTTCTGCGTGCGCTCCTCTGCTTGTCGCCCTTGCTGGAGTCCAGGATCCCGGAAACGTCGGCACCATCCTGCGCACCGCCGCCGCCTTTGGCGCTACCGGCGCGGCCACCGCCGCTTCCGGCATCAGCGGCACAGCCAACCCCTTTTCGCCAAAAGCTCTTCGCGCCTCGGCGGGAGCTGCGCTTCATCTTCCCATTCTCGCCGGGGCCTCTCTTGCGATCCTGCTCACTCAATTCAAGGTGGCGGGAATTCGCACGCTTGCTTCGAGCGCGCACGAGCCTCGCGACGGCGAGCAGCCGCTTCTCGCCCCCTGGGAAGTCGATTGGTGCGAACCTGTGGCATTGCTCGTCGGCAACGAAGGTGCCGGCCTTCCCGAAGAAATCGAGCGCAGCGCCGACGCGCGCATTCGCATTCCCATGGCCAGCGGAGTCGAATCGCTCAATGCCGCGGCGGCCGCCGCCGTTCTTTTCTACGAAGCTGCTCGCCAACGAAATTCCTTGCCGCAGTTTCCAAGACAACCGTGAGCCTCTTCTCCCATCTTCCTAAGGCCACTGAGCCCGACGTTCCCGCCGCCAACCAGCCGCTCGCCGAGCGCATGCGGCCGCGCACGCTCGATGAATTCATCGGCCAGGAAAAACTTCTCGGCCCGGGCAAATCCCTGCGCGTCCAAATCGAAAACGACAATCTCGGCTCCATGCTTTTCTGGGGACCGCCGGGCTGCGGAAAAACGACGCTCGCGCGCCTCATCGCACGTCTGACGAGTTCTGAATTTGTCTCCTTCAGCGCCGTTCTCGCGGGCATCAAGGAAATCAAGGAAGTCATGGCCGTCGCCGAACAGAAATCCCGCAGCGGCCACCGCACCATCGTCTTCGTGGATGAAGTTCATCGTTTCAACAAAGCCCAGCAGGATGCGTTTCTCCCTCACGTCGAAGCCGGCCACATCATCTTCATCGGCGCCACCACCGAGAATCCCTCGTTCGAAGTCATCTCGCCGCTTCTCTCGCGCACCAAGGTTTACGTCCTCGATCCGCTCACCACGCCGCAAATCGCCGAACTCCTCCGCCGCGCCCTCAACGACAAAGAACACGGTTTTGGCGTCGACCGCTCAGCGGTCGCACCTAACAACGAATCCGTCGAAGCGTCCGATGAAATCCTCTTCCGGATCGCTTCCTTCGCCAACGGCGACGCCCGCACCGCTTACAACACGCTCGAGCTCGCCGTGCGCAGCACTCATCCTGATGAAAAAGGCCCGCGCGTCATCACTCCCGAACTCCTCGAAGACGTCCTGCAAAGGAAACTCCTTCGCTACGACAAAGCCGGCGAGGAGCACTTCAATCTCATCTCCGCGCTGCACAAATCTGTTCGCAATTCCGACGCCGACGCGGCTTTATACTGGCTCGCGCGTATGCTCGACTCCGGCGAAGACCCGCTCTATCTCGCCCGCCGCATGGTTCGCATGGCCAGCGAAGACATCGGCCTGGCCGAACCCGGCGCCCTCGCGGTCACTCTCGCCGCCAAAGACGCGTTCGATTTCCTCGGCGCACCCGAAGGCCATCTCGCTCTCGCGCAAGCCGCCGTCTATCTCTCGCTCGCCCCAAAATCAAACGCTCTTTACACCGGCTACGGCGCCGTCCTCGAAGACGTCCAGAAAACCGAAGCCGATCCCGTTCCCCTCCACCTTCGCAACGCCGTCACCGGCCTCATGAAAAACATCGGCTACGGCCAAGGCTACAAATACGCCCACAATTTCGATGATAAAGTCACTGACATGTCCTGCCTCCCCGACAGTCTCGCCGGCCGCTCCTACTACAAGCCCACCGACCAGGGCTTCGAGAGCCGCCTTCGTGCTCGTCTCGACGAAATTCGTAAGATAAAATCTCGATCGGCAACTTGAGGTGAATGCGTGAAACGTATCTTCGGGGCACTCGGGAGTTTGGTTCTTTGCGCATGGGCTGCTGCGCAAGATCCGCCTGTGCGACCATCTATCACTGGAATTGCGTATGTGCGTATCACCGTGTCGGACCTCGAAAACTCGCGCGGTTTCTACGAAAAGAAACTCGGATTCAGCTCTAACAAGAGCGGCTGCCACGCTATCGTCGTGCCCTGCGTTGACGTGAATGGGCTCCAAAGCATCGAATTCGATCAACCAAGCTCCGCCGATCCATCGAATCTCGTCACCGCGATAGTGTTCGCGACTTCGAGTGTCGCGGGCCTTAAGCGTTACTTGGAAGCCCACGGGGTTAAGACCGGCGAAATTTACAGTCTGGATAACGAAAGCCAGCAATTCGAAGTCGTCGACGCGGAGCGGCACTGCATCGCATTTGTGCAACAACCAGATTCCCATTCCGGGGTTTGGTCTAGGTCTCAAGTCAGCTCCAAGCTCATCCATGCCGGCTTCGTCGTGCATGATCGCGCTGCCATGGATCGCTTCTACAAAGACATCCTCGGCTTCCACCTCTACTGGCAGGGTGGAAGGAAAGACGACGAGACCAGCTGGGTCAACATGCAAGTCCCCGACGGCACCGACTGGATCGAATACATGCTCAATGTTCCTGCCAACGCGGACCACCATACGCTCGGCGTGATGAATCACATCGCTCTGGGCGTTCCAGACATCAAAGTCGCAAGGGAGCAACTCATCAAGAACGGTTGGAAGCCCGGCGAAGAACCCAAGATCGGCCGCGGCGGCAAATGGCAGCTCAACCTCTACGATCCGGATGACACCCGCGTCGAATTTATGGAATTCACTCCTGTTCAAAAACCCTGCTGTTCGGACTACACCGGGCCCCATCCCGGATCCAAGCAATGATTTGCCCCTGTTCCCGCAGCCGCTTTCACTGGGTCATCCAACTCTGCTCGCTGATTTGCCTCGTTGCGGGGTGTTGTTCCCTGCCAGCCGCTCGCGCCCAAAACCTCGACAAGCCCCTCCAAACCATCGACGAAGACATCACCGCCTTCGCCTACACTCCCGACGGCCGCATCGTCTATTCTGTCCACCGCAATTTCAAAACTAAGCTCTACGACCTCGAACACGACGACATCTGGCTGCAGGACGCCGGCGGCAAGCACCGTCGCCTCCTCGAAGGCCAGAAATTCACCCGCGGCAACCAGCCCTTCAGCTACATCGGAAATTCCTTCCGCTTCTCCGCCAACGGCCGCATCATCCTCGCTGAACTTCTCACCACCACCGTGGTCGACGACTCCGGCAAAGCCGAAGACTCCTTCCAGACGCTTCTCCTCGACGACAGCGGCAAAGAAATTCGCATCGCGAAAGGCGACAGCATCATTCCCGATGCTGCGGACCCGTTCTTCCTCCCCGACAGCGTCACGATCAACTTCCTCTCCGAAGCCGTAAAGCCTCGCCTGCTTTTCTCCCTCAAAGCCACACGCCTCAATACCGGCACTTTCAAGTCGCCTCACCAGGATCGGACTTTTCGCGATGTCGTCCCTCTTCCCGGCGTGCCTTCCGCCATCGCCGTGGAACAGGACCACGCCATGACCGGGCCGTCCCGCCTCCAGCGAATCGAGCTGTTCACCGAAGACGACAAAGAGCTCGCCACGCTCGACAGCTACGAAGGCGGGCTAAGCGTCTCTCCCAGCGGCAAAAAAGTGGCCTATTTTGTTGATAAGGAAATTCTGGAAGTCCGCGATCTCGCTTCGCCCAACCTTCTAGCGCGCCTTCGCGTCGGCCTCGGCGTTTTCCGCTGGTCACCCGACGAATCGCGCATTCTCCTCAAGCGCGCCATCGAAAAGAAATCCGGCGACCTCGTTTGGATCGACCTACCGCCCCTCAGCGCCCACTCTCCCGGCCAGGACATCCCCATCTCTCAGCCCGTCCCCGCCCCCATCCTTCACAGCCTCACCTTCCGCGACTTCGCCATTTCTCCCGACGGCCGTTTCCTCGCCGTCATCATCCCCGGCAAGCGCAGCCTCCTCGTTTTTCCGCTTCCGCACTGACCTCTCCGCTATTGCGCGAACCGTTTGAAAAAACTCTCCGCTTTCCACCGCGGCCGTTCCGTTTCATCCGCCACGCGCGTCGCCAGCTTCCCAAGAATCGCATTGAACTGCGCCGCCCCAACCAAATCCACCGGCTGACTCACATCATCCGCCGGCCCGTGATACCGCTCCTTGTACCAATCATTGAATTTTTTCTCTTCCAGCGTCCCCGGCACCCACCCAAACTTGAACGCCAGCGCCGGCACTCCCTTTCGAATGAAACTATACTGATCGCTCCGAATAAACCGGTTGTGATCCGGCTGCTTGTCCGCCTGCACCTGCACTCCCGCCTCCGCGCAAACCGCGCGAATATCCTCCCCCAGCGTCGATTCATTCAGTCCCTGCACTTCCAAATATTTCAGTGGAAAGAGCGGCAAGTACATGTCCATATTCAAATCCGCCACGATACTTTTCCGCTCCACCGTCGGGTGCTCCGCAAAGTATCGCGACCCCAGCAATCCTTTTTCCTCGCCGGTCACCGCCAAGAACAAAATCGACCTCTTCGGTTTCGCGCCCGATTCCTTAATCCCGCGTGCAATTTCCACCAGCGAGGCGATTCCCGACGCATCATCCATCGCGCCGTTGTAAATCTTGTCGCCGTTTACCGGCGCCCCAATTCCCAGGTGGTCCAAATGCGCGCTGACCACCACGTACTCCTTCCGCAGCACCGCATCGCTGCCTTCCAGCACGCCTGCCAGATTCACAGATTTCACTTTCCACTTTTTCATGTTCAACCGCGTCTTCACTTTTGCCTCCACCGCAAAATGAGGCAACGGCTTGTCCGCATCCATCGCGTCCAAAACTTCCTGAAACGTATGCCCGCTGCCCGCAAACAACGCGTCCGCGTACGCCGGATTGATCGCCAGTGCCACTTGTAAGTCACTCTGCTTTCCAGCCGCCTTATCGCTCAATTCCATATCCGGCTGCAGCCGCGCCGCCGCCGTTCGCGACCACGGCACCTCCGTCGCTTTCGGATTCGGAATTTCCGCCACTCCAATCGCCCCAGCCTTCCGCAGCGCCTTCCGCCGCTCATCGCCGGACTGATAATGCGCCTTGATCTCCGTCGACATTGTCTTCGGCCCGCCCTTCACGTACACCGCGATCTTTCCCCGCACTTCCTGCCCCGCAAAATCGTCATAATTTAGCTCCGGCACCGTTAGCCCGTAGCCGACAAACACTGCAGCGGCCTCCGCCGTCGCCGGCAATTCCGAATGCACCAGCTCGAAGAACGCCTCGTCGCCCAGTTTCACCGGCGTGCTTTTCCCATCGCGAACCAACTCGATCGACGACCCGTTCTCATCAATCTGCATCACATTAAACTCGACGCTTTGCGCGTACCCCTTCTCGCCTGCCGGCTTCAGTCCGAGCTTTCGAAACTGCTCCGTGACGTACGCCGCTGCCTTCTCAAACCCCGCGCTTCCCGTGTCGCGCCCTTCCAGATTGTCATCCGCCAAGAATTGCACGTGCGCCCACCACCGCTTCCCCAGCGCTTCCCAATCCGGTCCCGCCGCCATCGCCGCAGCCCAGCCCATCAACACGAAACACATCAGCAACCGTCCGAAAACCCTCATCGGTTTCTCCTCAAACAAAATGTCGCGTGAAATGGTAACAAACTCAGGAATTCAGTTGCCGCAATCTTTTCCGGTGCTCGATCAAAATGCAAGAATCTTCCACCACCGCCAGCCCTGCCGCTCGTGCGCGTTCCGCCGCAGCCTCATTCTCGACGCCAAGTTGCATCCAGACGGCTTTCGCGCCCACGCGAATCGCGCTTTCCACCACCGCCGCCACTTCTTCCGCCCGCCGGAAAATATCCACGATCTCAATTTTCTCCGGCACGTCCTCCAGCCGCGCGTAGCTTTTCTCTCCCAGCACTTCTGTCTCGTTCGGATTCACGGGAATAATCCGGTAGCCCGCCGATTGCATGTATTCCGTCACGCCGTAGCTCGGCCGCATCGGGTTCGAAGACAATCCAACTACGGCAATGCTTTTGTATTTTCTAAGGATTTCAAGAATCGGATCGGCGCCGCCCACGGCGCCATCCGGCAGCAGGACTCTCATCGCGCCGCGAGTTCGCTCGTACCGGCGCGCTTCGCCAGCACCTGCCCCAGCGCCGCCAGACATTTTTCATTTTCTTCCGTCACGCCCACGGAAATGCGGATCGCTTCCGGCAATCCCATCCATCCGAGCGGCCGCACGATCACTCCAAGGTGCAAAAGTTCGTCGCTGACCTCTTTCGCATCCGGCCCCACCGGAACAAACACAAAATTCGCCTCGCTCACCACCGGCCGCAATCCCAGCTTCGTCAAGCCCTCGCTCAACCGCTTCCGCTCGATTGCATTCGCCGCGATGCACCGCTCCACGTGCTCCTTGTCATCCAAAGCCGCCAGCGCCGCCGCCTGCGCCACGCCGGAAGTATTGAACGGCGTTCGCAGTTTGTTCATTGCCGTAAGCAGCTCGGCCGTCCCGATCGCATACCCAATCCGCAGCCCCGCGAGTCCATACACTTTCGAAAACGTCCGCAGGATCAGCAAATTCTTGCGCTTCCGGTACGCTTCCACCGAATCCCGCAATCCCACGCTCACCGCGTAATGAATGTACGCTTCATCCAGCACCACCAGCACGCCATCCGGCACCTTCTCCAGAAAATCTCCAAACTCTCTCGCCGTGAACGCGCTTCCCGTTGGATTGTTCGGATTCGCCAGGTAAATCAGGCCGGTCTTCGGCGTGATCGCTTCCGTCATGGCGTTGAGATCAAACGCATAGTGGCGCTGCGGCACCAGCACCAGTTCCGCCCCGCTCGCGCGAATCGCCACCGAAAACGGCGCGTACGTTCCATCCGAAGTCAGCCCCTGCAGCCCTGCTCGCAGCAACACTCGCGATGCCAGGTCAATAATTTCGCTCGACCCCAGCCCCACAAAAATCTCTTCCGGTGCGATTCCAATCCGCTCAGCCAGCGTCTCCCGTAGCCGGTGCGCCCCGCCATCCGGATACCGGTTCGCGTCCGCCAAAACCGCTTTCGCTGCTTCAATTCCTTTCGGCGACGGCCCCAGCGGATTCTCATTCGAGGCGAGCTTCACCGCCTGAATCTTCAGCTCGCGTTCCACTTCTTCAATGGGTTTTCCCGGAACGTAAACAGGTAATCCGCGCAGGTAATCCGGTATGAGCTCTTCAATCGTCCGTGTCATCTCTTCTATTCTACTTCTCCCCTTGCTCTCCAGCCAGTCCATTGCCCTCGCGCGGTGGCCATTCTCTTACTGCTACAAACTCTTCAACTGCTCCACTTCCCCCTTCGTCAGCTCTCGAAATTTCCCCGGTGGAACATCCAAAACCAACGGCCCCAACCGCACCCGCCTGATCTTTTCCACGTTAAATCCTACGCGTTGGAACATTCGCCGAATCTGCCGATTGCGCCCCTCAATCAGAATCACCTCATACCAGGGATTCGCCCCATCTTCCACAAGGCGAATTTTCGCTGGCGAAGTCTTCACCCGCTTCCCATCTTCCAGCTCAATCGTAATTCCTGTCCGCAAACGGCTGAGATCCTTCTCACCGGGCTTCCCGCTGATTTTCACCAGATACGTCTTCGGCACGTGCGAGCCCGCCTTCATCAGCTTCTGCGCCAGTGCCCCGTCGTTGGTCATCAACAGCAAGCCTTCGCTGGCATAGTCCAGCCGCCCCACGGGATACACACGCTCCGGACACTTCTTCATCAGCTCCATCACCGTCAAGCGTCCTTCCGGGTCACTGACCGTGGTGACGTACCCCTTCGGCTTGTGCAGCAGAAAATAAAGAAGCCGTTCGGGTCCTTTCAGCGGCTTTCCATCCACGCAGATTTCGTCCCGCTCCGCGTCGGCCTTCGTGCCCAGCTCCGTCACCACGGCTCCGTTAAGCGTCACCCGCCCCGCCGCAATCAGCTCCTCCGCCTTGCGACGCGACGCAATCCCGCAAGCCGCCATGATTTTCTGCAATCGTTCGGTAGCCATTCTGCGCGGATTCTCCAGCGTACGGTTGTAGTGGCCGGTCTTCAGACCGGTGCTTTTCTCTTTCCTGCGTGGCACAGCCAATCTGGCTGTGCTCCTTGCCTCTCTTGCTCCGGTACTTCCACTTCGCTCCACCCCAACATTGTCATTCCGAGCGCAGCGAGGAATCTGCTTTTCTCTTCATTCTTCTCTGTGTCTTCCGCGCTAAATTCCGGTTTCTTCCTTCCTCTCGCCTCTTGTCTTCCTTCTCGCTCGTGCCGGCCAGGGTTCCCTTTCTCAATGCATCCACTTCCTTCTCCGCCAGCAACCGGTATCTCCCCCGCGGTATTTCCTCCACGGTCAATGTCCCCAGCCCGATGCGCTTCAGCTTCTCCACCGGATGCTTCTCCTTAACCAGCACGCGCCGCATCTCCTCCTTTTTCGAATCCCGCATCCGCACTTCATACCAAAAATTCGCCGCTCGGCCGCGCGATGCATCCGGCTGCCGCACCGTTTGCATCCGTACGCCAATCTCTTTTCCTAGCCGCTCCAGGTCCGGCAGCGTCAACATTCCCTTCACCTTGACGTGATAGACCTGCTCCAGTTGCGCCCAATTCTTCAGCATCTCCGCCGCCAGGTCGCCGTCATTCGTCATGAACACCAGCCCCGACGCCGCATACTCGAGATTCCCCACCGGAAACACCCGCTCCGGCAATCCTCGCAAAAAGTTTCGCAGCGTCTTCCGCCCCTCCGGGTCCGCCATCGCCGACACCACTTCCGGCGGCTTGTTCAGCAAAATGTATACGCGCCGCCCCTCTTTCGCTTCGACGACTCGCCCTGCCGCCTCAATCCGGTCTTTGGCCGCGTCCGCCTTGGTCCCCAGCTCCCGCACCACGCGCCCGTTCACCTTCACCTGTCCGCTGAGGATCAGCAGCTCCGCATGCCGCCGCGAAGCAATCCCAGCCCGCGCAATAATCTTCTGCAATCGTTCCCGCATATTTGTCACGAATCGCTTTTGTGTAGAGCCGCCGCTCAGTTTGCAGTGGGTTGTGGCTTCCGCAGTAGAAATCTTCCAATCAGTTTTCCAATCACTGCGTAGAAGCCCGCGTTCAGGAGCGCAATGATCGACCAGGCGATAAAAGCCTCAACTGCATGCGCATTCAAGTCGAACAGGAAAATTGACAAGAGGGCAGGTGGACAAAGGATGTTCCCTACCAGCAGTAGGAGATCGCTCCGCTCACCCAAATGGGAACTTGTAAGTTCGAGGTAAGCGAAGAGTGCATATCCAATCGCCAGTCCGAGCATGGCCAGCATGGCCGTGAGTTGTTTATGTTTGCTTCCCAAGTGTGCAACCACCCTATGAGTTCGAACCCTAAGTCACTCGCCTGCCGCCGTAGACTTTACCGCCGGCGGATCTTCATCCAGTTGGCCGGAGGGCATGCCTTCGGATGTCGCTGCAGCCTCGTGTTCGCGTTGTGCTTCTGCCTCGGCTAGCTCTTCCCCGACGTGCGCGATGGCGTCCGATGGAGTTTCATGCGAATGATCCCCCATCTCCACCGATTCCGCCGGTGCAAACCCCTCATCACTCCCCAGCGCCTCCCGCGCCAGCGCCTCAAACTCCTTCAAGCTTGGCAACTCGTCCAAATCGCTCAATCCAAACCGCAGCAAAAACTCCTTCGACGTCTTATAAAGAATCGGCCGCCCCATCACTTCTTTCCGTCCCGCCGTGGTAATCAAATGCTTGTCCAGCAGCGTGCTGATCACCCCCGCCGTATTCACCCCGCGGATCTCCGAAATCTCCGGCGAAGTCACCGGCTGCTTGTACGCAATCACCGCCAGCGTCTCCAGCGCCGGCATGGAGAGCCGCAGCGGCGGCCGCAAGCTCTTGATGAACCGCCGCACCACGTCATGTTGCTGCGGCTTGGTGAACAGTTTGTACCCGCCCGCCACCCTGCGAATCTCGATCCCGCGCTCTTCGCTCGCATAGCTCGCCACCAGCTCATCCAGCGAAGCCTGCACCGCCAATTTCTCTTCCCCCAGCGCCCTCGCCAGTTGCTCGATCGTCGCCGGCTCATCCGCCGCATAAATAATCGCTTCCAACGCCGCTCTTCTCTCTTCGTTAGTCATCTTGGCCTCATGCTCAGTCGATCTATCCCTGGCTTCCCTCCACTTAACCACCTCGCCCCGTCATTTCGAACGGAGCAGGCCGACGATTTCTCTTCCCCTTCGCTCCTGCGAAGGGTCGGCCTGCGCAGAGAGAAATCTCTCTTCTCTTCACCAGTCACGAGTCACCAATCACCAGTCACTTCCTATCTGTACTCCTCATCAATCTGCTTGATCCCGCCCGCCTCATCAAACGCCAAATCAAACATCTTATGCTTCCGCACCAGAATCTCCCCAAACGGTTTCTCCTGCGCCAGCGCCACCGCCTGCAACTTGACCATCTCGAGAACCGCCAAAAACGCCACAATCATTGCGTGCCGCGAAGGGCAAGCCTCAAAAAACCGAACTAAATTCACCGCATTGTCCGCGCTTGCCAGAATCTGCGCCCGGATCTGCGCGATCATCTGCGCCACGGTAAACTCTTCGTGCCGCAGCTCGATCCGCGACACTTCCTTCCGCCGCTCCAGCACCTGCTGGAACACTCTCACCAAATCCACGAGCGAAACCACCAAATCGCCCTCGGTCCCTTCGTCGTTGTAGAGCGACTTGTCCGGCTTCGACCACACATTCTCTTCAATCTGCTGCTTCTGATACAAAAGCTGCGCCGCATTCTTGAATTTCTCGTGTTCCACCAAGCGCTGCACCAGGTCCGCCCGCGGATCTTCCGCCTCTTCCGGCCCGGCCAGCGGATCCGGCGGCAGCAGCATCTTCGATTTGATGTAGATCAGCGTCGCCGCCATATAAATAAATTCCGAAGACACATCCACGTCCAATTCTTCCAGTTTGTGCAAGTAATCCAAATATTGCGCCGTAATTTTAGAAATCTGAATATCGTGAATATTCATCTTCTGCTGTTTGATCAAATCCAGCAGCAGGTCCAGCGGCCCCTCATACATCGGTATATTGATTTTGTACGGCGTCGCCATTCTCTTCCTTCGTTACCTCGTTACTTCACTATTTCTAATTTCGTCTCGTTTTTTCTCCCAACCAAAAACCGACTCCCTCACCCGCTCCATCGTTCCCTTTGCCACCTTCCGCGCCTTCTTCGACCCTTCATCCAAAATCTCCAGCGCCCGCCCGGGATGCTTCTCATAATCCACTCGTCGCTCTCGCACCGGCGCAATCCACTCAATCAAATGATCAGCCATCTTCGCCTTGCACTCGATGCATCCAATCCCCGCGGTCCGGCAACCCTCCGCCGCCCATTTCAGCGTTTCTCGCGTCGAGAACAGTTTATGCCAGTCATACACCGGACACACGTCCGGATTTCCCGGATCCGTCCGCCGCTTCCGCGCCGGGTCCGTCACCATCACCTTCGTCTTCGCCCGAATGTCCGCGTCGCTCTCGCTCAGCGTAATCGCATTCCCATAACTCTTCGACATCTTCCGCCCGTCCGTCCCGGGGATCCTCGGCGTCAGCGTCAGCTTTACTTCGGGCTCCTGCAACACGGGTGCAAATTTGACCATGTCCGCCACTGCCCCAGCCTTCAGGTGTTCAATGGCGTTATCAATTCCTATTTCTAATATGCGTGCTCTCACGCGCGAGACAAACTCGGCCCACTTCTCCGAGCCCAGCGGAAAATCAAGCATGGAGGGCGTGTGTCCATGAATTCCCAGGGCCAGGCAGAAGTTTCCGCAAAGGCCCGCCGAACTCTTGCTCCGCAGAGTCTCGTCCAGTTCGAATCCATAAAAGAGGTTGAACCGCCGTACAATTTCGTGGGAAATCTCCACGTGCGAAACCTGATCCTCGCCGACCGGCACGTAAAGTGGCGCGGCCTTCTTGCCCGCCTCGGCGGGTGGACTGTAAATCACAATGTCCGCCGTCTGCAGCACCGGATACCCGAGGAACCCGTAATTGTGCAGATCCTTATCCTTCACATTCTCCAGCGCCTCTTTGTACGTCGGCACCCGCTCCAACCACCCCAGCGGCGTCACCATGGACAACAACAAATGCAACTCCGCATGCTCCGGAATCACCGACTGCTGAAAAATCACGCTCTTCTGCGGATCCAACCCCGCCGCCAAATAATCAATCATAATCTGCAGCGTGTTCTCCGCAATCGCTGACGAATCCGCATAGTCGCTCGTCAGCGCATGCCAATCCGCAATAAAGTAGAAGCACTCGTAGGAAGGATCATTCTGCAGCCGCACCCAATTCTGCAACGCGCCGAAATAATGCCCAATGTGCAGCCGCCCCGTCGGTCGCATCCCGCTCAAGACTCGGCTCTTTTTTCCTTCAGCCCCTGTCGTCAACCTCTTCACCTCCGAGCGCATTGTGCGAGGAGAATCTCAATCCCTCATTCGAAAGAAAGACACCGGTCTGAGACCGGCCACTACAAGCGACAGCGCCGGGCTAAAGCCCGGCCTCTGCATCTCAACTAGCTTTACCAAGCAGCTCGCGCGCAATGATCATCCGCTGCACTTCGCTCGTCCCCTCATAGATCGTAATCACCCGCGCATCCCGGTACATGCGCTCCACATCCGTCTCCCGCGAATACCCCGCGCTGCCATGCACCTGCACCGCCTTATACACCACCCGGTTCACCATCTCGCTGGCGTAAAGCTTGGCCTTGGAAGCGCTTGCGCCCACTTTCGTGGGATGCGCATCCTTCAGCCAAGCGGCGTAATGCGTCAGCCCGCGCGCCGCCTCAATCTCCGTCTGCATGTCCGCAATCATCCACTGAATCGCCTGAAACTCCGCAATCTTCTTCCCAAACGCCGCGCGCTGCTTCGCATACTTAACGGTTTCTTCCAGCGCGCCTTGCGCCAAGCCGACAGCCTGCGCCGCAATCCCGATGCGCCCGCCGTCCAGCGCGCTCAGCGCAATCTTCAACCCCTGCCCCTCTTCGCCCAGCCGATTCTCCACCGGCACCACGCAATCATTCAGCAAAATTTCAACCGACGGCGACGACCGCTGCCCCATCTTGTCCTCATGCCGCCCGGCCCGAAAACCAGCGAATCCCGGCTCCACCAGAAACGCACTGATGCCTTTCCCGCCCGCCGCGGGATCGGTCTTCGCAAAAACCAGCAGCACGCCGGCTACGCTGCCGTTCGTCACCCAGGTCTTCGTTCCGTTGAGCTTGTAGCAATCGCCAACGCGCACCGCGCGCGCCTGAATTCCCGCGGCGTCGGAACCAGCAGCAGGCTCCGTCAAACAAAATGCGCCAAGCGTTTCTCCCGTCGCCATGCGCCTCAAATATTTTTTCTTTTGCGCTTCGGTGCCAAACAGCAGCAGCGGCGCCTGCACCGCCGAATTCGTCACTCCCAGCGCGGTGGACAGCGCCGTGAACACGCGCGCTACTTCCTCCAGCATCAGCACATACGAAACCGTGTCGAATCCCGGCCCGCCCCACGCTTCCGGCACGAGCATCCCGCAGCAGCCCATCTCGCCGAGTTTCTTAATCGCCTCCGCCGGAAATTTTTCTTCCTTCTCCATCTCCTTGACGGACGCGCGCACTTCCGCCTCCATGAATTGGCGGACGGTATCGCGAATCAGTTTTTGGTGGTCGTTAAGCGCAAAATCCATCGGGAATAGTGTAAGCCCGATGCTAGCATAGCCAGGCAGCAAGCAGAAGGCGGGGCGGGAGGTCCAAGAGTTCAAGGTTCAAAAGCGCAATGGAAGAGAGGGACCAATGAAATCCGAATCGACCTGTGTTTTTACGTTAGCCGTTCTCTTGATTAGTTCAGGGGCACAATCAGGGGGTCAAGAGCGACAAAAACCGGCGAGTCTCGCCCTGGACAAGCTCGAACTACACAACGTCAAAGTGGAGCCAGTCACGCATCTAGGCCGCGGCGCCATGCGTGTTAGCGATGCCGGTCCACAGGATCTGGATGATGCTGGCCGTTTCGCCGTCGTTCCAGGAAGCTCCTTTCAGGATGGCACCATTGAAGTGAACCTGAGTGGTGACACTGCACCTGACGCGCCACCGACGGCGCGGGGCTTTGTCGGTATTGCGTTTCGCATCCCTGCGGACAGGTCCCATTTCGAGTGCTTCTACTTGCGCCCAAAGAACGGGCGAGCCGACGACCAATTGCAACGAAACCATTCTGTGCAGTACATCTCCATACCCGGATTCGGGTGGCAAAAACTCCGGTCGGACACTCCAGGAAAGTATGAATCCTATGCCGATTTGATCCCCGGCCAGTGGACGCAAATGAAAATCCAGGTCGCTGGATCGCGCGCGCGCCTCTATGTCAACGGAGCGGAACAACCTGCGCTCATCGTGAACGACCTTAAGCAATCACCCGTGAACGGTGCAATCGCCCTTTGGGTCGGGCCGGGAACCATTGCGCATTTTGCAGATCTGAAGGTTACCCCCTGACTGCCAAGGTGTTGGGAACTCGGGGGAACTCGGGGACCGCTTGGCGGGGGAAGCCGATGCCTAGGTACGAGATCATCATCTACTGGAGTCAGGCCGACGAAGGGTTTATCGCCGAAGTCCCCGAACTTCCCGGCTGCAGCGCCGATGGAAAAACCTACAAGGAAGCTCTCGCCAACGTAGAAATCATCATTCAGGAATGGATTGAAACCCCCAAAGAACTCGGCCGCCCCATCCCCGCCCCGCGCGGTCGCCTGGCCTTCGCCTAAATTCTCCAAGGTTTTTTCTCTGTTCCCGGTTGGGTCTTTCTCTTCTCCCTTTTCCAATTTCTAGTTTCTGATTTCTAGTTTCTAGCTTGCCCCTGGCTCGTCATCAAGGGCGCCAAGCCGCCAGCCCTGGAGGCCGCAGCCTTATCGTCGGCGGCTCGTTAGGGAAAAGAGTGGTAAACATGCGGAATGACCGCACCCTTTGAAGTACCAAACGCCAAAGAGTTGCGCCACCCAATTCACATCCGCCCTCGATGGCGGTAGGCGCCATAGGACTAATTGACGAACCTGGGACTTCTGAGTATGCTCCCCGCACGTCTCACCGGTCTCCTTCGATGTGCAGTAGGATTTCGGGCTCCAGCGGTAGAACCTCGGACAAAGGAGAATCTGCGATGAAAAGGAAAATTGCTTACAGCGCCGCGGTTTTGCTTTTATTGGTAGTCGGCGTGGCGTGGGCGCAACGCACCGACGTTTCTCGCTTTTTTCCTATTTACGACAACGGAGCCAAGCCCGACCTGACAGTGGATCCGAAGCGATTTGTCTCCCAAATGGAAATTGTGGATCGGCTGTTCGACGCAACCAGTTGCGAAATTCAAGAGGGCTCAGTGGGCGGAACTGGATACCGCCGACTGCTGCGCTTTGACACGGTGTTGATCAATGGGGGCGACGGCGATCTGGTTGTCGGAAGTCCAACCGATCCCAACAATCCGTACTATTCAGTCTTCGTCTTCTCTCCCTGCCACAACCATTATCACATCTCCGGATTTTCGAACTATCAGCTCCTGAACTTGAATCACAAGGTTGTCGCACTAGGGCATAAGCAGGCGTTTTGCCTTGAAGATCTCCTCAAGTACAGCAACGACAACAAGAGCAACGGCTATACCTGCAAGTTTCAGGGTATCACTTCGGGCTGGGCAGACTGGTATTTCAAACAGCTCAGTGGCCAATGGATTGACATCACCGGAGTTCCTGAAGGGGATTATATCGTTCACGTCGAAATCAACGCAGCGGGTACATTCGCGGAAGGGAAAGACAAGTATCCCAACGTGATCGAGACGACGATTCATGTCCCCGACCCGCGGAACAAGGTGACCGTGGACAATTCCCCGGCGCTCACGGATCAGTAAGCTTCTGATACCTCAGTCCGATCAGGTAAACAGACTCTGTAGAACTCGGTGGAACTCGGGACGGAACTCGGAGACGGGAACTCGGGGACAGACGGGACGTTTTCTGATACTTGTTTGATAAGAGTCCTTCAGTTTATCATGATTCGAGATTTCAGACAAAGGGAAACTTCCCGTCTGTCCCCCGGTTCCGTAGTAAAGAAAAGAGGCTAGCGAAAACCAGCCCCACCCTTTCTTAACGCGCGGCCATCAGGCTAAAAGTCGGGTGAGCTCGCCCAGCGCCCTTCAAAGGATTCAAAAAGTGTCTTTCTATTATCCTTTCCGAAGGGGTCTTGTAGAAGAACCACGAACGATTCCTTGCTTCCTATATCCTTGATGCCGTGGCCGACAAACCAGACCTCT